>JBGAHY010000002.1:0-147505 GCA_044225925.1 Allosphingosinicella sp.
GAGCGCCAGGCGTCGGGCGCCTGCCGGGCGGCGCAGGATCGGGCATAGTCCTGTACAAAGGCCTCGCCGGTCGTCGCGACGACGCCGCCCCGGTCGTGATACATTTCGAAATCGGGCGTCACCATCGTGCGCAGCCGCTCGGGCTCGCAGGCGTCGAACACCAGAGCGAACAAGGCGGCGTCGCGCGCCCGGATCGCCTCGGTCAGCGCCGCGCCCTCCGGCAAAGGCAGCGGCGTCGCCGCGGCCTGGGCGGCGGCGAGCAAGAGGGCGAAGGGCAGCATCCAGATCTCCTACTGTATTGTTTACATAATACAGTAGGAGATCGTCGGGTCAACTAGCGGGCGAGCAGCACCCTCGCCTGGGTGGCGATCTGGGCGAGCATCGGCGCGGTGGTGATGCTGGCGGTGCGCGCCCGTTCGACCGTGCGGCGGAACTGCTCGATGCGCGGCCCCTGCTCGGCGACCCAGGTATCGACCACCGCGGCGGGATCGGCCGACTTGCGTCGCTCCAGGAATTCGAGGCGAAGCTGCTCGAAATCGCGGGCGAGGCCAGCGGTGAGCAGCCGCTCCCACTGGTCGTGCGCCTGGAAGGTCGTCGCGGCGTGCAGCGCCCAGTCCAGCCCCAAAGCCTCGCCGAGATTGGTATAGGCGCGGGTCAGCTGGACCTCGTCGAGCTTGTGCTTCTGGCCGAGCGTGGCAAGGCCGACGGCGCCGTTCAGCTCATAGAGGCGGACGATCTTGTTCGCGATTTGCCGCGGCGCGCCGAGCGCGTCGAGCTGGGCGCGAAGGCTGTTCGCCTCGCCGCGCGTCTCCGGGCGCAACAGATCGTCGACCATCGCGGTCAGCTTGGCGAGGCCCGGGGCGAGCGTCGCCACGATCTCGCCGGGGCTGAGCGTCGGCGAGGTGACGCGGAGCAGGTCCGCGACATGCAGCTCGAGGCCCATCGCCGCCTGCTCGAATAGGGCCAGGCGGGTCCGCTCGGGCAGGTCGGCGGTATCCAGCTCGCGCCAGAGCGCAGGCATGTCGAACAGCCGCTCGGCCGCGAGGAAGGCGGCGGCGGCCTGACCGAGGGACGCGCCTTCCTCTTCGGTCAGCGCGAAGGGCGCGGTGATGCCGAGCCGGTTGACCACCCGGTTCGCGACCTTGGTGGCGATGATTTCTTTCTTGAGGCGATGGTTCAGGATCGCATCGCGATGCTGCTCCTGCATGGCCTTTGGGAAGGCGGCGAGCAGCTCCGGCACCAGAGTCGGATCATCCGTCCAGCTGGTTTCCTCGATCGCCGCCTGCAGCGCCATTTTGGAACTGGAGAGCAACACGGCCAGCTCCGGCCGCGTGAGTCCCCGGTTCTGCTGGGCGCGGCGGAGCAGCTCCTCGTTCGTGTCGAGCCCCTCGACGGCACGGTTGAGCCGACCGCTTTCCTCCAGCATCTCGATGACGCGGACCTGTTGCGGCAGGCCCTGCGCGCCGCTGCGCTCAGCGATGGAAAGCGCCAAAGTCTGCAGGCGGTTGTCCTCGAGCACGATGACGGCGATGTCGTCGGTCATCTCGGCGAGGAAGAGGTTGCGCTCCTCCAGCCCGAGCCGGCCCTCGATCATCTCGCCGTTCAGCGGAATCTTGATGTTGACCTCATTGTCCGAGCAATCGACGCCGGCGCTGTTGTCGATGAAGTCGGTGTTGATGCGGCCGCCATTCTGGCTGAACTCGATGCGCGCGGCCTGGGTGATGCCTAGGTTGGCGCCCTCGCCGATCGCCTTGGCGTGGAGGTCCGCCGCATTGACGCGGATCGCGTCGTTGGAGGGGTCGCCCACCTCCTGCTGGCTCTCGCTGCGCGCCTTCACGTAGGTGCCGATGCCGCCGAACCAGAGCAGGTCCACGCGCGCGACGAGGATCGCGCTGATCAGGGCCGCGGGCTCGATCTCCGCCGCGTCGATGCCGAGCATTGCGCGGACTTCGGGCGAGAGCGGGATCGATTTCTGGCTGCGCGGGAAGATGCCGCCGCCCTTGGAGATGAGCTTGGCGTCATAATCGGCCCAGGAGGAGCGGGGCAGAGCGAACATGCGCTTGCGCTCCTTCCAGCTCGCCGCCGGATCGGGATCGGGATCGAGGAAGATGTGGCGATGGTCGAACGCCGCGACCAGTTTGATCGCCTTGGACAGCAGCATGCCGTTGCCGAACACGTCGCCCGACATGTCGCCGACACCGGCGACGCGGATCGTGTCCTTCTGGACGTCGACGCCCATCTCGCGGAAGTGGCGCTGGACGGAGACCCAGGCGCCCTTGGCGGTGATGCCCATCGCCTTGTGGTCGTAGCCGTTGGAGCCACCCGAGGCGAAGGCGTCGCCCAGCCAGAAGTTGCGGTCGATCGCAATCGCATTGGCAACGTCTGAGAAGGTTGCCGTGCCCTTGTCGGCGGCGACCACGAAATAGGCATCGTCACCGTCTTCGCCGATCACCCGGTCCGGATCGATCACCTGGCCGCCGACGATATTGTCGGTGACCGACAAGAGCGTGCGAATGAAGATGCGATAGGCCTCGGTGCCCTCCGCGAGCCAGGCGTCGCGGTTGGAGCTTGGCGGCAATTGCTTGGGATAGAAGCCGCCCTTCGCGCCGGTCGGCACGATCACCGCATTCTTCACCAATTGCGCCTTCATCAGGCCGAGGATCTCGGTGCGGAAATCGTCGCGCCGGTCCGACCAGCGCAGGCCCCCGCGGGCGATCGGGCCGCCGCGAAGGTGGATGCCCTCCAGCCGGGGCGAATAGACCCAGATCTCCCGCCAGGGCCGGGGCGCCGGCAGATTGGGGACGAGTCTGGAATCGAGCTTGAATGCCAGGGCCTCCTCGCCCGAGGGGGCGAAGGCGTTGGTCCTGAGGCACGCCTGGATGACGCCGCGGATCAGGCGGAGGATGCGATCCTCGTCGATCGCGGCGACCTCGGCGAGCCCGCGCTCGATCTTGCGCTGGGCCGCCTCGATCGCATTGTCGCGGTCGCCCTTGAGGTCGGGATCGTGCACAGCCTCGAACAAGGCGATCAGGCCGCCGGCGACGGCGGGCGCGCGGCGCAGCGCCTCGACCACGGTGACCTGCGAATAAGAGAGGCCGGTTTGGCGCAGGTAGCGGAACCAGGCGCGGAACCAGACCACGCCTTCTGGCGAGAGCCCGACCGAGACGAGCAGCTGGTTGAAGGCGTCATTTTCCGAGCGGCCTTCGAGCACCGCCTCGACCACGGATTCGACAACCTTGGCGCGGGCGATGACCGGGGCGCAGGAGGAGCGGTCGCTGGTGACCACGGCGAATTCGTGGATATGGCCCTGGCTGTGGTCCTCAAGCCGGGTCGGCGTTTCTTTCAGCACGTGGAAGCCAAAATTCTCCAGCACCGGCACGACGTCGGACAAGGGCACGAGATCGTTCTTGCGGTAGATCTTCAGCCGGAGCTGGCATTCGGGATCGATGTCCAGGCGATAGAGCCGGACGCCCCTTTTCTGGTCGTCGGTCAGTGCGTCGAGGTGGATGATGTCCAGCGCCGCATCCTCGGCCGGGTAGCGCGAGCGATAGGCCTGGGGGAAGCAGGGGGCGTAGGTGAGCGCCAGTTTCGTGGCGCGGGTGCCGCTGACCAGTTCGGCGAGCGCCTCCTCGACGCTCGGCACCCAGCCGCGCACCATGTCGTCGAGCTTGCGGTCCAGCGCCTGGATGTCCGGGGTCGCGCGCTTTGCATCGACGTTCAGAGTGAAGCGCAGCTGGGCGAGGTCGCCGTCACCAAGGTCCACCGACCAGTTGGTGATCTGTCCCCCCGAGGCGGAGGCGATCATCTCGCCGATCTGGTTGCGCCGGCGGGTGGTGAGCTCGTCGCGCGGCAGCCAGACGAAGGCGAACATGTGGCCGCGCAGGATCGAGCGAACCAGCATCAAAGCTGGGCGCGGCCGGTCGGCCAGCGAGATGGAGGTGGAGACAAGCGCCTTCACGTCTTCCGGTGCGAGATTGACCATCAGGTCGCGGGGCAGCGCCGCGAGCGCGTGACGCAGCGCCTTGCCGCCATGGCCGGATGGATCGAAGCCGAAGTCCTTTTCCAGAGCGGCGAGCTGGCGCCGGAGCACCGGCACCTCCTCGATCGGCGCGCTCAACGCCTGGCTGGTCCAGAGGCCCGCATGGACGCCGATCCCGACGATCTTGCCCCGCTCGCGCAGCGGCACCACGATGAGGTCCAGCGGCACGCGCCGGTGCACGGTGGAGCGCAGGTCCGCCTTGGCGATCAGCGGCTCCTGGCCGCCTTTCTCGAAATAGGCGATCGCGCCCTCGCTGCCGCCCTCGTCGGTCGGCTGGTCGGACTTGCCCATGATGCCGAGCCCGCCGGAGGGCTGCTGGCCCGGCCGCTCGATCTCATAGCCGAGCAGGGTCATCGCGCCGTCGGCGAGCCAGTGCAGCAAAGCCTGGCCTTCCGGATCGCGGACGGTGTCGGCCTGGGCGTGCATATTGGCCTGCATCGCCCGCCAGTCGGTCACCGCGGCACGCACATCGGCGAGCACCTGCTGCAGCTCGGCGGCCAGCTCCTGCCGGACCTTGGCGTCGGCGCGGTCGACCTCGAGATAGATGATCGATTCCCGCCGGCTGCGGTCCTCGCAGAGCGCCTCGACGCCCTTCAGGCAGCCATCGTCGTCGCGGGTCGTGCAGATGACCGGGTGGAAGAGCCGGTGGATGATCAGGCCGCGGGCGGCGATCGCCTGGGCGACGCTGTCGACGAGGAAGGGCATGTCGTCATTGACGATGCCGATCCGCATCCGCCGGTGGCCAAGCGCGCTGCCCGTGGATTCCACCCGGACCAGGGCATTGCCCGGCTGGCGCTTGCCGGCGCAGGCAGCGATGAAGGCGGCGGCTTCGCGGCCTTCCTCAGCACTGTAATCGTCGAGCTCGCCGGGAAGCGCGCCTTGGCGCAACAGGGTGGCAAGAGTGTCCAACAGGCGCTGGTCAGCGGCGTTTCCCGCTACCTCGGCTTTCATCAAATCCGCTCCCGGAGCTTGCGATTGGCGGGTCCCGCCGGTGTGGCGCGGCTATAGACCCGCCCCTGACATGGCTTCAACCCCGGGAGGGGGCTGCCTGTCGCGGTGCGGTACCTCTACTCAACGGTGATTGTGCCGTTCATCCCGAAGGTGCTGTGCAACGTGTGCGTGCAGCGGAGGCGATAGCTGCCACGCGATGGGGTCAGGGTGATATCGACGCTCTGATGGCCGGGCACATCGACCGTCCCCTCATGGACCGGGCCGGAGACATTGGTCGCGGCCGCGAAGAATTGCGGGGCCGAGAAATTGTGGCCGCCGCCGCCTGCATTGACGAGGTGGAGGATGACCGGCCGGCCCGCGGTCAGCGCGATTGCGCGCGGATTGAAGGCGAAGCTGGAGAGGTTGACCTCCACCGTCCGCGGCGCAGGATCCTGGGCGTAGGCGGGAAGCGGGGCAAAAAGGGCAAGCGCGAAAAGGGCAGCACGCATCGAGGCGACTCCTTGGTCGTCAAACCCCTGCGGTGGCGCTTCTAGCAGGTCCGTGAGGAACTGAAATACCTCTCGTCATTCCCGCGAAGGCGGGAATCCCGCTTCCTTTTGGCACTCGCCAACAAGTCACGGGCGGAGAGAAGAACAAGCTGGATCCCCGCTTTCGCGGGGATGACGGCCTGCAGGGGCCGTCAGGCGGCGCTCTTGCGGATCGCCTTGTCGACCAGCGCCTGGTCGGCAACCGGGGCGACGATGTCGAAGCCATGGGCCTCGCGGCGAGCCACGAGCAGGACGAATTCGTCCGCGCCGGCGACCTCGATCTCGACGCGGGCGAGCGGCGGCGCGGCGTGGAGCTGCTCGCGGACTTCGGCCCAGCGGTCGGGTTTCGCGGCCGGGCGGCGCCAGGCGCGCTCGGCGGCGACGACGCCCTTGAGGCCGCCTTCATGCGCTTCGAGCAAGGCGGCAAGCGTGCCGGCGCTGACCCGCTCGCGCTTCGCCCAGGAAAGGGCGGCGGCGAATTCGGTCAGTCGGCTCTTGTCGTAATGGACGCCGAAGACGAGCTTGACGACCGGGGTCATCGGCGCGCGCGCCTGGGCCTTCAGCCCGGCATCGGCCAGCAATTCGGCATAATCCTCGTCCGCTTCGTCGGCGGCGAGCGCGAAATCATAGGCAAGGCCGAGCGCGCGGTAGAGCGCGGAGCGGCTCCGCACGTCGGACGCAGCGGCCTCCTCGGCGCTGTCGCGGGCGGCGGAGAGCCGGTCGGCGAGGCCATCGTCCGGCCAGAGGCTGAGCGTGGACGTGTCGGGCGGCGCAGACAGATCGCCGGTCACCGTGGCTTCGACGAACTCGCTGTTCGGGCCGTCCGCCCAGGCGGGGCCGTCGGCGGCGTTGACCAGCATCGGCTCGGGCGCGGCGGCGATGGCGCGCAGCGCCTCGTCCTCGATCTCGGCGGCGATGTCGGCCTCCGCCATCTCCTTCCAGTTGATGACGCCGTAGATGAAATCGATCGTCTCGCCGTCGGAGGAGAGCGGCATGAGGATGCCGCGGTAGAGCGTGTTGTGGCCGCGAATGCCGACAAACTCGGCCTCGAAGCCGATCGGCGCGCGATTGGCGATGATCTGGAGATAATGGTCGGTCAGCCGCGAGAGCAGGGAGCGGCCCGGCACCTGGCTGATCCGCCCGATCGCCTGGTCCAGCCCGCATTCGACGCGGAGCGCCCGGCCGAGAAAGGCGATCTCCGGATCCTCGGGATCGCGGGAGAAATCGAGCAAGGCGCTGTGCGGCCCGAAATCGCCGATCGTCTGCGGATCGACATCCTGGATGGAGGGATAGGGCCGGCCGTCGAGCAGGGAGACCCAGTAATTATAGGCGCGGACATGCATGCGGCGCTCATCGACGCCGATTTCGGGCGGCCGTTCCATCACGGGCTCGTCCTCGGGCGCGGCGGTGGTGGCCGTCTCGTCCTCAAACCCCCTGGAAATGTCCATAGATCACGTCCCTGGCCGCGCGCCGTACAGGGGGCGAAACTGCACGCGCCAGGTTGAGATATGGTTAAGGCGGGTTAGCGATCTTGCGCCGGGATGTGCGGTGGAGGCCGGCCTCTTAGCGCCTCCGTCGATTCGTTACGTTTCGAACCGGTCCGTGTGGCTGCGCAGGCGCCGTATCGTTTTGGCGATGCCAATCGACACGATGACACCCAGAATGATCAGCACGGTAGCGTAAAGCAGGAACCCGCCCGACGGATAGGCATGTTGCCTTCCCCCAAATGAAACGGTGCCATCCAGAAGATCGGCGGCCGCCCAGATCAGCACCAGGCCCGCAATCGCGAGTGCGACCAGAACCCGGCGCGTGGGGAACCTTCCGTACATTGTGGCTCCTGTGCCGGCAAAGGTCCCGGCGTTCCGGTGCGCTTCCTTCTCTATGTGGTGGTGCCGCTTAACGGACTCGAACCGTTGACCCCATCATTACGAATGATGTGCTCTACCAGCTGAGCTAAAGCGGCGCTCCCCGGAAGGCGGGCGCTCTATCAGCGGCCCTTGCCCGTGACAAGCTGGCTAGTGCGTGTAGCTGCGGAAGCAGAGGCTGCTGAGCCGGACCTGGCCTTCGCTCACCATCACCCGCGCGGCGGTGGGCAGATGCAAGGCGGTGCCGATATTGTCGGCGGTCCAGCGCGCGCGGGGCGTGCGCCAGGCGAAGCTGCGGCCCCGGTCGCCGCGGCCGAAGGCGTCCGGCACGGCGATCCGCATCGCGCCGGAGTCCGAGCTGCCTTCCAGCACGACATGGGTGTAATTGCTGTGCGCGCATTGCGGCGTGCCCGAGGGAATGGCGAGCAGCTCCTCGCCGGCGGAGACGGTGCCGCCGAACGCGCCCCATTGGCCGCTCGCGGCGCGCAGGCGCAGGCTCACGCATTGCGGGGCGGCGGGGGTGGCGGCGGGCGGCGCCTCCGCGATTCGCGCGCAGGCCTGGTAGGGCGCGTTGGTCTCGTTGGGATCGGCCACCGGGCCGAGCACGGCGCAGCCGGCCAGCGGCATGATTCCCAGAACCAGGATGGCGCGACGGCTGACCCGCATGGATGACCCCCTCTTCGCTGCGTGCGGGGGGAGCATAATAGGGAAAGGCGGGACTTGCCAGCGACAGTCGGGGCTGGCTCGCTGCTAGCGGTTCTGCTGCCCCGCCAGGCCGAAATGGTTGCGCACCGGCGGCTTGCGATTGGCCTCGGCCAGCATCTCCACCGTCGCCGGGTGAAGCGGCGCGACGAACTGGAAGCCGGCCTTGCCGTCCTCCACCCAGACGCAGCGGCTGTTCTGCGGCTCGAGCCCGGCCAGCTTCAGCCAGACGAAGGTGCCCGGCTCCAGCTTGAGCTCGGTCTCGGCCATATAGCCGTCGGTCGAAAGGTTCAGGATCTCCGCATCGCCGATCCGGGCGCCAGGATCGCGCAGGCGGGCAGCCAGATTGACGACCCGCCGCTCCGCCTGTCGCCCGTCCATGACGGGGAGAATGGCCAATTGTGCCCGGCTCACGCAAAACTCCTGAACTTCACCCCTTTGTTATGGGGCCAAAGTGGCTAAACAAGCATTAAGCGGAATTGGTGGGGTTTCCGGTATTCCCAATGATCGATGCTGGTTTGCGTTCTTCCCGACATCGCGGATGGAGTGACTGTGCGCTTGAGAGTTCTGACTGCTGCCGCCCTGCTCGCGCTTGCCGCCTGCAGCGGTGAACCCGCTCCGCCACCCGGCCCCCAGGCGCCCGCCGTCGAGGCGAGCGCGCTGCAGGGCGCGGTGCAGGATCCGCGCGTGCGCCGCTTCTACGAGGCGCGGCAATGGCGCCCGGCCTGGACGCAAGAGGCCGAGGCCTCGCTGAACGCGGCGCTGAACGAGGCCGACCGGCATGCCTTGAGTGCGGACGAATATCGCCGCCCGCTCGCCAATGCCCGCGAAGGCGCGGCGCGCGAAGCGGCGCTCAGCCTTGTCGCCCTCAACTATGCGGACGCGCTGGCGCGCGGGAAGACCGACCCGCGCCAGCTGGAGCGGACCTACGAGATTCCCCGTCCGGAGCCCGATCTCACCGCGGGTCTGGAGCGGGTGCTCTCCGGCAATGGCGACGTGCGCGGCTGGATCAGCGGGCTGGCGCCGCAGGATGCGGAGTACCGGGCGCTGTCGGCCGCTTATCTGGAGGCGAAGCGCCAGGCGGACGCCCCCCGCGTCCGGCCCACCCAGGCGAACCAGACCGGCCAGGCCAGCCAGACGAACCAGGTCGCCGAAGCGGCCCAGGCCAACCAGCCGCCCCGGACCAGCCAGGAGCTGAGCAGCCGGATGCGCACCCTGGCCGTCGCGCTGGAGCGGCTGCGCTGGCTGGACCGGGCGCCGGCGCGGACCCGCATCGACGTGAACACCGCCGCGACGACGTTGACCTATTGGCGCGACGGTGCGGTGCGCGACACGCGCCGGGTCGTCGTCGGCTCGGCCGGCGAGCGGGCGACGCCCAGCCTCGCGACGCCGATGTTCCAGCTCATCGCCAACCCGACCTGGACGGTGCCGCAGTCGATCGGCACCAGCGCCGGCTATCTGGCCCGGCACGGCTTCACCGTGCGCAACGGCCACCGCATCCAGCCCTCGGGGCCGAGCAATGCGCTCGGCCTGGTCAAGTTCGACCTGAGGAATGGCCACGCCATCTATCTGCACGACACGCCGTCCAAGTCGCTCTTCCTCCGCGATGAGCGCCATGCCAGCCATGGCTGCGTGCGCGTCCACAATGCGCTGGAATTCGCCGAGCTGATCGCCCGCGATTCCGGCATTCTCGACCAGTGGCAGCGCGCCCAGCGCGCGCCCGTGGTGCGCTCGCGTCCCGCCGAAAGCACGGATGGCGAGACGCCCGCCCCGGCACCGGCCCAGCGCCGCTATATCCAGCGCTGGATCCCGCTGCCGCACGAAATCCCGGTCCGCCTGCTCTACCACACCGCCTTCGTCGAGAACGGCCAGGTCCGGATCGTCCGCGACGTCTATGCCCGCGACGAACGGGTGGCGACCGCGCTCGGCCTGCCCTCGCGGGTGCGGGCCACGCCGGGGACCGGTGCCGGCGCGGCGGCGGACGTCGGGCCTTAGGGTCGGCGCAGCGGATGGTCCGCTGGCCAGTTATCCAGCCTCCAGGCTGACCGAGCGCAGACGCAGCGCGTTGCCGATGACCGAGACCGAGGACAGGCTCATCGCCAGCGCGGCGAGCATCGGCGACAGCATGAGGCCGATGAACGGATAGAGGATGCCCGCCGCGATCGGCACGCCGAGCGCGTTATAGCCGAAGGCGAACCAGAGGTTCTGCCGGATGTTCGCGGTGACCGCGTGGGACAGGCGGCGCGCACGCACCAGCCCCATCAGGTCGCCCTTGACCAGGGTGACGCCCGCGCTCTCGACCGCCACGTCCGCGCCGGTGCCCATGGCGATGCCGATGTCGGCGCGGGCCAGAGCAGGCGCATCGTTCACGCCGTCGCCCGCCATCGCCACGACCCGGCCTTCGCCTTTCAGGCGCTCGATCGCCGCATCCTTTTCCTGCGGAAGCACGTCGGCGATCACCTCGTCGATGCCGAGCTTCCTCGCCACGGCCTCGGCGGTGCGCTGGTTGTCGCCGGTGAGCATGATAACGCGCAGACCCTCGCCGTGCAGCGCCTCGATCGCGCGCGCCGTCGTCGCCTTGATCGGGTCCGCGACGGCGACCAGCCCGCCGAACTGGCCGTCTATGGCGAGGAACATCACGGTCGCGCCCTCGTCGCGGTAGCGGCCCGCGGCTTCGGCCATGCCCGCCTCGCCCGCGCCCTCGTCATGCATCATGGCCGCATTGCCGATCGCAACGCGCTTGCCGCCGACCATGCCGACCACGCCCTTGCCCGAGACCGAGGCAAAGTCGCTGACCGGCAGCAGCGCCGCGCCGCGAGACTTCGCGCCCTCAACCAAAGCGTGCGCCAGCGGGTGGGCGCTGGATTGCTCCAGTGATGCCGCCAGCGAAAGAATCTCCGCCTCGTCGCGGCCCGTTGCCGGATCGACCGCGACCAAGGCAGGCTTGCCCTCCGTCAACGTCCCCGTCTTGTCCACGACAAGCGTGTCCACGGAAGCGAAGCGTTCGAGCGCCTCGGCATTCTTGATCAGAACGCCCGCCTGCGCCCCTTTGCCCACGCCGACCATGATCGACATGGGCGTCGCCAGACCGAGTGCGCAGGGGCAGGCGATGATCAGGACGGAGACCGCCGCCACCAGGGCGAAGGGAATGCTCGGCGGCGGGGCGGCGAACGACCAGACCGCGAAGGCGAGAAGCGCCGCCGCGATGACGGCCGGCACGAACCAGGCCGAAACCTCGTCCACCTTCTTCTGGATCGGCGCCTGGCTGCGCTGCGCCTCCGCGACCATCTGGACGATGCGGGCCAGCATGGTCTCGGAGCCCACGCGCTCGGCCTTCATGAGGAAGGCGCCATCGCCATTGATAGAGCCGCCGGTGACGGAATCGCCAGCCTCCTTGGCGACTGGCAGCGGCTCGCCGGTGAGCATGGATTCATCAAGCGCAGACCGCCCCTCGGTGACGACGCCATCGACCGGGACGGACTCGCCGGGCTTCATGCGCAGGATATCGCCCGCGCGCACGAGATCGAGGCGCACGTCGCGCTCGCCTTTGTCATCGACCAGATGCGCGACCTTCGGTGCGAGATCGAGCAGCGCCCTGATCGCCGAGCCGGTGCGCTCGCGCGCCCGCAGCTCCAGCACCTGCCCGAGCAGGACGAGCGTGACGATGACGGCGGCGGCCTCGAAATAGAGACCCACCCCGCCATGATGATCGCGAAAGGAGGCCGGAAAGGTTTGCGGCGCAAGGGCGCCGATCACCGAGTAGGTCCAGGCGACGCCGGTGCCGAGGGCGATGAGCGTGAACATATTGAGGCGACGGCGCAGCACGCTCTGCCAGCCGCGCACGAAGAATGGCCAGCCGCCCCACAGCACGACGGGCGTGGCGAGCGTCATTTCGACGAAATCGAGCGAGCGCGGGCTGACCGCCTCGACCGCGTCCGGCCAGAAGTGCCGGAGCATCACGAGTATGGCGAGCGGCACCGACAGAAGCGCGGAGACGATGAAGCGCCGCCGCATATCCACATATTCCTCGGAAGGGCCTTCCAGAGCGACGGCGCCCTTCGGCTCCAGTGCCATGCCGCAGATCGGGCAGGTGCCGGGGCCGATCTGCTCGATCTGGGGGTGCATCGGACAGGTGTAGATCGCATCCTCGCCGCCGGGAGGGGCGGGCGGTGGCGGAGTGTCATCGAGGAAGACCTCGGGCCGCGCAATGAAGCGCTCCCGGCACTTGGCCGAGCAGAAGTGATATTCGGTGCCGTCATGGGCCGCTTGATGCGGGGTTGTCGCCGGATCCACGCTCATCCCGCATACCGGGTCGATGGCTGTGCCACCGCCATGACGGCAGCCATGGTGACGATGTTGGTGTTCGGCGGCCGGCGACATACGGGCGTCCTTCATTACGACACATATACCCCCATCGGGTATGCTTGACATATACCCCGCTCAGGTATTATTCAAGCCACATGGACCGTGATGTCGAAATCAAGACCAGGCTCGGCAATCGCCTCAGCCGGATCGAGGGACAGGTGCGTGGCGTCGCCCGGATGATCGACGAGGACCGCTATTGCATCGACGTGCTGACCCAGCTGCAGGCGGTCCGCGCCGCGCTGGCGAAAGTCGAGACCGAGCTGCTCAACGATCACCTCCAGCATTGCGTGGAGGGCGCGATCAGCGGCGGCGATGCCGCGGACCAGCGCCAGAAGGTGAACGAGCTGATCCAGCTCCTGCAGCGGAGCGCGCGATGACGCACTGGCGCCGGGCCTTGCTCCATTCTATCGTGACGCCGTGACCCTGCGCGCCTGTCTTCGCCTGTTGCTGCTCGCCGCGATGCTGCTGGCACCGCTGGGCCGGATCGCGATCTCCCAGGCAATGGCGGCCCCGGCCGGCGCGCAGATGGCGGGTCATTGCGCGGGCATGCCCGCGGCGGCGCCGAGCCATCACCAGGGCGGCCATCACCAGAAAGCGCCCGTGCGCAACGGCGAGGGCGTGGCGGTCGACTGCATGATCGCCTGCGCGGCGATGGCGACGGCCCCCGAGCCGTTCATCCCGCCCACCCCCGTCCAGGTGGCGCAGGTCGGCGCCACGATCCTGTCCAGCCTGACCGGCATCCAGCCCGAGGCCGATCCGCCCCCACCCCGATTCTCCTGACGATCTCGAACATTTTCGACATCCAAAGGAGTAAGAATGATGATCATCCTGACAGCGGCCGCGCTTGCGGCCGCACAGCCCGCGCCTGCGCCCCAGGCGCCCGCGGGCCCGATGGCCGGACACGCCGAGCATGCGGCGCACGGCCAGATGCAGCATGGGCAGAATTGCCCCTGCTGCGAGCATAGCGGATCGGCCCAGGGCCATGATTGCTGCGACCACGCGCAGCATCGTGGCCATGACGACCGCCAGTAACTGAGTCGGGGAGGCGGCGGCGCGCCCGCCGCCTCCCTTTCAAGGAAGATGAAGATGACCCCCTACAGAACGGCAGCCGCCTTCGGCGCGCTGCTCGCGGCCACGCCCGCGCTTGCCCAGCATCAGGGCCATGACATGGG
Source organism: Allosphingosinicella sp. (assembly GCA_044225925.1). GTDB lineage: Bacteria > Pseudomonadota > Alphaproteobacteria > Sphingomonadales > Sphingomonadaceae > Allosphingosinicella. Next base: position 13,622 of record JBGAHY010000002.1, read on the forward strand.
CAATATGGCCATGTCCGCGCCGGCTCCCGCGCCCGCTCCAGCACCGACCCCGGTGCAGGACCACAGCCAGCACCAGGGCCACGACATGTCGGGGATGTCGATGCCCGGCATGCAGCATGAGGGCCACGACATGTCCGGCATGGCCATGCCGGGAGGCGCTCAGCCGCCCGTCATGACCGGCGCGCTCGGTTCCTATCCCGCCGCGCGCGAGGCCTCGGGAACGGCCTGGCAGCCGGATGCGTCCAGCCATGGCGGCGTGCATCTCATGGCAGGGGGCTGGATGCTGATGGCCCATGCCAATCTCAACCTGGTCTATGACTGGCAGGAAGGGCCGCGCGGGGCGGACAAGACCTTCGTCGCCGGCATGGTCATGGGCATGGCCCGGCGCGAAGTCGGGCCCGGCACGTTCCAGTTCCGCGCGATGCTGAGCCCCGATCCGCTGATGGGCCGGCGCGGCTATCCTTTGCTGCTCGCCACCGGCGAGACCGCGGACGGTGTGACGCCGCTGGTCGACCGCCAGCATCCGCACGATTTCTTCATGGAGCTCTCCGCCAGCTATTCCGTCCCGCTGGGCCCGAACGTCTCCGCCTTCCTCTATGCGGGCCTGCCCGGCGAGCCCGCCTTCGGCCCGCCCGCCTTCATGCACCGACAGGCGATCGCGGATTCGCCCGAGGCGCCGATCACCCATCACTGGCTGGATTCCACGCACATCACCTTCGGCGTGGTCACCGCCGGCCTCATCCTCGGCAACGTCAAGCTGGAGGCTTCGCGGTTCAACGCCCGCGAGCCGGATCAGCACCGCTGGAATATCGAGACCGGGCCGCTGGATTCGACCGCGCTCCGCATCAGCTGGAACCCGACCCGCAACCTCTCGCTGCAGGCGAGCTGGGCGCATCTCGTCTCGCCGGAGCAACTGGAGCCGGACGAGACCAGCAACCGCTGGTCGGCCAGCGCACTGTACACACGGCGCTTCGGCACGGAGAACTGGTTCTCCGCCACCCTCGCCTGGGGCAATCGCGACGGCGCCGAAGCGGTTGCCGCGGAGGCCGGCCTCGGGCTCGGTCTCTGGACCCTCTACGGCCGCGCCGAATATGCGCAGAATAACGAGCTGACCTTCGCCGGCGGCCACCACGGCCTGACTTACGATGTCGGCAAGGTCTCGATCGGCGCGATCCGCGACTTCCGGATTGCCCCGCATCTCCAGCTCGGCCTCGGCGCGCAGGTGACGCAGAATTTCGTGCCCGCCGCGCTCGAACCGCTTTATGCCGGCGATCCGCGTGGCGCGATGGCCTTCGTCCGGCTGAAGCTCGAATAGGCGCCATTTCCAACCGGGGGCCGGGCCTTTATGGTCCGGCCGATGGCGCTCACGCTTTACGATTATTACCGCAGCTCGGCGAGCTATCGGGTCCGCATCGCGCTCAACCTGAAGGGCGTCGAATATAGCCGCGTCCCGGTCAACCTGCTCGAAGGCGAGCAACGGGATGAGGCCTATCGCGCCCTCAATCCGCAGGGCTTCGTGCCGATGCTCGACGCGGACGGGGAGAAGCTCACCCAGAGCCTCGCCATCATCGCCTGGCTGGAGGCGTGCTATCCCTCGCCAGCCTTGCTCCCGGCTGACCTGGGCGCGCGGAGTCACGTGCAGGCGCTCGCACTGACGATCGCCACCGACATCCATCCACTCAACAATCTGCGCGTGCTGAAGCGCCTCTCCGACATGGGCGTGGATCAGGCCGGCCGCGACGACTGGTACCGGCACTGGATCGCCGAGGGCTTCACCGCCCTGGAGGCGCTCGCGGCGCCGCGCGCCGGCAAGTTCCTGTTCGGCGATGAGGTGACTCTGGCCGACGTCTTCCTCGTCCCGCAAATGTTCAACGCCCGCCGCTTCGACGTTTCGCTGGACGCCTACCCGACACTGGTCCGCGCCGACGCCTCGGCCACGGCGCTTGAGCCGGTCGCCGCCGCCCATCCGGAGAGGGTCGCGCCGGCCGCGCCGACGGGCTAAGAAGGTCCGCAAAGGAGACTGAATGATGGGACGCGTCGACAATATCGCGAAGAGCATGGCCGAAGCCCATGCCATGTCCACGGTGGACATCCCGCCGATGCAGGACAAGGTCAGCGCCGAGGAATGGAAGATCCGCGTCGATCTCGCCGCCGCCTACCGGCTGGTGGCCCATTTCGGCTGGGACGATCTGATCTTCACCCACCTCTCCGCGCGGGTGCCTGGGCCGGAGCATCATTTCCTGCTCAACCCCTATAATCTGATGTTCGAGGAGGTGACGGCGTCCAGCCTGATCAAGGTGGACATGAGCGGCAATCCGGTCGAGCCGACCCCGTTCATCACCAATGCCGCGGGCTTCACCATCCACAGCGCGCTGCACATGGCGCGCGAGGATGCGCATGCGGTCATGCACCTGCACACGCCGCACGGCCAGGCGGTCTCCGCCCATGCCGAGGGCCTGCTGCCATTGACCCAGACTGCGATGGTGATCCGCGAGGAGATTGCCTATCACGAATATGAGGGCATCGCGGTCGACCTGACCGAGCGCGAGCGGATCATCCACGATCTTGGCGACAAGAGCGCGATGATCTTCCGCAATCACGGCACGCTCGCGGTCGGCGAGACGGTCGGCGAGGCGTTCCTGAAGCTCTATTATCTGGAGCGTGCCTGCGAGGCGCAGGTGCTGGCTCTGTCCGCCGGCGAGGGCAATCTCGCCAACCCGCCCCAGGGCGCGCCCGAAATGGCGGCGCAGCAGGGCAAGGTCGGCCTGAAGATCGGCGCGAACATGCTGGCCTGGCCGGCTCTGCTTCGGAAGGCCTATCGGCTGGATCCCAGCTTCGCGACCTGAATTGGCCAGCCGTCGCGGCGCGCGCGGCGGCACGCCCACCAGCCGAGTAGCAATCCCGCAACTGCGAGGCCGACGCCGAACTCTCCGGTGAACCAAGCGGTGGGGCCGCGGTCGACCGTTGCGGCATCGAAGACTCCCTGAATGAAGAGATTGTGCGTCGCGTGCAGCAGCGCGCAAGGCCAGACGCTGTCCGAATAGAGCCGCAGCCAGGCCATGAAGGTGCCTAGGCCCATCACCATGATGGTGAAGCAGGCGATGGAGAAAGCGAGCGGCGTCCCACCGCCATGATAGCCGGCGAGGACGATCAAAGGCATGTGCCACGCCGCCCATATCGCGCTGGAAACCAGGGCGGTGTTCCGGAAGCCGGTGGTCTTCGCCAGCTCCGGAACCAGCAGCCCGCGCCAGCCCAGCTCCTCGCCGGTCGCGCTGAACAGCGACAGGACCAAGCCCCAGCTGAGCAGGAGCCAGATGCCCAACAAGGGGTCCGTGCCGTTGCGATGACTGCCCCAGCCAGTCGGGTCGAAGCCGCCGATCCCGCTAAGCCACGCCAGCAGATAGACCGGACCGGCATAAAGCAGCGGCAGGGCGTAAGCGGCGGGCCAGGCGCGGAGCCGGCCGAGGCCCCAGCCACCGTCCCGAAGATTGCGTTGCGTGATGAGCCGGGTCAGCAGCGCGGCCAGGCCTGGCGACCACATCAGCAGGATGACGGAGCCGAAACCCCCATTGCTGCCCGGTGTCAGGATGCGCCAGCAGGCGAGGCTGCTGAAGAGGACAGTCAGCGTCAAGAACAGGGCGATCTTCGCTTTCGGCGTGTCGGGCATGGCGACCCTCCCCCGCTGCGACCTTCGCTCAGGTCGCCAGCCGCTTCAAGGTCTCGACCCTGTCCGCCTCCTTCGCCGGCTTGTCGGTCCGTATGCGCGAGATGCGGGGGAAGCGCATGGCGAGGCCGGATTTGTGGCGCTTCGAGAGGTGGATGGAATCGAAGGCGACTTCGAGGACCAAAGTCTTCTCAACCTCGCGCACCGGGCCGAAACGGCCGGTCGTGTGGTTGCGCACGAACCGGTCCAGCCATTTCAGCTCCTCGTCGGTGAAGCCGAAATAGGCCTTGCCGACCGGCAGCAATTCGCCGCCGCCCTCCTCGGTCCAGCAGCCGAAGGTGTAGTCCGAATAATAGGATGACCGTTTCCCGCTGCCCCGCGCCGCGTACATCAGCACGCAATCGGCGACGAGCGGGTCGCGCTTCCATTTGTACCAGAGGCCGGCACGGCGGCCCGCGACATAGGGGCTGTCGCGGCGCTTCAGCATCACCCCCTCGATCGCGGCGTCGCGGGCGCCGGCGCGGAGCTCCTCCAGCGCCGCGAAATCGGCGGCGTCGATCACGGTGGAGAGGTCGAACCGATCGACGTCGAGCGTGGCGGCGAAGGCCTCCAGCCGGGGCCGCCGCTCGCTCAGTGGCAGGGCGCGGAGGTCCTCAGTGCCGTCGAAGAGAATATCGTAGAGTCGGACGAAGGCGGGATAGTCGCCAAGCATCTGGGCCGAGACCTTCTTGCGGCCGAGGCGCTGCTGGAGGGCGTTGAAGCTCGCCGCGCCCCCGCTCTCCAGCGCCCCGCCCTGGGCCTCCCCCTTCACCAGCAGTTCCCCGTCCAGAACGCCGTCCCGCGCGAAGGCCTCGGCGACGTCGGGGAAAGCGCCGGTAATGTCGTCGCCGGCGCGGCTGTAGAGCCTGGTCTCGCCGCCGGCATGGACGAGCTGGACGCGGATCCCGTCCCATTTCCATTCGGCGAGATAGTCGTCGAGCGAGACCTTCGTCTCCTCCAGCGCATGGGCGAGCATGAAGGGGCGGAAGACCGGGACATTCTCCGCGGTCGGCTGCGGCGCCTTTCCCTCGGCCCAGTCGAAGATCGCCGCATAAGGCGGGCCGATGCCGTGCCAGACCTCCTCCACCGCATCGACGTCCAGCCCGAACGCCTCGGCCAAAGCGACCTTGGCGAGCCGCGCGGAAATGCCGATGCGAAGCGCCCCGGTGGCCAGCTTCAGCAAGGCGAAGCGCCCGCTGACGTCGAGATGGTCGAGCATAGCCGCGAGCGCGCCCGGTGCCTCCGCTTTGCCCAGAGACGCCAGCCGCTCGACCAATGCCGCGAGCCGGAGCGTGCCGTCGTCCAGGTCAGGTTCCTCGCCCTCCGGCACGGGCCAGAGGAGGGACACTGTCTCCGCCATGTCCCCCACATAATCGCGGCTCATATGGAGCAGCACCGGATCGACCCGTTCCTCGGCGATCGCCCGGATCGCGGCCGGCTTCACCGCCGGCAGGTTGAGCTCGCCGGTAAGCGCCGCCAGGGCATAGCCGCGGTCGGGATCGGGGGTGCGCTTCAGATAATCGCCGATCAGCTTCAGCTTGGCGGTGCGGGAGCGCGTGTAGACGAGCGCATCGAGGAGCTGGGAGAAATCGCGCATGGCCGGCTTTTCTTTTCCTTTCTTTAGTGGCGCGGGGCTATGGTTGAAATGCCATAACCACTCGTCCGCGTGACGCGGCAGCCGACGGATTCCCCAGCCTTCATGACGTTCAAACGCTTCCTGCTGATTCTGGCCGCCTTGCTGCTCCTGCTGCTTGGCTGGATGTACTGGTGCGCGGTCGCGGATCCGGAGGTGCGCGAGGCGCATGTCCAGCTGCCCGGCTTCCCGGCCGGCCAGGCGCCGGTGCGGGTCGCCCTGCTGGCGGACTTTCACGTCCAGGGGCCGGACATGCCGCCCGAGCGGTTGGCGCGGATCGTCGAGCAGGTGAACGCCCAGCATCCGGACCTTATCCTGCTCGGCGGGGATTTCGTCGGCGACCGTACGTTAGGCAGCCAGTATCCGACCGCCCAGGTGGTGGCGCCGCTGGCGGCGCTCCGGTCGCGGCTCGGCACGATCGCGGTGCTCGGCAATCACGATTATTGGCGGAGCGGCGGCGAGGTGCGCGCGGCGCTGACCCGCGCCGGGATCCGGGTGCTCGCCAACGAGGCGGTGCAGGCCGGGCCGTTGGTGATCGGCGGGCTGGACGACCCGCGGACGGGCCGCAACCACGACACTGAGACCTATGCGGCAATGCGGGCCCTGCCCGGCGCGCGGGTGCTGCTCAGCCACACGCCCGATCCCTTCGCGACTTTGCCGCCCGATATCGGGCTGATGCTCGCCGGCCATACCCATTGCGGGCAGATCCGCATCCCGCTTTACGGTGCGATCACCAATGATTCGGCTTATGGCGACCGCTATGCCTGCGGCTATATCGAGGAAAATGGCCGCAAATTGATCGTCACCGCCGGTCTCGGCGCGAGCAAGTTACCGCTTCGCCTGATGGCGCCGCCGGATTTCTGGATGGTGACGATCGGCCCCCGGACCGGGCGTTAGACCAGGCCCTCAGGTCAGGCGGAGCGCCTGCACCGCGACGATGAAGCCCGCAATCAGGAACAGCGCCGCCCCGGCATAGCGGAGCGCGCGGAACGGCGTCGCCTCTTGAAGCTCCTCGCCAAGGACGAGCGCCGGCAGGCAGGCGGCAAGGGCGCCGGCCGTGGCGCCCGCCGCGGCGAAGGGCGCGCTGTCATAGCGGCCGGCCAGAGCGAAGGTCAGGAACTGGGTGCGGTCGCCCAGCTCGGCCGCGAGGCAGAGGATGAAGGCGGTGAGCAATGGGAGCTTGATCGTCGCCGGCTTCGGCGCACGCCGCCGGATCAGCCCCGAGCCCCCGGCGAAGAGCAGGGCGAGCGCCGTCAGCAAGGTGGCCGCGCGCGGGTTGATCATCTCCCCGACATAGATGCCGGCAATCCCCGCAACCGTGTTGCTTGCGGCAAGCGCGAGGAACAGGCCGGCGAAGACGAGGAGCGGCTTTTGCGTGCGCTCGGCAAGCATGGCGGTGACGAGCTGGGTCTTGTCGCTCCACGTCGCCACGAGCGCGGCGACGAAGCTGATGACAAGAACGTCCATGGTTACTTCCTAAGCCAATTCCGAGGTTCACGCCCGTCCCAAACCGTTCGGGCTGAGCTTGTCGAAGCCGTGCCTTTCCTATTTGCGGCGGTGCCGGCAGGAAGGCAGCCCTTCGACAGGCTCAGGGCGAACGGAGGAATTTGCCGCGGCCTTCCCTAGGCCACGAAGCGGAGCGAGACCGAGGCGAGCATCGCCTGTTCGGCGGCCGGGTCGAGCCGCTCGCAGCCGATCGCGTCGCGCAGCCGGTCGAAATAGAGGCCGGCCGGGCAGCCGCGAGGTTCCGCGGCGATGGCGCGGGTCAAGGCGTCGGCGACGGCGGCGACGGGAAGCAGGCCATAAGCAAGCGCGACGGTGCGGATCGTGCCGAGCTGCTGCATCAATTCGCGGACCGTCAGGCGCTGCATCGTCCTCTGCAGCGCGTCGAGGCGCTCGCACAAGTCCGCCCGCACCAGCATCATGCCGTCCTGATCCGCCCGCATCGTCCCGCCTCCTCAGTGCCCGACTGAGCCTTTGGCAGCAGAATGCGCAATATCGGTTACCAGGTCGTTAACCATGCATTAGGCGGCCATTAAGGTGCGCCTGAGGTGCGCCGCGCTTGACAATTCGCCCTCTACGGGGCAGAGGCGCGCGGCAAGCAGGGCGGCGGTTTCGCCGCTTTCTTTTTTCCAGATTCAAAAGGGGCCCGTCATGGCCAAGCCGACCACGGTCAAGATCAAGCTCGTCAGCACCGCCGACACCGGCTTCTTCTACGTGACCAAGAAGAATCCGCGGAACATCACCGAGAAGATGAGCTTCCGCAAATATGACCCGAAGGTGCGCAAGCACGTCGAGTTCAAGGAAGCCAAGATCAAATAGCGATCCGCGGGATTGCTGTTTGATCCCGTCACCCTGAACTCGTTTCAGGGTCCATCTCTCCGTCGCACTGCCGCTTCCCGGATGGATGCTGAAACAAGTTCAGCATGACGAGCTAGCGGGACTCTTCTCCCCGCTCCTCATCGCCCGGAGTTTCCTCAGGAGCGGCCTCGCTTTCGGGTGCGGCCGCTTCCTGCGTTTCGGGCTCGGGCGATTCGGTTTCCTCCGCCTCGGCTTCCATCCGCACCGGCATTTCGTCCGGCTCGGCCTCGGCCCGCGCCGCCGCGGCATCGAGCAGGCCGCGCACCGCCTCGACGAATTTCAGCACCGAGATCGGCTTGGAGACATAGCCCTCGGCGCCCGCGTCGCGGATCCGCTCCTCGTCGCCCTTCGCCGCGTAGGCGGTGACCGCCATGATCGGGATCGCCTGGAGGTCCGCGTCCGCCTTGATCTGCTCGATCAGCTCCAGCCCGCTAATGTGCGGCATCTGGATATCCATCACGATGAGGTCGGGCACGAAGCTGCGCGCCGTCGCCACCGCCTCGCGCCCGTCGCGCACCGGCTCGACCCCGTAGGCATGCGCCCGCAACAGGTCGCAGAAGAGCTTCAGATTGAGTTCGTTGTCCTCGACAACCAGGATTTTTTGTCCCACCGGGACACCGTAGAAGATGAGAGCGGATCAGACAAATGACGCGGAAATGCTGGCGCTCGGCGCGCTCGGCTGGGTGCTTGCCGACGAGGCGCGGGCCGAGCGGCTGCTCGCGCTCACCGGGCTGACGCCGGAGGGCCTCAGGACCCGCGTGCAGGAGCGGGACTTTCTCGCCGCCGTCCTGCTCTTCCTCGAAAATCACGAGCCGGACCTGATCGCCTGCGCCGAAGCGCTCGCCGTCGCCCCGCAGACCCTCGTCACGGCGCGGGAGGCGCTCGAAACATGACCCGCCCTTTGCTCATCTCCGACTGCGACGATGTGCTGCTCCATTTCGCGCCGCATTTCGCCGATTATGTCGCCGAGGCGCACGGCTATCATTTCAAGCTCGGCTGCCCCGGCTTTGTCGGCGCGCTGACCGACGAGAAAGGCGAGGCGGTCGCGCCGGAGCGCGCCTGGCAATTGCTGAACGCCTTTTTCGACGCCGAGATGCACCGCCAGCATCTGACCGACGGCGCGCTGGCCGCGCTCCGCACGATCGGCGCGGAGGCGGACATCGTCATTCTCACCAATATCGGCGACCAGCATGGCGCCAACCGGATCGTCCAGCTGGAGCGGCTCGATGTCCGTCACCGCGTGATCTGCAACCAGGGCGGCAAGGGCCGGCCGGTCGCGGCTCTGGTCGAAGAGATGAAGCCGAGCGCCACCGTCTTCATCGACGATCTCCCCGTGCATCACGAGTCGGTGGCCAAGCACGCGCCGGACGTCTGGCGGCTGCACATGATCGCCGAGCCCTTCATGGCGGCCGCCTCGCCACCCTCGCCTTTCGCCCATGCCCGCATCGACCGGTGGGACGAGGCGCTGCCATGGGTGCTGCAGAAATTGCGCGGCGAGTCGCCCGCTTGACCCGGAAGCGGCGGCGGTGCTTAGCGGTCGCCCATGACCGACACCGCTTCCGACAGCATTGCCGCCCGCCTCGCCGAACTCGGCATCCAGCTCCCCGATCCCGCCGCCCCGGTCGCCGCTTATGTGCCGGCGGTCGAGATTGGCGGCTTGCTCTATATTTCCGGCCAGCTCCCCTTTCGCGCGGACGGGTCGCTGATCACCGGGCGGCTCGGCGAGGATTATGACGTGTCGCACGGCCAGGAGGCGGCGGAACGTTGCGGGGTGATGCTGATCGCGCAAATGAAGCAGGCTTTGGGCTCGCTGGACCGGGTCGAGCGGATCGTGCGGCTCGGGGCCTTTGTCGCCTCGGACCCGCATTTCACCGATCAGCCGCAGGTCGCGAATGGCGCCTCCGAGCTGATGGAGAAGGTGTTCGGCGAGGCCGGGCGCCACGCCCGCGCGGCGGTCGGCGTGCCCGTGCTGCCGCGCGGCGCCGCCGTCGAGGTGGACGCGATTGTCGCCGTCAAGGGAGACTGAGCTTCGCGCCCTGATCGCGAAGCCCTTCGCCCACCGTGGTCTGCACGGCGCCGGCCGCATCGAGAATAGCCGGGCCGCCTTCGAGGCCGCGATCGAGGCCCGTCACGGCATCGAGCTGGACGTGCAGGTCACCGGCGACGGGCAGGCGGTGGTCTTCCATGACGAATGGCTGCACCGGCTCTCCGAGGAAGAGGGGATGGTCCGCGGCCGCAGCCTCGCAGAGCTTGCCCGCATCAGGCTCCGCGACACGGACGAGACCATCCCGTCGCTCCCCGAAATCCTCAGCCTGATCGCCGGCCAGGCGCCGCTGTTGATCGAGGTGAAGGCGCCGAGCCATGAAGTGAGCCGGCTCTGTCAGGCGGTCAGCGACGCGCTCAAATCCTATGCCGGACCGGTGGCGGTGATGAGCTTCAATCCCGAAATCGGCCACTGGTTCGCCCGCCACGATCCGGCGCGGCTGCGCGGGCTGGTCGTGACCGAGGAGAAGAAGCCCTGGCGCGGCAAACTGAAGCGCCGCCTCTCGCTCTGGCGGAGCAAGGCGGACTTCCTCGCCTACGACATTCGCGACCTGCCCTCCCGCTTCGCCGAAGGGGCGCGGCGCAAGGGCCTCAAGGTCACAACCTGGACGGTCCGCACCATGACCGAACGCGCGCGCGCGGCGGAGCATGCCGACCAGATTATCTATGAGATCGAAAAATGACGGGTGAGCCGGTCGTCGCCCGGGTCGGCGATGGCGTGGCCGGGTTTGACGCGGCCGAGTGGGATGCCTGCGCCGGCAATGACGATCCCTTCCTCAGCCACGCCTTTCTCTCGGCGCTGGAGGAGTCCGGCAGCGCCACCGCCGCGACCGGCTGGCGGCCGCTCCCCATCGCGATCGACGGGCCGGACGGCGCCCCAGCGGCGCTGATGCCCGCTTATCTCAAGAGCCACTCCATGGGCGAATATGTCTTCGACCATGCCTGGGCCGATGCCTGGCAGCGGGCGGGCGGCGATTATTATCCGAAGCTCCAGATCGCCGTGCCCTTCACCCCCGTCCCCGGCCGCCGCCTGCTCGCCAAAGAGCCGCGCCTCGCCCCCGCCTTGATCGCCGCGGCGGAGCAACTGGTCGAGGCCAACCACCTCTCCTCCGCCCACGCCACCTTCGTCGCGCCGGCGCAGATCCCTTTGTTCGAAAGCGCTGGCTGGCTGCTCCGCGCCGACAGCCAGTTTCATTGGCTGAACGAACGTTATGCTAGCTTCGATGATTTCCTCGCCACCCTCTCCTCCCGCCACCGCAAGGCGATCCGCAAGGAGCGCGCGCATGCTGTCGAGGGGCTGGAGATCGTCCACCTGACCGGGAGCGATATCGAGGAGCGCCACTGGGACGCCTTCTGGCATTTCTATCAGGACACCGGCGCCCGCAAATGGGGCCACCCTTACCTCACCCGCGCCTTCTTCTCCTTGCTCGGCGCGCGCATGGCGGACAAGTTGCTGCTGATCTTCGCCTATCGCGACGGCCGCCCGATCGCCGGCGCGCTCAACGTGATCGGCGCCGAGGCGCTGTACGGCCGCTATTGGGGCGCGCTGGAGGAGGTGCCCTTCCTCCATTTCGAGCTTTGCTACTACCAGGCGATCGACGCCGCCATCGCCCGCGGCCTCGCCCGGGCGGAGGCGGGCGCGCAAGGCCAGCACAAGCTCGCCCGCGGCTACCGCCCGGTGCCGACCTTCTCCGCCCATTTCATCCCCGATCCCGGCTTCCGCCGCGCCGTCGCCGACTTCCTGGAGCGCGAGCGCGCGGCGGTGGTTCACGAGATCGAGGCGCTTGGGCAGATGACCCCGTTCAAGCGGGGCTAACCACCCTGTGCTCCGGACTTGATCCGGAGCGTTGGGCGAACACGCAGTGCCCTCCTCCCAACGCTCCGGCCTTCGCCGGAGCACGATCCCTCCCTTCGTCGAACCCCCGCTTGCCCGCCCCTGTGGAGAGCATATGATCCGCGCCCTGGCCTGAGCGGGGAGGGATTGAGTCATGCGCAAAGTTCTGGCGGGTCTGGCCCTGCTTCTCCTCTGCCCGGGCGCGGCCCAGGCCGTTCCGCCGACCGGCCCCGACACCCGCTTCATCGCGTCCGACCTGTTCAGCCTCGAGGCCGCCGACGATCCGCAGATCAGCCCGGACGGGCGCTGGATCGCCTATGTCCGCCGCTCCGGCGACATCATGACCGACCGCTTCCGCCGTGCCATCTGGCTGGTCGACACCGCCACCGGCCGGCAAATGCCCCTCGCCCGCGACGCCTCCCAGCCGCGCTGGTCGCCCAATGGCGACCGCCTCGCTTACATCGCCGCCGCCGATGGCGGCCGTTCCCAACTCTATGTGCGCTGGATGGAATCGGGTGAGGCCGTCCCCATCACCAATCTCGTTTTCTCGCCGTCCAGCGTCGCCTGGTCCCCGGACGGGCGGAGCCTCGCTTATGCGATGTTCGTCCCCGACGAGGGCCAGCGTCTTGGCCCGCCCCAGCCGCGCCCCGAAGGCGCGCAATGGGCGGAGCCTTTGCAGGTCATCACCGCGGTCACCTACCGGGCCGACGGCGCCGGCTATCTCCGCGCCGGCTACGACCAGCTCTTCCTGGTCTCGGCCGAGGGCGGCGCCCCGCGCCAGCTCTCTTACGGCGCCTACAACAATGGCGGGCCGCTCAGCTGGACGCCGGACGGCCGCCGCATCCTCTTCACCGGCAACCGCAACCCGAACTGGGAGCGCGACGGCGCCAATAGCGAAATCTACGCGGTGGACGTCGCCTCCAGCCGCATCACCGCGCTCACCACCCGCGACGGCCCGGACGGCGAGCCCGCCGTCTCCCCCGACGGCCGGCTGGTCGCCTATACCGGCTATGACGATCACAATCGCAGCTACGAAAATTCCATCCTCTACGTGATGAATGCGGACGGCACCGGCATCCGGGCGCTGACCGCCGGGCTGGACCGTGGCGTCGGCGGCCCGGTCTGGGCCGCGGACGGCCGCTCGCTCTTCGTCCAGTATGACGATCACGGCATCACCAAGGTCGCCCGGGTCGGCCTGGACGGCGCGATCCGCACCCTCGCCGATGGGCTGCAGGGCGCGGACTTTGACCGGCCCTATACGGGCGGCAGTTTCACCGTCGCCCGCGACGGCAGCGTCGCGCTCTCGGGCGGCAGCGCCACGCGCCCGCCGGACGTGGTCCTCGTCCGCAATGGCCAGCGCCGGGCGCTGACCCGGCTCAACGCGGAGCTGCTCGACAACCGGCGCCTCGGCGAGAACCGGCACATCGCCGTCACCTCCTCGGTGGGCGGCCTCCCGATCGACGCCTGGCTCACCCTCCCGCCAGATTATGTGGTCGGTCAGCGCTACCCGCTCATCCTCGAAATCCATGGCGGCCCCTTCGCCGCCTACGGCCCGCATTTCTCGACCGACGACCAGCTCTACGCCGCCGCCGGTTATGTCGTCCTCTCCGCCAATCCGCGCGGCTCCACCTCCTACGGCGCGGACTTCGCCAACCTCATCCACCATGCCTATCCCGGCCAGGATTATGACGATCTGATCAGCGCGGTGGACGCGGCGATCGCGCAGGGCTTCGCCGACCCGGATCATCTCTATGTCACCGGCGGCTCCGGCGGCGGCGTGCTCACCGCCTGGATCGTCGGCAAGACCAACCGCTTCCGCGCCGCCGCGACGCAGAAGCCGGTGATCGACTGGTCGAGCTTCGTGCTGACCTCGGACGGCCCCGGCATCTATTCGCGCTACTGGTTCGGCCATTATCCCTGGGAGGACCCCCAGGGCTTCTGGGCCCGCTCGCCTTTGTCATTGGTCGGCAACGTCCAGACGCCCACTTTGGTCGTGGTCGGCAGCGAGGATTACCGGACACCCGTCAGCGAATCCGAGCAATATTATACGGCGCTGCAGATGCGCGGCGTGCCGACGGCCCTGGTGAAGGTGCCTGGAGCGAGCCATGGCGGGATTGCCTCGCGGCCGAGCCAGAGCGGGGCGAAGGCGGGGGCGATATTGGCTTGGTTCGCAAGGTATCGGGACGGGGCACCGGTGCGGGCGGCAGGTGCCGCAGGGAATTGAACCATTCGGCCTGCTGCCAGCCGCCAATGGATACTTGAAAAATATAAGTTGGATGCGTATCGTTCACCAAGTGTTCCTTGGAGAGCGATGTGACTGCGCAAGCATTCGGCGACGAACACACTCGCAAGAAGCTTGAGACCGTCGAGAAATATCTCGGCGCTTTTACAACTGCTCTGAAGAAGCGAGACTTCCAGCTGTTGTATGTTGATGCCTGCGCCGGCTCAGGTTCCTCAATTTCAAAGTCCGCTGGCCGTGCCACCGGTGAAGGCCAATCGGGGTTGCTTCCGGCCGAACCGGTTGCAGATACGGATCAAATCATAGTTGGTTCAGCGATCCGCGCTCTCGGCGTTCAACCGCCTTTCGACCGCTACCTTTTTAACGACGTGAAGCCAGCCAATGTTCGCGCCCTTCGAGCTCAAGTTAAGCAGCGCTTTAGTGACTTGGAGGATCGCGTGACGATCACTCAGTTCGACGCGAATGAGATGCTGTCCAAGATTTGTGACCGCACACGGTGGAAGGCTACTCGTGCGGTGGTTTTCCTCGATCCGTTTGGACTCCAGATTCGGTTTGAAACACTCCAGAAACTAGCGAGCACCCAAGCAGTGGACCTCTGGTATCTGGTGCCGGTGTTCGCGATGTACCGACAAGTTCGGGGTGATGGAGGTGTCTTGGAAGACGGAGGCCGGAGTGTCGATGAGGCTCTTGGCACCACCGATTGGAGGCACGTGGTTGCCGTCGAGGAGAAGGGACAACCCGATCTTTTCGGCGTCGGCCAGAGCGTATCGAAGCGCGCAGTAGATATCGCTTGGTTCGAGAATATCGCTAAGGAGCGGCTCAAGCTGGCATTCGACGGGCGCGTAATCGATCAGGTCCTGCCGCTTGGGAGAAATGGCTTGCACGAGTTCTCGCTGATGTTCGCATGGGCAAATCCAGGTGAGAAGGCCAAGCTTGCGGCTAAGCTCGCGGCGGCGGTCCTGCGATAATGGCTGGCATCTCAGAAATCGAATGGACGGACGTCACCTGGAACCCGGTGGCGGGGTGCACGATCGCGTCCAGCGGTTGCACCAACTGCTATGCGATGCGGATGGCAGCGCGTCTGCAGGCGATGGGGCACTCGAAATACAAAGGCACAACCCGCAAAAGCGGTGGTCGCTATGTGTGGACCGGCAAGGTCAACATCGACAAGTCCAGCCTGTCGGCCCCGTTGGAATGGCGGAAGGGCAAGCGCGTTTTCGTCAACTCGATGGCTGATCTCTTTCATGAAGCCGTCCCCGACAAATTCATCGCTCAGGTATGGGACGTGATGGAGGCGTGTCCTCAGCATCACTTCCAGATACTCACCAAGCGCCCCGAGCGGATGGCCAAGCTCTTCAAGGACGGCGTGTTGAAGAACTTGCTTCACGTTTGGCTGGGCACATCGGTCGAGAATTCAGACGTTGCTGAACGCGTATGCCATCTATCGGCCATCCCGGACGCTACTCTGTTCGTTTCGTTCGAACCCTTGATCGGCAGGGTCGACGATATCGACTTGAGAAAGGTCCACTGGGCGATCGTCGGCGGAGAGTCCGGTCCCCGCGCAAGGTCGATGGACGAAGAATGGGTCGAGCGATTGTATGAGATTTGTCGTCGAGACGATGTGGCATTCTTCTTCAAGCAATGGGGCGGTCGGAACAAGAAGGCAGCAGGCCGCGAATTGCATGGGCGGACGTACGACGAGTACCCGCTCGAATTAGAGCCCTAGCCTCCTGAGGCTCTGCCTCATTCACATCCATTCCGGATCAAATTCCCCTTTCCTAATAGGATTTCGTCTGTCCTACGCTGGGGATGACCGACTCATCCTCTCCCGACGACGAGACCGGGCAAGACCTCGTCCCCGCCGCGCCGCCCCCGGCGCCGCTCACCCACGACCCCGCCGGCGCCGCCGCGCTGCCCGACGACCCGGACGAGCCGCCGCGCGACGCCCACGGCTTCGATCCCGCCGCCTATGACTGGGTCCCGGTCCTGCGCAAACCGCGCCGCGACGGCTTCACGCCACAGCGCCAGCTCGATTTCATCCGCGCTCTCGCCGACACGGGCTGCGTCGAGATGGCGGCGCATGCGGTCGGGATGTCGCCCAAGAGCTGCTATCGCCTCCGCAATCGCCCGAGGGGACGCAATTCGCCGCCGCCTGGGACGCGGCTCTGCCTTATGCGGCGCGGCGGCTGGTCGACATCGCCTTCGATCGCGCCATTCACGGCAGCGACGAGCCGGTCTTCGACAAAGCGGGGAACCGGGTCGGGCGGCGGATGCGGCAGAATGACCGGCTGCTGATGTTCCTGCTGCGCGGCTTCATGCCCGAGCGCTTCCGCTACGCCCATCGCGACCTGCGCCAGGCCGACGAGCCCGCGCCGCCGCTGGAGCCTTCGCTCGACGAGGCCCTGGCGCAGCTGCTGCCGGTCGCGCCGCCCGAGCCGCACGCCTTGCTGGCGCCCGACGATCTCGACGTGGCGCTCCAGTGCGCCGACATCCTGGGCGGCGAGCTGCCGCACTGGCACCGCGGCCGCGGCGACGCCGAAGCGCCGGAGGCGGTTCCGCTCGATCCGGAGTTCGAACGCCAGCTGGAAAATGCGAAACGCGCAGCGAGCGGCCTGCTGCCGCTCGGCGATGATGCGTCATGGAACGGGGAATATTGGACGGACGGCGCGGAAGGGGCCGATGACGATGCGTCCCTGGCCTGACCTTTGCCTGACCTTTGGCGGTTTTCCGCGGTTTTTGCGTCTGGCGCGATCAGGCTGCGTGGGGGCGGCGGTCGGCGAATTCGCTGAGCCAGGCGCGGGCGCCGCGTTGGGCTTCGGCGATCTCGCGGGCGGTCATGTCCTCGGCGATGTCGGCCCGGCATTCCTGCGCGGCCACATTGCCCTTGAGCGCGGCGAGGTTGAACCATTTGTGCGCTTCGACGAAGTCGATCTCGACGCCGGCGGTGCCGGTCGAATAGGCGACGCCAAGCTCGTAAAGCGCCTCGACATCCCCCATGGCTGCGTCGGCCATCCGGCTTTCAATCAGGAACATGCCGGCTTTCAGGCTGTTCGCCATTACTGCCCCCTTGCATCCAATTCCGGCAGCCTGTGTCGTCCAGCAACCCTCTACAAATGGTTAACGCGGCTTTCAGCAAGAATCCCCTCCCCCTTGATGGGGGAGGGTCAGGGAGGGGGTGAACGTCAATGCAGATCGGTGCGTATGCGAAGAGTCCACCCCACCCTCTATCCCTCCCCATCAAGGGGAGGGAGGATCAGGCGGGAGTCACCGGCAGATTGTCGATCAGCCGCGTCCGCCCCATCCGCGCCGCAGCCAGCAGCCGGGCCGGGCGGTCGAGCACGGCCATCGGCGCCAGCGTCTCGGCGTCGTGCAAGGCGACATAATCGATCGGGTCGAAGCCCGCCGCCTCGAGCCGGGCCTTGGCCTTGTCCAGCGCCTCGGCCACGTCGCCGCCGGCCTCGATCGCCGCCGCCGCCTCGCCGAGCGCGCGGGGCAAGGCGCGGGCGGCGGTGCGCTCTTCCTCCGAGAGGTACGCGTTGCGCGAGGAGAGGGCCAAACCGTCCGCGTCGCGCTGGGTGGGGATGCCGACGATCTCGATCGGCAGCTTCCGGGCCTCGACGAGCTGGCGGATCACGGCGAGCTGCTGGTAATCCTTCTCGCCGAAGATGGCGACGTCCGGGCGGACCTGGTCGAACAGGCGGGCGACGACGGTGGCGACGCCGTCGAAATGGCCGGGGCGGGAGGCGCCGTCCAGGCCCTCGGCCGCCGAGCCCGCCTTGACCGTCGCTTCGGGGCCGTCCGGGTACATGGTCTCGACGTCCGGCGCCCAGAGGATCGCGACCCCGGCCGCGTCGAGCAGGGCCGCGTCCGCCGCCTCGCGCCGCGGATAGGTGCCGAGATCCTCGTTGGCCGAGAACTGGGTCGGGTTGACGAAGATCGAGGCGACGACTTGGGTTGCCCGAAGCTTCGCCTCCGCGATCAGCGCCATATGGCCGTCGTGCAGCGCGCCCATGGTCGGCACGAACGCGATCGTGGCGCCGCCTTCGCCCCTGAGGGCGTCCAGCTCGCGCTTCAGCGCATCGGCGTCACGGATGATTTGCACCGCCTCAAGGGCTCCGATAGAGGTTTTTGGGAAGGCGGGTCCCTAGCGGCTCGCCGACGGCAAAATCAAGTCTCCGAAGGTTGCGCTTTCATGGCTGGCATCGCGCCGCACGTTCTCACCTTTGCCAATGAGAAGGGCGGGACCGGCAAGTCCACCACCGCCGTTCACGTCGCCGTCGCCTTGGCCGCGCAGGGCCGCAAGGTCGCTGCGCTCGATCTCGACAGCCGGCAGCGGACCTTCGGCCGCTATCTGGACAACCGCCTCGCGACGACGCGGCGGCTCGGCCTCGAACTGCCCATGCCGGTCCACGACACGTTCGATCCCGCCAAGGGCGAGAGCTTCGAGGCCGCGGTCGAGCGGATGGCCGAGGATGCCGACTTCCTGGTCATCGACACGCCCGGCCGCGACGATCCCTATGCGCGTGAGGCGATCGTGCGGGCGGACACGTTGATCACCCCGATCAACGACAGCTTCGTCGATCTCGACCTGATCGGCGAGGTGGATGCCGAGACCTACCGGGTGCGCAAGCCGAGCTTCTACGCGGAACTGGTCTGGAACAGCCGCACCCAGCGCGCCAAGACGGATGGCGCCAGGGTCGACTGGGTCGTGCTCCGCAACCGCATGCAGCATGTCGAGGCGCGCAACATGCGCCGGGTCGGCGAGGCGATGAACGAGCTGTCCCGCCGGGTCGGCTTCCGGGTCATTCCGGGCCTCGGCGAGCGCGTCATCTATCGCGAGCTCTTCCCCAAGGGGCTGACCCTGCTCGACCTGCAGGCGATCGGCGAGATCGGGCTCACCCATATCGCGGCGCGACAGGAGCTGAGGGAAATGATCGCGGGCCTCGCTCTGCCGGAACCGGGCGCCCTGCCCGCGCGTACCACTGCGATGGCGGGCTGAAGCGATGGGCTTTCTGGTCAAGGCGCTGATTGTCCTCGTCGTCGTGGGGATGGTGCTGAGCTACATGCGCCGCGGTGCTGTCTCCGGCAGCGCGATGCGGCCGGCCGAGGCGCGCGAGCTGCTGAACATTCATGTCGGCGCGAGCGTTGAGGAGATCCGCGCCGCGCATCGCCGGATGATGGCGCGGGTCCATCCCGATGCCGGCGGCTCCGCGGGTCTCGCGACCCGGGTCAACGCCGCCCGCGACATTTTGCTCGCCGAGCTCAAGCGGCGCGCCTGAACGGAGTATCCTGTGAGTCATCAATTCAGCCCGACAAGCTTGCGCGAATATGACATTCGCGGGGTGATCGGGAAAACCCTCGGCCCCGCTGACGCCTACGCCGTGGGCCGCAGCTTCGGCACCCTGCTGCGGCGCGCCGGCGGCAAGCGCGTGGCGGTCGGCCGCGACGGCCGCGCCAGCTCGCCCGAACTGCAGACCGAGCTGCTGCGCGGGCTGACCGAAAGCGGCGTCGATGCCGTGCGGGTCGGACTCGGGCCGACGCCGATGCTCTATTATGCCGAGGCGGAGCTGGCCGTGGACGGCGGCATCATGATCACCGGCAGCCACAATCCGGCCGACTATAACGGCTTCAAGATGGTCTTCTTCGGCCGCGCCTTTTTCGGCGAGGACATCAAGGGCCTCGGCGCCATGGCCGCGGCGGGCGACTGGGAGACGGGCGATGGCCATGTCACCGACGAGGCGGTGATCGACAATTATGTCGAGCGGCTGATGAAGAATTTCGACGGCGGCGCCTACCGGATCGGCTGGGACGCCGGCAACGGCGCGGCCGGGCCGGCGCTGGAGAAGTTGCTGGCGAAGCTGCCGGGCGAGCATCATGCCATCTACACCAATGTCGACAGCCGTTTCCCGAACCACCATCCGGACCCGACCGAGGAGGCGAATCTGGCCGACCTCAAGGCTCTGGTCGCGGAGAAGGGGCTGGATTTCGGCATCGCCTTCGACGGCGACGGCGACCGGATCGGCGCGGTGGACGGCGAGGGCCGGGTGGTCTGGGGCGACCAGTTGCTCGCCATCCTCGCCGAGCCGGTGCTGAAGGCGATCCCCGGCGCCACGATCATCGCCGACGTGAAGGCCAGCCAGACGCTCTACGACCGGATCGCGGCGCTGGGTGGCCAGCCGTTGATGTCGAAGACCGGGCACAGCCTGATCAAGTCCAAGATGAAGGAGACCGGCGCGCCGCTCGCCGGCGAGATGAGCGGACATATCTTCTTCGCCCATGATTATTACGGCTTTGACGACGCGCTCTACTCGGCCGTGCGACTGATCCGCGCGGTGACCCAGCTCGGCGGCTCGCTGACCGCCCTGCGCTCGGCCATGCCGGATGTGGTCAACACGCCGGAGCTGCGCTTCCAGGTGGACGAGAGCCGCAAGTTCGCGGTCGTCGACGAAGTGCTGGACCGGCTGGCGGCGGACGGCGCCGAGGTGAACCGCACCGATGGCGCGCGGGTCAACACGCCGGATGGCTGGTGGCTGCTCCGCGCCTCCAACACGCAGGACGTGCTGGTCGCGCGGGCGGAAGCGAAGGATCAGGCGGGGCTGGACCGCCTCATCGCCCAGATCGACGACCAGCTCGCGCTCTCGGGCGTCGAGCGCGGGCCGCAGGCGGCGCATTGATGCCCCGCTTCGCCCTCGAGCCTCTGATCTTCTGCATCTGCTGGGTGGCGCTCGCCGTGGTGGCGACCGTGCTCGGCACCATCTGGTCCGGCCTCGCGATCGGGCTCGGGCTGCTGCTCGTGTTCATGCCGACCAGCGCCTTCATCCTTACCCGCTATGACGACGAGAAGCTGGAGCGGCAGGTCCGCTGGGGCATCCTCGTCATCGCCGGGCTGGTGCTGGCGGTCTGGCTCCGCTCGCGGGGCTAGTCGTCCTCATCCTCATAGCCGACCAGGTTCAGCTCCCGCGCCTTGATCTGGCGGGTCATGCACCAATGCTTCAGCGCCTCCTCGCGGCCATGGGTGATCCAGACTTCGCGCGGGGCGAGCTCGCGGATCGTCATGGTCAGCTCGTCCCAGTCGGCATGGTCGGAGACGATGAGCGGCATCTCGACCAGCTGCTGGCGCGCGCGCTGGCGGACCCGCATCCAGCCTGACGCCATGGCGGTGATCGGGTCGGGCAGGCGCCGCGACCAGCGGTCGTTGAGCTGGCCGGGCGGGGCGATCACGATATGGCCCTTCATCTCCTCCTTCGGCACGCCGGTGGCCGGGATGAGCGCGCCGAGAGGGACGCCGAACCCGGCATAGAGCGCGCAGAGTTTCTCCAGCGCGCCGTGAATGTAGATCGGATCATGATGGCCGCGGCCGCGCAACTCCATGATCAGCCGTTGCGCCTTGCCGAGCGCATAGGCGCCGACCAGGATGCAGCGGTCCGGATTGTCGTGCAGGCGCTGGAGCAGCCGGTCGACCTCGCCCGACGTGGCGGGGTGGCGGAAGACCGGCAGGCCAAAGGTCGCCTCGGTGATGAAGATGTCGCAGGGCACCGGCTCGAACGGCGCGCAGGTCGGGTCGGCGCGGCGCTTATAGTCGCCGGAGACCACGATCTTCTCGCCCGCATGCTCGAGCACGATCTGGGCGGAGCCGAGGACATGGCCGGCGGGAACGAAGCTGACGTCCACCTCACCGACGCGGAGGGTCTCGCCATAGGCTACCGCCACCCCCGCCTGCGGTCCGTAGCGGACCTCCATGATCGCCAAGGTCTCGGGCGTCGCGAACACCTTGTCGTGGCCGCTTCGGGCATGATCGGCATGGCCGTGGGTGACGAGCGCGAGCGGCTTGGGGCGTGAAGGATCGATCCAGGCGTCGGCCGGCGCGACGTAGATACCGTCCTTGAAAGGCTTCACCCAGGAACCGAGACGCGCCATGTGCTCTCTATGCCCGCGATGCCCCAAGGTTCCCAGTCTCTCCCCGCGCCGATTTCGGCCTGGTTCGCCGCGAAAGGCTGGGCGCCGCGGCGGCATCAGCTGGAGATGCTGGACGCGGCGCGGGCCGGGCGGAATGCGCTGCTGGTCGCGCCGACCGGGGCGGGGAAGACGCTGGCGGGATTCCTGCCGACTTTGGCCGAACTGGTCGAGCAGCCGGGCGACGGGCTGCACACGCTCTATATCTCGCCGCTCAAGGCGCTGGCGGTGGACGTGCAGCGCAACCTGCTGACGCCCGTCGCAGAGATGGACCTGCCGATCCGGGTGGAGACGCGGACCGGCGACACGCCGGCCGAGCGCAAGGCCCGCCAGCGGGTGCGGCCGCCGCAGATCCTACTGACCACGCCGGAGAGCCTGTCCCTTCTGCTCAGCCATGAGGATAGCCTGCTGCTCTTCCAGGGACTGAAGACGGTGGTGGTGGACGAGATCCACGCCTTCGCCACCGGCAAGCGCGGCGATCTCCTCTCGCTGGCGCTGTCGCGGCTGCAGGGGCTCGCGCCGGGGCTGCGCCGCGTCGGCCTCTCCGCCACGGTCGCCGATCCCGAGGCCTTTCAGGGCTGGTTGGCGCCGCATGGCGATGCCGAGACGGTGGCGCTGGTGAAGGGCGATCCGGGGGCGGAGCCGCAGGTCGCGATCATGCTGCCCGAGGACGAGACCATTCCCTGGGCCGGGCATAGCGGGCGTTGGGCCGCGCAGAATGTGATGCGCGAGATTGAGCGCCACCGGACGACCCTGATCTTCTGCAACACGCGCAGCCTCGCCGAACTGATCTTCCAGGACCTCTGGATGGTGAACGAGGCGCAGCTGCCGATCGGCATCCACCATGGCAGCCTCGCGCTGGAGGCGCGGCGCAAGGTCGAGGCGGCGATGGCGGCGGGGAAATTGCGCGCTCTGGTCTGCACCTCCAGCCTCGACCTCGGCGTCGACTGGGGCGATGTCGACCTGGTCATCCAGATGGGCGCGCCAAAGGGCAGCTCACGGCTGATGCAGCGGATCGGCCGCGCCAATCACCGGCTCGACGAGCCCTCGGAGGCGATCCTCGTCCCCGGCAACCGGTTCGAATATCTGGAGGCGCGCGCGGCGATCGACGCGGTCGAGGAGGGCGCGCTGGATGCCGAGCTGTTCCGCCCCGGCGCGCTCGACGTGCTTGCGCAGCATATCATGGCGGTCGCCTGCGCCGCGCCGTTCCGCGAGGGTGAGTTGCTGGAGGAGGTCAGGAGCGCCGCGCCTTATGCCGGCCTGTCGGCGGAGCTGTTCGGCCAGGTTCTGAGCTTCATCGAAAGCGGCGGCTATGCGCTGAAGGCCTATGACAAGTTCCACCGGCTGACCCGGGAGGGCGATATCTGGCGGGTGTCCCATCCGCGCTTCGTTCAGCAGCACCGGATGAACGCCGGGATCATCGTCGATGCGCCGCTCTACAATGTCCGCTTCAGGAATGGCCGCAAACTCGGCACGGTCGAGGACAATTTCGCCGAGACTTTGAGCCCCGGCGACACCTTCTTCTTTTCAGGCCTGGTGCTGGAGGTCGAGCGGATCGATGGCGCCGATCTGGTCGTGAAGGCGACGCACAAGTCGGCGCGGATCCCGACCTATATGGGTGCGCGGATCGCGATCTCGACCAATCTGGCCGACCGGGTGCGAACCTTCCTCCACGACCGCGCCCAGTGGCCGCGCTTCCCGGACGCGGTGCGCGAATGGCTGCGCGTGCAGGATTATCGTTCGGTCGTCCCGGCGCCCGAGCAGCTCCTTGTCGAGACCTTCCCGCACGACCGGGTCCACTACATGGTCGCCTACAGTTTCGAGGGCTGGAACGCACATCAGTCGCTCGGCATGCTGATCACCAAAAGGATGGAGAGCGCTGGGCTGAAACCCCTGGGCTTCGTCTCGAACGATTACGCGCTTGCCTGCTACGGGCTGGAACCGATCACCGATCCGGCGGCGCTCTTCTCCCGCGACATATTGGAGAAGGAGTTCGTCGACTGGGTCGAGGGCTCGCATCTGCTGAAGCGCGCCTTTCGCGAGGTGGCGGTGATCGGCGGGCTGGTCGAGCGCCAGCATCCCGGCAAGCGCAAGACCGGCAAGCAGGTCACCTTCTCCACCGACCTGATCTACGACGTGCTGCGCCGCTATGAGCCGGACCATCTGCTGCTCAAGGCAGCCTGGGCCGATGCGCGGATGAAGCTGACCGATGTCGGCCGGCTCGCCAGCCTGCTCGACCGCGCGCAGGAGACGATGGTGCACGTGACGCTCGACCGGGTTTCGCCGCTGGCGGTGCCGGTGCTGGTGATCATCGGCCGCGAGCGGACGGCGCAGGGGACGGTGGACGACAGCCTCCTGATCGAGGCGGAGAGCCTCGCTGCGCTGGCGATGCGGGTGGACGAGACCGAGGTCTAGATGAAGAAGTCGGGATGGGCCGAAAGATCGGCCAGCGCCGTCGCCGGCAGCGCGAAGACATAATCCTCGCCCGCCTGATAGCCGGCGACCCCATTTCCATCGACGACCAGGAAGATCTTGCCCGCCAGGTCGCCCGTATTGGGGGCATAGACGACGGCATGGCCGGCGCCGAGGTGCGAGAGCGCGGCGCCGAGATCGGCGTTGAAGCTGCCGGTGGAGAGCGCGCCGCTCTGGATGGCGGTGTCGAAGCCGGTCACCGTTCCCGGCAGGTCGATCTTGTCCTCGGCCGGATTGAAATCCGCGAGCGTGTCGTAGCCGGTGCCGGTGGAATCGCTGGCCGAGAGATAGGCGAAGGTGTCGCTGCCGCCGCCGCCGGTGAGCGTGTCGGCGCCGCCCAGGCCCTGCACGAGATCGTCGCCGCCGGCGCCGAAGAACTGGTCCGTGCCGGCGCCGCCGAAAAAGGCGAAGCTGCCCGCAGTCGCCGCGCTGCCGTCGAAGATGACATGGTTGCCGGCGCCGACCGCGCGGCCGTCGACCACCAGGGTCTGGCCGGCCCCGACACTGTCGGCATCGGCGACGAAATTGTAATCGCTGCCGGCGGCCAGAGTCAGCTGGTCGAGCGCCATGGATTGCGGGCCCAGCGTGTAGCCAGCGGAGAAGTCGCCCGAGAAAACGACCGAACTCAGAACCGTGCCCCGCAGGAGGATGCCAAGGTCGATCGCGGCGGAGCCAAGCGAATCCGCGTCCCAGTTGATCTCCATCGGCGACACGTTGAGCGCAAGCCAGGTCGCCAGCCAGCCCTCGTTGAGAGGCTCCCTCAGGTTGGCGGGGCCATATTCGATCGGGATCAGGCCCGCCGCGATCGCGGGATCAGCGGCGACAAACAGGGTCGCGGTTCGCTCGCCGCCCGGCGCGACGGTCGATTCGGGGTCCGCCGCCACGGTCGGCACGACGAGAATATCCAGGCCGGGCACACTGAAGCGGCTCTGATCGCCGGTCGCATCGCCTGGTTGCAGCGTGATGCGCAGGTCGCTCAGCAAGGTCCGGGCGGGTGGCGTGGCTGTGTCGTCGGCTGTCGCGCCGGGCCGGTCGGGAAGATTGACGTGAGAACTGACGAACGCGCGGATACGCGCCACCATGGAACCGTCATTCGCCGGGCTGAAGTCGGTGCCAAGGATCGCCGTGCGAAGCTCGGCGAAGGTCGTCGGGCCGTTGGGACCGAAGAGCCTGAGCCAAAGACTACCCAGAGGTCGCGCCACGCCGAATCCGTCCCCGATACGTTGTTTCTACGAGGGCTATCACAGGGGAAATCGCCCGTCCACATTGCGGCGCAGCGCGGCTGTGCCTATGGCGGGACGGTGGACGTGAGCGTCGAGATCAATTGCGACATCTGCGGCAGCGCCAATTATCGCCTGCCCGCCGGCCACGCCGATGACGGCACCGTATTGTGCAACGATTGCGGGGCGGATCAGGGCACGCTCGGTGAGCTCAAGGCAGCCTTGATGTCATGCGTCACCCAGCATAGCGCCGAGGCGCTGCGGGCGAAGGCCGAGGCCCTGCGCGGGACCACAAAGCACGCGTGACGCATTGACGCCGGCCCCCCGGCGGGATCAGAACGCAGGCATGCGCATGCTCATCCTCCCCGCCATGGCGATCCTGCTCGCCAGCCCCGTCGCCGCCCAGCGCAATGCGCGGGTCCAGCCTTCCCAGCCGCGGGTGACGCCGACCGAACGGGCCGCGCATGAGCGGATGATCGTCCTCGACACCCATCTCGACGTGGCTGAGCGGTTCGACGACGGCCGCTGGGATTTCAGCCAGCGCCATGTCTACGCCGAAGACGGCAGCCAGGTGGATTTGCCGCGGATGCGCGAGGGCGGCATGGATGGCGGTTTCTTCGTCATCTACACGGCGCAAGGGCCCCTGACTGCCGAGGGTTATCGCGACGCCCGCGACCGTGCGTTGGTCCGCGCCGCCGCGATCCGCCGGGTAATCGGCGAGAATTGCGCCACTGTGGACCTAGCGCTCACCGCCGACGATGCGGAGCGGTCGGCCCGCGCGGGGCGGCGCTTCTTCTTCATCTCGATGGAGAATGGCTGGCCGCTGGGCGAGGACCTGACCCTGCTTACCACTTTCTATCGGCTGGGCCTGCGCCTCGCGGGGCCCGTCCACAGCCGCGACAACCAGCTCGCCGATTCGGCGACCGGCCAGCATCGCTGGGGCGGCCTGTCGCCGCTCGGCCGGCAATGGGTCGCCGAGATGAACCGGCTCGGCATCATCATCGACGGCAGCCACTCGTCCGACCAGGCTTTGGACGACATGCTTCGCCTGTCCCGGGTTCCGATCATCCTCTCCCATTCCGGGCCGAAGGCGATCTTCAATCATCCGCGCAACCTGGACGACGACCGGATGCGGCAGGTCGCGGCGCATGGCGGCCTCATGATGATGAACTCGATCTTCATGGTGCAGCATGACGGCTCGGACGAGCGGGACCGGATCAACGACCGGCACAAGAACTGGGCGCAGCTGACCGCGGCGGAGCGGCGCCAGCTGGTTGCGGACACTGCCGCGCTGAACCGCCTGCGCCCCTACACGACCGCCGATTTCGACCTCTACATGCGCTCCATGCTGCACGCGATCCGGGTGATGGGCATCGATCATGTCGGGCTCGGCGCCGATTGGGACGGCGGCGGCGGCGTGATCGGGATGGAGGACGTCACCGCCTTGCCGCGGATCAGCGCGCGCCTCAGGCAGGAGGGTTTTTCGGAGGCCGATGTCGCCAAAGTGATGGGCGGCAATTTGTTGCGCGTGATGCGTCAGGTGCAGGCCGCCGCCGCGCACTAGGCTTTCATCGAAATCGGGGGCTTTCCTTCCACGCCGCGCCCGGACTAGGTTGCGTCCGGGGCGGGGTGTTTTGGAAGGTGTGCCGAGCGCCCAATGGACCGCGTCCCTGCCCAGCCCGAGCCAGCGCGTCCCGCGCATATCCCGGTCCGGACCCACGACTGGTCGAGGACGCCGTTCGGGCCGGTCGAAAGCTGGCCGCAATCCCTGCGCACCGCCGCCTCGATGGTGCTTGGCTCGACCCTGCCCATGTTCATCGCATGGGGGCCGGACTTCCTCATGCTTTACAATGATGGCTACGCCGAATTGCTCGGCGACCGGCATCCCTGCCTGGGGCGGCCGGCGCGAGAGGTCTGGGACGATGCGTGGCCGCGCATCGCGCCGTTCGCCACGCGGGTCATGTCGGGCGAGACCCTGTTCTTCGAATCGGAGCCGCGCACGCTTCGGCGCGGCGGCGGCGAAGAAACAGTCTGGCTGACCTTCACCTACACGCCCGTCCTTGGCGAGAATGACGACGGCGTGGGCGTGTTCGGGGTCGTGACGGCCGTGAACCGCGACGCGGCGGCCGAGGAGCGCGCGCGGGAGAGCGAGGAGCGCTTCCGCCTGATCGCCGATAGCGCGCCGGTGCCGATCTGGGTGACCAAGCTGGACCGGACGCGCGGCTTCGTGAACCGCGCTTATGCCGATTTCATGGGCGGCAGCTATGACGAGGCGATCGCGCTGAACTGGCGGGAGATCATCCATCCGGACGACCAGGCGCGGGTGATCGCCGAGTCGCTGGCGGGCGAGGCGAGCCTGGAGCGGTTCGTGCTGGAGGCGCGCTTCCGGCGCGGCGATGGCGAATGGCGCTGGATGCGCTCCATCTCGCAGCCGCGCCGGGGGCCGAATGGCGAGCATATCGGCTTCATCGGCGTCGCGCATGACATCAACGAATGGAAGCTGGGCACCGAGGCGCTGGAAGCGAAAGTGGCCGAACGGACCGCGGACCTGCGCGCCGCCCTGGACCGGCTGCAGGCCGAGGTCGGCGAGCGGGAACGGGCCGAGGAGGCCTTGCGCCAGGCGCAGAAAATGGAGGCGGTGGGTCAGCTGACCGGCGGCATCGCGCACGATTTCAACAATCTGCTCACCCCGGTGATCGGCGGGCTGGAGATCATCAGCCGCTCGCTGGAGGATCCGCGGCTGAAGCGGGTCGCGGCGGCTGGGCTCGATTCGGCGCGGCGCGGTGCGAAGCTGACCTCGCAATTGCTCGCTTTCTCCCGCATCCAGCGCATCCGCATGGCCCCGGTCAGCGTCAACCGGGTGATCGACAATATGCGGCTGATGCTCCGCCACACGATCGGCAGCGCGATCATGATCCGCACCGAACTCGATCCGCGGGCCGACCGCGCCTTGTGCGACGAGAACCAGCTGGAAAACGCGATCCTCAACCTCGCGCTCAACGCGCGCGACGCGATCTTGGACGGCGAACAGGGTGGCGGCACGTTGACCATCGCCACCGGGCTGGTCAGCGAAAGCGAGGGCGCGGACGTCGCGCCGGGCGACTATGTCTGCATCTCGGTCGCCGATACCGGCCTCGGCATGGCGCCCGACGTCCTGGCCCGCGCGACCGAGCCTTTTTTCTCGACCAAGCCGCTCGGCAAGGGCACCGGCCTTGGCCTCGCCCAGGTCTATGGCATCGCCCGCCAGTCCGGCGGCACGCTCAGGATCAACAGCCAGGAGGGCGTCGGCACCGTCGTGCGCCTGCTGCTGCCGCGGGCGGAGGCGGGCGAGGCGGAAACGGAGTTGAAGCGGGCGGACGCAACTGCCCCAGAGGTGGCCAAAGCGGCACACATCTTCGTGGTCGACGACGATGTGGATGTGCGCGAGTTCCTCGCCGATGTGCTGGTCAGTCTCGGTCACCGGGTCGAGACGCTGGCGGGCGGCGAGGCGGCGCTTGCCGCTTTGGCCAATGGACCGCCGGATCTGATGCTGGTCGATTTCGCGATGCCGGGCATGAACGGCGCCGAGCTTGCCGCCGCGGCGCGGAAGCGCCATCCGGCCTTGCCGATCGTCTTCGTCACCGGCTTCGCGGAAACCGACCAGCTGGAAGGCGCGCTCGGCCCGGGCGCGCCGGTCCTGCGCAAGCCGTTCGGGATGGACGAACTCGCTGCGATCGTCGCGGCCAATCTGCCCTCGGCCTGACAGCGCTCCTGCCCGACACTGAATTCGTCGCAGGATTTGCCCGTTTCATGGGATTCGACTCGCGCGTTTAGCTTCTGTTTAGGAATGGGCCCCCACATGGAAATCCCGCGCCAACGGGCGCACCGGTAGGAAAGCTCAAACGTGAACGTCCTGAAGAAGCTCCAGCACCCCTTCGCTCTGGTCATCCAGGGCTTCCTCGTGGGCGGCGTGCTTTTCTGGACCACGCAGGGCCAGGCCACCCAGAATGTGGGCGCGCCAATGCCGATCGCGGTGCACGTCTCCGCCGACTGACGCCTTGAACCCGCCCCTGCCGCCGCCTTATAGCGGGGCATGGTTCGCTTTTCGTTCTCCGGACATGACCTGACGGCTTTGCCGCAGGGCGCCTTGTTCTGGCCCGCCCGGCGCGCCTTGCTGGTCGCCGACCTGCATCTCGAGAAAGCGAGCTGGTTCGCCAAAAGCGGGCAGATGCTGCCGCCATATGACAGCATCGCGACGCTGGCCGACCTGACCGCCATCGTAGCGGCGACCGACGCTGCGGAAATCTGGTGCCTTGGCGATTCATTCCACGACCAAGCGGGCTGCGACCGGCTGCCAGCCGAGGCGCGCGCGTTGCTGAGCGCGCTCACCCAAAGGACGCGCTGGACCTGGATCACCGGCAATCACGATCCCGGCATCGCCGATCATTGCGGCGGCGAGATTGTTGAGGAGGCGGAGGTGGACGGCCTGCTGCTCCGGCACGAGGCCGACCCCAGCGAGAGCCGGCCGGAGCTGTCCGGCCATTTTCACCCGAAGCTTCGCATCCATCTGCGCGGGCGTCTCGTCTCGCGGCGTTGCTTCGTCGCCACGGAGCGCAAGCTGATCCTGCCGGCCTTCGGCGCGCTGACCGGCGGGCTCGATGCCCATCATCCGGAAATCGTCCGGGCCGTGGGTGAGGGCGCGGAGGCGCTGGTGCCCGTGCAGGACCGGCTGCTGCGGTTTCCGATCGCTGCCTAACCGGCCCGGAACGTCATGGCCGCGCCGTTCATGCAGTAGCGCAAGCCCGTCGGGCGCGGCCCGTCATTGAAGACGTGGCCGAGATGGCCGCCGCAGCGGGCGCAGAGCACTTCGGTGCGGCGCATGCCGATGCTGTTGTCGGCCCGCTCCACCACCGCATGCGGCAAGGGCCGCCAGAAGCTCGGCCAGCCGGTGCCGCTGTCGAACTTGGTGGTCGAGGAATAAAGCGGCAGGGCGCAGCCGGCGCAGGAGAAGGTGCCGCGGCGATGCTCGTCGTTGAGCGGGCTGGTGAAGGCGCGCTCGGTCGCGCCCTCGCGGAGGATGCTATATTGCGCGCCCGTCAGCCGCGCGCGCCACTGGGCGTCGGTCAGGCGATACGGGAAATTGCCGGGCCGCGGCGGCGTCGCATCCGCATCGTGCTCGAACGGAAAGGTGACGGCCACGCCCACGACCATCGCGGCGCCGCCGAAGGCCAAAAAAGCGCGTCGGTCCATCTGCATGAGTCCCTTATGCGGTTGCGGAGCTTAACCGGGCCGGAACGAGCCCGCGCACCGCATTGCCGATGAAGAAGCCATTTGCGAGGTCCTCCGGGCGCAAATCGCCCTCCTTCGCTCTGCCGTCGTCGAGCAGGCGCGCGCGCAGCACACCGGGCAGCAAGCCGCGTGAAAGCGGCGGCGTGACCAGCTGGCCAGCGCGCTCCGCGAAAATGTTGGTGAAGCTGCCCTCGGTCAGAAACCCGTCGGCGTCGTGGAAGATGACTTCGAAAGTGCCGGCGGCTGCCCGTGCCTCGTCGTAGAAAAGGCGGTCGCTGGTCTTGTGGCGCAGGCGGAAGTCGTCGCGGTCCACGGGCAGTGGCAGCAAGGCGACCTCCACCGGCGGATCAGGCAGGGGGCTGAGCGGGCGCAGCTCGATGGCAAAGGCGCCGCTCCGCGAAAGGAGCAGCCGGAGCCGGCTCGCCCCGGCCCGGAAAGTCGCCGCCTGCAATTCGTTGCGCGCCTCGTGCCGGTCGAACGGGAAGCCGAGCGCCGACGCCGACGCCTTCATCCGGGCGAGATGCCGGTCGAGCTCGAGCACGCCATCCACCGGATCGAAGCGCATCGTCTCGATCAGATCGAACGGCCTTTGGGTCTCCACAAACTTTCCCTTCACCAGGCATTCGCGCCATTCCGCGTCCGCCTCGCTGTCCGCCACGATGCCGGAGCCGAGCCCGAGCCGCGCGACCGTCGCGCC
Source organism: Allosphingosinicella sp. (assembly GCA_044225925.1). Taxonomy (GTDB): domain Bacteria; phylum Pseudomonadota; class Alphaproteobacteria; order Sphingomonadales; family Sphingomonadaceae; genus Allosphingosinicella. The sequence goes on from JBGAHY010000002.1 coordinate 45,045, forward strand.
GTCCGCAAGCGTTAGCGTCCGGATCGCGACATTGAACGACGCGGAGCCGTCCGGCGCAAGCCTGCCGATCGCGCCGCAATAGGCTCCGCGCGGGCTCGCTTCCAGCGCGTCGATAATCTCCATCGCCCTGATCTTCGGGGCGCCCGTGATCGAGCCGCAGGGATAGATGGCCTGGAGCAGGTCGATCGCGGTCTTGCCTTCCTCCAGTTCGGCGGTGACGGTCGAGGTCAGCTGCAACAGGGTCGGATAGGTCTCCACCTCGAACAAGGCCGGCACCTTCACCCCGCCGGTGCGGGCGATGCGGGAGAGATCGTTGCGGAGCAGATCGACGATCATCAGGTTCTCGGCCCGCTGCTTGGGGTCCGCGCGGAACGCCTCCGGATCGGCGTCGGGCGCCGCCGTCCCTTTCATCGGGCGGGTGGTCGCGACCCCGTCTTCCAGCGTGAAGAACATTTCCGGGGACAGGCTGAGCAACCAGTGCGAGCCCGTGAAGACGATCGCGCCATGGCCGGCCCGGGCGCGCTGGCGGAGCGCGGCGTAGAGCGCCAGCGGGTGGCCGGCGACCGCCACCTCGGCGGCGAAGGTGAGATTGGCCTGATAGACATCGCCGGCCAGGATATGCGCCTTCACCGCCGCCAGTGCCGCCTCATATTCGGCGCGGCTGATCAAAGGCCGCGCTGCCCCGGCCCAGGCGCCAGCGGGATCGGGGAGGAAATCGGCGGCGCTGCCGGTCCATTCCTCGGCGAAGGTCCCGAACCAGAGCAAGGGCGGTTCGTCTCCCGCCGGCGACCGGGCCAGGGGCGCCAGCTTCGGCTCCAGCGCATGGCCCGCCTCGTAGGCAAGGAAGCCCGCCGCCTTCGTCCCGCGCAATTGCTCGAGGCAGGACGCCACCTCCCCCGGCTCGCGCGTCTCCACCAATGTCCGCAGCCCGGCGAACATGGTCATGCGGCCGCCGGGGCGTGCGTCGTCGAGCAGCACGAAGGGCCCGCGCGCCCTTGTCATGCGCCGCGATCCGGCCCAATGCCCCGGGGCAGGAGAAACATCTTGGTCTGCAGCGTCTTCGACCTCTTCAAGATCGGGGTCGGCCCTTCCTCTTCACACACCATGGGTCCGATGACCGCCGCCTGCCGCTTTGTCGAGAGGCTGCGCGAAAGCGGCCGGCTGGACCGGACCGCCCGGGTGCAGGCCGAGCTCTATGGCTCGCTGGCGCTGACCGGCAAGGGCCATGCCACCGACCGCGCCGTGCTGCTCGGCCTGTCGGGCGAGCGGCCGGACGGAATCGATCCGGACGCGGCGGATATCACCGTTGCGCGTATCCGCGAGACCGGGCGACTGCGGCTCGGCGGCACGCACGAGATCGGTTTCGACGAGCATGATGACGTCCACTTCCTGCAGCGCGAGCGATTGCCGCATCACAGCAACGGCATGCGCTTCACGGCCTTCGACGCGGCCGGCGACATGCTGGACAGCGCCGTCTCCTATTCGGTCGGCGGCGGCGCGGTGGTCGAGGAGACGGACGTCTCGCGCAACGCCCCGCCCGAAGGCGGTTGGGACGCGCGCTGGCCCTATAGCTCGGGCGATCAATTGCTCGCCATTGCCGCGCGCGAGGGGTTGAGCATCGCCGAGATCGCCCGCGCGAACGAACATGGGGCGCATGACGACGCCGCGATCGACGCCGGGCTGGACGCGATCGGTGCGGCGATGTCGGCCTGCATCGACCGGGGCATGGCGGCCCGCGGCATCCTGCCGGGCGGCCTCAACGTGAAACGCCGCGCGCCGGACCTCTATCGGCTGCTGACCGAGCGCGCCGAGCGGGCGCTGCAGGATCCCCTGACCGTGATCGACTGGGTCAATCTCTGGGCGCTGGCGGTGAACGAGGAGAATGCGGCCGGCGGCAAGGTGGTCACCGCGCCGACCAATGGCGCCGCCGGGATCGTGCCGGCGGTGCTGCGTTACTATCAGCGCTTCCAGCCCCATTCGACCAAGGAGGGCGAGCATGTCTTCCTGCTCACCGCCGCGGCGATTGGCTCCCTGTTCAAGGAGAATGCCTCCATCTCCGGCGCCGAGGTCGGCTGCCAGGGCGAGGTCGGGGTCGCCTGCTCGATGGCGGCGGCCGGATTGACGGCGGCGCTCGGCGGGACGCCGGCGCAGGTCGAAAATGCCGCCGAGATCGGCATGGAGCACAATCTCGGGCTCACCTGCGATCCTGTGGGCGGGCTCGTCCAGGTGCCCTGCATCGAACGCAATGCCGTCGGCGCGATCAAGGCGATCGAGGCGTCGCGCCTGGCATTGATCGGCGACGGCTCGCACCGGGTCAGCCTCGACCAGGTGATCGAGACGATGCGCAAGACCGGCCTCGACATGAACGAGCGCTACAAGGAGACGAGCCTCGGCGGCCTCGCGGTGAATGTGGTGGAGTGCTGAGCGTCTAGAAGAGCCGGGTCAGCCAATAGGCGAGAGCGGCGACCAGCGCCGCGGCGGGAATCGTCACGATCCAGGCGATGATGATGTTGCCGGCGACGCCCCAGCGCACCGCTGAGGCGCGGCGGGCGGCGCCGACGCCCATGATCGAGCCGGTGATCGTATGCGTGGTCGAAACCGGGATGCCGAAGGCGGTGGCGCCGAACAGCATCATCGCCCCGCCGGTCTCCGCGCAGAACCCCTGATGCGGGGTCAGGCGGGTGATCTTCGAACCCATCGTGTGGACGATTCGCCAGCCGCCCATCAGGGTACCGAGGCCCATTGCCGCCTGACACGCAATCACCACCCACATCGGCACATGGAATTCGCCGTGCAGCAGGCCCTGCGAGAAGAGCAGAACGGTGATGATCCCCATCGTCTTCTGCGCGTCATTGGCGCCGTGGCCGAGCGAATAGGCGGCGGCCGAGACGAGCTGGAGCCGGCGGAAGACGCGGTCGGAGGTGGTCGCGGCAACCGGCTTGAACAGCCATGACGTGATGATAACCAGCAGGATCGCGAGGATCATCCCGAAGATCGGCGCCAGGAAGATGAACACAGTCGTCTTGATCACGCCCGAGGCGACAATCGCGCCGAAGCCATGCGAGGCCACGCCGGCGCCGACCAGACCACCCACGAGTGCGTGGCTGCTGCTGGTCGGAATGCCCAGCACCCAGGTAATGATGTTCCAGACGATCGCGCCCATCAGCGCCGCGAAGATCACCGATGTGGTGACGATGCTCGGATCGATGATCCCCTTGCCGATCGTGCTGGCGACGGCGTGGCTGAAGAACAGGAAGGAAATGAAGTTGAAGAAGGCCGCCCAGACCACCGCCACTTGCGGGCTGAGGACGCGGGTGGAGACCACGGTCGCGATCGAGTTGGCGGCGTCGTGCAGGCCGTTCAGGAAATCGAACAGCAAAGCCACGCCGATGAGGGCAATGATGATGAAGGTGTAGCCTTCCATCAGGCGTGATCGATCACGATGCCCGAAATCTCGTCGGCGACGTCCTCGAAGGCGTCGAGCACCCGTTCGAGATGCCGGTAGACCTCGCGGTTGACGATGAAGTTCATCGGATCCTTCTTCGCTCCGCCGTCGATCAACGCCCGGAGCCCGGCGTCGTGCAGCACATCCGCCTGGCCTTCGAGATGCACGACCTGCTCGGTGATCTCGTGCAGCCGGGCGGCGTTGCGGCCGATGTTGCGCATCAGCGGAATCGCCTCAAGCACGAGCCGGGCGGCCTGGCTGGCGACATGGCCCATGTCGGCCATTTGCGGCTGGAAGCTGGTCACCTCGTAGAGCGTGATCGCCTTGGCGGTCTGCCACATCTCATCGATCGCATTGTCCATCGACGAGGTAAGCGCGGTGATCGCGCTGCGGTCGAAGGGGGTGATGAAGGAGCGGCGGACGGCCACCAGCACGTCGCGAGTGACGTCGTCCGCGGCATTTTCATGAGTCTCGATCGCCTGGCAGGAGGCCGGGATCGGCTCGGCACCCGCGACCATCTTCTCCAGCGCGTCCGCGCCGGACACCAGAATCTGGGCGTGGCGCTCGAACATGTCGAAGAAGCGGTCCTCCCGCGGCATGAGCTTGCGGACCAGTTTCAACATTCCGTACCCCCAGGAGAATCGGTTGACGCCCATCATGACAAGCGACGCCCGCGGATAGAGCGTCTCTTTGCGACTGTTTAATGACACTATGATGTCTTTGAGCTCAGGCTCCTCCACCGCCTCGGCGGCTTCCTCAGGCGTAAACCAGCGCAACTGCCGCTCGCCGCGCTCCGGCCAGTGCCGGAGCTGCCGCGTCACCAGCATCGGAAAGACGGTCACCATCGCCGGCACGTCGGGCCCAGCGCGGCGGCGCTTCATATAGCGGAAGCTGCCGACCGGCTCGGGCGCGATGCCGCCCTCGACGCCCGCTTCCTCGAACGCCTCGCGCGCAGCGGTCTCGTAATTGCGGAAGGAGGAAATCGGATTGCCCTTGGGAATCACCCAGCGCCGCCGCTCCTTCGACGTGATCAGCAGGATTTCGAGCCTGCCCTCCCCGTCCGTCCGGTAGGGCAAGGCGGCATATTGGTGGATCAAGTGACGGTCTCTTCACGCACGGTCATTCTCGCTTGTTGACGCATCGAACGCACAATGGCCAGATCGGGCGCATGATAAGCCGACTCGCCGGCATGAGGGGGACATCGATGCGCCTGAAACTGCTTGCCGCCGCGCTGATCATCATGCCGGCCGCTCTGGTCTCTGCACAGAGCGGAAACGCGCCCGCCGTGGCGCCGAAGCCGGCCGCCCTGACTGCTGACGGCATCCCGCCGGTGCCGCTCGAACTGGCGCAGCGGACGCGGCCCTATATGGAATTCCGGAGCGCGGGCTTTGCTGGCTGGAACGCCCGGGACCGCTCGATGCTGATCACCACCCGTTTCGGCGACACCAACCAATTGCACCGGGTCGCCATGCCGATGGGCGACCGCCAGCAATTGAGCTTCGAGATCGAGCCGGTCGGCGGCAGCTGGTCGCCGACGGGCGATCTGCTCGTTGCGACACGCGACACGGGCGGCAACGAATTTTTCCAGATCTACACGCTCGCCGGCGGCCGGTTGAACCTGCTGACCGACGGGCGCAGCCGCAACGGACTCAATGCCTGGAGCCATGACGGCCAGTGGATCGCCTACACGTCCACCCGCCGGAACGGCACCGACACCGACATCTATGTGGTCAACCCGCGCAATCCGTCCAGCAACCGGATGGTCGCACAGGTCCAGGGCGGCGGCTGGGGCGTGGCCGATTTCGCCTTTGACGGGCGCAGCGCAGTGGTGATGAACCGAATCTCGGTCACCAAGTCGAACCCGTATTTGCTGGACATCGCCTCAGGCCGGATGACCCCGATCGGCGATCCCAATCGCGACATTTCCTATGGCGGCGCGGAATATGCGCCCGACGGGACTCTCTGGATCACGTCCGACGAGGGTTCGGACTTCCAGCGGCTTGGGCGCCTCGACACCGCGACCGGTCGCTTCACGCCCGTGATCACCAATATCAACTGGGACGTGGAGGCCTTCGATGTGTCCGAGGACGGTCGGACAATCGCGTTCGTCACAAATGAAGCCGGGATCAGTCGTCTCAGGCTGCTCGACACGCGGACCAGCACCGCCCGGCTGGTCAGCGGCCTTCCCGCTGGCACGATCGGCGGCCTGCAGATTGCTCCCTGGGGCACGGTCGGGCTCAGCCTGAGCTCGGCGCGCAGCCCCTCCGATGCCTATTCGGTCGATCCACGCACGCTTTCGGTGACCCGCTGGACGCGGAGCGAGACGGGAGGGCTCGACGCATCGACCAATGTCGAGCCGGAGCTGATCCAGGTGCGCAGCTTCGACGGTGAAAACGTCTCGGGCTTTCTCTATCGGCCCGACCCGCAGCGTTTCCCGGGCCGGCGGCCCTTGATCGTCAGCATCCATGGCGGGCCGGAAGGCCAGTCCCGGACCGGCTTCCTCGGCCGCAACAATTACCTGCTCAACGAGCTCGGCATCGCCCTCTTCTACCCGAATGTCCGCGGCTCGACGGGCTTCGGCAAGCGCTTCGTCAGCCTCGATAACGGGCCGGCGCTCCGGGAAAACAGCGTCCGGGACATCGGCGCCTTTCTCGACCGCCTGCAGCAGGATCCGGCCCTCGACCGCAGCCGCTTCGCGGTCACCGGCGGCTCCTATGGCGGCTATATGTGCTACGCGTCGGCGATCCGCTACGGCGACCGGCTGCGCGCCGCCAATTGCGTTGTCGCCATCTCCAACTGGGTCACTTTCCTCGAGAACACGCAAAGCTATCGCCGCGATCTGAGGCGAGTCGAATATGGCGACGAGCGCGACCCGGCGCAGCGCGCGCAGCTGACCGCGATCAGCCCGCTCACCCATGTCGCGGACCTGCGCATCCCGTTGATGGTCGTCACCGGCCACAATGATCCGCGCGTGCCGGAATCGGAGGCGAACCAGATGGTCGCCGCGGTCCGCGCCGCCGGCCGCCCGGCCTGGCATCTGATCGGGCAGAATGAGGGCCATGGTTTCGCGAAGAAGGAGAATCAGGACTACCAATTCTGGGTGGGGCTGATGTTCTGGCAGGCCAATCTGCTCGGCGGCGCGGGCGGCTAGGGAAGAGGGGATCGGATAATGGCGATATCGACGATCGACGGCACGATCGAGGAAGCGGCGTTGCGCCGGCGGCGGCCGAAGAACAGCATCTATGACAGCATCAAGTTCCGGCTCGACGACGGCTCGACCAAGACCTGGACCAAGGCCCAGGTGATGAACAATGTCGTCGAGCTGCTCACGCCCGGCACGCGCGGCCGCTTCTACCTGTTCACCGGCGTAGACCATCGCGGGATCAGCGGCGTCCGCACCGACGACGGGCGCGAGGCATTCGGCGCTTTCAAGCTGGTCGAGCAGGCCTGGATCTGGTCCCTGGGCATCGCCATCGTCCTGCTCGTCCTTAACCTGGCGATGAACAAGATTTCATTCCTCGCCCTCATCCTGATCGTGCTCAGCCTGCCCATGTATTTCGTCACGCGGCAGAATCGGCTCGACGCCGAAAAGGCGTTCCGTGCGGACGCCGGCTACCGCCCGCCGGCGCGCGGGGCCTGATGGCCTTCGTCTACCAGCCGGCGTCGGGATTGGCCCTGGCGGCGCGCTGGGCGCTCTGGGCCGATGCCCTGGCTGCGGCGGCGGCCGTCATCCTGTCACTGACCATGGGCGCCGACGCCTTGCTCTGGGGCGATTTCGCCCGCTTGTTCTCGCTCGTCAGCTTTCTGACCTGGCTGGGCTCGCTCAGCCTGTTCCTGATCTGGTTCTACCGGGCCAATGCCAATGCGCGGGCGATGGGCGCCGACGATCTGATGGGCTCGCCGGGGCTCGCGGTCGGCTGGTTCTTCATCCCGATCGCCTGGTTTTTCATGCCCTATCTCATGGTGCGCGACACCTGGAAGGCGAGCGAGGCGCCGCGCGACTGGCAGGGCCGGAGCGCCGCGCCTCTGGTCGGCTTCTGGTGGGCGGCGATGCTGGTCGCCAATATCTTCGCGACCGTCGCGTTTCGGATCGCGCTGGAGGATGACTACTCCTCGATCGGCGCGGTCGGCGTGCTCAAGCTCATCTCGAACCTGGGTTCCGTTGCCGCCGGCCTGCTTGGCGCGCAGGTTGTGGCCGGGATCGAAAGGCGGCAGATCAATCCCGCCCATCTCAGCGACACGTTCCGCTAGGTCCGCCTCGCGCTCCAACCGCCATTCTCGCCAGCGATCGTGGCGTCCCCGACCGTCCCCGCCCAGGTCCGGCCCCCAGCGGTGAAGCTCAGCCTCGTGCCGCGCAGGCGACCCTGTTGCAGGTCCAGCACGCCGCCGGCGCCGGTCAGGGTGCCGGTTACCTCCTGGAAGCGCTGCTCGGTTTCCAGCGCCCAGCTGCCGCCATTTGCGTCGGTGATCGCCCAGGTTCCGCCGGCGACCGCAGGGATGATCCAGAGGAAAATGCGCCGGCCGTCCAGTTCGTCCTGACCGTCCGGCGGCCAATCGCCCATAGTGAAGGCGTGGCTCACCACCCGGCTGCCGGGGCGCAGCTCGGTCATGAGGCGTGGGCGCAAGGCCAGGTTGATCCGGGGCAGCAGATAGAGCGCGATCACATTCGCTTCGTAGATCGGCGTGCGGAATAAGTCCTGCCGGCGGAACAGGACGCGGCTTTCCATTTGCGCGAAGCGGGCGGCGGCGACCGCTTCCTGGATGCGCACCGGATCGATATCGACGCCGAGCGCGCGGGCGCCGCGCCGGGCCGCTGCAAGCGCGATCCGGCCGTCGCCGCAGCCGAGATCGATCAGATAATCGGACGCGGTGAGCCCGGCGAGATCGAGCATTTTCTCGACCAGCTCCGGCGGCGTCGGGACGTAGGGGACGTCATATTCGGGCTCGGCGAAGGCCGTCAGCAACGGGAGGGCCGAAGCGGCGAGGATCTCGCGGCGAGAAAACTCCATGCGGCGAGCATAGCTTGCATCGCTCCGTCGCCAAGGCCATTTGCGAGCAATGGCCTCTGCTCCCGCTTCCAACCCGCCGCTTCGCGCCGCAATCCTTCCGGTGACGCCACTGCAGCAGAATTGCTGCTTGATCTGGTGCACCAAGACGATGCGCGGCGCCTTCACCGATCCCGGCGGCGACCTCGACCGGCTGAAGGCCGCTGCCGTCCAGCATGGCGTGACCATCGAGAAGATCCTGCTGACCCACGGCCATATCGACCATTGCGGCTCCGCGAAGATCCTCGCCGACGAACTTGGCGTGAAGATCGAGGGGCCGCACGAGGACGACCGCTTCTGGATCGCGCGGCTGGAGGATGACGGGCGCAGCTACGGCATTACCGGCAAGGTCTTCGAGAGCGATCGCTGGCTGGTCAATGGCGACCAGGTGACGATTGGCGAGCTGGTACTCGACGTCTATCACTGCCCCGGCCACACGCCGGGCCATGTCGTCTTCCATCATCCGGACTCGAAGCTGGCCATCGTCGGCGACGTCTTGTTCCAGGGGTCGATCGGCCGCACCGACTTCCCAATGGGCAATCATCAGGACCTGCTTGACGCGATCACCGGCCGGCTCTGGCCGCTGGGCGACGACACCCATTTCGTCCCCGGCCACGGCCCGATGTCGACCTTCGGGCAGGAGCGCCGGACCAACCCCTTCGTCGCCGACCGGGTGCTCGCCCGCGGGTAGTGAACCTTAGAGCGCCGGCGGGTGCCGGTAGACGGTGAAGATCGCGTAGCCGAGGAGGATCACGAGGGCGAGCGTGCTGCCGATCATGCCGAACATCCTGAGCTTGCTCGGATGCGGCCGGTCCATGCCGAAGGCGTGGAGGATGCGGGCGATGACGAACAGGATCGCCGCGCCCCAGAGGATGCGGGGATCGCCGCCGGCCAGCTCCAGCAGGGCGAGCAGGATCAGGAAGATCGGTGCGTTCTCGCCATAATTGGCATGGGCGCGCATCCGGCGGATCAGCGCCTCATTGCCGCCGTCCCCGATGCTGACCTTCTGGCTGTTGCGCAGGGCGCTGACCCGGCCGGCGAGCCAGATGTGCAGGACCGCTGCGGCGGCTGCGATGGTCAGCGTGATCGGAAGCACGGTCGATGTCATGGTCTGTCCCCCTATTGGGACCTCCTATCATGCGCCGCTACGCTTGCAACCGCGCGCCAAATCGCTATAGGCCGCTCCCTTCAAGCGAGAGCATCAGGCCGCGAGGCCAGCGGCCGCAGTGGCCGTTGACCACCGACCCGCGCTCGCCACATCGATTTTCGCCAGACCCTTTTTGAACGAGAACAGGTGCCACGATGGCCGTCCCCAAGAGAAAAACCTCGCCCTCCAAGCGCAACATGCGCCGCAGCCACGATTCGCTGAAGGCGACGGGCTATCAGGAGTGCCCGAATTGCGGCGAGCTTCGCCTGCCGCACAACCTCTGCCCGAGCTGCGGTCATTACAAGGGGCGTGAAATCCTCAAGACCGAGGCGTAAGGGGAACCGGGGCGGCAAGGCTGCACGGAGGAACTGAGTTGGGACAGGGGCCACGGATCGCAATCGACGCGATGGGTGGCGATTCGGGTCCCGAGGTGAACGTGGCGGGCGCCGCCCTCGCCTGGCAGCGCCGCGACGACCTCCATTTCCTCCTCTTCGGTCATGAGGATGCGATCAGCATTGAGCTCGCCAAGCATGGCGGGCTCGAAGCCGTGTCGACCATCATCCATTGCGACGACGTCATCTCGGGTGACGAGAAACCGAGCCAGGCGATTCGCCGGGCCAAGTCCAGCTCCATGGGCCGCGCCATCGCCGCGGTGAAGGAAGGCGAGGCCGACGCGGCCTTGTCCTGCGGCAATACCGGCGCGCTGATGGCGATGTCCAAGATCGCGCTCCGCACCATGCCGGGGATCGACCGGCCGGCGCTCGCCGCCTTGTTGCCAACACTTGGCGACAATGATTGCGTCATGCTCGATCTCGGCGCCAATACCGAGTGCGACACCAACAATCTCGTCCAGTTCGCGGTGATGGGCGCGGCTTATGCCCGCGTCGTGCTTGAGCTGGAGCGACCGCGGGTGAAATTGCTCAACATCGGCACCGAGGAGCTGAAGGGGACGGACGAGCTCCGGGCCGCCGCCGCGATCCTGCGCGGCTCCGGCCATCTCCACATGCGCTTCGACGGCTTCATCGAGGGCGACAAGATGTCGCGCGGCGACACCGACGTGATCGTCACCGACGGTTTCTCCGGCAATATCGCGCTGAAGTCGCTGGAGGGGACGGCGCGCTTCGTGACCGACCTGCTTCGCCGCGCCTTCACCAGCTCGGCCCGCTCGAAGCTCGGTTTCCTGATTTCGCGCCCGGCGACGGAATTGCTGCGTCACCATCTCGACCCGAACAACCATAATGGCGCCGTTTTCCTCGGGCTGAACGGGCTGGTCGTGAAGAGCCATGGCAGCGCCAGCGACAAGGGCGTCGCCAATGCGATCCGCGTGTCTGCGCGCATGGTCCGCGAGGACCTGACCCGCAAGATCACCGACGATCTCGCCAACATCTCCGCGCAGAACGCGCAGCTCGCCGCCGCCAAATGACCCGCCGTTCGCTCATCGCCGGCACCGGTGCCGCTCTGCCCGTGCGGCGCGTCACCAATGACGAGCTGGCCGCCTGGAAGCATATCGATACGACTGACGAGTGGATCGCCGAGCGGACGGGCATCCGCGCCCGCCATATCGCCGGCGAAGGCGAGACCACCGGCACGCTCGCCGCCGCCGCCGCCCGTCAGGCGCTGGAGGCGGCTGGCGTCGAACCCGGCCAGATCGGGCTGATCGTCCTCGCCACCGCGACGCCGGACCAGACCTTCCCGGCCACCGCCACCAAGGTGCAGATGATGCTCGGCATCGACGACTGCATCGCCTTCGACGTGGCGGCGGTCTGCACCGGCTTCCTCTACGCCTTGTCGGTCGCGGACAATATGATCCGGGGCGGCATGGCCGATTTTGCCCTGGTGATCGGTGCGGAGACGTTCAGCCGGATCCTGGACTGGGAGGACCGCACGACCTGCGTCCTGTTCGGCGACGGCGCCGGCGCGGTGGTGCTGAAGGCAGAGGAAGGCGATGCCGACACCGGCATCCTCGCCACCCGGCTGCACGCCGACGGGCGCCACAACGACCTGCTCTACGTCACCGGCGGCCCGTCAACGACGCAGACGGTCGGCACGGTCAGTATGAAGGGCAAGGAGGTTTTCCGCCATGCGGTGGTGAACCTCGCTCAGGTCATGCACGAGGTGCTCGACGCGGCCGGCCATGTCGCCGACGACGTGGACTGGGTGGTGCCGCACCAGGCGAACAAGCGCATCCTCGACGCCACCGCCAAGAAGCTCGGCCTTGCGCCGGAGAAGGTGGTCGTCACCGTCGATCAGCACGCCAACACCTCCGCTGCGTCGGTGCCACTCGCGCTCGACACCGCGATCCGTGACGGACGGATCCGGAAAGGTGACCTGCTGGTGCTGGAGGCGATGGGCGGCGGCTTCACCTGGGGCGCCGCTGCAGTTCGTTACTAGGCCGTTCCAACCAAGATTTTCCCTTGAAGAGTCACGTTGCTATCAGCCGCAAGCTGCTCTAATGTTGCGGTTTGAAGTCCTAGGGGGATTGCTTCGATGGCCGATCTGGGTGCGATCAGGAAACCGTCCGTGGGCACGCTCACGCGCGCGGACCTCGCCGACATCGTCCACCGCGAAATCGGGCTCTCCCGGGCCGAATCGGCCGGCATCGTCGAAGGCATTCTCCACCATATGTGCCACGCTCTGTCCGAAGGGCAGAACGTCAAGATTTCGGGCTTCGGCAGCTTCATCCTGCGGGACAAGGGCGAGCGGGTCGGCCGCAATCCGAAGACCGGCGTCGAGGTGCCAATCGCGCCACGCCGCGTCCTGACCTTCCGCGCCAGTCAGATCATGCGCGAGCGGATCGCCCGGACCGGGTAAGCCCCGCATGGCCGAACCGATCCGCAAGAGCGAACAGGCTTTCCGGACGATCGGCGAACTCGCCAGCGACCTCGGAGTCCCGCAGCATATCCTGCGTTATTGGGAAACGCGCTTCCCGCAGCTGAAGCCGCTGCAGCGCGCCGGCAACCGGCGCTATTACCGGCCGGACGACGTCGCGCTGGCGCGGCGTATCCACAAATTGCTCAACCAGGACGGCTATACGATCCGCGGCGTGCAGCAATTGCTGAAGAGCGGCGGCGCCGCCCCCGCGGAGGCCGAGAGCGCACCGCCCTCGCGTCCCTCGCCGCCGGCCGCCGATCATGGTACAGGTTTTCCAGCGGCAGCGCTGCGCACCCTCCGCCAGGCGCTGGCCGATGCTTTGGAGGAGACGGCCCCGTGACCCTGCGTATGTCCCTGCTTTCGCTTGTCGCTTTTGCCGGCGCCACCCTTGTCACCACCATGCCCGCCGCAGCCACGCCGCAGCGCGAACTGCGCGAGATACGCTGCGATATGCTGGAGCAGGATCGCGGGCGGCTGGTCACGATCGAGGCGCCCGATCTGCATGTCCTCGCTCAGACTGCCAATGGCCAGCGCTTTGCGCCCGCCATCCCGCAGGGTGTGGTCGGCATCAATTGCGGACGGAGCAACATCATTCCCGCAGCCTGGGACGATCAGGTGCTGGCTCTCGGCGTTCCTCTGTTCATCGGGGACCCCGCCGGCCGCTTCGGCGTGCTCGAGGTCGACAATGGCCGCTATCGGTTCCGCCTGATCCGCGGCGAGATGCGGGCCGGCGAGCAGGCGGAGGTGGATGCGCGCGTCCAGGCCTATCAGACGCGGTTCGACGCCGCGCAGCGGTCGCGCCAGCAATAAGCGGCCAATAGTCTAGTCATTCGGGCCCAGGCCCTCGCCGAGCTCCCGCGGGCGGATGAAGCGCTCGAGCCGGCCGGCGCCGGGCGCGACCTCGCGCCAATGGTCCGTGTCGAAGGCGATCTCGGTCAAAGCGCCGGTTGGATATTTGGCCGCAATCTCGTCGCGGAGCGATCCGGGGGGCGACAGCAACAGAGCGAGCTGCTCCATGCCGGGATTGTGACCCACGAGCAGCAGGCGCGCATCCTTGTCGTCGGTCCCGCGCACCAGGGCCAGCAGATGATCGACCGGCGCAAGATAGATGGTCTCGTCGAACTCGGTGTCGACCGCGGCGCCATAGCCCTGCGCCACCTCGGTCAAGGTCTCGGTGACGCGTGCCGCCGGCGAGGCCAGGACCAGATCGAAGCCGAGACCGAGCCGGCGCATCTCGCGGCCCATCGCCCGAGCCGCCTTGCGTCCGCGGGCGTTCAGCGGCCGGTCGAAATCGCGCGCGACCGGCGCGTCCCAGCCGGATTTGGCGTGGCGCAGCAGCGTGAGCGTCTTCATTCGATCTCGCCGATCCTCTCGCGCGCATCATGCACGGCCCCGGCGTGCTGCGCCAGCCTTGCGCGGACGCGGTGGATCGCCTCGTCCAGCGGCACGCGCGATACCCGCACGCCCGGCGGCATGGCATCAAGCAGGCGCGATGGCGTAGCGGCGGAGAGCAGCACGAACATGCCCTGATCGCCGGCGCGGCGGATCAGCCGCCCGAAGGCCTGCGCAAGTCGCGCGCGCACGACCCGGTCGTCATAGGGCGTGCCGCCGCCGGCCGCGCGCCGGGCGGCATGGAGCACGGTCGGGCGCGGCCAGGGCACGCCCTCCATCACCACCAGCCGCAGCGAATGACCGGGCACGTCGATACCATCACGGAGCGCGTCGGTGCCGAGAAGGGAGGCGTGCGGATCGTCGCGGAAGATGTCGATCAATGTGCCGGTATCGATCGGATCGACATGCTGCGCATAGAGAGGCAAGCCCGCGCGGGCGAGCCGGTCGGCGATGCGGGCGTGGACCGCCTTCAGCCGCTGGATCGCGCTGAACAGGCCCAGCGTGCCGCCCTCCGCCGCCTCGATCAGCCGAGCATAGGCACCGGCCAATGCCGCGAGATCGCCTTTCTTCACATCGGTGACGACCAGCACTTCGCTGTTCGAGGCATAGTCGAATGGGCTGGCGGCTTCGAAGCGAACGACGTCGCCAGAGAGATGAATAGCGCCCGTGCGGGCCTCGGCGGTCGGCCAGTCGGCGCCGGCGCGCAACGTGGCGGAGGTGACGAGCACGCCATGGGCGGGCTTCAGCACCGCTTCGGCGAAAGGCCGGGTCGGATCGAGCCAGTGGCGGTGGAGTCCGGCGTCGAACTCGCGCCCCTCCACCCGGTCGACCGCAAGCCAGTCGACGAAATCGGGGTCGGCCGGCCCGCCGATCCGCGCCGTCAGCGCGATCCATGCCTGCAGGCCCTGCGTGCGCCACGATAGTCCGCCGATCGCGCCCTCTACACGGGCGCGCGCCTGAGTATCGAGCCAGTCCGGCGCGTCCTCCAGCACAGCCTCGAGCCTCTTGCCGAGCGCGACCAAAGGCCGGACCAGACGTTCGAGCGCCTCGACCGCCGGCGCGGCGGCCTCGACAAGAGCTGGATCGGGTTCGGCCAGTTCGGTCTCCAGCCCGTAGCCAGCATCCTGCGCGGTGGCACGGGCATAGACGGTGGAGCGGACCGCGGCGAGCAGGGCCTCGACCGGGCCGAACGGCTGGCCCTCCGCGATCCGGCCAAGCCAGCCGTCGCCAGGCAAGGCGCCGGCATGCTGGACTGCGGCTTCGAGCGCCGCCGCGCCCGCCGCGTCATAGGAGGCGACGTCCATCAGCCGCGCGGCAAGCCCGCGGCGCCGACCGCGTGTCTTGCCTTCCGGCCCGACGATCCAGCGCCGCAATTCGATCGCCTCCTGACCGGTGAAGGCGGCGGCGAAGGTCGAATCGGCGGCGTCGAACAGGTGATGGCCCTCGTCGAAGACGATCCGGGTCGGCGCCCGGCCCTCCTCCCGTCCGCGCGCGGCATTGACCATAACCAGGGCGTGATTGGCGATGACCAGGTCCGCATCCTGGCTGGCGCGGGAGGCGCGCTCGATGAAGCAGCGGCGGTAATGTGGGCAGCCGGCATAGACGCATTCGCCCCGCCGGTCGGTGAGCGCAGTGGCACCGGCGCGGCGGAAAAGCGAAGTCAGCCAGCCCGGCAGGTCGCCGCCGACCATATCGCCGTCGCGCGTGAAGGCGGCCCAGCGCGCGGCGAGCTGGGCGAGGATCGCGGCACGGCCGGCAAAGCCGCCCTGTAAAGCGTCCTCGAGGTTCAGCAGGCAGAGATAATTCTCACGCCCCTTGCGGATCACGATCCGTCGACGGCGCTCGACGGGGTCCGGAAAGAGCCGCTCGCCCTCCCGATCGAGCTGGCGCTGCAGCGCCTTGGTATAGGTCGACACCCAGACCGCGCCGTCCGCCTGGTCGGCCCAGAGCGAGGCGGGGGCGAGATAGCCCAAGGTCTTGCCGATACCGGTGCCGGCTTCGGCGAGCAGGAGATTGGGCTGATCCTCGCGTCTGCGCGGCGAGAAGATCGCGGCGGTCGCAGCAGCAAAATCGCGCTGGCCGTCGCGCACCTCCGCATCCTCGCCGACCAGGGCCTCCAGCCGCAAAGCCGTGTCAGCAAGGTCGAGCCGGACCGGGCGGGGCTGCGGGCGGGGAGAGCTTTCCTCCCATTCGGGCAGGCGCGAGAAGAGCCAGCGCTCGTCCCGCTCGGGCCGTTGCAGCCGCTCGGCGACCGCGCCGGCCCAAGTCCAGCGCAGGCGATGGAGCGCCTGCGCCGAGGCCCAGGCGCCTTCCCGCTCCGGCCAGTCCCCGTCCAGGGTGGCGAGCAGCTTCGCCGCGGCTTGACGCAGGAAGGTCGCCGCGGCCTCGTCGCTCTCCGGCGGCGCGAGCCCGAGCGCGCGCGCCAAGCCCTTCGGCGTCGGCACCGCGAAGCGCGCCGGATGGACGAAGGCGAACAGCTCCAGGAGGTCGAGCCCGTTGAGATCGGGATAGCCGAGCCGGTTGCCGACGAGCGGCGCGTTCAACATGATCATTGGGGTTTCGGCCGCGCGCGCCACCGCCGCGCCACGCCCGGCCGCCTCCACCGGCCCGTCCGGCCAGGCGATCCAGATGCCGCCATGGGTTGCGTGCAGCGCGGGATAAGGCAAAGAGGCGGCCACCCCGCAGCCATGGATGATGCGGAACGAAAGGGCAACGGTGTCGATCTCTCCCGAACTGCGCGAGGCCGCCAGGGTCTCCAAGGCCTGGCCCTATGAGGAAGCGCGCAAGCTCTTGAAGCGCTATCCGGACGGCCCGCGGGACAAGGCGATCGTCTTCGAGACCGGCTACGGGCCGTCGGGCCTGCCGCATCTCGGCACCTTCCAGGAGGTGGCGCGGACCCTGATGGTCCGCCAC
Organism: Allosphingosinicella sp.; assembly: GCA_044225925.1. Lineage (GTDB taxonomy): Bacteria > Pseudomonadota > Alphaproteobacteria > Sphingomonadales > Sphingomonadaceae > Allosphingosinicella. The sequence goes on from JBGAHY010000002.1 coordinate 61,858, forward strand.
GCGCTCGCCGAGATGGTGGACTGGCCGAGCCGGCTGATCGCGTTCAGCGACGATATGGACGGGATGCGCAAGGTGCCGCCCGGCGTGCCGCACCAGGACATGATGCATGCGCATCTCGACCAGCCGCTCAGCCGCGTGCCGGATCCCTATGGCTGCGGCCATGCGAGCTATGCCGATCACAACAACAATCTGCTGCGGCAATTCCTCGACCGGTTCGGCTTCGACTACGAGTTCCTCGCTTCCTCCGATTGCTACGGTTCGGGCCGGTTCGACGAGACGCTGAAGGCGGTGCTCTGGCGCTACGACGGCATTCTCGACGTCATGCTGCCGACTCTTCGCGAGGAGCGTCGCCGCACCTATTCGCCCGTCCTCCCGATCAGCCCGACCAGCGGCAAGGTGCTGCAGGTCCCGGTTGAGGTGCTGGACGCGGAGACCGGCATGGTCGCGTTCGACGACGAGGGCACGCGCGTCGAGCAGTCGATCCTTTCCGGCGGCGCCAAGCTGCAGTGGAAGGTGGACTGGGCGATGCGCTGGGTCGCGCTTGGCGTCGATTACGAGATGTCGGGCAAGGATCTGATCGATTCGGTCATCCAGAGCTCCAAGATCGCCCGCGTGCTCGGCGCCCGCCCGCCCGAGGGGTTCAACTACGAGCTGTTCCTCGACGAGAATGGCGAGAAGATCTCCAAGACCCGCGGCAATGGTGTCACCATCGACGAATGGCTGACCTATGCGCCGGAGGAGAGCCTGGTCTTCTACCTCTACCGCGAGCCGAAGAAGGCCAAGCAACTCAGCTTCGGGATCATCCCCAGGGCGGTCGATGAATATGACCAGTTCCTCGCCGCCTGGCCGGGGCAGGAATGGGACAAGCGGACGGGCAATGCGGTCCATCACGTCCATGCGGGCGATCCGCCGCCGGCGCGGATGCCGATCAGCTTCGCGCTACTGCTGAACCTCGTCGCGGTCGCCTCGACCGACGACAAGGACCTGCTCTGGGGGTTCGTGAAGCGCTATGCGCCCGGCGCGTCGCCCGAGACCCATCCCGAACTCGACAAGCGACTCGATTACGCCCTCGCCTATTTCCGTGACTTCATCGCCAATTCGCTCGACCATCGCGCGCCGACGGAGATGGAGGCGGCGGCGCTGCGCGACCTCGACGCGCGGCTCGCGGCGCTCCCGGAAGATGCCGACGCGGAGGCGATCCAGTTCGAAGTCTACGAGGTCGGCAAGGCGCATCCGTTCGAGAGCCTGCGCGACTGGTTCAAAGCGCAGTATGAGACCCTGCTCGGCACCAGCCAGGGCCCGCGCATGGGCAGCTTCTTCGCCCTGTACGGGATTGAGAACAGCCGTAAATTGATCGCGGATGCGCTGGCACGGGGGGCCTAGGCCCCCCGCCGCCTTTCCGCGATCCAGTCCCTGATCTTGCGCTCCAGCACCGGCATGGGCAGCGCGCCGGTCATCAGCGCCTGGGCGTGGAATTCCTTGAGGTCGAAGCGGCGGCCGAGCGCGCGCTCGGCTTCGGCGCGCAGGCGCAGGAAGGTGAGCTGGCCGATCTTGTAGGCCAGGGCCTGGCCCGGAATGGCGATGTAGCGCTCGACTTCGGCGACCACCTCGGTGCGGCTCATCCCGCTATTGTCGAGCATATACTGGATGGCCTGGTCGCGGGTCCAATTCTTGGCGTGGATGCCGCTGTCGACAACGAGGCGCATAGCGCGGAGCATCTCGTCATTCAGGCCGCCGAAGCGCTGATAGGGGTCGGTCTCCATGCCGAGCTCGTCCCAGAGCGTCTCCGCGTAGAGCGCCCAGCCCTCGACGAAGGCGGTGTTGCCGCCAAAGCGCATGAAGGCGGGAAGCTGCTCATTCTCGGCGGCGAGCATGATCTGGAAGTGATGGCCCGGCGAGCCTTCGTGGAGGTAAAGGGTTTCCATGCCCGAGGTCCGCCGCGAGGGCAGGTCATAGGCATTGTAGTAGAAGATGCCGGGCCGCGAGCCGTCGGGCGTGCCGTCCTGATAGGAGCCGCCGGCCTCGGTGCGCTCGCGGAAAGCCTCGACCTCGCGGATTTCCAGGCGGCTGCGCGGGATGGTCGAGAAGATGGTGCGGATGCGCGCGTCGACCCGGCGGCCGATATCGTAATAGCCCTGGCGCAGCGCCTCGCGGCTGGCCGGCTCGAAGCGGTGGTCGGTGCGGATGAACTCGAAGAACTGGGCAAGCGTCCCCTGGAAATGGGTCTGGCGACGGATCGCGTCCATCTCGCCGCGGATGCGCGCGACCTCGCGCAGGCCGAGATTGTGGACCTCGTCCGCAGTCAGAGGCAGCGTCGTATTCTCCTCGATCAGCCGGGCGTAGAGCCGCGCACCGCCCTGCATTGAGGAAAGACCCACCTGGTCGCGAGCATGCGGCAGATAGTCGTTCTGCAGGAAATCGCGCAGGCGCCGGTAGGCAGGGAAAATCTCGTCGCGGATCACCGCCAGCAATTCGGCTCGGAGCCGTGCGCGATCGGTCTCGGGCACGGCATCCGGGAAGTTCTGCGCCGGGCCGTAGAAAGGCGAAGCGTCGGGCGCGTCGCGCAGCTGCGTGTCGAGCTGCTCGATCACGTTGCGGATGGTGAGCTTGGTCTCGACCACGCCGGACGCCAGGCCCTGGCGGAAGCGCCCGATCGCCTCGTCGATCAGCCGGGCATATTGATGATGGCGGGCGATATTGTTGGCATAATCCTGGACGTTGCGAAACGGCGCCGCGCTGCGCCCCGACGCAAGCACCGGATAGAAAGTGTGGAAGCCAGCGAAATGGTTGAGCGGGCGGACCGCGGTCAGCGCCAGCATGTCCGGCTGCAGGTCGGCCAGATCCTCGCCGCGCTGATATTCGAAGACGTCATAGGCGAGCCGGTCGGTCGGGTTGAGCTCAGCCCGGTTGATGCGGTGGAGGGCGGCGAGCTCCTGCTGCGCGGCCTCGCGCTCGGCGGCATAATGGGCGTCGCTGATCGGATCGCCGAGCTGGTCGGCATAGCGGAAGTCACCGCGGAACAGGGCGCTGAGCGGATTGCGGCGGAGATTGGCCTCGTCGCTGTCGTGGAAAAGCGCGCGAAGACGGGTGCCGGCCGCATTCTCCGCGGGCGCCGCAGCCGGAGCGACGGCAGGCGCGGGCTGCGCGCTGGAGATGGAGGCGGTGGTGGCGAGCAGGGTCGCGGCGAGCAGGAGGGCTTTGGTGGTCATGGGAGTCCGTTCCGAAAGAAGGGCAAGCTGTATTGCCACCCTAATACGCTTGGCCGCTTACTGGCAAGCGCTCAATAGGTCGGCGTGTCGGTATAGGCCCAGGGGCGCTCGCGATACCATTTGGTGATGATATATTTGGTGCCGGCGGTGACCGGCATGCCCTGGTGCATGGCATAGGTATTGGGCTGGCCAATCCCGTCCATATTGTTCCAGCAGAGCAGATTGCCGCGGCGCGGCGTCACCTTGGCGGCGACATTGGTGAAATTGGTTTCGCCGCCGCCTTCGACGTCGTTGAGGAACACCATCGCGGTCCAGGTGCGCTGGCCGCCGGTGCGCATCATCTCGTCCCAATAGGCCTCGGTCGCGTGGAAGAAGTCGTAATGCGGCTTGAACTGCTGGCCGACCTGGTAGCGCTGGCCCTGGAAGGTTTCGCCATGGAGCGCATCGATGCCCATCAAGGCGGTGATCTTGTCCTCCACCCGTTTCACCGTCTCGTTCTGGGGATCGACGTTGCAGCTGTAGCTGGTGCGGAATTCGTCATCGCCATTATAGGCGAGCAGCTTCGAAGGCTCATTATTATAGTCGATAAGCGCGATCAGCTCCTCGCAATCCCGCGCGTCGAGAAAATCGCGCACGATGTAAATATCGAGCATATTGTTGGTGGGGATGCGGAAGGCCTTGGGGTTCACCTGCAGGCGCGCATTCACATAGGCGCCGAGGGTGATGCGGTAATCGATCTCGTTCGCCGACCGGCGGGGCTGGGTTGCCATTGAGTTCAGACCTTCATTCCAGGGCCCGTCCGCGGACCATCACGAACTCAACATGTTCGAGACGGGTCACGTCGGTCAAGGGATCGCCATCGACCGCGATCAGGTCCGCAGAGAGACCGGGCGCGATGCGGCCGACCTCGCTGTCCAGCCCGAGCAGGTGCGCGGCGCCGGTGGTGGCGGCGGCGATCGCCTGGGCCGGGGTCATGCCGGCATAGCGGACGAGCTGGGCGAACTCGCCGGCATTGCGGCCGTGCGGATAGACGGCGGCGTCGGTGCCGAACACGACCGGCACGCCGGCGTCATGCGCGAGCCGCGCGGCGCGGCCGACGACTTCGAGCGTCATCCGAACCTTGCTCTCGACGAGCGGCGTATAGACGCCGGTGCCGAGCCGCTCGCGTATGCCGACGAACGCCATCAGGGTCGGCACCAGGGTGGTGCCGCGCTGGCGCATCAACTGGATCGTGGCGGGGCTGGCGAAGGTGCCATGTTCGATCGAGTCCACGCCGGCGCGGACGGCGGCGGCGATGCCCTCGTCGGCATGGGCATGGGCGGCGACCTTGAGGCCGAGCCCGTGGGCGGTCTCGACGATGGCGCGCATCTCCGCGTCGGTGAAGGCCTGGCCGAGCTGGCGGTCGCCCTGCGAGAGCACGCCGCCGGTCGCCATGAACTTGATCACGTCGGCGCCCGCGCGGGCGAGCTCGCGGACGCGGGCGGCGCATTGGTCGGCGCCGGTGCAGGTATTGTGGCCGTCGAGCGCCGCGATCACCTCGGGCCGGAAGCCGGCGACGTCGCCATGGCCGCCTATGGTGGACAAAGGCGGGCCGGAGACCAGCATGCGCGGCCCGGGCACCAGCCCTTCGTCGATCGCCCGCTTCAGCGCGAAGCCAGCGACGCCGGACGAACCCAGGTCGCGGACGGTGGTGAAGCCGGCGCGGAGGGTCACGAGCGCGTTATGGGCGCCGAGCAGGGCGGCATATTCGTCTGTGTCGATCGCTTCGCGCCACCAGGCGCCGCCGGGCGCGCTGGTCAGGTGGACATGGGCGTCGATCAGGCCGGGCAGGATCGTGCGGCTTGAAAGGTCGATCAGCCGCGCGCCCTGCGGGGCGGGATTGAGGCCGGCAGTGACGCTCTGGATGCGGCCGTCGACCACGACGATGGTGGACGGGCCGCGCGCGGGCTGCGCGGCGTCGGTGATCAGATGGCCGGCATGGATGACAATGGTGTCCGCCAGAGCGGGCCCTGCCATGACGAGCAGTAAGAGAGCGAGCAGGCGGGCCAGCATGAGCGAATCCCCTGTGAAGAGGGCGGTTTCATGCGCCAGCGCGCGGCGGCCTGACAAGCGAAAAGCCCGGACCGGCTTGGGGCCGATCCGGGCTTCACGTTCCCTCGCTGGAACGTCTCGGTCTTCTGGCCGAGGTGCCGCGGCGGACGTGCCCCGCACGCCCGCCTGTTACGGCACCTACCAGAAGAAGTCGTAGATCACGTCGATGACCTCGCCGGTGTAGACATCCACCAGGATGACATCGTCATAATAGCGGACCCACTGCGTCCCGTAGGGCGCCGGCGGCAGGCGATATTCCCAGGGATCGCCGATCCAGTAACGCTGGTCGTAGAACAGCGAGTCGAGGAAGATGCCGATCGAGAAGCGCTGGTAGCGCCAGTTCCGGTAGGGCGAGTAATAAGGCGACAGGTGGTAGCGGCCGCGATTCTGGTTGCGCCACGAGCTCCAGTTATAGCGATTGTCGTTGCGCCAGCCGCGATTCCAGTCGCCGCGCCGGTTGCGGTCGTCGCCGCGCCGGCCGTCGCGCCAATTGCGGTCGTTCCGGTCGTTGCGATCGTTCCGCCAGTCGCGCCGGTCGCCGTCGCCGCGCCGATAACCGCCATTCTGGTTGCGCCGCTCGAGCTCGCGATAATGCTGGAGGCGCGGATCGTTGGGATCGCCCTGCCAGGCTTGCGGATAGATGCTCGGCTGGTTGTTGCGGGTCCGACCGCCGCGATTGCCGTCGTCGCCGCGATTCCAATCGCCGCGCCGGCCGCCGTCATTGACGTTGTCGCCACCGCCGCGGTTCCAGCTGCGGCGCTCGCCACTGCCATTATTGTCGCCGCCGCCGCGGTTGCCGCCATTGTCGCCGCCGCGGTTCCAGCCGCCGCGATTGCCGCCGTCGCCACGCTGGCGCTCGACGACCTGCTGCTGCTGCTGCTGGACCTGAGGCTGCTGCCGGAATTGCGGCTGCGACTGGCGCGACTCCTGCCGCGCCTCGCTGCGGGCCGCGCGGGCTTCGCCGCCATTTCCGCCATTGCCGTTGTTGCGGCCCGACCAGCCGCTGTTGTTGCCGTCGCCATCATTGTGATGGCGCTGTGCATAGGCCGCGGCCGGCACCATCGCCGTCGCTGCCAGAATCAACCCGATCAATGCCTTGCGCATCGAAAACTCCTTGCTCCCCGGCGGCAAGACGCCGCCCGTCATGGGGCGCTTGTGACGCCGCGCGGATGACAGTTTGCTGAATAGGACCGTCAGAAAGCCGACAGGAACTCAACGCCTTGGCGTACGCCCCTGACGCGGCTGGGGACGCAAGGACGGCACCTCGCGCGCGGCATCGGCGGGGGAGACATTGGGCGGCGGCGCGCCCGTCACCTGCTCGCGCCCGCTCTTGATCCGGATCGCGCGGCGGATCGCCTCGCGCAGTCTGGGATAGATGCCGCAGCGGCAGATGTTGGTGATCGCCGCGTCGATCTGCTCGTCGGTCGGGCTGTCATTGCGGTCGATCAAGGCGGCGGCGGCCATGATCACGCCGGGAATGCAGAAGCCGCACTGCACGACCATGTCGGCGATGAAGGCCTGCTGGACGGGATGCGAACGGTCGCTCGACAGGCCCTCGATCGTGGTGACGAAGCTGCCCTCCAGCGCCGAGATCGGCACCCGGCAGGACCGGACCGCATTGCCGTCGACATGGACCATGCAATGCCCGCAATGGCCGGTGCCGCAGCCATATTTGGGCCCGGTGAGATTGGAGGCGTCGCGCAGCGCCCAGAGCAACGGCGTATCGGGGTCCATCCGGTAGTGGACGGGCTGGCCGTTCACGGTAAAGCTGCTCATGGCATCTGATAGGCGGGAAAGGGCGGCGATGGGAAGCGACCGGATCGAGGTCCAGATCGGCGACGGCGTCGCCCATGTCGAGCTGGCGCGGGCCGACAAGTTCAACGCGATGGACAAGGACATGTTCGCCGCGATCGGCGACACCTTCCGAGCGCTCGGCCGCGATCCTCGGGTGCGGGCGATCCTGCTCAGCGGTCGGGGCAAGCATTTCACCGCCGGGCTCGACCTGGAATATGCGGCCTCCCAGTTCCGGCCGGGCACGGATGCGGGCCGCGCGGCCGAGGCGAAGCTCCGGCATATCGAATGGCTGCAGGACAGCTTCACCGCGGTCGAGCAGGCGCGTCCGCCGGTGATCGCCGCGGTCCATGGCGGCTGCATCGGCGCGGGCGTGGACCTGGCCAGTGCCTGCGATATCCGCCTCGCCAGCGCGGACGCCTTCTTCCAGATCGCCGAGGTGGATGTGGCGATCACCGCCGATCTCGGCACGCTGCAGCGACTCGGCTATCTGATACCGCAAGGCGTGCTGCGCGAGCTGACCTATACCGGGCGGCGGGTCGGCGCGGAGGAGGCGGCGCGGCTCGGCCTGGTCAATGAGGTGGCGGCCGACCGCGACGCAGCGATCGCCGCCGGCCTCGCGCTCGCCCGGACGATCGCGGCCAAGTCGCCGCTGGCGGTGGCGGGCGCGAAGAAGAACCTCAACCACAGCCGCGGCCGCCCGGTCGAGGAGGGGCTGCGCGACGTCGCCTTGTGGAATGCGGCGGCGCTGGCGACGGCGGATCTGGGCGAGGCGGTGCGGGCGCGGCTCGGCAAGACCGCAGCGAGCTTCCCGCCGCTCGACGACTAAGCCGCTTCAGGTTCGGCGAGCCGCTCGCTCCACCAATAAGCGGGGATGAAGGCCAATGAGAGCAGGCTGAGCGGCGCCGCGACCAGCACCGGCGCGCCGGCCAGCCAGGGCACGGCCGCGTTCACCAGCGCGAGCAGGAGCAACACCGACAGCCCCTCGCGGCGCGACGCGATCTCGTGGATGCGCTCCCGGTCGGAGATCACCCCATGGAGCCGGCGGATGGCGTCGCTGCCGGTGGTCGGGAAGAGCGCCGGCACGAGGCCGTGGAGGATGCAGGCGAGGCCCGCCTTCACCATCGTCCAGCCGACCCCGAAGGCGAAACGCTGATGGGCGCCATAGCTCTCGTCGACGCTCTCCAGATGCGCGCGGCTCCGGGCGATCAGCGACTCGGACGGCTTTCCCATGAACGAGCTCCTTCGTCCCATCCTAACTCAACTCCTGCGGCAGACAAAAGATGCGCTTGTTCCCGCCCCCTTCCTGAGTCAGTGTCCGCGGCCATGACCGAACAGCCCTTGAGAGACCTGCACGACAGCGAGAATGAGGACGCGACGGTCGCCGATCTCATGTCGCCGGCGCTTGGCGTCTTCCGCCGCGAAATGACCGTCGCCGAGACGGTGGAGCAGCTGCGTGAGCTGACCCGTTCGGCGACGATCACCTATTGCTACGTCACCGAGGAAGACGGACGGCTGGTCGGCGTCGTGGTGATGCGCGACATGCTGCTGGCGACGCCCAAGACCAAGCTAGACGAGATCATGCTGAAGGACGTCTATGCCTTCACCGAGGACATGGAGCTGGACGAGGCGCTGAAGACGGCGGTCGTCCGCCATTATCCGGTCTATCCGGTCTGCGACGCGAACGGCGTGCTGAAGGGCCTGATCCGCGGCGAGGAGCTGTTCCGCAACCAGGCGATCGAGATCTCCGCCCAGGCCGGTGAGATGGTCGGCGTCGACAAGGAGGAGCGGCTGACGACACCGCTCCTGCGCTCGCTGAAGCTCCGCCATCCCTGGCTGCAGATCAACCTCGTCACCGCCTTCGCCGCCGCGGCCGTGGTCGGCCTGTTCGAGGATACGCTCTCGCGGCTCGTCATCCTCGCCGTCTTCCTGCCGGTCATGGCGGGGCAGACCGGCAATACCGGCTGCCAGGCGCTGGCGGTGACCCTGCGCGGCATGACGCTCGGCGAGCTGAAGCCCAGCCTGGTCGGCCGGCTGATCGCCAAGGAGGGCCTGCTCGGCCTGCTGAACGGCCTGCTCGTCGGCATCACCGCCGGCGCCGGCATGATGGTCTATGCGAGCGGCCAGGGCGAGGCCCAGCCCCTGCTGATGGGCCTCTGCGTCCTGTTCGCGATGACGGTGAGCTGCACCATCGCCGGCGTCGCCGGGGCGCTGATCCCGCTCATCCTGAAGCGCCTCGGGGCGGACCCCGCGACCGCGTCCAGCATCTTCCTCACCACCGCCAGCGACGTGGCGAGCATGGGGATATTCCTGAGCGTGTCGACCTTGCTTTTGCTATAGGCGCTGGGGCCTAATTGCCTCCGACATTGACTTTTTGCACTGCAGCATGCATATACCCGCTCAGCGAGGCGTCATGCAGCGTGAACTGATCCTTCGGGATTTCGGCTCCGCCTCGGTTTTTTTGAAGAGCTTCCCTTTTCACGCGGGTCGTTCAGACACCGCCGCATTGCGCGCCGTCTGAAGGCTGCGCCGTGCCGCTCATTTGTGAGTTTCCATTACCATGTCATTTGAATCCCTCGGGCTCTCGCAGCCCCTTCTGCAGGCGCTTGCCGCGAAGAATTACGACACGCCGACGCCGATCCAGTTGCAGGCCATCCCCTCGGTCCTCCAGGGCCGCGATCTGCTCGGCATCGCCCAGACCGGCACCGGCAAGACCGCGGCTTTCATGCTGCCGAGCATCGACCGGCTGGTCGCCGCGAATCGCCGCGCCGCGCCCAGGGCCTGCCGCATGCTGGTGCTCGCGCCGACGCGTGAGCTGGCCGGCCAGATCGCCGACAGCGCCCGCGCCTACGGCCAATATTCGCAGCTCCGCGTCGCCACCGTCTTCGGCGGCACCTCGATCAACAAGAACCGGCAGGACGTGGCGCGCGGCGTCGACGTGCTCGTCGCCACCCCCGGCCGGCTGATCGACCTGGTCGACCAGAATGCGCTGACCCTGCGCGAGGTCGAGATTCTCGTCCTCGACGAGGCCGACCAGATGATGGACCTCGGCTTTATCCATGCGCTGAAGCAGATCGTGCGGATGCTGCCGCAGAAGCGCCAGACCCTGTTCTTCTCGGCGACCATGCCGAAGTCGATCCAGCAGCTCGCCGCCCAGTTCATCAACGATCCCGTGCAGGTCTCGGTCGCGCCGCAGGCGACGACCGCCGAGCGGGTCGATCAGTACGTCACCTTCGTCCAGCAGGCGGAGAAGCAGGCGCTGCTCACGATGATGCTGCGCTGGGGCTTCAGCGAAAAAGGCAATATGGACCGGGTGCTGATCTTCACCCGCACCAAGCATGGCGCCGACCGCGTCGTGAAACTGCTCGCCGGCAATGGCATCACGGCGAACGCGATCCATGGCAACAAGAGCCAGCCGCAGCGTGAGCGTGCGCTGGCGGCGTTCAAGGACGGCCAGGTGAAGATCCTGATCGCCACCGACATCGCCGCCCGCGGCATCGACGTGTCGGGCGTCAGCCACGTCATCAATTTCGAGCTGCCCAACGTTGCCGAGCAATATGTCCACCGGATCGGGCGGACGGCGCGCGCCGGCAATGACGGCGTCGCCATCGCCTTTTGCGCCGATGACGAGAAGGCCTATCTCAAGGACATCGAGAAGCTGATCAAACAGCGGATCGCGATCGAGCCGCTGCCGGCCAATTTCGTCGCCGAAGCCCACCGCATCAAGACGACCCGCACCGCCCCGCCCCCGCCCTCGCGCGAGGAACGGCGCGAGGAGGAGCAGGGCCGCCGCCGGTTCGCGCCGCAGCGCGTGACGCGCGGCCAGGGCCGTTATGCCAACCGGGTCAAGCCGACGGGCGCCAGCGGCGGGAGGCGGCGCGCGTCCGGGCGCTAAGGCGCCGAGCCTTGCGCTCGGGCAAAGGTGCTGCTAGGGGCACCGGCCTGCGCCGCGGGCTCTGCCTGCGGCGAATCCATTTTCAAGATCGTTAGACACGCACTTAAAAAGAAAGAGTGGCGAGCTTTTTATGCAAATCATCGTTCGCGATAACAATGTCGACCAGGCGCTGCGGGCGCTCAAGAAGAAGCTGCAGCGTGAGGGCGTCTATCGCGAGATGAAGCTCCGCCGTCATTACGAGAAGCCGTCGGAGAAGCGCGCCCGCGAGCGGGCCGCCGCGATCCGGCGCGCGCGCAAGCTCGAGCGCAAGCGGGCGGAGCGCGACGGCGTCCGGTAAGCTGCGAGCTTCATTGCTTCACATCCCGAGCGGGCGGCGATAGATCAATCGCCGCCCGTTCTCGTTTGGGGCCAAATTCTTTCGGGGAAGCTCGCCATGTCCGCCGTCACCGCCGTTCCGCTTCGCCCGCTCGCCAAAGGCAGCGTCCTCAAATTGTGGGTGGCGGTCGGCCTCCTGGTGCTGGTCGCGGCCGGGATCGGCTGGTGGGGCACGAGCGGGCTGCAGCGCGCGGCCATGCCGAACGGGGTGCAATATCAGGTGATCCGCGAGGGCGAGGGCGACCTCATTTCCAGCGCCGACATCGTGCTCGTCCATTTCGTCGGCCGCCGCCAGAATGGCGAGGTCTTCGCCGACACCAGGCGCGAGCAGCAGCCGCTCCAGGCGACCACGGACAATTTCCTGCCCGGCGTCGGCGAAGGCTTGAAACTGATGCGCAAGGGCTCGGTCTATCGCTTCTGGGTGCCGCCCAGCGTCTGGCGGACGCAGGCCGGCGCGAACATGCCGTTCGACGCGAGCGAGACCCTGACCTTCGACGTGCAGGTCGCCGACGTGCAGATCGGCGCGGCGGCGCAGCAGCGAATGCAGCAGATGCAGCAATTGCAGCAGCAGCTGCAGGGTGGCGGCAACAGCGTGGCGCCCGCGCCCGGGGGCAATGCCGCAGCATCAGCGCCCGCCCCGGTCGGGGCGCGCTAGGCCTCAGGCCTTTGCCCGCTTCCGCCGGAAGGGGAAGAGACGCCGTTTCTTCTTCGGCGCCGCCTCGGCCGCGGCTTCCGCTTCGGCCTGGGCCTCGAGCCGGGCGGCCTCCGCCGCGGCATCGGCCTGGTCGTCGTCCGACTTCTGCTCGAGCGCGGTCTTGATCATCGCCACCATCGGATCGGCGAGCATCAGGCCCATCAGCCCGAACAGGGCGCCGGCGAGGAGCTGCGCGCCCAGGACCAGCGCCGGGGCCATGTCGACCGTCTTCTTCGCGACATAGGGCACGATCAGATAGCCATCGACGGTCTGCACGATGAAATAGACGGCGATCGCCCAGAAGCCGTGATTGGTGTCCACCGAGAAACCGGCAAGCACGATCAAAATGCCGGAGACGATCGCGCCGATATTGGGCAGGAAGGCGAGCAGGCCGGTGAGGATGCCGAGCAGGGCCGCCATCGGCACGCCGCCGACCATCAGCAGCAGCCAGACGCCGATCCCCTCCACCGCCATGCCGATCAGGCGCCCGGCCATCAGCCGGCGCATGACGAAGCCCATCCGCTCGCCGGTGCGGAAGAAGCGGTCGCGGCTGTCGAGCGGGAGCATCCAGGCGACGCCGCGCTGGTAGAGGTGCGGCTCGACCGCGATGAAGATGCCGATCACGACGATCATCACCGCGCTGGTGACGATGCCGATCGCGCCCGAGACGGCGGAGCCGAGCCGGCCGAGCGAGCCCATGACCTGGCTGCCGATCTGCTGGACGTCGACGCTGCCACCGGTGAGGTGCATCGAACTGGCCCAGGCGAGGATGCGATCGACCTGCATGGTCACCGCTTCCTTCAGTCGCTCGAACTGGCTGACCAGTTCGGTGCCGGCATAGATAAAGGTCCAGACGATGAAACCGATCGCGGCGATGGTGATGATCGCCAGCCGCCAGCCGCGGCCGATCGGCAGCACCCGGCCGAGCAGGCGGGCGCCGCCGTCCAGCATCGAGGCAAGGACGATGCCGGCAAAGATGAGCATCAACGGCTCGGCGAGGACGATCACGCCGAGGATGGCGAGGACCACGCCGGCCCAGACCATCGCCTTCTTCAGTTCTGCGCGGACGATCGGGTCGCGGAACTCGATCGGACCGGCCTGTTCGAGGTTGTGCGCTTCGCCTTCCTCGACGCCGGGGGGCGTGATGCTCATGGCCGGGGGACTCCCTGAGGCTGGGTCTGCGGCAGCGGCACGCTCTCCGGATGCAGCGAGGTGAACGCCCGGCCGCCGCGCAGGGCGGTGAACCAGCTGACCGGGTTCCAGTAGGAAGAGCTGCCATCGAGCGAGAAGGTGATGAATTCGGCGCGGCCGCCGATATTCTCCCACGGGACGGCACCGCCGAGGCCGTTGGAGGGCGGACCTGATGGGAAGCGGCTGTCGGCGCTGTCGTCGCGATTGTCGCCCATCAGGAAGACGCTGTTCGGCGGCACGACATAGAGCGCGAAATCGTCGGCCTCGCTGCCGTCGATACTGTCGATCGTATCATAGGCCCTGAGGGTGTTGCCGTCGGGAACATATTCGCGGAAGACGCGCATCCGGCAGAACCACTGGCCGTTCTGCTGGACGCGGTGGACGAAGGCGCTTTCCCGGCAGGCGATATTGTCGTCGATCGGGATCATCGCGTCCGGCCGCGCCTCGCGCCGCAGCCGCTGGCCGTTCAGATAGACCTCGCCGTCGATCAGCTGGATGGTGTCGCCGGGCAGGCCGATCACCCGCTTGATATAATCAGAGCTGCTGTCCGGCGGGGTGGCGATGACGACGTCGCCGCGGCGGGGCAGCGCGCCCCAGATCCGGCCCTGCCAGCGCGGGAAGATGTGGAAGCTCGGGCTCACCCAGGACCAGCCATAGGGATATTTGCTGACCACCAGCCGGTCGCCCTTCAGCAGGCCGGGCATCATCGATTCCGACGGGATGTAGAAGGGCTTGGCCACGCAGGAGTGAAACAGAAGGACGGCAAGAAGCAGCCAGAGGATCGCCTTGAAATCCTTCCACCAGTTGCTGCCCTTTCTGCCCAGCACCCCGGCCCGCATTGCCGTGCCCGCGGCAAGGCCAGCCAGCGCCGCCTCTTGCCGCGCTTTCTCGGCTTCCGGATCGACGGGTTGGGGAGCGTCGGTTTCAGCGGTCGCAGGGGCCTCGGCGGGCGCAGGCCCGCCCTCGGCGCCCCCGGCAGGGGTTTCGGCCGCGCGCTCGCGGTCGTCGTCGGTCAAGTCTCGGGCTCCTCGGGCACTGCCTCGATGATCACGACCGCCATCGCAAAGGGATGATCGTCGGTCATCGTCAAATGTATCCGGGCCGCGTGGCCCGCCGGGGTCAATGCGTCAAGCCTCTCCTTCGCCCCACCAGTCAGCTTCAGGGTCGGCGCGCCGGAGGGCAGGTTCGCGACACCGATATCCTTCATATAGACGCCGCGCTTGAAGCCGGTGCCGACCGCCTTGGAATAGGCCTCCTTGGCGGCGAAGCGCTTGGCATAGGTGCCGGCCCGGGTGAACGGGCGGGTCTCGGCCTTGGCGCGTTCGGTATCGGTGAAGACGCGATTCATGAAGCGCTCGCCGAACCGGTCCAGACTATTCTGGATCCTCTCGATATTACAAAGGTCGGAGCCGATGCCGATAATCATGCCAGCTCCGTTACAACCCCCCGACCCAGATAATGAAATCCGCGAAATGGATCACGAATGGGGCGGCAACCAGCGCGATATAGCCGGCGGGCTTCGCCAGACGACGCATGGCCAGCACGAGCCAGAGCAGCACGGCATACGCCAGAATGCGCACCAGTACTGCCGTGGCCCAATGGCCCGGACCCGACGAAACGATCGTCCAGGCCTGGTCCCAGGAGCCGACGATGGTCTTTAGTCGGTAGAAGGGCGAAGAAACCCGCCCGGAGCGCGGCGAACAGGCTGACGAGCAGCATTGTGGCCGAAAAGATGGACAGTTCCCAATTCCGCTTACCCACGCGCCTCGTCCATTAGGCTCCGCATCCGCCTGACGCTCGCATCCAGCCCGGTGAAGATCGCTTCGCCGATCAGAAAATGGCCGATGTTCAATTCGGCGATCTGCGGGATGGCGGCGATGGGCTGGACATTGTCATAGGTGAGGCCGTGCCCGGCATGGGGCTCGATGCCGTTCTTGACGGCGAGCGCGGCGGCGTCGGCGATGCGGCGCAGTTCGGTGGCGCGCTCTTCACCCTCGGCATGGGCGTAGCGGCCGGTATGGAATTCGACCACGGGCGCCCCAAGCAGCATTGCCGCCTCGATCTGGCGCGGGTCGGGCTCGATGAACAAAGAGACGCGGATGCCGGCGTCCGAGAGACGCGAGATCAGAGGCTGGAGATGATTGTGCTGGCCGAAGGCGTCGAGCCCGCCCTCGGTCGTGACCTCGTCGCGCCGCTCCGGGACGATGCAGGCGGCGTGCGGGCGGTGCTTCAGCGCCAGCGCGACCATCTCTTCGGTCGCCGCCATCTCCATGTTGAGCGGCAAGGCGATGGCGCCGATCAGGTGGGCGATGTCCTCGTCGATGATATGGCGCCGGTCCTCGCGGAGGTGGGCGGTGATGCCGTCGGCGCCGGCCTCCTGCGCGACCAAGGCCGCCCGGATCGGATCCGGATAGGCGCCGCCCCGCGCGTTCCGGATGGTCGCGACATGGTCGATATTGACGCCGAGGCGGAGAGGGTTCGTCACGCCGCGACCTTGCGGCTCCCCGGCTTCTCGGCGGGGATGGCGGCGAGTTCGGGCGGGAGAGCGTCGGCGGCGTAGGCCGGGACGTCAAGGCGGATCAGCGGGAAGAAGGGGACGCCGAGATCGGCGCCACCGTTCGAGCGATCGACCAGAGCGGCGGCGGCAATCACCCGGCCGCCTGCGTCCTCGACCGCGGCGATCGCCTCGCGCGACGAAAGGCCGGTGGTGACCACGTCCTCGACCAGCAGCACGCGCTGGCCGGGGGCAAGGCGGAAGCCGCGGCGCAGCTCGAACGTCCCGGTGGGCCGCTCCGCAAAGATCGCCTCGACGCCGAGCGCCCGGCCCATTTCATGGCCGACGATCACTCCGCCCATCGCTGGCGAGACGACGATATCGATCTGGCTGCGCAGGTCGCCGGGGATGGTGGCGGCCAGTGCTTCGGCGAGGCGCGCCGCGCGCCGGGGATCCATCAGCACGCGCGCGCATTGCAGGTATCGCGGGCTCCTGAGCCCCGAGGAGAGGATGAAATGGCCCTCCAGCAGCGCTTCGGCAGCGCGAAATTCGGCCAGGATTTCGTCCTCGGTCATCGGCCTTCCCTATCGTGAAGCGGCGCCGCGACGCATAGGGGAGCGGGCGCAGGGCATCAAGCGTTCAGCCTTCCGTCACATTACCGTGCCGGACGGGCTTGAGGCTCCTTGATCCCCTGCCTATAAGGCCGGCGCGGAGCGCCCCAAGAGGCGCCGAATCCGGCCGCTTCCGGGCGGTCCACAGGGGTTTAGATGAAGATTCTTTTCAAGCTTGCCGCCATCGCCACCGCCTTCGGGCTCGCCAATGGCGCGTCCGCCCAGGCTCCGGCCACGGCCCCCGCCACGGCCAACGCCGCCGCTCCGGCCGCCGCGACGCCCGCGCCGGTCCCTGCCGCCGCCAATGAGAGTGCCGCCGCTCCGGCCGCCGCCGCAAACAGTGCGACCCCGGCCGCGCCGCCCCATCTGGCGCCGACACCGGGCATCGGCCAGCCTACCGACGAGATCGCCCTGCAGACGCCGGTGACTCCGATCGGCGTGGAGGCGCACTGGTTCCACGACAAGATCCTGATGCCGCTGATCATCGTGATTTCCATCTTCGTGCTGCTGCTGCTGCTCTGGGTGATTGTCCGCTACCGGCGGGGCGCCAATCCCACGCCGTCGCGCAACAGCCACAATACGACGCTGGAGATCGTCTGGACCCTGGTGCCGGTGCTGATTCTGGTGGCGATCGCGGTGCCGTCGATCCGGCTGCTCGCCCATCAATATGATCCGCCGCGTGCCGATCTCACCCTCAAGGCGATCGGCAACCAATGGTATTGGGACTATGAATATCCCGATTATGGCGTGACCTTCACGGCGCGCATGCTCCCCGATGCGGTCGCGCGCGAGCGCGGCGAGCCCCGCCAGCTTGGCGTGGACAATCGCGTCGTCGTGCCCGTTGGCGCGGTGGTGAAGGTGATCACCACCTCCAACGACGTCATTCACGCCTGGGGCGTTCCAGCCTTCTGGGTGAAGATGGACGCCGTGCCGGGCCGGCTCAACGAGACCTGGTTCCGGGCCGACCGCGAAGGCGTCTATTATGGCGTCTGCTACGAGCTGTGCGGCGCCCAGCACGGCTTCATGCCGATCGCCGTCGAAGTGGTGAGCCGCGACCGGTTCAACCAGTGGGTGCTTTCGCAGGGCGGTCACATGCCGCAGCCGGCCGCCGCGCCGGCCGCCGCCGCAGCCCCGGCCGCAGCGCCAGCGGCGAACACGACCGCCGCGGCGCCCGCGCCCGCCAGCAACGCCACCGCCGCCGCCGAGGCGCCGGCCACCACCAATCAAAGCGCAGCGACCCGCTAGGACGGCAGACAGACATGACCGACACCACCGCAAATGCCGTCCATTTCGAGGCCCATGGCCATGACGCGCATCACGACGCCGATCACAAGCCGGGCTTCTTCGTCCGCTGGTTCATGTCGACGAACCACAAGGATATCGGCACGCTCTACCTGATCTTCGCGATCGTCGCGGGCATCATCGGCGGCGCGATCTCCGGCCTGATGCGGCTGGAACTTGCTGAGCCGGGCATCCAGTATCTCCCGGCCTGGGCCGGCATGGTCCACGATATGGTCGGGATCGCCGCGCCCAATCATGACGAGGTCCTGCACCTGTGGAACGTGCTGGTCTCGGCGCACGGCCTGATCATGGTCTTCTTCATGGTCATGCCGGCGATGATCGGCGGCTTCGGCAACTGGTTCGTGCCGATCATGATTGGGGCGCCGGACATGGCCTTCCCGCGCATGAACAACATTTCCTTCTGGCTGCTGCCACCTGCTTTCCTGCTTCTGCTCGGCAGCCAGTTCGTGCCCGGCGGCACCGGCCTCGGCGCCGGCGTCGGCTGGACGGTCTATGCGCCGCTCTCCACTTCGGGTTCGCCAGGGCCGGCGGTCGACATGGCGATCTTCGCGCTCCACCTGGCGGGCGCCAGCTCGATCCTCGGCGCGGTGAACTTCATCACCACCATCTTCAACATGCGCGCGCCGGGCATGACCCTGCACAAAATGCCGCTCTTCGTCTGGTCGATCCTGGTCACCGCCTTCCTGCTGCTGCTGGCTTTGCCGGTGCTCGCGGGCGCGATCACCATGCTGCTGACCGACCGCAATTTCGGCACGCACTTCTTCGACGCGGCCGGCGGCGGCGATCCGATCCTCTACCAGCACCTGTTCTGGTTCTTCGGCCATCCCGAGGTGTACATCATGATCCTGCCGGGCTTCGGCATGATCAGCCAGGTGATCGCGACGTTCAGCCGCAAGCCGGTCTTCGGCTATCTCGGCATGGCCTATGCCATGGTCGCGATCGGCGTGATCGGCTTCGTCGTCTGGGCGCACCACATGTTCACCGTCGGCCTGGACGTGAACACGAAGATGTACTTCACCGCCGCCACAATGGTGATCGCGGTGCCCACGGGCATCAAGATCTTCTCCTGGATCGCGACCATGTGGGGCGGCAGCCTCACCTTCCCGACACCGATGCTCTGGGCGCTGGGCTTCATCTTCATGTTCACGGTCGGCGGCGTCACCGGCGTGGTGCTCGCCAATGCGGGCGTCGATACGATCTTCCAGGACAGCTATTACGTCGTTGCGCACTTCCACTATGTGCTGTCGCTCGGCGCGGTCTTCTCGCTCTTCGCCGGCTGGTACTACTGGTACGGCAAGATGTGGGGGAAGCAGTATAGCGAGCTGTTCGGCCAGCTGCATTTCTGGTTCTTCTTCGTCGGCGTGAACATCCTGTTCTTCCCGATGCACTTCCTGGGCTTCCAGGGGATGCAGCGCCGCGTGCCGGACTATGCCGACCAGTTCCAGCATTGGAACGAGCTCGCCAGCAAATGGGGCTACACGATCATGGGCGTCGGCATGATCTTCTTCTTCGCCGGCATCATCTGGTCGCGGATCGCCGGCAAGAAGGCGGAAGCCAATCCCTGGGGGGAGGGGGCCACGACGCTCGAATGGACCCTGTCCAGCCCGCCGCCCTACCACCAGTTCAACACGCTGCCGAAGATCGACTGATCCGACGCGGAGTTTGAAACGTTTTGCTATGAGGGACGGTAGCGCATCGCCACGTTGCAGCGGGCGTAGCGGGAGCCGTACTCGGCCATGATCCCGGCATCGTGCTGGAAGCCGTTCTTCTCGTAGAGATGGATGGCCGCCGCGCAGTCGGTGTTGGTGAGCAGGTAGAGCGTCTCCGCGCCCATTTCGAGCGCGTGGGCGATGGTCGCCTCGAGCAGATATTCGCCGGCCTTGAGCCCGCGCGCAGCGGGGCGGACGGCCATCTTGGTCAGCTCGAACACGCCGTCCGCCTGCTTGCGGAGCGCGCAGGTGCCGATCACGCCGAGGCCCTGGGCCTCGACGAAGAGGATGGCGCCGCCGGGGTCGATAATATGCTCTTTCGGATGCTCGATCGTTTCGCGGTCGGCGGGCTCCATCGTGAACATGGTCGTGATCCACTCGGCGTTGATCTCGTAAAAGGCGCCGGCGAGGCTGTCGTCATAGGGACGGATGGCGAGGCCGCCCGGCCCAAGCGCGGCGACGCGGGCGTCCAGCGGCCGGAGAGCGAGCGCCGCCTCGATCGCCTCGATCTGGGCGAGCAAGGGGCCTGAGACCCCGTCCAGCAATTCCGTCACGGCCCGGCCGATGCGCGGCCAGATGAGGAGGCGGATGCGGGCCATGGCAGCCTGGCCGGCCGGGGTCAGGGAGAGGGTGGGCTGCCGCTGATCCTTGCCGCGTTCCGATCCCACCAGGCCCAGCGAGACCAATTGGCCGACGGCGCGGGTGACGCCGGGCTGGCTGGAGCCGACCGCCTCGACCAATTGCCCCACGGTCAGCGGCCCGCGGTCGAGCGCGGCGAGCAGGGGCATCTGGGCGGGCTGCAGCGGCAGGCCGGTATCGGCAATGATCCTGGATGCGCCGCTCTGCATCCGCTCGGCGAGGCGCTTCAGCCGGCTGCCGAGGAAGACAGGACCCAGATCGCGGAGAATGTCGGTCGCGATGCCGTATTCCATATCATGTTATATATCTCCTTATCCATGAGAAGCTGATCCAGGTCAAGGCGCGCGCGCCGATCCCTCCGAAATGGAGGATTATACGCCTGTGCAACGGCTTAGTTGGTTACCGATTAACCTGCTGGTTACCCGCGCCGTGCCAGCAGGACGGGTGGACTTCCTTCAGGCGCTCGGCGGCATGGCCGCCGATTCCTATCTTGGCTGGATATTGGTGCTCGCGCTGCTGACAGCGTTCGAGTTCGCCAATCCGCACCGCGCCCAACGCGCCGCGACCCGCCTTCGTGGCCTGGTCTTCTGGGCCCTGTTCATCCCGATCGCTTCGGCCCTGCACCTGATGCTGGCCGCAACCTGGGCGGCGCTCGGTGTTCGGCCGTTGCTCAGCCTGCCTTTGTTCGAGCCGCTCGCTTTCCTGGGCCCGGTCGCGGCTCTGCTCGCGGTGCTGGTCGCCTGGGTGATCAACGACTTCTTCTTCTACTGCTGCCACCGCTTCCAGCACCGCTTCCTGTGGCGCTGGCATGCGGTCCACCATTCGATCCGCGATCTGAATGCCGTCAATTCCTACCATCATGTCAGCGAAGCCCTGATGTCGCTGGTCCTCTATTCGGTGCCGACCAGCCTGATCGTGACCGACGCGGCGGCGGCGGTGCCGCTGATCGGGCTGGTGATGTGGCTGCAGATCGTCTGGATCCATTCGCCGACCCGGGCCAATCTCGGGCCGCTCCGCGCCTGGTTCGTCGACAATCGCTACCACCGCATCCATCACTCCCTGGAGGAGCGCCATTTCGACCGGAATTTCGGCGCGTTCACGACCTTGTGGGACCGGCTGTTCGGGACCCATTATGCGCCCGAGCTGGACGAATGGCCGGACGTCGGGCTGGCCGACCTGGCAGAGCCGGCGGGAATCAGGGACTGGCTGGAGCAGCCGTTTCGCCATCCGGCCGAGGCTGCGCCGGAACCGGCCATCCCCTAGCGGCCGCTCTTCCCTCAGGCGCGCCTTCCTCCTATAGGCGCGCAGACTCATGAACACCGCAACGCACAGCCTTCCCGCGGCCATGCCCGCCGACTGGCGGGACTTCCTGGCGCTGACCAAGCCCCGGGTGATGACGCTCGTCGTCTTTACCGGCCTGTGCGGACTGCTGGTCGCGCCGGTCCGCCTGCCGCCGGTGCTCGGCTTCGCCGCCATCCTCTGCATCGCGCTCGGCGCGGGCGCGGCGGCGGCGCTGAACATGTGGTATGAGGCGGATATCGACGCGCAGATGAAGCGCACCGCCGGCCGGCCCTTGCCCGCCGGACGGATGGACCGGGCCAGCGCCCTCCATTTCGGCGTTGGCCTCAGTTTCTTCTCCGTACTGCTGATGGGCGTCGCGACCAATTGGGTGGCCGCCGCGATCCTTGCCGTTTCAATCCTCTTCTACGTCTTCGTCTACACGATCTGGCTGAAGCGCCGGACCCCGCAGAATATCGTGATCGGGGGCGCCGCCGGCGCCTTTCCGCCGGTGATTGGCTGGGCCGCGGCGACCGGCGATGTGACCCTGCTGCCGATTCTGCTGTTCGGCCTGATCTTCCTGTGGACGCCACCGCATTTCTGGGCGCTCTCGCTCTTCGTGCGCACCGATTACGCCAATGCCGGCGTGCCGATGCTGCCGGTGGTGGCGGGTGCGAAAGCGACGCGTCTGCAAATCCTGCTCTACACCCTGCCGATGGCCGCGGCCGCGGTCGCGCCCTGGGCGCTGCATCTGACCGGCGCCATTTACGGGATCGCCGCCGCGTTGCTCAGCGCGATCTTCCTGCTGCTCGCGCTCCGGGTCTTCGCGAACCGGGCGACCGAGGCGAAGGAGATGGGTCCGGAGAAGAAGCTGTTCGCCTTTTCCGTCCTCTACCTTTTCGCGATCTTCGGCGTCCTCGTCGCCGACAAGTGGCTGGCCGCATGACCCCGCAGGACGAAGAGGAAGTCCGGCGGCGGCAGCGGAGCCGCTCGATCGTGATGGCCGCGCTGCTGCTCGGCTTCGCGGTGCTGGTCTTCGCGATCAGCATCGCCAAGATGGGCCTGTATCACTGATGGGCTGGTTCAGACGCCTGAGCCGGAACGCGCGCACGGGCGTGCTCATGTTCGCCATGGTCTTCGGCATGGTCGGCGTCGCTTATGCCGCCGTGCCGCTCTATCGCCTGTTCTGCCAGGTCACCGGCTTCGCCGGCACGCCGCAGATCGCCGCGGGCGCGCGGGCGCCGGGCGCCACGTCGCGGACCATCTCGATCCGCTTCGACGGCAATGTCGATCCGCACCTGCCCTGGACCTTCCGTCCGGAGCAGTCGCACATCACCGTTCCGATCGGGGAGCGCAGCATCGCCTTCTACGATGCGCGCAACGCCTCGGGCGTGCCGGTCACCGGCCAAGCGATGTTCAACGTCACGCCGAGCCAGGCGGGGCGCTACTTCACCAAGATCCAGTGCTTCTGCTTCAACGAGCAGACGCTACAGCCCTTCCAGGATGTGCGCATGCCGGTGACCTTCTACGTCGACCCGGCGATCCTCAACGATCCCGATGCGCGAAACATCAGCGAGATCACGCTGTCCTACACCTTTTACAAGGTGGACCGGCAGGCGTCGGCGAGATAGAGGACCATGACCGCCGCGCGGCTCAGGGCCCGCATGGCGATGGAAGATAACGGGGAACGGACGAATGGCCGGAGCGCATAACCACCAATATCATATCGTGAACCCGAGCGTCTGGCCGCTGGTCGGGGCGGTCTCGGCGCTGACCTTCTTCGCGGGGATGGTGTGCTGGATGCACAGCTACGCGCCCGGGCCCTATCTGATCGGCGCCGGCGTGATCGGCATCGCCTTCACGATGTTCTCCTGGTGGGCGGACGTGATCAAGGAAGCGCACCAGGGCGATCACACCCCGATCGTGCAGCTCCACCTGCGCTACGGCATGATCCTGTTCATCGCCTCCGAGGTGATGTTCTTCGTCGCCTGGTTCTGGGCCTATTTCGCCGCCGCGCTCTTCCCGTCCGTCGCGCCGTCGGTGGGCGGCCACTGGCCGCCGGAGCATATGGTGGTGCTGAATCCGTTCGGCTTCCCGCTGCTGAACACGATGATCCTGCTCTGCTCGGGCTGCACCGTGACCTGGGCGCATCACGCATTGATCCACGGCCATCGCGACGGGCTGATCAAGGGCCTGTGGTGTACGATCGGCCTCGGCCTCCTGTTCACCTCCATCCAGGCCTACGAATATATCCACGCGCCCTTCATGTTCCGCGGGCCCGACGCGAATATCTACGGTTCCACCTTCATGATGGCGACCGGCTTCCACGGCTTCCACGTCATCGTCGGCACGATCTTCCTGATCGTCTGCCTGGTCCGCGCCTATAAGGGCCACTTCAAGCCCCAGCAGCATTTCGGCTTCGAGGCGGCGGCGTGGTATTGGCATTTCGTCGACGTGGTGTGGCTGTTCCTGTTCCTCTGCATTTACCTGTGGGGTGGCTGGGGCGCCGAGTACCACTAAGCGGATGGCGGGCACTCCGTCATTCCAGCGGAAGCTGGAATCACGCTGCCTTCAATACGGAAGAAGTGAGATTCCGGCTTTCGCCGGAATGACGAAATGAGCGAGCCACAACAGACTCCACCCCCGCCCTTCCTGGCCGCGCTCAGGGGCATCTGCCCGCGTTGCGGCAATGCGCCCTTGTTCAAGGGCCTCGCCGCCTTCCAGCCGAAATGCCGGTCCTGCGGGCTGGACTTTGCCGCCTTCAATGTCGGGGACGGCCCCGCCGCCTTCCTGATCTTCATTGTCGGCGGGATCGTCGTCGCGCTCGCCATGTGGGTGGAGCTGAAATTCAGCCCGCCTTTCTGGGTCCATATCCTGCTCTGGGTGCCTTTGGCGGCAGTGCTGACCGTCGGCCTGCTGCGGGTCGGCAAGGGTCTGCTGCTCGCGCTGGAATATCAAAGGAGCGCGCGGGAGGGGCGGCTGCAGGACGAGGAATGAAGCGCCTTCCCGTCATTCCCACGATCGTGGTCGCCCTCGCGGTCGCGGCGATGATCGGGCTCGGCCTTTGGCAATTGCACCGCGCCACCTGGAAAGAGGCCCTGCTCGCCGAGTACAGCCGGGCGATGGCGCTGCCGGCGGTCGATCTCGATCCCTTGCTGGCGAGCGGGAGGCCCTTGCCAGACCTCTCCTTCCGCCGAGCGCTGGTAACCTGCGACGCCCGTGACGCGGCGGTGACCGCGCAGGCGGGGCGAAGCCTCACGGACGTCTCCGGCCAGGCTTATTATGTCGACTGCCGGCCCGGCGCCGCCGGGGATGCCGGTCGTCTTAGGATCAACGCCGGTTGGGCGGACCGGCCGGACGCGGCGCGGCGGCTGACCTTAAGCGGCATCGTCGCCGGCCGCCTGAACGTCGTCGGCGCGGACGGGCCGATCACGCTCGTTTCCGCCACGCCCGCCGCGCCTCTGGCCATCGCTAGCGCGCGCCCGGCCATCGATGCAATTCCCAACAATCATCTGTCCTACGCGGTGCAATGGTTCGCCTTCGCGCTGACCGCCGCAATCATCTATCTGCTCGCTTTGCGGGCGCGGCGCCGACCCAAGTTGCCGCCGGAGCCATGAACGCCTAAATCGGCGCGTTCATGATGAACCTCACTACCTTGGACAACGGCCTGAAGGTCGCCAGCCGGACGATGCCGGGCGTCGAGACGGTCGCGGTCGGCCTCTATGCCGAGGCCGGCTCGCGCCATGAAGCGGCGCGGATCAACGGCATCGCCCATCTCTACGAGCATATGGTGTTCAAGGGCGCCGGCGGCCGCTCGGCGCGCGAGCTTAGCGAGACGATCGAGGATGTGGGCGGCGATCTCAACGCCTGCACCGACCGCGACCAGACCAGCTTCACCGCCTCCGTGCTCGCCGAGCATCTTCCGCTCGGGATCGAATTGATCTCCGACATGATCCTGCGGCCCCATTTCGCGCCCGACGATCTGGCGCGCGAGAAGGAGGTGGTGCTGCAGGAGCTGGCCGAGGCGCGCGATGCGCCCGGCGACATCATCTTCGACGATCTCTGGGAGACCGCCTGGCCGGACCAGCCGCTGGGCCGGGCGATCCTGGGCGACGAAACCAGCATCGGCGCGATCAGGCTGGACGATCTGCACCACTGGCGGACCGAGCTTTACCGCGCCGGCGGGCTGACCCTGGTCGCGGCGGGCAAGGTCGACCATGAAGAACTGGTGCGGCTCGCCGAGGCGCGCTTCGCCGGCCTGCCCGAAGGCGCGGTCGCCGCGCCCGATCCGGCCCGCTTCACGGGTGGCGCCCATGCCAGCCGGAGCAAGGCTGAGACCGCGCATCTCGCCGGCGGCTGGGCGGGGCCGGGCATTCACGATGCCGGTTATTATGCGGCGCGGATGTTCAACGACATTGTCGGCTCCGGCGCCTCCTCGCGCCTGTTCCAGGCGGTGCGCGAGGAACGGGGGCTGGCTTATTCGATCTGGTCCTCGCTCCAGCCTTATGACGATACCGGCCTCTTTCATTATTATGCCGCGACGGCGCGCCGCGAGGCGGCGGCGGCTTCGGCCCTGATCGCCGAGGTGATTGCGGGCACGGCTGAGGATGCCAGCCAGCGCGAGCTGGAGCGGGCGCGGGCGCAGGCCAAGGCCGGCCTCCTCATGTCGCTCGAATCCTCCTGGGGGCAGGCCGGCTATGTCGCCCGCCAACTCGCCATCAAGGGCCGGCTGGTCGAGCCTTCCGAAGTGGTGGCGGAGCTGGAGGCGGTGACGCTGGATCAGGTCCGCGCGGCCGGCGCGGCCTTGATCGCCGGGCCGCAGGCGCGGGCGACGATCGGCGTGCCGGCGGTGCGCGCCGCGTGAACAGGTCCTCTCCCATCTGGGGAGAGGGAGGGGCCCGCCCTGCGCAGCAGGGTGGGAGGGTGAGGGCACGACAGTCATGTTTGCGGGACCACATCATTCCCTCACCCCAACCCTCTCCCCAAATGGGAGAGGGAGTCTTGCCGTGACCGTCTCAAACCTCTCCACCTTGGTTGCCGAACCCTGGGCCGATTACGGCCTCATCGACAGCGGCCATGGGCGAAAGCTCGAGCGTTATGGCCGCTATCGTTTCATCCGTCCCGAGGCGCAGGCGCTCTGGGTGCCAGCGTCCGATACGTGGGACGCGGATGGCGAGTTCATCCCGGGCTCGGACGAGGAAGGCGGCGGCCGGTGGCAATTCGCGAGGCCCGTGCCGAAGGACGGCTGGGATCTGAATTGGGAGGAGGTCCGCTTCCGGGCTTTATGCACGCCCTTCCGGCACCTCGCTTTCTTCCCCGACATGGCGCCGCAGTGGGCCTGGATGCGGGAGCGGCTCGGGGAAGGCAGCGAAGCGCTGAACCTGTTCGGCTATACCGGCGTCGGCACGTTGGCGATGAGCGCCACCGGCGCGAAGCTCACCCATGTCGATGCGTCGAAGAAATCGGTCGAGGCCGGCAAGGCCAATGCCGCTCTCTCCGGCATGGCGGAGCGGCCGATCCGCTGGCTCGTCGACGATGCGAGCAAGTTCACCGCGCGCGAGGTCCGGCGCGGGCGGCGCTATGACGGCATCATCCTCGATCCCCCCAAATTCGGCCGCGGGCCGGAGGGCGAGGTGTGGCGGCTGGAGGAGGGCCTGCCCGGGCTGATCGCGGACTGCCGCAAACTGCTCGATGCGGACAGCCGCTTCCTCGTGCTGACGGTTTATGCCGTGCGGATGTCGGCGCTGGCGATCGGGGAATTGCTGAGCCAGGCGCTTGGCGATCTCGGCGGCCGCGTGGAATGCGGCGACATGGCGGTGCGCGAGGAGGCACGGGGGCTGCTGCTGCCGACCGCAATCTTCGCGCGCTGGTCGAAGGACTAGTCCCGCCCGGCCCTGATCGCCGCGCCCGCCGCGAAGGGGGCGCCGGCCACCAGCAAGAGCGACACCGCGCCGAGGAGTTGCAACGCGCCGCTTTCATTGCCGCGCTCCAGATAGCCAGCACCGAAGATCAGCAAAGGCACGGCGAGCGGGAGGAGGAGCAGGCCGGCGAGGGCGCCGGAGCGGCGGAGGCCCGCAGTGAGGGCGGCGACGCCGAGGCCGAGCGCGGCGAGACCGGGCGTGCCGATAAGAAGGCCCAGTTCGAGGCGGGCGAGCGTCTCCGCCGGCATCTTCAGCAAAGCCGAGGCGGGGATGGCGGCGAGCATGAGCGGCGGGCCGAAGCTCAGCCAGTGGCCGATCAACTTGGCGAACGCGACGGTCTCCTCGCCATAGCCCTTGAGGTGGAGTTGATCGAGCACGCCGGAGGCGCGATCCGGCTCGACCAGCCGGTCGATGGGCAGCAAAGCCGCGAGCAAGGCCGCGGTCCAGAGCGCGCCACCGCCGGTTCGGGCCAGCAAGGGGGCATCGGGCCCGACCGCGAAGGGGAAGAGGGTCGCGACCAGCAGGAAGAAGACGAGCGGCAGCGCCGCGGCGCCGCCGGCCAGGGCAAGGCGGAGCTCGCGCAGGATCAGGCCGCGCATGTCAGGCTCAATTCCAGCGCGCCGGGCAGCGCCAGCGGCTGATGGGTGGCGGCGAGGATGGCGCCGCCCGCCACGCGATGCGCTTGGATCGCCGCCTCCAGCCGGGCGAGGCCGTCCGCGTCGAGGCCGTTGCCGGGCTCGTCGAGCAGCCAGAGCGGCGCGCCCGAGGCGATCACGCGGGCGAGCGCTGCGCGCTTGCGCTGGCCGGTGGAGAGCATCCGCACCGGCACGTCCACCAGCGCCTCCAGCCCCATCGCCGCGATGCCCGCCGCCGGGTCCGCCGCCCAGAAGGCGAGCGCGCGCCCGAGCGGCTGGCGTTCGTCCAGCGCGAGATGCTCGTCCGCCAACGCCGCCTCGCCGCGCTCCACCGTGCCGGCGGCGGCCCGCAGCAGGCCGGCGGCGACGCGGATCAGGGAAGATTTGCCGGCGCCGTTCGGGCCCTTCAGCACGGCCGCGCCGCCGGGGCCAAGGATCAGGTCGATCCCCTCGAACAGCAACCGTCCGCCGCGCAGGCAGGCGACGCCGCGCAGCGACAGCAATTTCACGCCTGATCCTCCAATCGGTGCATGTCCGCGTCGGAGAAACCGAAATGATGGCCGACCTCGTGGACGATGACGTGCGTGATCAGATCCTCGAGCGCGACGCCCGTCTCCACCCATTCGTCGAGCAGGGGCCGGCGGTAGAGGTGGATCATCGGCGGCAGCTCGCCCGAGACCCAGGCGCTCTCCTCGCTGACCGGTCGGCCCTGATAGAGGCCGGACAGCTCGAACGGGTCCTCGATGCCCATTTCGTCGAGCACCGCATCGTCGGCGAAATCCTCGATGCGGAGGACGACATTGGCGAGGTGCGCACGGAACTGCTCCGGCAGCCGCGCGATCGCGGCCTCCGCCAGGCGCTCGATCGCCGCCGCGTCCGGCGCCCAGGTTTGACCCGTCCCCATGTCTGGCGACATAGAGGGCAGGAGGCGAAGGAGGAAGAGCCGTGGCTATTTTGGAGGAGAGCGAGCGGCACGCAGCTTTGGCGGGGCTCGACGGCTGGGCCTATGATGCGGCGCGGAACGGGATCGCGAAGCGTTTCACCTTCGCCGATTTCTCCGCGGCCTTCGCCTTCATGACCCGGGTCGCGCTGGCGGCGGAGCAGGCCGACCATCACCCCGAATGGTCGAACGTCTGGAACAGGGTGGACATCCTGT
The DNA here is from genome assembly GCA_044225925.1 of Allosphingosinicella sp. Classification (GTDB taxonomy): domain Bacteria; phylum Pseudomonadota; class Alphaproteobacteria; order Sphingomonadales; family Sphingomonadaceae; genus Allosphingosinicella. The sequence goes on from JBGAHY010000002.1 coordinate 90,849, forward strand.
TGTCGACCCATGATGCGGGCGGCGTCACGCAAAAAGATATCGCCCTGGCAGGCAAAATTGAAGCCCTGCTGGGCTAACTTGCCCTCCGTCGATCACCTCTCTAGAGGACCCTTCTTCCAGTGCATGCGGAGCGGTGGCCGAGTGGTCGAAGGCGCTCGCCTGGAAAGTGAGTATACGCCAAAAGCGTATCGAGGGTTCGAATCCCTCCCGCTCCGCCACTTCCCCCCAAGCCGGTGGTCGCCGCCCGACCTGGCCACCTAGCGGGCGGACTTCCGGAAGCGCATCGCGAAACGGTCGGTCCGGCCCCTGATTGCGGAGTCGGTCACCCGCGCCGTGTGCGGATCGGCCGGATTGGCGAGCACAGGCGATTCCCCATCGAGGCGAAAACCGGCGGCGGTAACCTCGTCGCGCACTGCCTGCGGGTCGATCCGGTGCAGGGTCGAGGTCGCGGTGACGCCGGTGCCGGGCGCGGCATGGTCCTCGACATAATAGACGCCGCCAGGGCGGAGCGCGCCGAACACCGCGCGGTTGAGCGCGGCCATGTCGGTGCCCTGGGCATTGTGGAAGTCGTGATAATTTTCGGAGGTCCAGACGATATCGACCGGCTGGTTCATGGTAAGCGCAGGGATGGCGCTGACCACGATCTCGACATTGGGATAGCCGGCGATGATCCGCTGAAAACGCGCCATTGATTCCGGCCGCGCCGCGAAGGCCGGCGACACCACCGCATAGACATGGCCGCGCGGGCCGACGGCGCGGGCGAGGATGCGGGTATAATAGCCGCCGCCCGGAGCCAGCTCGACGATGCGCATGCCGGGCCGCACCCCGGCGAAGGCGAGGATCTCGGCCGGATGGCGGTTCGCGTCGCGCGCGGCGTCCTCGCCCGGGCGCGTCGGATCGGCGACGGCGGCGAGGATCGCAGGCGATGGCCGGGCGGCCCGCTGGGCCTGGACCGGGGCGGCGAGCGCAAAAGCGGCGATGAAAGCGGCGGTCAGATGGAGATTCTTCATGTCAGTCCTCCGTTGCAATGAAGCGAGGCGCGGCGGCCCCTGAGCCACGTCCCAGCAATGGCGCGGTCGTCGCCAAGGATCTGCAAGGCGAAGAGCCGGTCGTGCAGGGAGGCACCGGCGCAGCGTCTGGCGAGCAGAGGCGTGGCCCGCTCGTTCAGCAGCACGAAGTCCGCCTCCTGGCCGGGCAGCAAGCCGCCGACCTTGTCGCTTATCCCCATGACGCGGGCGCCGCCGACAGTGGCGAGGTGGAGGGCGCGGAAGGGATCGAGGGTGGCGCCCCTGAGCTGGCAGACCTTATAGGCCTCGCCGAGCGTCTGGAGGATGGAGAGGCTCGTGCCGGCGCCGATGTCGGTGCCGATGCCGATGTTCACCCGATGGCGGCCCGCCTCGGCCAGATCGAACAGGCCGGAGCCCAGGAAGAGATTGCTGGTCGGGCAGAAGGCGATCCCCGCCCCCGCCTCCGCCATGCGCCCAAGCGCCCGGTCGCTCATATGCACGCAATGGGCGAAGACCGAGCGCGGGCCGACAAGGCCGAACCGGTCATAGACGTCGAGATAGTCGGCGGCGTCCGGATAACGCTCGGCGACAAAGGCGATCTCGCCGGGATTTTCGGACAGATGCGTATGCATCAGCAGGTTGGGATGCGCGGCGACCAGGGCACCCGCATCGGCCAGTTGCTCGCTGCTCGAGGTCGGCACGAAGCGCGGCGTGACCGCATAGCCAAGCCGGCCACGGCCCCGCCATCGGGCGATCAAGGCCTCGGTGTCGGCGCGGCCCGAGGCGACATCGTCGCGCAGCCCCTCTGGGCCCAGGTCCATGAGCACCTTGCCGGAGATGATCCGCATGTCGCGCTGCAGTGCCGCCTCGAACAAGGCGTCGACCGAGCCGGGATGAACGGTGGCGAAGACCAAAGCGCTGGTCGTCCCGTGGCGGAGCAGCTCATCGAGGAAGAAGCCGACGACGTCGTCGGCATGGGCGCGGTCGGCGAAGGCCTTCTCCGCCGGGAAGATGTGCCGCTCCAGCCATTGCATCAGCTGCTCGCCATGCGAGGCGATGCGCTCGATCTGCGGATAATGGACATGGGCATCGACGAAGCCCGGGACGATCAGCCCGGTGAGTTGCTCGGTCTCGGCTTCCGCGTAGGTTTCGTGAAGATCGGCATAGGGCCCGCAGGCGATGACGACCCCGTCCTCGACGACAAGCAGGCCGTCTTCATAGTGACGGATCGCCTCCGGACCCGCGGTGGCCGGATCGTCCGGGACGCTCAATATCTCGCCGCGAAACGCCTTCATGGCCGCGCCTCCAGCATCAGCAATTGCGCGAGCGTGGCGATGGCGATCACCTCCGGCTCCTTGCCCTTGGGGCCGGGCAGGCCGATGGGGCAGGTCAGCCGCCCGGCGTCGATCCCGTCCTTCGCCAGCCGCGACAGGAAGCGCGCGCGCTTGGTGCCCGAGCCGATCAGGCCGACATAGCGCGCCCTGGACGCGAGCGCGGCGGCAGTCAGTCGATAGTCGAGGCCGTGATCGTGGGTCAGGATCACCACCGCCGTGTCGCTGTCCGCGGAGCCTGCGCAGGCGGCCATCGCCTCCTCATCGGCAAGCACCACGCCCGGCGTCTCGGCGGCTTCGGGCCGACTGTCATACCAGGCGAGATGGAGTGGGAGTCCTTCGGCCCGCGCCGCGATCGCCTTGCCGACATGGCCGGCACCGAACATCAGCACCGGTAGGCGCTCGCCTTCGTCGGGCTCGACGATGCGCTCCCCCTCCTCGGGCCGGGGGCCGCGCGCGGAGAGCGCGACCGGCCTCGCCTCGCTCATGGTGCGGCGCAATGTCTCGCCAAGGCATATTTCCCATGTGCCATCGCCCTCCGGGACCTCCCCCAGCCGCTCGACCAGCAGCCGTACCCGGCCGCCGCAGCACTGGCCGAGCAACGGCCCCAGCGGATAATCCTGTATGCGCCAGCTGCCGGGCGGCAGGGCGAGGATCGCCCGCGCCTGCTCCATCGCCTGATGCTCGAGCGCGCCGCCGCCGATCGTGCCGGTGAAGCCACCTTCCGTCACGACCATCCGCGTACCCGGCCCGCGCGGCGCCGAGCCTTCCGTGGCGAGGATCGTGACCAGAGCCGTCGGACCCCGCTGCAGCGCCGCACGCGCCTGCATCCGCCAGTCAGCCACTGCGCGCCCTGAGCTCGTCGATCGCCGCGAGGACCCGCTCCGGCGTCGCCGGGGCATCCAGCTTCGGCAGCCCCTTGCCGGGCGCCGCGGCGGCGACGGCCTGGGTCAAAGCCGAGAAGACCGAGATGGCGAGCATCAAAGGCGGCTCGCCGACCGCCTTGGAGCGGTGGACCGTGGCCTCGACATTGCGGCCCTTCTTCCAGATCGCGATCTCCATATGCGCCGGACGGTCGTTCGCGGTCGGGATCTTGTAGGTGGATGGCGCGTGGGTGAGCAGCCGCCCGCGCTTGTCATAGACCAGCTCCTCCGTGGTCAGCCAGCCCATGCCCTGGATGAAGCCCCCTTCGATCTGGCCGAGGTCGATGGCCGGGTTCAGCGAGCGGCCGACGTCATGGAGGATGTCCACCGCCAGCACCTTGTGCTCGCCGGTCAGCGTGTCGATCACCACCTCGCTGAGCGCCGCGCCATAGGCGAAATAGAGGAAGGGTCTGCCCGTGTGCATGGCGCGGTCGTAATGGATTTTCGGTGTGGCGTAGAAGCCGGTCGCCGAGAGCGAAATGCGACCCATATGCGCGCGGCGGCAAAGCTCGGCGAAGCTCCAGTCCGCCGAGCCGGTCTGCCCGGCGGCGAATTCGTCCAGCCGTTGCTTGATCGTCTCGGCCGCCCGTTGCGCGGCCATGCCGTTGAGGTCCGAGCCCGAGGAGGCGGCGGTCGCCGAGGTGTTGGGGACCTTGTCGGTGCGGGTGGCGGTGACCTTCACCGCCCCGATGGACACGCCGAAGACGTCCGCCACCACCTGGGCGACCTTGATCATCAGGCCCTGGCCCATCTCGGTGCCGCCATGGTTCACCTGGATGGAGCCGTCGGCGTAGACCAAGACCAAGGCACCGGCCTGATTGAGGTGGGTGGTGGTGAAGCTGATCCCGAACTTCACCGGCGTGAGGGCGAGGCCCTTCTTCAGGACGTTGTGGCTGGCATTGAACGCCGCGACCTCGGCCCGCCGCGCGGCATAGCCGGCGCTCTCGGCCAGCTCCGCAATCAGCTCAGGCGCGACATTGTCCTCGACCTGCATATGATAGGGCGTGATGTCGCGGCCAGGGCCGTAAAGGTTCGCGGTGCGGATTTCGAGCGGGTCGCGGCCGAGCGCCGCGGCAATCGCGTCCATCACCCGCTCGATCGCGATCATCCCCTGCGGCCCGCCGAAGCCACGGAAGGCGGTGTTGGAGACGGTGTGGGTTTTCAGCCTCCGCGAGACGATCTCGACCGCGGGCAGGAAATAGCAATTGTCCGCGTGGAACATGGCGCGGTCGTTGATTGCCGGTGACAGGTCCACCGTCGCGCCGCAACGCGAGGCGAGATCGAGGCGGATGCCGGTGATCCTGCCTTCATCGTCATAGCCGACATCGTAATCGGCGACGAAATCGTGGCGCTTGCCGGTGAAGTTCATGTCGTCGTCGCGGTCGGCGCGGAACTTGGCCGGGCGGCCGGTCTTCGCCGCGACCAGAGCGGCGGCGGCGGCGAAGGGCGCGGCCTGCGTCTCCTTGCCGCCGAACGCGCCGCCCATCCGACGGACCTCGACGGTGATGTCGGCACTGCTCCGCTCGAGCAAGACGGCGACGAGATGCTGCAGCTCGCTCGGATGCTGGGTCGAGCTTAGGATGTGGACGCGGCCCTGTTCGCCGGGCGTCGCAAGCGCGGCTTGGCCCTCCAGGTAGAAATGCTCCTGCCCGCCGATTTCGAGCGTGCCGGTCAGGCGATGTGGCGCGGTCGAGAGGGCCGCGCTCGCATCGCCGCGCGCCATGGTCTGGGTCTGCTCGATCTCGCTATTGGCGCCAGCCGCCTCGGCGATGGTGATGAAGGCCTGGCGCGGTTCGCTCACCGCTTTACACAGCCGCGCGGCGCGGCGGGCGGCGCGGGTGCTGGTCGCGGCGACGAGGAAGAGCGGCTGGCCCGCATAAAGAATCTCGCCGTCGGCAAGCAGGCGGTCGTCATGGACGACCGGGCCGACATTGTTCTCGCCGGGGATGTCGGCGGCGGTGAACACCGCCACGACGCCGGGCGCGGCGCGCACTGCGTCGAGATCGAGCGAGAGCAGATTGCCTGGCCCGTCGGTGGCGAGGCCGAAGGCGCAGTGGAGCAGGCCGGGCGGCTCGGGCAGGTCGTCAACATAGGCCGCGGCACCGGCGACGTGGAGATCGGCGCTGTCGTGCGGCAGCGGCTGGTGGACGACACCCTCAGCCATGGAACACGCTGACGGGCTCGGTCTGCTCGGCCCAGAGTCGGCGAAGGAGGTTGGCGGCGACCTTGCTGCGATAGGCGGCGGAGCCGCGCAGATCGTCGAGCGGCGTATAGTCCTTGGCCAGCGCGGTTGCGGCCGCTTCCGCCGTCGTTTCGCTCCAGGGATGCCCGACCAATGCCGCCTCGCAGTTGGGCGCGCGGGCGGGGATGCCCGCCATGCCGCCGAACGCCACCTTGGCCACGGTCACGACGCCATCGACGATCCGCAAGGCGAAGGCGCCGCTGACGCCGCTGATATCACTGTCGAAGCGCTTGGAGAGCTTTACGATGCGGATCAGCAGGCCGGGATCGGAGCGCGGGATGCGGACACTTTCGACAAACTCGCCGGGCGCGCGGTCCTGTTTGCCGTAGGTGATGAAGAAGCGCTCCAGCGGGATCGTCCGCCGCTCGCTTCCGCGACGCAGCGTCAGCTCCGCGCCAAGCGCGATCAGGGCCGGCGGCATGTCGCCGATGGGGGAGCCATTGGCGATATTGCCGCCGATCGTGCCGGCATTGCGGACCTGGACGCCCCCGATCCGCCGGACCAATTCGCCGAGATCGGGATGAAGGCGGGCGAGCGCCTCGCGCGCTTCGGAATAACGAACGGCGGCGCCGAGCGTGAGAGCCTCGGGTGTCTCCTCGATCCGCCGCAGATCTTCGATATCGCCGATGAAGACGGTCCGGCCGAGATCGCGATGCAGCTTGGTGACCCAGAGGCCGACATCGGTCGCGCCGGCGACGATCCGGGTTTCGGGATGGGCGAGCAGCAGGTCGGCCAGTTCGTCGGCGGTCGTGGGAGAACCGTAGCCAGGTTGCAGCCGACGCAGCGCCGCGACGGTCTCCGCATCCGCCTCGACCGCGGGGGGCACCGCCTCGCCCGCCGCGAGGATCGGGCCGTAGCCGGTGCAGCGGCAGAGATTGCCGGCAATGACATCGCCAACCGGCACGCCTTCCGTGCCGAGCGCGCCGAGGCTCCTGCCATAAAGCGACATGACGAAGCCGGGCGTGCAGAAGCCGCATTGCGAGCCGTGCCGGGCGATCATCTCGCGCTGGACCGGATGGTCGCCGCCAAGGCTCTCCACGGTTCGCAGCGCCTTGCCGTCGAGCATGGGCAGAAAGAGGATGCAGGCGTTGACCGCGCGCCATTTGACCGCGTCGCCGGCCAGTTCGCCGACCAGCACGGTGCAGGCCCCGCAATCGCCCTCCGCGCAGCCTTCTTTCGTGCCGGTGCGGCGCAGATTGTAGCGGAGATGGTCGAGCAAGGTGATTGTGGGATCGGACGCGTCGGCCTCGATCACCGCGCCGTCGAGCAGGAAGCGGACCTGGCTCATCGCGGCGTCCCCGCTGCGATCCAGGCGCCGATCCGCTGGCGTTCTGCCGGCGTCATATGGGTGGGGTTGCCGAGCGGCATGGCCTGGCTGTCGACTGCCATCGCCCGGACCCGCGCGGCATTGGCGCGGACATGCTCGTAGCTGTCGAGCGCTACGCCCTTGGGTGGCGTCGGGACATTGTGGCAGCCGGCGCAATGGGCGGCGATGAGCGGCGCGATCTGGGCATAGGTAACATTCTCCGCCGGACCCGAGGGGGCGCTGCCCTTCTCCAGCGTGACATAGGTGACGCTCGCGGCCGCGAGGACGACCGCCAGGCCGATCGCCCAACCCGCCGGCTTGCCGCGCCCGCGCAGGTTGAAGACGTGGCGGATCGCCACGCCGGTCAGCCCGAGCAGGGCGAGCACGAGCCAGGGCCGCTCCGCGCCATAGGTCATTGGATAATGGTTGCTGAGCATGATCAGCAGCACCGGCAGGGTCATGTAATTGTTGTGCAGCGAGCGCTGCTTGGCCTGCGCGCCGAGCTTCGGATCGGGGGTGCGCCCGGCGATCAGATCGGCGACGACCTTCTTCTGGTTCGGGATGATGATCAGGAAGACGTTGGCGACCATCGCCGTGCCAATGATGGCGCCGACATGAATATAGGCGGCGCGCGGGTTGAACAGGCTGTTCAGCAGATGCGCCGCGAAAAGCAGGCAGACGAACCAGAAGATGCCGAGCAAGAGGTTGTTCTGGCCGAGCGGGGAGCGGCATAGCAGGTCATAGACCAGCCAGCCGATCGCCAGGGCGGAGAGGCCGATGGCGATCGCTGCGCCGGTGCTGAGCTGGGCCCGAGTCGGATCGATCAGATAGCTCTGCGCGCCGAAATAATAGATGAGCACCAGCAGCGAGAATCCGCTGATCCAGGTGAAATAGGCCTCATATTTGAACCAGTGCAGATGCTCCGGCATCGAGGCCGGCGCGACCTGATATTTCTGGTTATGGTAGAAGCCGCCGCCATGGACCGACCAGAGCTCGCCCGAGGCGTCGCCGGAGGCCGGCTTCTGCAAATGGTTGTCCAGCCAGACGAAATAGAATGACGAGCCGATCCAGGCGATGCCCGTGATCAGATGCAGCCATCTGAGCGCGAGATTCAGCCATTCGGACCAGTCGATGTGCATGTGTTCAAGAGCCCCGATAGGTCGAATAACCATAGGGCGAGACCAGCAGTGGCACGTGATAGTGACCGCCGCCGTCCGCCATTCCGAACCCGACGCTCACGCCGCCAAGGAAAGGTGGATTCGGCAGTTCCACGCCGAGCGCTTCGAAATACTGATCGACGAAGAAGATCAACGAATAAAGACCCGGCGGAAGCTCGCCCGGGGCCATGTCCGGACAGCGGCCGTCCTTGTTCGTCCTGACCTCCGCGAGCTTGTCCCCCTCGGGGCCGACGAGAATGATGGTCATGCCTTCCGCGGGGCGGCCATGCATCGTGTCGAGGACGTGGGTGGAGAGTGTATTCATGATGCAGTCTCCAGGCGCAGGCGCACGATCTCGCCAATCTGGGCGAGCGCCTCGGCGATCTCGGCGTCGCGGTCGTTGGCGAGGCGGCGTTCCATCGCGGCGAGGATCCCCGCCTTGTTCGTGAGGCGCACGCAGATGATGAAGGGGAAGCCGAACTTCTCGCGATAGGCTGTGTTGAGCGCGTGGAAGCGGTCGAACTCGGCCTGGGTCAGCCGGTCAAGCCCGGCACTGGCCTGCTCGGCGGCGCTGGCCTCGGTCAGCGTGCCGTCCACCGCAGCCTTGCCGGCCAGCTCGGGATGGGCGCGGATCAGGGCGAGCTGCTCCTCCGGCGTCGCATTGTACAGCACCGCCATCAGATCGGCATGGCGATCGCCCGACGAGGGCCGCGCATCGGCGCGCGCCTCCACCCAGGGCGAATGTTCGAACAAGGCGGTCACCGCGCCACGCGCCCGATCAGCCGCAACCGGCTGACGCCGCCGTCCGGGATGATGTTGAGCCGCACGAAGCGCACCGGGCCGATGTCGGCCAGTTCGTCGCGGAACACGTGCACCGTGTCCGCCGAAAGCTTCTGCTCGGGCAGCAGCACCGGCCAGTTCTCCGCCTGCGCCGCAATCTCCTCGGGCGTGCCGCCGGCCTCGGCCGCGCCCTGGAGGAAGCAGCGGTCCGGATAATTGCCTTTGAAATGGGCGGTGTCGACGATCACCTCCTCGATCCGCCCGAGGGTGCCGAGCTCCATGATCGCCCAGTCATGGCCGGGCTCGCGCCGCCGCCTGGTTTCCCAGCCGTCGCCCATGTTCACGCCGCGGCCGGGTGCGGTCAGGTTCTCGGTGCAGCCATAATGCTCGTCATTGGCGATGATCCCGCGGCCGCCATTTTCCATCGCCAGCAGATCGAGCCGCTCATCCGCATCGACCCGCGACCAGTCCTTCGCGACCCGGCCCCAGACCCGCAGCCGCGCCACCCCGCCATCCGGAAAGATGTTGAGGCGGACATGCGTGACGGGCTCATTATGATCGACCGGCACATAAATGCGGTCGTCGCCCTCGAGCGCGAGGCGTGGCGTGACCTTTGTCCAGCCCGCCTCATCATTAGGCATCGCCCCGACGCTGTTGCAGACCTCGATCTCGGCACCCGGCGGGTAATTGCCGGTGAAGTGCCTGGTATCCACCTCGAAGCCCGCGATCAGGCCCGGGACGCCAAGACGCACCACGCACCAGTCGTAGCCCGGGACGCGCTTGCGGCGGCTCTCCCAGCCGTCCATCCATTTGCCGTTCTCGTCATATTTGCCGGGGATGAAGACCGGCTCGGCCGGGTCGATCAGCCTTTTCTTGTCGGCGAAGAAGTCGTCGGTCGCATGGACGACCTCGGCCCCCAGCCGCGGCTGGGCAAGGTTGATGTAATGGCGGCGAAGATCGTCAAACTGGCTCATGCTGCGTCTCCGCCTGGCGCTGGATGGGTGGCGCGCCAATGGCGGGCGATCTCGATGCGCCGGCAGAACCACACGCCCTGATGCGCGAGTGCGTGCTGGAGGAAACGCTCCAGACCCGCAAGCTTGCCCGGCCGCCCGGCGAGGCGGCAATGGAGGCCGACCGACATCATCTTCGGCCGCTCCGCGCCCTCGGCATAGAGGACGTCGAACGTGTCGCGCAGATAATGGAAGAACTGGTCGCCCGTATGCATGTTCGCGCTGGCGAAGCGCATGTCGTTCGTCTCCAGCGAATAAGGGACGATCAGATGCGGCTTGCCGGCTTCCTTCGTCCAGAAGGGCAGATCGTCCGAATAATCGTCGGCATCGTAGAGGAAGCCGCCCTCCTCGGCGACGAGACGCCGCGTGTTCGGGCTGGTCCGGCCGGTATACCAGCCGAGCGGGCGCTCTCCGGTCAGCTGCCGGTGCACCTCGATCGCGCGCTCCATGTCCGCGCGCTCCTCGGTCTCGGGCACGTGCTGGTAGTTGAGCCAGCGCCAGCCATGCGAGGCGATCTCATGCCCGGCCTCCAGGAAGGCTTCCACCGCCGCCGGGTTGCGCTGCATCGCCAGCGCCACGCCGAACACCGTGACCGGTACGTCATAGCGGTCGAACAGCCGCAGCAGCCGCCACACGCCGGCGCGCGAGCCATATTCGTACATCTGCTCCATGCTCATATGCCGCGCGCCCTGCACCGGCTGGGCATTGGCGATGTCGGAAAGGAAGACTTCCGAGGCCGGATCGTCGTCGAGCACGCAGGCCTCGGCGCCCTCCTCGTAATTAAGCACGAGCTGCACCGCGATGCGCGCGCCGCCCGGCCAGGCGGCATGGGGCGGGCTCGGGCCGTAGCCGATGAGATTGCGGGGGTAAGAAGTGTCGGTCAAATGCAGCGCCTATCCAATGGAACAGGATGAAACGGAGCTTGCGCCCGCACAAGCTCCAAATAAGAAGGGGCGATGCGCGAGGTGACGCCCGAACCATTGACCGCCGAGGCCTTCGCGCCCTTCGGCAGCGTGATCGAGGCGTCGGACGACGCCGTGAAGATCGACATCAACCAGGGCCATGCGGTACGCTACGACGCGCTGGCCGCAGTAGATGTCGCCGAGGGCGGAGGCACCCCGGTAATCAGCCTGTTCCGGGCGAAGCCGCTGGCGGAGCTGGTGCTGAAGAGCTTCGAGCGCCATCCGCTGGGGAGCCAGAGCTTCGTGCCTCTGGGTGGGCGGCCCTATCTCGTCGCGGTGGCGCCGCCGGGGGAATTCGATGTGGCCGCGATCCGGGTCTTCCGCGCGGAGGGGCATCAGGGCGTGAACTATCGCAGGGGAACCTGGCATCATTTCCTGCTGGTGCTTGAAGACAGCGACTTCCTCGTCGTCGACCGGGCGGGGCCGGGAGACAATTGCGAGGAAGTCGAGCTGGCGGCGGCGGACCGGATCAGCGTCGCTCGCTAACCGGCGCTCAGCCACGCGAAGCGTGCGACGAACAAACCGGCCAGTACCAGCGGCAGCCAGTCTTTCCCGGTGATCGTGCCGCGCAGCAGCTTGATCAAGGCGTAGGCCGTGATCCCGAACGCAAGCCCGTTGGCGATGGAGAAGGTCAGCGGGATCATCGCCAGCGTCAGGAAAGCCGGGATGGCGATTTCGGGCTCGTCCCAGGCGATCTCGGCGAGCGGCGCCATCATCAGTGCGCCGACCAGGATCAGGGCCGGGGCAGTCGCGGCGAGCGGGACGAGCTGGGCGTAGGGCGCCACCAGCATCATCAGCAGGAACAGCACGCCGGTGACGATCGCGGTCAGGCCGGTGCGCCCGCCCGCCTGCACGCCGGCGGCGCTCTCGACATAGGAAGTGACCGTGCTGGTCCCGGCCAGGCTGCCGAAGATGGTGGCGATGGAGTCGGTGAGGAGGATGCGGTTGAGCTTCGGCACGCGCCCGTCGGCGTCGATCAGGCCGGCGCGGCGGGTGACGCCGACAAGCGTGCCGATATTGTCGAACAGGTCGACGAACAGGAAGACGAACAGGATTTCGAACAGGCCGAGGCCGTGGCTGCCCGAGAGGCCGAGCACGCCGGCGAGATCGAGGTGGAAGGCGGTCTGGCCGATGGCGGTGAGATCGTAGGCCTGCGGCGTGAACTGGAGTTGGCCGGTGAGCCAGGCGGCCAGAGTGGTGGCAGCGATGCCGATCAGGATCGCCCCCCGCACCTTCCAGGCGGTCAGCGCGGCGGTCACCAGCAGCCCGAACAAGGCGAGCAAAGCGCCGGGCGCGTGCAGATTGCCGAGCGTCACCGAGGTCGCCTCGCTGGTCGCGACGATGCCGGCATTCTTGAGGCCGATAAAGGCGATGAACAGGCCGATCCCGCCCGCCACCGCGGCGAAGAGATGCGGCGGGATGGCGGCGATGATCAGCTGGCGGACGCCGACGAAGGTCAGCAGCAGGAAGGCGACGCCAGAAATGAAGACGCAGCCCAGCGCCACCGGCCAAGGCACGTGCATCGTCTGCACGACGGTGAAGCTGAAATAGGCATTGAGCCCCATGCCCGGCGCCAAAGCGAGCGGCACGTTGGCGGTGAGGCCCATCAGGATCGAGGCGAAGCCGGCGGCGAGGCAGGTCGCGGCGGCGACCGCAGCCACGGGCATGCCGGCCTGGCCGAGGATCGCCGGGTTGACCAGCACGATATAGGCCATGGTCAGGAAGGTGGTGAGACCGGCGAGAATCTCGGTGCGTGCATTGGTGCCGCGCGCGGCGAATTCGAAATGCCGCTCGAGCCGGCCGGCGGGCTCGGCTTTGTCCTCTGCGTCCGTCATCCGGCGCTCCCCCTTGCCCATACAATAGCGCGGACGGGCGGCCCGGCAACGCCTTGCTGCCGGAGAGCAAAAGCACGAGCATTGGGCGGTGCGCACCCTTGCTGCTACGGCCCGCGGATGAGCGCGCCGATCGTCACCACCCAATATGGCCCGGTCCGGGGCAGCACCGAAGGCGGCGTCTCCCGCTTCTTCGTGGCGTTGGCGCCGGGATCGATCGGGAAGAACAGGCCCATGTCGCGCAGATGCTCGTTGAGCTGCTCGCGGCGGACGCCGGCCTGAACGGTGCAGTCGAAGTCCTCGGGATTGACGGCGAGGATCGCGTCCATTTCCGACAGATCGAGGCTGATCCCGCCGCGCACCGGCGTGACATTGCCCTCCACCGACGTGCCGGCCCCGAACGGGACGATCGGCACGTCATCGGCGGAGCAGAGCTTCACGATCTCGACCACCTCTTCGGTCGTGTGCGCAAAGACCGCGCTCGCCGTGCTCATTCCGAACGAGATACGCGGCGTCTGTCTCGGCGCGTTCATGGTGGTCGGCTCGGTCATCGGTCTCGGGGTGGCGCCGACCATGGTCACCTTCATCGCCGACCTGCTCGGCGGCGAGGCTTATCTTCGCTACGGCCTGACGATCACCACCGTCGCCACCAGCTTGATCGCAGTGATTGGCTTCGCCCGGGCGATGCGCCGCGACTGAACATTACGCGGGCGTCGGCGAGCCGGCGTTTCGTTTCGTCATCGAAACCAGATAGGGGCTGTGCCGGCCGGCGCTCTCTCAAGTGATACACGCCAGGCGCAGGTCAAAAAGTTGACGGGCTTAGGAACTGGTTAACCATTTCCGTTCACCACTTGCCTCACAGAGAAGCCATTCGACCTGGGGGGGCAAGTGGGACAGACCGAGGAAATTGGCCCGGACGGGGCCACGTCGGCGGAGGCGACCGCCTCCGCCGTGCCGGCCAGTCTGGAGGAGATGATCATCGGCGACGCTCCGGTGATGGCGGCGCTGCGCCGCGTCGTCCGCCAGGTCGCGCCGAGCGAGGCCTCGGTCCTGCTCACCGGCCCGTCCGGCAGCGGCAAGGAAGTCTTCGCCCGCGCTATCCACGCCTTGAGTCCCCGCGCCAACAAGCCCTTCGTCGCCGTCAATTGCGGCGCCATCCCCAAGGACCTGCTGGAATCCGTCCTGTTCGGCCATGAGAAGGGCTCGTTCACCGGCGCCCATGCCCAGCATAAGGGTCGGTTCGAGGAGGCCGATGGCGGCACCCTGTTCCTCGACGAGATCGGCGACATGCCGGCCGAGATGCAGGTGAAACTGCTCCGCGTGCTCGAGGAGCGCGCCGTCCAGCGCGTCGGCGGCCGCGGCCAGATCGGCGTCGATGTCCGCATCGTCGCCGCCACCCATCGCGACATCGACGCCGCGATCGATACCGGCGACTTCCGCGAGGACCTGTACTACCGCCTGGCCGTCTTTCCGGTGGAGATTCCGAGCCTTGCGGAGCGGATCGGCGACGTGCCCCTGCTCGCCGCGCATTTCGTCTCGCAGCAACCGGGCCGCCGCCCGGGCGTCGTCTTCTCCGAAGGGGCCTATGCCCGCATGGCCGAGCATGGCTGGCCGGGTAATGTCCGCGAGCTCCGCAATTTCGTCGATCGCGCCGGGGTGATGTTCGCCGGACGCACGATCGGCGCCGACGAGGCGGGCGCATTGCTGATGCGCCGCGGCCGGGTCAGCGCGATCGAAACCCGCGCGCTCTGGGCCGCGACCGAGATCGAGGCCGCCGCGGCAGCGCCGGGCGCCGACGAAGTGGTCGTGCCGATCCGCAGCCACAGCCCGTCCGCCCCGGCGCCACAGATGAATTCGGGCGAGCCGGTTGCGCTCAAGGAGATGCTGGCCGAGATCGAGCGCCGCTATATCGAACAGGCGCTGACCCTCTCCGGGGGCGTCATCGCCGACGCGGCCCGCATGCTGACGCTGCAGCGCACGACCCTGATCGAGAAGATGCGCAAATATGAGATGAAGGCGGCCTGATCCCGCCTCGATCGGTCAGCCGCGCTGGCCGATCCTGTCCCACGCGCTCGAAATCTCCTGGAGCATCTCCCGCGCCTGGGTGATCGGCTGCGGGTCGCCCTCGCGCCCGCCCGCGATCACCAGCCGCCGCGCCTCGCGATAGATGGCGACGAGGTCGACCGCGATCTGCCCGCCTTTGTCGAAGTCGAGGCTGGTCTCCAGCCCGGTCAGGATCGCCAGCACCTTCGACTGCCGCTCGCCGCGCTTCACATAATCGCCGCGCGCGGTCGCGAAGGCCATGGCGTCGAGCGCCTTGAGCAGCTCCTCATACATGATCTGGACGAGCCGGTACGGGGTCGCGCCCTCGATGCGGCTCGAAATATCCACGCTCTGATAACGTGCGGTGCCCGCGCGAAACTTGTTGTTCTGGTACATGACTCAGCTCCCGGCGCGGCTTAATTATTGTTGCCGTTCGTCCACATCTTGATCTGCTGATCGAGATAGGACTGGGTCGCCTTGAACGCCGAGACCCGCGAGTCCATGGCGCTGAAGGTGGTCAACAACTGATCGTGATATTTGGCCGCGCTGGTTTCGAGCTTGGCCTTGTCGTCGGCGATGCGGGTGGCTTCCTTGGTCAGCCGCTCCTGGGCGCCGGCGAAGGCGCCGCCGCGGGCGCGGAGCGCGTCGCGGATCGACTGCAGGGCGCCGCCAAGGCCCGGATCGACGGTGATTGTCGCGCTCGTCACCGCACCGCTGACGCTGAGGATGAGGCCGACTGCGGGCGATCCCTGGGGCGGGATGAGGTTGGCGCCGATCCCGGTCATCGCCTTGCCGTCGATCTTGCCCGAGGCCGCGGCCGGCGGGGCGGCTGGCACCACATCGGTGATCGTATAGGTGCCCGGGGCAACTTTCCCCGCCGCGCTCTTGATCGTGAGGAACGGGCTGGAACTGTACTGGCCGGGGTTGAACAGGGCCTCTACCCCGTCCGGATCGGAGGCCAGAATCGAGGCCAGCCGGCTGGTGTCGACGCCGAGCGTGCCATCGCGATTGGTGCGCACGCCGATCTCCGCGAGCGTGTGCGGGCCGGTGTCAGCGCTCGAGAGGATCTGCGTCGGCAGCTGCGAGAGCCGGCGCTGCAGTTCACGCACGCCGACATCGCCGCGCAGCGGGCCGGCATCGGCGCCGGTCCCCGCCTTGGTCTGCTGCGCGATCATGTTGACCAGCTCGTTATAGGCAGTGACGAAATCTTGGACGCCCTGGGTGATCGCGGCGGTCGGGCGGGTGACGCCGACCGAGACGAGCGTGCCGGGTTTGGCGGTCTTCAGGTCCATCTGGACGCCCGGAATGACGTCGCTGAAGCTGTTGGTGGCGCGGCTGACTTCCACGCCGTCCAGCTTGACGAGGGCGTCATGCGCATCGAGCGGCGTCGCCATCGCAGCGGTCGCGAACCGCTCCAGCCCGCTGGTCGTGCCGCCCGGCACGCTGAGCGTGAAGCCGTTGGCGCCGCCGGTCCGGCCCTTCACGACGAGGCGCGCCCCATTCGCGTCGGTGACGACGCTGGCGGTGACGCCGGCATTCTTGTCGTTGATCGCCCTGGCGAGGCCATTGAGATTGTTGTTCGAGGAATCGATGGTGACGTCGACGCCCGCGCCGTTGCCGACATTGATGGTCAGGATGCCCTCGCCGACCGGATCGGTGCCGCTGAGCAGGCCCGCGTCATATTGGGAAACGCTGGTCTGCGCCTGGGCCAGCTGCCTGACCTCGACCGAGGCGGCGAGGCCGCCGATCCGCGCGCCGGCAATTGCGGTGGCGGTGAAGACGCTGCTGTCCGAGACGCTCGGCTGACTGAACAGGGTGCCGCCGGCGATCAGGCTCTTCAGCGCGGAAGCGAAGCTGTCGATCGCCGAGCTGACCTGCGCCAGGCCGGACACCTTCGCCTGGTTGGTGGTCTCGCGGCTCGTGATCAGGGCCGCCTTCGGCGCCTTGGCGGCGTCGGAAAGCTGCGTGACCAGCGCCTGGATGTCGAGGCCCGAGCCGCCGCCCAGCGCAGATACGATCGAGGTGGTCATGGAGGCGTCCTTCCGTTCCTGTTGAAGAACGGCCGGAACCGCTGAACATTTAGCCTGGAAACGGCGGATTCAGCCCTTCAGGCTGCGCAGGGCGGCGGCGTCGATATTGGCCTGCGCGACGAGCGACAGACGGGGGTCGGAGAGGATCCGTCTCGCAAGGTCCTCGCGCGCGCCGCTGCCAGGCGCCGTCTCGCGCAATTCGACGGCGACCTGGTCGAGCCAGGCCGGCACGCTGTCGCCCGCGCGGCGGGCCTCGGCGAGCAAGCGCTCGATCTCGGCGAGCGTGGCGGCGAATTTCGGATTCTGGTCCACTGGTCCGCTCTTCCCTTCAATGGGAAAGTAACGACCGTGGAAAGAGGGGCTTAAACCTCCGGCAGACCGCTGGTGTCGAACCGCATGGCGGTGGGGACTTCGATGTCGGGCTGTTGCTGGCCCGAGGCCAGCGCCTGCTCGAGGTTGAAGACGAAGGCGAGGATGGTCGCCACCGCCATGTAGAGATCCTCGCGAATGATCTGGCCGGGCCGCGAGGTGTAATAGAGGGCGCGGGTGAGCTGCGGATAGGAGAGCATCGGCACGTTATGCTCGCCCGCCAGCTCGCGGATCGCCTCGGCTGTGGCGCCGCGGCCCTTGGCGACGACCACCGGCGCGGCGTCGATCTCCGGCCGGTAGCGCAAGGCGACCGCGAAATGGGTCGGGTTGGTGAGCACCATCGTCGCCTCGGCCATCGCCTTGCGGGCGGAATTGCGCGCGGTCTCAAGCTGGCGCCGGCGGAGCGCCCCCTTCAGCTCGGGCGAGCCTTCGGTCTGCTTGTGCTCGTCCTTGATCTCCTGCTTCGTCATCCGGAGGCGCCGCATTCGCTGGAGGATCTGCGCGGGCACATCGATCAAGGCGATCAAGGCGAGCAGGCCGGCCATCACCAGGATGGTGACCGTAAAGACGTGGCCGACATTGGCGAGCGCCGGATTGATGTCTTGCGCGCTGAGTCCGACGATATTGCGGGTTTGGCTGAAGATCAGCCAGGCGCCGACGCCGCCGAGCAAAGCAACCTTGGCGATCGACTTCACAAGCTCGATCAGGCCTTGCAGGCCGAACATGCGCTTGAAGCCGCTCAGCGGATTGAGCTTGTTGCCCTTGAAGGCGAAGGCGCTGGTCCGAAAACCGAGCGAGCCCAAAACTGCCGGCGCGGCGACGGCGGCGACCATGGTCAGGGCGAAGAGGATCAGAACCGGCAGGGCGACCGCGCCCAGCAGGCGCAGAATCGCCTGACCCGGATCGAAGCCGCTGACATCGGCCTGGCTGAAGCTCAGCCCGCCGGTCAGCATATTCTGCAGCGAGCTCATCAGCATCGGGCCGGCGAGCGCGATCCATGCGGCGCCGACGAGAATGACCAAGGCCGTGCCGAGCTCGCGCGACTGAAGGACGTCGCCATTCTCGGCCGCTTCCCGTCTGCGCTTGGGAGTCGGTGCCTCGGTTTTCTGGTCCTGGTCCTGCTCGCCCGACATGGCTCAGCCGCCGAGCGCGAGCCGCCGGGCCTGGTCGAGGCCGGCGGTGATCGCCGCATTGATGCCTTCGCCGAGCAGGGGGGCGGCGATGGCGAGGAGGACGATCCCGGCGAGCAGGGCGGCGGGGAAGCCGACCGCGAACAGATTGAGCTGCGGCGCGGAGCGAGCGAGCAGGCCCATCACGACCTGCACGAGGATGATCGCGAAGGCGACCGGCAGGGCGATGGAGAGGCCGGCGGAGAAGAGCACCGCGCCGAAGAAGACGAGACCGCGGATCGCCTCCATGGACAGCCAGGCATTGCCGGGCGGCAGCGCATGGTAGCTTTCGATGATCACCCGGGCGAGCATCAGATGCCCATCCATGGCGAGGAAGAGCAAAGTCGCGACGATCATCAGGAACTGGCCGAGCACCGGATTCTGCTGGCCGTTGCCCGGATCGACCATGGCGGCAAAGCCGAGGCCCATCGCATTGCCGATCACCTCGCCCGAGACCAGGGCGCAGGAAAAGCCGATCTGCACCGCGAAGCCGATGGCGAGCCCGGCGACCACCTCGCCGACGACCAGCAGGAAGCCCGCCATGGTGGCGAGGCCTTCCGGCGGGAGATGGAAGGAGGTGAAGGCGAGGCCGGGAATGCCGACCGCCAGCGCGACGATCGCGCGGATCTGGAGCGGCACGAAGGCGGCGCCGAAGATCGGGGCGGCGAGGAAGGCGGCGCCGGGCCGGATCATCGCCACCAGCCAGAGCCACAGCTGATCCTCGATCCCGGCGAAGCCCGCCGGCATCATTTCACGATCTCGGGGATCATCGTGTTGAAGACGTCGGTGGTGAAGCCGCTGATCAGCACCATGATCGAGCCGCCGAAAATGGCGAGGCAGACCGCCACGACGATCAGCTTCGGCACGAAGGTCAAAGTCTGCTCGTTGATCGAGGTCGCCGCCTGGACCATGCCGAGGATCAGGCCGGCGATCAGAGCGGGGATCAGGATCGGCGCCGAGGCCAGAGCCAGAACCCAGAGCGCCTGCTGCGCGACGCCGATGAAATAATCGCCCTCCATGCCGCTAGCCTCCCGTGAAGGAGCGGGCGAGCGAGCCCATGGTGAGGGTCCAGCCGTCGACCATGACGAACAGCAAGAGCTTGAACGGCATCGAGACAATGGTTGGCGACAGCATCATCATGCCGAGCGACATCAGGGTCGATGACACCACCAGATCGATGATCAGGAAGGGCAGGAAGACCAGGAAGCCGATCTGGAAGGCGGTCTTCAGCTCGGACGTGATGAAGGCGGGCAGGAGGATCGAGAAGGGCACCGCCTCCGGGCTCTGGAAGCGTTCGACGCCGGCCATGCTGGAGAAGGTCAAAAGGTCGGTCTCGCGGGTCTGCCGGATCATGAAGCGGTGCAGCACGGTGCCGGAGCGCGAGACGGCCTCCTCGATCGAGATCTGGCCGGCGCCATAGGGCGTATAAGCCTGGGCGCCGATCTCATCGATCACCGGCTTCATCACGAACAAGGAGAGGAAGAGGGAGAGGCCGACCAGCACCTGATTGGGCGGCGTCTGCTGCAGGCCGATAGCCTGCCGCAGGATCGACAGCACGATCAGGATACGGGTGAAGCTGGTCATCATGAGCAGGATCGACGGCAGCACCGTCAGCAGGCTCATGAGCAGGAGGATCTGCAGGGACAAAGAGAGCGGGCGGCCGTCGCCGGAAATCGCGCCAAGCGCCCGGGTCAGGGCGCCGGACTGGCCCCCGGCCGTGGAGGTCGCAGCAGGGGTGGCGGGCGCAGCCGGGGCAGGGGTCGCGGCCGGGGCGGTCGCGGCGGGCGCGGTGGCGGCCGGAGGAGCCGCGGGCTGCGCCGAGGCGGCCTCGGGCCGGAAGGTGAAGGCGGCGAGCAAGGCGAGGAAAGCGAAGGCGATCCCCCAGAGGGCCCGGCGGCGCCGGGTCGGCGGCGTGTCAGTCACCGAACCGCCCCACATGGGCCGGAAGCTTGTCGGGCGTGCCGGACTCGTTGAGCAGCTGGACGCCGGTGCGGGACACGGCGATGAGCAGGCGCTTGCCCTCGAATTCGACCACGGCGAGTTTGGCGGTGGCGCCGAGCGGAGTCGCGTCGAGCAAAGTCACGAGCCGCTCGCGGCGGCCGGCGCCGCCGATCCCCTGCTGGGCGCGGCGCCACAACCAGAGCGAGCCCCAGGCCATGCCCGCGACCAGCGGGATCAGGACGAGCAGCTTCAGGATATAGGCGAGAGTCGCGCTCATTTGCGGCGCTCGGCTCCCGGAATGCCGCCTTCGGTGGCGACCACCTCGACGACGCGGATGCCGAAGCGGCCATTGACGGTCACGACCTCGCCGCGGGCGATGAGCGTGCCGTTCGCCATGATGTCCAGCATTTCGTGCGACTGGCGGTCCAGCTCGACGATGCTGCCCTCGGCGAGATCCATGAGCTCGGAAAGCTTCAGCGCGGTGCTGCCGACCTCGACCGACAGGCGTACCGAGATGTCGGCGAACAGGCCGAAATTGCGGCGGTTGAAGGCGTCATCGACCGGCCCCGCCTCGATAATGTCCTGACCTTCCTTCACTGGTCGAGCCTCCTCGTTTCCATTTTCTCGATCTTCAGCGCCGCCTTGCCGTCCTTTTCACCGACCGAGCCGAGCGCGACGCGGCGGCCGGCGACGATCAGGGGGACGAGCCTGGTGAGGCTGACGGGAATGATGTCGCCTTCGCGCAGCTGCATCAGCTCGGAGAGCGAAAGCTCCGGCCGGGCGAGCACGGTACGCGCGTCGATGCGGACCTCGCCCACGGCGGCGCCGAGGCGCGCGCGCCAGTCGCCGGTGCGGGCGCCGGGTTCGTCATGGGCGCGGGCGGCGAGCTCCGGCTCGACCGCGCGCAGGGCTGCGACGGGGTAGATGAATTCGATAGCCGAGGCCGGGCCGCTCCAGGGCGCGACCTCGAAGCGGGTGATCGCGACCGCCTCGTCGAGACCGGCGAGGTCCACGAAGCCGACATTGGTCTCGCGCGCCTTGAGTTGCTGGCGAACCGGTACGATTTCCTGCCAGACTTCGGCCAGGATGCCGGTCATCGCCTCGGCCAGGCGACCGAGCAGGCTCTCCTCGGTGGCGGTGAACTCACGCGCCCGGCGCGACGGCGCGGTGCCGTTGCCGCCATAGAAGGCGTCGACCAGCCGGCTGATGAACTCGGGTTCGATGCGCAACAGGATCGCGCCCTTGAGCGGGCGGAAATTGTAGAGGCTGAGGCTGACGAACTCATTCTGCTCGGCTCGCCAGTCGCCGAAGGCGCGGATCTCGGTCGGCACGGTCGAGACGCGCGGCTTCACGCGCGCGAACGGCTCGATCACGTCGCGCAGCTTCTTGATCATCCGCTCGTTCAGCCGGTCCAGCGCGGGGATCGCGGCCATCGAGCGGCCGGCATCCCCCCCAAGCGAGAAAGCGCGCGCCGGACCAGCCGACGCGCCACCCTCGGCGGACCCGCTCTCGCGGGCCTCGCTCATGAGGGCTGAAATCTCTTCGCCCGAAAGGGTCTGGTCCTGGCTCATTGCGTGACGAAACTCGTGAAGTAGACGTCATCTATCCCGCCAAAACCTTCCCGATTGGTTAACACCCTGTTTATCGCGTCCTTTAACGCGTTCTTAAGGGCTTCTTTTCCGGAAAGCGTCGTGATTTCAACGGGATCGGCCTCGGACAAAGCGAGGATGATGGCCGAGCGAATGGCCATCATGTTGCGCTCGACCGCCTCTTTGACGTGATCGTCGTAGAAGGTGGAGAGGCCGAGCCCGACCTGGACGAAATTGTCGCCGCCGCGGAGGTTCGACGTGAAGTTGCCCTCGAGCGGAATGTAGGTGGTCTTGAAGACATGCGGATCGACCCGGCCCTGGCGCGCGGCGGCGCGCTGCGCGTCCGAGGCGGTCATGCCGTCGCGGACGACGAGTTGCGGCTCGTCCGCATGCTGCTCCGCCGCGGCATTCCGGTGGCTCCCGGGCAGGCCGTACATGGCGTAATAGCCGCCGCCCGCGCCCAGCAGGACGACGATCAGGAGAAGAATCAGCTTCTTCTTCTTGCCGCCTTTCTTTTTCGGCTTGGCGCCGGCCTCGGCGGGCGCTTCGATTGCGATATCGGTCATGATTCGACTCCTCAGGCGTAACGGTCGAGACGTGCGCGGCGGGCCGAGCGGGCGGCATTGGCCGTCTCCGCCGCGGCGCCGGGCGCGGTCCTGATCAAGGGGGTCTGGCGGGCTTCGTCCTGGCGGCGCTGGTCGCCCGGCGCATGCCGGCCGGACCCGGACAGATCGACATGGGTCTCGGCGATGCGCACGCCCTGGGCGCGCGCCTCGGCGGCCAGGCGGGGCTGTGCGTCCGAAAGGATCTGGCGTGCCGCCTCGGTATCGACGGTCATCCGCACGGCGGCGCCGCGATCGCCCTGCTGCAGCTCGACATGAAGCGAGCCGAGGGTCTGCGGGTGCAGGCGGAAGCGAAGCGGGCTGTCATCGGACGCGGCACGGGCGATGTCGCGCGCCAGCCGGTCCAGCCAGGCATTGTCGCGGGAGAGATCGAGCTTGCGCTCGACCGCGAGATCGGCGGTGTGGGTGGCGTCGACATCCACGCTCTTGTCGGCAGTGGCGGCCAGTGCGGGCTGGGCTGTGGCGGGCGACAGAGCCGGCTGCGGCAGTTCGGCCGTTGGCAGCGGGGTCGCGGCCTGCGGTGCGGCAGGCGTTGCGACCGGCGCCTGCGCCTGCCGGGTCGTGGCCTTCGCCGCCGCGGCGTCGGCCTTGGCCGTGTCCGTGCTTTCGGGTTTGGGCGAGGCCGCGACCTGCTTGGTCGTCAGCGGCTTGCGCTGCAGCAGGGCCTTCACCGCGGACTGGATGTCCGGCGCGTCGGCCCCGTCGTCCTCCTCCGCCGTCAGCGGATCTTTGGCCTCCGGAAGCTGCGCGCCTTTCTTGCCAGTGCCGGCAGTGCCGGACGGAAGGCCGATCGGGTCGCTGCCGACGGTCTTGGGCTCGGCCGGCAGCGGCTTCGCCGCGATCGGGGCGCCGGGGACGACGGGCAGCTGCTGGACGAACGGAATGACGATTGCGGTTGAGGTTTCGCCGTCATCCTCTTTCGTCTCGGCCTTGGGCGGTGTGGTCTGGCCCTCGGCGCCATCCTCCGCGCCCTCCGGTTCCACGAGATGGGGCGCGATACCGTCGGGATCGACGGCGACGGGCAGCAAGGTCGCCGTCCCCGGCACCACGGCTTCGCCGCGTCCAGCGGTCGCCGGTGCCGGCGGCGCGGTCGGCTCCAAGGTGAAGCCGCCCGGCGCGGGCTCGCCAGCCTGCGTGGTCTTGGTCGGAACCGGCAGCGGCGCGCTGCGCATGTTCGGGATCGACGCCATCATCTCAGTCTCCCGGTTGAACCGTCGCGCGGCGGCGCCAGACGCCCCGCAATTTCTGTTCGGCCAGCTCTTCGGCGGCGCGATAGGCCATGCCTTCGAGCTTCTCGGCGCTCTCCTGGTCGCGCCGGGCGGCGAGCCTTTCGGCTTCGCGCACTGCCGCGGCGGAGCGGGCGGAATCGATCGTGGGGCCAAGGCCGAGTCGCGCGCTGTCGAGGCGCAAGGCGAGCTCACCCATCTGCGCGAGCGCCTGGCCGGAAGTTGGCCCTTCGACCGGCTTCAGCTCGGCGCGCATCTGCAGCAGCCGCGTCCGCGACATCTCGAGCGTGCGCACCCGGCCGGCGGCCTGGGCGGCCGCGTTGGCGGCGAGTGCATGCTGGATCTTGCGGACCCTGACGATGCGCTGGCGCTGGCGAAGGGCGTTGCTCATGACGCCATCAACCCGGTCAGCGCCGCGACCGAGGCGTCATAGGGCGCCCGCTCGGCCTGCGGCTGGGTGAGGAAATCGAGCAATTCCGGCCGGCGGACGATCGCCTCGTCGATCAAGGGATCGTTGCCCGGGGCATAGGCGCCCATCAGGATCAGGTCGCGATTTTCCTCGAAGGCGGACCAGAGGCGGCGGAAGCCGGCTGCGGCCGCCGCATGCTCGGGCGTCACGATGTCGGCCATGACGCGGGAGAGCGACTTGCCGATGTCGATCGCCGGATAGACGCCCTGCTCGGCAAGCGCGCGCGACAGGATGATATGGCCGTCGACAATGGCGCGGGCCGCGTCGACGATCGGGTCATTGGTGTCGTCGCCGTCGGCGAGCACCGTGTAGAGCGCGGTGATCGAGCCGCCGGTCTTGGCGTCAGCCCCGGCGCGCTCGACGAGCCGCGGGATCAGGCCGAGCGCGGAGGGCGGATAGCCCTTCACCGTCGGCGGCTCGCCGAGCGAGAGACCGATCTCGCGCTGCGCATGGGCGACGCGGGTCAGACTGTCGACGAGCAGAAGCACCTTGAGGCCACGGGCGCGGAAATCCTCGGCGATGGCAGTCGCGCGCATCGCGGCGCGGAGGCGCAGCAGTGGCGCATGGTCGGCCGGCACCGCGACGACCACCGATTTGCGGCGGACCTCGGGCGGAAGCTTGGTGGCGAGGAAGTCGGCGACCTCGCGGCTGCGCTCGCCGATCAGGCCGACGACGATCACGTCGGCATCGGCGCCGGCGATCATCTGGCCCATCAGCACCGACTTGCCGACGCCGGAGCCGGCGACGATGGCGATGCGCTGGCCGACGCCTGCAGTGAGCAAGGCATTGACGGCGCGGACGCCGGTGTCGAACGGCTGGGTGACGCGGGCGCGGGCCAACGGATTGTCCTGGACGCCGTGCAGCGGCCACTTGTCGATCGCGCCGACCGGGCCTAGCCCGTCCAGCGGATTGCCGAGCCCATCGACGACGCGGCCGAGCAGAGCGGGGCCGACCTCGGCCATGGTGCTGGAGGCATCGGGTTCGACGCGGGCGCCATTGGCATGGGCAGCCGCGCCGTCGAGCGCCATCAAAAGCGTGCGGTTGCCGCGGAAGCCGACCACTTCGGCGCGGCTCACCTGGTTCTCGCCGGAAATGATGCGGGCGCCGGCGCCGATCGGCCGGGTGAAGCCGGTCGCTTCGAGCATCAGGCCGTCATAGGAGGCGAGCCGGCCGATGACCTTGGGGCCGCCGCCGGCATGGACATGATCGACGAGGGTGCGGGCGCGGTCGAGGAGCATCGTCATTGCGGCGCTCCCATGGAATCGAGTTCGGCGCGCAGCCGCTCGAGGCGGACCGCTGGGCCGTCCTCGATCCAGCCATGGCCGGTCTCCAGCACGATCGAGCCGCGGGTGAGGGCGGGATCGGGCTCCAGCGTCACATTCAGGCCGGCATTGCCCAGATGGACGATATCGTCGGGATGGGCGCGCAGCTTGCTCGGCTCGACCTCGCGTGCGACCAAGGCTGCGGCCTGCTGGGCCCGGGCGAGCAGCAAATTCGCGTCCACGTCGGCTTGGCCGACAATCTCGCGGACCATCCGGTCGACCGTCTCGGCGAGCAGCAAGGCCAGTGCATTGGCGGGCTCGGGCTTCAGCACCTGCAGCGACTCGGCCAGGCGGGCGAGCGCGTCGCGCTCCGCCTCATAGTCCAGCTCCGCCTCGCGCCGGCCCTCGGCATGACCGGCGGCGAAGGCCGCCTCTTCGAGGCGCGCGCGCTCCTGCTCCGCGGTCAGCGGCAGCGCATCCTCGTCATTGTCGGCGGTGAAGGCGCCGCCCTCCTCGGCCGCGCGTGGCCGGAAGCCCGCCTCGCGATGGTTGAGGACGAAGCTGCCGATGCTCTCGGCCTGGGCGTCGATGGCGCGTAGCAGCCTAGACATAATCGTCGCCCGAGCCGGCCAGCATCAGGCTGCCGGAATCGGCGAGGCGCCGCGCGATCGCCAGGATTTCCTTCTGGGCCTCCAGCACCTCGGCGAGACGCAGCGGGCCGCGTTCGGCCATTTCGTCGCGGATCGAATCCGCGGCGCGGGCCGACATGCAGCCCAGCATTTTCTCGCGGAGCTTCTCGTCGGCGCCCTTGAGGCCGACGACGAGCATGTCGTTCTCGACGTTGCGGAGCAGGATGCCCAGATTCTTGTCGTCCAGCTCCATCAGGTCCTCGAAGACGAACATTTCGTCCTCGATCCGCTGGGCGAGCTGCTTGTCGACCTTGCCGAGGCTGCGGATGATCGTCTTGTTCGAGCCACCGCGCATATTGTTCATAATCTTCGCGGCCTCGCTGGCGCCGCCACGCGACGCGCTCGGGGCGGTGTTCACGCGGGCGACCTGGCGAACCAGGATCTTCTCCAGCTCCTCGATCGCTTCGGCGCTGACCGATTCCAGCTTGGCGACGCGGAAGATGACGTCGGGCTGCACGTCCGAAGGCAGAAGCTGTAGCACATCGGCAGCGATCGGCGGCTCCAGATGGGCGAGCACGATGGCGGCGATCTGCGGATGCTCTTCGGAAATCAAAGCGGCGATGGTCTTGGCGTCCATCCAGCGCAGCGGCTCGAGCGCGCGGCTGCGGGTCGGCGGGGTGATGCGGGCGAGCACGTTCTCGGCGCGCTCGGCGCCAAGCGCATGCTCCATCACCGCGCGTATGCGGGGCGCCGCGCCGAACCCGATCGAGGTGCGGGCGCGGGTCTTGGTCATGAAGGTGTTGAACACATCCTCGACCTGGTTCTCGGAGACGTCGGCGACGTTGAACATCGCGCTGCCCAGATGCTGGACCTCGTCGGGCTCCAGGTAGGAGAGGATCTCCGCGGCCTCGCTGTCGCCAAGCATCATCAGCAGGATGGCGGCGGCGTCGCTGCCGCTCGGCGCGCTGGCGGCGGGGCCGCCGAAGCCGGAGGTGTCGAGATTATCCATTGGCTGAGGCTCCGGCATCGGCGCGGATCAGGTCGCGCACCACCAAAGCGGCGCGGGCGGGGTCCTGGCGGACGAAGGCGCGGATCAGGGCAGCCCGCTTCTCATAGTCGCGGGTCGCTTCGATCATCTCCATCGTCACCTTGACGTCGAGCTCGTTATTGCCGTGGCGGTCGACCCGGTCGGCGATCGCATTGGCGATCTCGCCGCCGACGCCGGCGCGAGCCGTCCGGTTGCCGGCGCTGCGGTTGGCGAGTGCGGCCTGCGTCTTCTTCAGCAGGGGCTTGGCGAAGACGAAGATGAAGAGGATTGCGATCACCAGAGCGGTGAGGTTGCGCACCACCAGCGAGACCCAGCCGGCCTCCCACCAGCTGGTCGACGCCTCCTCGGTGGCGGCGAAGGCGCGCGAGGTCAAAGCGACCACGTCACCGCGGGCCTGGTCGAAGCCGACCGCGCCTCTCACCAACTGCTCCAGCTGCTGCATCTCGGCGACGCCGCGCGGGCGGCCGTCGGGCTGGCGGAGTGCCACAGCGACGCTGAGCCGCTTCACGGTGCCAGTCTGGGCGCGGGTCACCGAGACTTCGCGGCCGACGGCATAGGTGCGGTTGTAATTCTCGTTGCGGTTGGCGCCGGCCGCGGCCGGGGTGGCGCCGCTGGGCGCGCCCTGGGCCGGGACGGTGACCGCGCCGCCCGGCGCCGCGGCGACCTGGGCCGCCGGAGGCGGCGTGTTGGAGAGCGCGCCGGGGACGCCGCCAGCCGGCGGCGCGCCGTTGGCCCCACCCTCGCTCGAGACCTGACCCTCCTCGGCGGTCATCTGCCGCTGGTTTTCGGGGAAGCCCTCGCGGGTCGACTGCACTTCCGAGAAGTCCATTTCGGCATGGACCTCAGTCGTGAAATTGCCGGCGCCGACAATCGGCGTGAGCAAGGTGGTGATCGCCTGGCGGGCGCGGTCCTCAACCTGGTTCTGGATGGCGAGCTGCCGCTCCGAGGCCTGGCTGGCGGCATTGCCGCCGCTGTTGGAGAGCAAACGGCCATTCTGGTCGATCACCGACACCTGTTCCGGCGCGAGGCCGGGAACGGAAGAGGCGACGAGATTGACGATCGCCTGGGTCTGGCCCTCGCCGAGCGTGCGGCCCGGCGCGAGGGTGAGCATGACCGAGGCGGCGGCATTGCTGCGCTCGCGCACGAACACGCTCGGCTGCTCGGCGGCGAGATGGACGCGCGCAGTCTGCACGACGTCGATCGCCTCGATCGTGCGGGCGAGATCGGCCTCGCGCGCGGCGCGGATCCGTTCGGCCTCGACCGCGCGGCTGGCGCCGAGCGGCATGTCGGCGACGACGTCGGCCCCGCTCTGGCCGCCGCGGGGCAAGCCCTGCGCGGCGAGCAGCATGCGGGCGCGGTGATAATCATCGTCGGAGACCTTGATCGCGCCGGTGTCGCGGTCGAGGCTGTTGGCGATGCCGGCACCGTTCAGCGCCTCCACCACCGCCCCCTTGTCGCTGTCCGGAAGGCCCGAGAAAAGGGTGCGGCTGGGCGCGCCGGCCACTGTCATCCAAATCAGGGCGATGGCGCCGAGCACGGCGAGCAGCCCCAGCAAGGGCAGGCTCTTCGCCACCGCAGGCTGGGCGGTGAAGCTCCGCACGCTCTGCATGATCCCGCCGGAGCGCGGCGGCAGAGCCGAAGCGCGGGCGGGGATTGGGGTGAGGTCGTTGAGGGTTGTGTCAGTCATGGCTCATTACACCGGCATGCTCATGATGTCTTTGTAGGCGGTCAGGAGGCGGTTCCTGACCTGCAGCGTCGCTTCGAAGCCGATCGACGCCTGCTGGCGTGACAGCATCACCGCGGCGATGTCCGTGGTCTCGCCGCGCTCATAGGCGTCGGTCATCGCCGAGGCGCGGGCCTGGCTTTCATTGACCTGGCGCAAGGCGGTCTGCAGCACATCGCCGAAGCCGCCGGGGCCGGTCGCCGCCGGTCCGCCGAGCGAGCCCGGGGCGCCGGTGCCGGCGAGGCCGGCGGCGCGTTGCAGGGCGCTGTTCTGTTCGAGGATGGCGCTTCGCATTGCCATCAGCCGGCTTGCATCGATCGACATGGTCTATCTCCTAGGCGGCGACGGCGCGCATTTCGGCGAGCCGGTAACGGAGGGTGCGTTCGCTGATCCCGAGCCGCTGGGCGGCGCGGACGCGGTGGCCGCCGACCTCGTCGAGGGCGGCGCGGATGACATTGGCCTCGGCGCTGCGCGCGGCATCGTCGAGCGAGAGGGTGGCCGCGGCGGGGGTGGACGCCGCGGCCTGCGGTGCCGGGGCGCCATCAATGACGAGATCGCCGGCCTCGATGCGGTCGCCGGCGCGCAGCAGGATGGCGCGTTGGATGACATTCTCCAGCTCGCGGCAATTGCCGGGCCAGGCATGGGCGGCCAGCCGGTCCAGCGCTGCCGGGGTCGGGAAGGGCAGGGACGCGGCGGGAGGACAATGGCGCAGCAGCATGGCGGCGGCGATGGCGGGGATGTCGTCAGTGCGCTCGCGCAGCGGCTTCAGGTTCACCGGCATGACGTTCAGCCGCCAGTAGAGATCGGCGCGGAAGCGGCCGGCGGCGACTTCGGCGGCGAGATCGCGGTTCGCCGAGGCGATGACGCGCAGGTCCACCGCTTCTGGGCGAACGGCGCCGACCGGAAGAATTTCCTTCTCCTGCAACGCACGAAGCAATTTGGCCTGGAGGGCGAGCGGGATCTCGGCGATCTCGTCGAGCAGCAAGGTGCCGCCGTCGGCCGCGCGGAACAGGCCCTCGCCATCGGCGCCGGCGCCGGTGAAGGCGCCCTTGCGGTGGCCGAAGAGGATCGCCTCAAGCATCGTCTCGGGCAGAGCGGCGCAATTGACCGCCGTGAACGGCCCCTTGGCGCGGGACGAGCGGAGGTGGATGTAGCGCGCGAGGCCCTCCTTGCCGGTGCCGGTTTCGCCGAGCAGCAGCACGGCGGCGTCGCTCGCGGCGATGCGGGCGGCGAAGGCGAGGGTCGCGGCGCTCTCCGGCTCGCCGCAGGCAGGCCGGCCATTGGGGCGCAGCAGCTCGGCGGCCAGCGCATTGCCGAAGACGATGTCCGCCTCGCCGAAGGCCAGGCGGGCGGGGGCGGTCATGGTCGCGCGCGTGAAGGAGGGAGTGCGGGCGCCATAATCGAGGATCAGGTCGTAATGGGCGGCGCCGGCTTCTTCGTCCGGCGCGAAGACGGCGAGGCCCTGCGCCCAGCCGTCTGCCGCGGCGAATGTCGTGGACAGCAGTCCGGCGCCGGACAGAATGTCTGCCAGCGCCGGATTTGCCCCCGCGACCTTTTCGCTCACTCCGATCATCACACCCCCGGGATTAACTCGATCCGGGAGGTGCAAAGGGCGTGCCAAATGCGCGGCCTCTCTTTCCTCTCTCTTGCGAGGCCAAGTGCAGGGCTGCGGAGCGTCGGCGAATTGGCGGCGTCCGTCAAAAAAACGTCGCCTTAAGTTTTGTCGATTAAAGCCAGCTTCGGACCGGCCGTTAACTCAGTCCGTGGCACGACGGGATCGACCCGGTCAGCCGCGATTGAGCGGGAAAGGAACCGTAGAATGACTGTCATCAACACCAATACCGCTGCGCTGCGTGCGCAGAACGGCAGCCGGGTCGCCAATCAGGCTCTCCAGACTGCCATGGAGCGCCTGTCGACCGGCAAGCGCATCAACTCCGCCAAGGACGACGCTGCGGGTCTCGCCATCGCGAACTCGATGACGTCGCAGATCCGCGGCATGGGTCAGGCGATCCGCAATGCGAATGACGGTATCTCGTTCGCGCAGACCGCCGACGGCGCGCTCAACGAAGTCACCAACATGCTGCAGCGTATCCGCGAGCTGGCGGTGCAGAGCGCCAGCGGCACCTATTCGGACGACGACCGCACCAACCTGCAGTCGGAAGTTACCGAGCTGGGCGCCCAGATCGACGCAATCATCTCCGACACCAAGTTCAACGGTGTGACGGTGTTCGGTTCGAGCGACGTGACCGTCGACATCCAGACGGGCTATGGCTCTGCCGACCAGACCACGCTGACCGTGACCGGTCTCGACGTGTCCGCCGCTTCCGGCGCCGACATTTCGGCCGGCGACACGGGCGTGCTGGACGATGTCGATGACGCGCTGAAGGCGGTTGCCACGACCCGCGCCTCGCTCGGCGCCGGCCAGAGCCGCCTCGAGTCGATCGTCAACAACCTGTCGAACCAGGTTGCCAACCTCAGCGATGCGCGCTCGCGCATCGAGGACGCTGACTTCTCGGCCGAGACGACCAACCTCGCCAAGGCCCAGATCCTGAACCAGGCGTCGACGGCGATGCTCGCCCAGGCGAACCAGAGCCAGTCGAACGTGCTGAGCCTGCTCCGCTAATCCCCACCGAAAGCGGAGAAAAGAGAGCCCGGCGCGGACCCCCGCGCCGGGCTTTTCTTTGCCTGAAGTTCCGGACCATCGCGCCTTAAAGGCGATCAGACCCAGTCGGTGAGCGTGGCGCGCACGCGATCCAGCGCCGCCTTCTTGATCTGGCAGATGCGCGCGGCACCGACGCCGAGCGTCTCGCCGATCTCCTCGAGGTTCATCTCCTCGACGAAATAGAGTTGCAGGACCATCGCCTCGCGCTCGGGCAAGGTTGCGATGGTCTCGGCGATCGCGCGCTGCAGCCGCGTGCGGTCGATCGCCTCGTCGGCCCGCTCCTCGACGTCGGCGAACCACATCGAATGATCGGAATAGACTTCGTCGATCGACTCCTGGTGCACGGCCTGGCTGTCGTCGACCATCTCGCGATAATCGGCGGGGGTGAGCCCCATTTCCTCGGCCATCTCCGCTTCGCTGGCGCCGCGGCCAAGCCGGCCCTCCAGCCGGGACCGGACCTGCGCCATTTCCCGGCGGCGCTGGATGGCGGAGCGGGCGATGGTGGCGTGACGGCGAAGATGATCGATCATCGCGCCGCGGATGCGCAAGGTCGCATAGGTCGCGAAGGCGTGGCCCCGATCCTCGAAGCTGTTTGCCGCCTCGACCAGTGCGACCATGCCGATCTGGGCGAGATCCTCGACCTCGATCGTGGAGGCGACGCGCGCATGGACATGCCAGGCGATCCGGCGGACCAGGGGCATGTGCGTGCGCACCAGCACCTCGGGCGTCGGCTTCACCTGCTTCTGGTAGGTGGGCTGCGGGTCAATGAGCGCCATGGCTCACCTCCGCGAAACTCCTCTCGGGCGGGAAAGCGGGCGCCGGCATGGCCAGCCGCCGGGCGAGCGCCGAAAAGGCCCGCGATGCCGGAGCGCCGGGGAAGGTTTCGACGACGCAGCGTTTCCGCAGCACCGCCTCCTTCACATAATTGTCCGCAGGGATCGCGCCGGCATAGTCCAGCTCGATGTCGAGGAAGCGGCCGGCGATCGCCTTGAAGCGGTCGAAAAGCTGGCGGCCGGCGACGTCATGGCGGACCATGTTGGCGACGACCTGGAAGTCGGCGGTGCCGTGGGCGACGTTCAGCGCCTTCACGATTGCATAGGCATCGACGAAACTGGTCGGCTCCGGCGTGAGTACGATGAGCGGCGTGTCGGCGCTGGCGACGAGGGCGAGCGCCGAAGCCTCGATGCCGCCGCCGGTGTCGATCACCACGTGGTCGAAATCGGAAAGCTGGGGCTGGAGCGCGTCCATCAGGCGCGCCCGCTCTGCGGTCGACAGGGTCGCGCCGCTGCCCGTGCCGCTATGCCCGGGCAGGAAGCTGAGCCCGCTTGGCCCGTTCTGCAGGAGGTCTTCGAGCCCGCAGCGCCCGGCCAGCAGATCGCCGATCGTCCAGGCCGAGGGCATGCCGAGCAGGATCGCGGCATTGGCCAGGCCCATGTCGCAATCGATCAGCAGGGTGCGGTCGCCGGCCTGCGCGAAGGCGACGGCGAGGTTGACGCTGACATTGGTCTTGCCGGCGCCGCCCTTGCCGGAGGCGACCGAGAAGATCCGGGCACGTGTCGAGAAAGGAATCACGCAACAACCTCCGATTGAAGAAGCGGGCGCTCGGGCTCACCGCCGACGATGGCGACGACCTCGACAGGCTTGTTGTCGGGGATTTCGAGCAGGGACAGGACAGGCACGTCCGGGACGTGCGGTGCGAGCAGGCGCGAGAGCGCGCGGCGCGCGACAGGCGAAGTGACCACGGCGAAGCGGCGGCCCTCCTGGAGCAAAGGCACCGCGACCTCGCCGATCGCCTGCACCAGTTTGTTGCCGAGGCCGGGCTCGATCGGGTGAACCGCGCCCTGGCCGCTGCGGACGGCCTGGCTCAGCAGATGTTCGAGGCTTGGATCCAGGGTGACGACCGGCAGCGGCATCTTCACCGGCACGATCGTCTGCACGATCAGCGCGCCGATCCGCTGGCGGACCTCCTCGACGAGCTGGATCGGATCGGCCTCGGTGCGGGCCGCGTCGGCCATCGCTTCGGCGATGCGGCGGAAATCCTTGAGCGGCACGCCCTCGGCCAGCAGGGCGCGGCAGAGGCCGGCCAGCGCGGCAAGGCTGAGCGGCTGCGGCGTCAGATTGGCGGCGAGCTGCGGCGCGTTTTCCTTCAGCGCGTCGACCAGTTTCTGCGCCTCGTCCATGCCGAACAGATCGGCGGCGGCGGCCTGCACGACCTGGTTGAGATGGGTGGCGACGACGGTGGCCGGATCGACCACGGTATAGCCGGCGACCACCGCCTCGGCGCGCTGCGCCGGGCTGATCCAGACCGCGTCGAGCCCGAAGGTCGGGTCCTTGCAGGGGCGCCCTTGGACGCGGTCGATGAGGTCGCCGCTGTCGAGCGCGAGCAGATCGTCGGGGAAGATCTCGTCCTCGGCGACGACGACGCCGGCGACGCTGATCCGATAGCTGTTGGGCGAGAGGGTGAGCTCGTCGCGGACCCGCACCATCGGCACGACGAAACCGAGCTCGCGAGAGAGCTGGCGGCGGATGCCGGTGATCCGGGCCATCAACGGCGCGCCTTTGCGCTCGTCGACAAGGCCGACGAGGGCGAAGCCGAGTTCGAGCCCCAGAGCGGCGTCGTCAGACACCTCGTCCCAGCCGATCGCGCTCGGCGAGACCGGGATTTCCACCGGCGGTGCCGCATCGGCCAGCGCCTGTGCCTTGGCGGCCTTGCGCAATCTGTGGGCGATGAAGAGCGCCAGGCCGGCAAAGGGCAGGATGGTGACGTGCGGCATGCCCGGCAGCAAGGCCAGGACGAAGAGGATGCCCGCCACCGGCAGCCAGGCGCCGGCCAGACCGAACTGGCGGGTGATCTGGCCCGACAGGTCGAAGGGCGAGGAGACACGCGTCACGATGGACGCGGCGGCAATCGAGAGCAGCAAGGCCGGCACCTGCGCGACCAGGGCGTCGCCGATCGCGAGCAACACATAATTGGAGGCGGCGCCGCCGAGCGACATGCCGTGGCTGGCGGTGCCGAGCACCAGGCCGCCGATCACGTTGACCACGAGGATCAGCACGCCGGCGATGGCGTCGCCCTTCACGAACTTGGAGGCGCCGTCCATCGAGCCGTAGAAATCCGCCTCGGTGGCGATTTCCGCCCGGCGGGCCTTGGCTTCCTCCGGGGTGAGCAGGCCGGCGTTGAGATCGGCGTCGATCGCCATCTGCTTGCCGGGCATCGCATCCAGGGTGAAGCGGGCCGAGACTTCGGAGACGCGGCCGGCGCCCTTGGTGATAACAATCAGGTTGATGATCATGAGGATCATGAAGACGAAAATGCCCACGGCATAGTCGCCACCAATCAGGAAACTGCCGAACGCCTCGATGACATGACCGGCGGCGGAAGAGCCTTCATGGCCGTGCACCAGGACGACGCGGGTCGAGGCGACGTTCAGCGCCAGGCGCAACAGCGTCGTGAACAGCAAGACCGTCGGGAAGGAGGAGAAATCCAGCGGTTTGGCGACGTTCAGCGCCACCATCAAAACCGCGAGGCTGATCATGATGTTCGACACGAAGCCGATGTCGAGAAAGGCGGCCGGAATCGGCACGACCATCAACGAAACGAGCAACAGGATTGCAATCGGGAGGACCGCCCCCCGGGACGCGCTCAGCCACATGTTACGATTCATCGGGGACCGAGCCTCCGAGCTGCGCCAGCATCATGTAGGCGAGCCGCGCGTAACGCGGCGACGGGCCGGCGGTCCGGCCGCGCTCGCGGCCCAGCTCCAGCAAGGTGTCGGGATCGATCCCGTTCGGATTGTGCAGGCCGAGCCGCGCGAAGGCGAGCGCGTCGGCGTCCATGCCCGTCAGCTCGGTGGAATCGAGCGGATTGGCGTCGAGCGTGCGGACCCGCGGCATCGGCATGTCGCTGTCGAGCGAGGCGGTGCGGACGGTGTCGTCGAGGAAGGATGGAGCCGGCGTGCGGTGCCGGACCGGCGCGCGGGTATGATCCACCGCGCCGCCGCTCTGGCTGCCGGTCGCGATCTTCTCGGCGAAGCGGGCGCGGATCTCCGCGAAGCTGCGCATCGAACCGTCGCGGTTGAAGAAGATCGGTCGGTTGGCCCGCGCCGCCTGGGGCAGCAAAGGCGCCGCGGCGGCGTCGGGATTGGCGTCATGCGCGCGCAGGAAGCGCGCCGCGCCGCCGGCGCCGAGGAAGTGGGCGAGATAGAGATCGACCGGCTCCATCTGGCGGCCGAGCCGGCTTTCCAGATAGCGGCCATTGTCGGCGGCATATTCGGCGGCCATGGCTGAGGCGGCCTCGGGCTGACGGCGCAGGTCAAGGATCTGCTGGCGGGTGCCCGGATCGGCGACATAATAGCGGCCGTTCGGTCCCTGGCGGATCTGGCCGGCTGCCCAGCCGAGGCCATGCTCGGCGCCGTGCTGGCGCACCATGCCGAGCCAGGTCTGATCGATGAACTGGAAGAGCCCGGTCGCGCTCGACGTGCGCGCGCGCGCATCGGGATTGAGGCCGCTTTCCAGCCGGGCCTGATTGAGCAGGTAGCCGAACTGGACGCCGGTATTGGCAGATGCGAGCTGGATGGCGGCGGTGACGCGATCGCGTCCGCTCCCTCCTCCCGCATTGCCGATCGTCGTCGGATTCATGACGCCCCTTTCGTTCTCGGGGCATCTGAGCAAGGAGCGTGCCAATTTGGCCGCTGCAGCCAGCTCGTCATTCCAGCGGAAGCTGGAATCTCATTGCTTTCAAGAAGGGAGATCCCAGCTTTCGCTGGGATGACGGGCTATCGCGCGTGGGCTTGGTAGACGTTGACTGGCTGGGCGCCGCGCAGGGCCGCGGCGGCATCGACGCGGCGGCGGATCATGTCCGTCAGGAAATTGACGCGGATCTGGGCAGCCTGGGCAAGGGCGGCGAGGCTCAGTAGCCGCTCCTTGAGGTCCGGCGCGCTGTGCCAGTCGTGGCGGCGCGCTTCGTGGACGGCCTCGGCCAGAGCGGCTGTGGCCTGCTCGATATCCGCCAAATCATCGCCGTCGAGCGCGCGGATCAGCGCCTCGTGCGACCTGGACAAGGTATCGAGAATGGCGAGCTGCATCAGTCGCGCCGAGGGAGGTCGAGATCGAGCATGCGCCGGGCGATGCGGTCGGGATCGATCGGATAGCG
This sequence comes from Allosphingosinicella sp., assembly GCA_044225925.1. Taxonomy (GTDB): domain Bacteria; phylum Pseudomonadota; class Alphaproteobacteria; order Sphingomonadales; family Sphingomonadaceae; genus Allosphingosinicella. The sequence goes on from JBGAHY010000002.1 coordinate 127,334, forward strand.
GCCGCTCTGGATCGCGGCGCGGACCGCCTCGACCTTGGCGGAATCGACGGGGGCGCCGCCCGAGACCAGCTCCAGCACGGCGCTCTTCACGGCGCCGTCGGGCGCACGCGAGCCATCGCTCTTCAGCGGGCTGACCGACGCACCTTTCTCCTGGCGAGAAAGGTCAATCCGCCCGGTTCCGCCCTTGCCAACGCCGTCGATCATCGTCTGGTCCTCTCTCCCTCAGGAGTAGTAACGGCAATCTTCACAATCCATTAAATCCCGGCAGCGCGACCCGGCCATCGGGCAGCACCTGGCCGATCACCGGCGCGGTGCGGCTCTGGGTGCGGACCCGGATGCGGTCGCCCGGCGCGCCATCCTGATCGGCCGTGGCGAGCGTGCTCACCGTGAAGCCGGACGCGATGGCGACGAGCTCGATCTGGTCGCCGCGGCGGATGACGGGCTGGGCCCTTTCCTGGCGGACGGGCGCGGCCGAAGCGGTCGCCTGACGGGCGTCGCCCGACGGCACGATCGACACGCGGATGCGCCAGCCCAGCGGCGCGCAGCGCACGGCCAGCGCGCCGGCAACCGGCTCGCCAATCTCGACGGGCCGCGGGCAGGCCTGCAGGCGGAGGCGCCGGTCGATCGGGGTGGTCGCCCCGCCCGGCTCGCCGATATTGGCGCCGAGGGCCGCGGCGACGCGGCTGTCCAGCATTTCGAGATTCTCGAAACCCTGGGCCAGCGCCGGCAGCGGCACGGCCAAAAGGGCGAGCAGCAGCAAGGCGAGGCGTCGGAAAATTGGCACCATGACGGTCACTCCAGATATTTGGAGCGTACGAAGCAATGGTCGTGCCAAGTGATCCTAGCGCCGCGAAATGGCGATGGCCTGGCCGGCGCCCGGCGTCCCGCTTTCACCCATGGCGATCGCGATCTGGCCTTCGCCGAGGCCGCCCTCGCGCAGTGCCCGCCCGACCGCGGCGGCGCGCGCGGCGGCGAGCTCGAAGCGATCGAGCCGGCCGCCATCCTCGCCGGTGCCGGTGCTCAGGATGCGGATGGCATGGCCCGCGAGGCGTGCGCCCTCCGCGCGCAACGCCTCGCGGGCTTCGGGCGTCAGCAAGGCTTCGCCCGGTTGGAAGACTTCGGAGGCGTGGAAGGAGCGGACCGGCGCTTCGGCTGGAGCGCTGGCCGCCATGGGCGCGGCGGCGACCGAGCGTTGCGCCTGCATCGCGTTGAGCAACACGAAGCAGCCGAGCAGCAACAGCAGCAGATCGGCGAAGCTTACCGCCCAGCGCGGCAGCGGCAGGCGGTTCATGCGGAGCGCCTCAGCGGGTGGATGGGTCGCTCGCGGCGCTCCGCCATTTCCTTCTCCTCCGCCCGCGCGAGGACGAGCAGTCGCTCGGCGACCCGCGCCTGCCAGGCGCATTCCGCTTCCGACAGGCGCTCGAGCCGCGCCGAAATTGGCCCGGCAATCCCGAAGGCGACGACCAGGCCGTAAAGCGTGGTCAGCATGGCGACCGCCATGGCCGGGCCCATCGCCGCCGGATCGTTCATCTTGGCGAACATCATGATGAGGCCGATGACGGTGCCGATCATGCCCATGGCCGGGGCGACCTCGGCGGCGTAGCGCCACAGGCCGATCGCGGCCTTGTGCCGGGCGCGCCGGTCTTCCAGCTCCTCGCGCGCCCAGATGGCGAAACGCTCGGCGCTGTCCGCGTCGGCGAGCCGGCAGGCAGCGCGATGCACGAAATCGACCGGGGTCTTCACCCGGTCGGCGCAGACCGCGCCCTTATATTCGAAGAGGTGGCGGATCTTGAGGACCGCGCGGTCGGCCGCCTCGGCGTCGCGCGCAGGGCGGGCGCGGAAGAAGGGGATGAGCGCACCGAAGCCGCGGCCGCCATCCTTGCCGGTGGCGGAGATCCAGGTGACGAAGCAGGTCCCGCCCAGCACGATGGAAAAGGCGAGAGGGTCGAAAAACCGATCCACGACGTCGATCATTCAAACCCTCCCGCTCCGGCAGGAAACTGCCGGCACCGGCAAAACCTTGCCGGTTTAACGCTACCCCATTCGCAAGAAGCCACGGCGGTAAAGCGATCCAGCCATTTGGCACGATCATTGCTTTGATCCGTCGGACGCCCTCGCCTGTCAATTTAACGGCGGGCCGGGGCCGACCTTTAGGGGAATGCACATGGCACAAGGCGAAAGCCTGTTCGGCATTTCGGGTACGGCGCTGACCCTCCGGTCACAGCGCCTGAACCTGCTTGCCTCGAACATCGCCAATGCGGCGACGCCGGGCTACCGGGCCCGCGACATCGATTTCGGCCGGGCGCTGAACCTCGCCTCGCGCGGCTATAATGCCGACCGGGCGGCGAACGAGGCCATGGCCTATCGCGTGCCTCTGACCCCGTCGATCGACGGCAATACGGTCGAGCTCAACACCGAGCAGACGCTCTTCGCCGAGAACGCGATGCAATATCGCACGACACTTTCATTCCTCGAAGGCCGGATCTCGACGATCCGCCGCGCCCTCAAGGGAGAATAAGCCATGATCGGCAACACCAACCGCCCGATGACGGTGTTCGATATCGCCGGCCGCGCCATGTCGGCGCAGCTCGTGCGTCTGAACACCACGGCATCGAACCTCGCCAATGCCGGCTCCGTCTCGACCACGCGCGCAGGTGCCTTCCAGGCGCTGCGCCCGGTCTTCCGGACCGTCGAGGGCGGCCCCGGCCTTGCCACCGTGCAGGTCGACAGCGTCGTCCGCGCCGGCGTCGAGCCGACCCGGCGGCACGATCCCAATCATCCTTTGGCGGACGCGAATGGCGATGTCTGGGAGGCCGGCGTCGATACCGCCGCCGAGCTGATCGACATGGTCGAGACCGCCCGCCAGTACCAGAACAACGTGCAGGTCCTGCAGACCGCAAAAACCCTCACCCTTGACACTTTGAGGCTCGGCCAATGAGCATTATCGATACGATCAACAACGCCCATAATGTCGTGACCCCGCCTTCGACGACCGGGACCACCCAGGTCGGGGCCGGCGCCGGCGCGATGGACCAGAACGACTTCCTGCGGCTGATGACCACGCAGCTCACCACCCAGGATCCGTTCAACCCCGTCGACAACACTCAGATGGTCGCCCAGATGGCGCAGTTCAGCCAGGTCGCCGGCATTGCGGAGATGAACCGCAGCCTGGCGACGATCGCCGCCTCGGTCGGCGGCAGCCGGCTCTCCGACGCGGCGAGCTGGATCGGCCATTCGATGCTCGTCGAATCCGACATCGCGACGCCGCTTCGCGACGGCTCCTATGCCGGCGAGTTCGCGCTCGACGGCCCGGCCGACCAGGTCACCGTCAACTTCCAGGACGCCACTGGCGCCGTGGTTCACAGCGAGACGCTCGGCGCACAGCAGGCGGGCAGCGTCGCCTTCTCATGGGACGGCAAGAACGAGGCGGGCGAATATGTCGCCGGCCAGCCGCTGCGCATGGTGGTGACCGCGACCAAGAGCGGCCAGACGTCCAACCCGGCGACCGCGACCTGGACCTCGATCGGCGGCATCCAGTCGCCGTCCAACGGCACCGAAAGCAAGCTCGTGACGGGCCTCGGCCTGCTTGAGCCGAGCGCCGCCATCCGCCTCGCCTGACCCCTTCGAAAAGATCACCCAAGGAGCCCACCCATGTCCTTCTACACCTCGCTCTCCGGCCTTCGCGGCGCCCAGACCGATCTTGGCACGATCTCGAACAATATCGCGAACGTCGGCTCGATCGGCTTCAAGCGCAGCCGCACCCATTTCGGCGACATCATGCCGGCCTCGAGCACGACGCCGGGCCAGGGCACGCGCCTGAAGAGCATCGAACAGCAGTTCACCCAAGGCGGCTTCGAGACCTCGGCCCGCGATCTGGACCTCGCCATTTCTGGCACCGGCTTCTTCGTCACGCGTGACGCGCTGACCGGCGGCACCACCTATTTCTCGCGCAACGGCTCGCTCTCCGTCGACAGCCAGCGTTACCTGGTGGATTCGAACGGCGGCTATCTCCAGGTCCTGCCGGTCGACGCCGAGGGCAACACCACGGCGAGCGGCATCGCCGCTTCGCGCAACATCCAGCTGCCGCTGACCTCTGGCACGCCGCGCGCGACGAGCCTGGTCTCGATGACCGCCAATCTGCCGATCACCGCCGACAAGCCGGCGGACCGCGTGGTCTACAGCGCCGCCAATCCCTATGGCTTCGACCGGCTCGACCCGAACAGCTACAACTTCTCGCAGCAGCAGACGGTCTATGACAGCGAGGGCAATGCCCAATCGGCGACTTTCTACTTCGTGCGCACCGGCTCGATCGCCGCGGGCGACGCCTCCGACACGTGGGACGTTCACATGTTCGTCGGCAACGAGGAGGCCTCGGCCACGACCGGCGCGAGCCCGGCCGACCCGGCGCATCTGACCTTCGACAATACCGGCACGATGACCTCGCCGACCGGTCCGGTCGCTTTCGGCAGCGTGTTTCCGTCGGGCGCCGCCTCGCCGCTGGCGATCACGCTCGATCTCGGCACCGCCACCAAGCAGGCGGCGGGCGCCTTCAGCATCAGCGCGATCGACCAGGATGGTCTCGCCTCGTCGAAGCTCTCGGACGTGTCGATCGGCGAGGACGGGCTGGTCACGGCCAGCTTCACCGACGGCACCACCCAGGCTTTGGGCAAGCTCCTGATCGCCAATTTCGCCAACCCCGCGGGCCTTCGCCAGCGTGGCGACGGGCGCTGGACGATCACTGGCAATAGCGGCGACGCGGTTGTCGGCGAGGCCGGTTCCGACGCTTTCGGCCGGATCCAGTCGGGCGCGCTCGAGCGGGCCAATGTCGACATCACGGAAGAGCTGGTCGCGCTGATCGCGGCGCAGCGCAACTTCCAGGCCAACGCCAAGGCGATCGAGACCGCCAACTCGATGGATCAGTCCATCATCAACCTGCGCTCGTAACGGGGCGCAGGACGGGAGCTGAGCAATGGACCGGCTGATCTACACGGCCCTGTCGGGGATGCGCGGCGCGATGTCGCGGCAGACCGCGACGGCGAACAACCTCGCCAACGCCAACACCGTGGGCTTCCGCGCCGAAATGCAGGCGGCGCGGTCGCTCTGGGTGCAGGGCGACGGGTTCGAGGCGCGCGCGCCTGTGTCCCAGGAGGTCACCGGCGCCGACATGTCGACCGGGTCGATCAACCATACCGGGCGCGATCTCGACGTCGCGATGACCGGCGATGCCCTGCTCGCGGTGCAGGCCGAGGATGGCAGCGAAGCCTATACCAGGCGCGGCGACCTCCAGGTCGCGGCGTCCGGCGTATTGACCACCGGCGACGGCCGGCCCGTGCTCGGCGACGGCGGCCCGATCACCATCCCGCCGGCGGATTCGATCCGCATCGCGGATGATGGCGCGATCTGGATCGTGCCTGCAGGCGGCGACGCCAGCAATCCGCAGCAGGTCGACCGGCTGAAGCTCACCTCGCCGACCGGCTCGCATATCGCCAAGGGCCTCGACGGCCTGTTCCGGGTCCAGGGCGGCGGCGCCCTGCCGTCCGATCCGACGGCGCACGTGATCCCCGCCAGCCTTGAAAGCTCCAACGTCAACACCAGCCAGACGCTGATCGACATGATCGAGGCGAGCCGGTCCTGGGACATGCAGCTGCAGCTCGTCACCTCGGCGCGCGATCTCGATACCTCCGCCACCGATCTGATGCGCCTGCCGAATTCTTAAGGAGACCATAGATGTCCACCTCAGCCCTCCAGGTCGCCCGCACTGGGCTCGACGCGCAGTCCGAACGGATGCGGATCATCGCCAACAACTTGGCGAACGTGAACACCACCGCCTTCCAGCGGGACCGCGCCGAATTCGCGACTCTGGCCTATCAGACGATCACCGCCGCGGGCGCCCGCTCGGCCGGCGACAATCAATATGCCACGGGGCTCAACCTCGGCACCGGCGTCCGGCTGACCGGCACCGGCCGGATCACCTCGCCGGGCTCGATCAGCACCACCGGCAACAATCTCGATCTGGCGATTGAAGGCCAGGGCTATTTCCAGATCCAGCGGCCCGATGGCTCGACCGGCTATACCCGCGCCGGCAATTTCCATCTCTCCTCGGAGGGCAAGGTCGTCACCACCGACGGCATGCCGGTGATCCCGGAGATCCAGATCCCGGACGGCGCCCAGTCGGTCACGATCGGCACGGACGGCACCGTCTCGGTGACCGTGTCCGGGCAGACCGAGCCGTCGGAAGTCGGCAAGATCGAGATCGCCCGCTTCGTCAATCCGGCGGGGCTGCAGGCGCTCGGCAACAATCTCTACGCGGTCACCGCCGCGAGCGGCGAGGCGCAGACCGGGCCGGCCAATGCCGAAGGGCGCGGCGCGATCCGCCAGGGCTCGCTTGAGGCGTCCAACGTCAACGTCGTCGAGGAGCTGGTCGACATGATCGAGACGCAGCGCGCCTATGAGGTCAATTCGAAGATGATCCAGGCGACCGACGAGATGCTGCGCAATGCGAATCAGCAGCTCTAGGATGCGGCGCGCCGCCCTGCTCGCCTGCTGCGCCATGCTGCTCGTCGCCGCGCGGCGCGAGCGCGAGCCGCAATATCGCCCGACGCCGCCGCCGCCGGCCCCGCCGGCCGTGGCGAACGGCGCGATCTTCCAGGTACAGAACGGCTATGCGCCGCTCACCTCCGGCCAGCGCGCTGCGCAGGTGGGCGACGTCATCACCATCGTGCTGACCGAGCGGACGCAGGGCACCTCCTCGTCGACGGCCCAGACCAATCGCGAGGGCTCGATCAGCCTGACGCCGCCGACCACGGGCCCGCTGGCGCTGTTCGCGCCGACCGATGCATCGGCGAGCGGAGCGAACGCGTTCCAGGGCCGCGGCCAGACCGCCCAGGCCAATTCGCTGACCGGCGAGATCACGGTCACGGTCGAGGAAGTGCTGTCCAACGGCACGATGCGGGTGCGCGGCGAAAAGCAGTTGCGCATCAATCGCGGCAACGAGGCGATCCGCCTGTCCGGCATCGTCCGGCCCGGCGATCTCACCTCCGACAACCGCGTCCTTTCGACCCGCATCGCCGACGCGCGGATCGACTATGTCGGCCGCGGCGAAATCGCCCGCTCCAGCCGGATGGGCTGGCTGCAGCGCTTCTTCAACATCCTGAGCCCGTTTTGAGGTTTCGTCTCATGCTTAGCCGTATCCTGATCGCGTTCACCGCCATGCTGATGCTGGCCACGCCCGCTCACGCCTCCCGGATCAAGGATCTGGGGGCGTTCCAGGGCGTGCGTCCGAACCAGCTGACCGGCTACGGCATCGTCGTCGGCCTCGCCGGCACGGGCGACGACAATCTGGAATATGCGACCCAGGGCATGAACGGCGTCGCCTCGCGCTTCGGCCTGACCCTGCCGCCGGGCGTCAACCCGGCGCTGAAGAATGCGGCAGCGGTGATGATCACCGCCGAACTGCCCGCCTTCGCGCGGCCCGGCCAGCGGCTGGACATCACCGTCTCGGCCATGGGCCGCGCCCGTTCGCTGCGCGGCGGCACCCTGATCATGAGCCCGCTGCGCGGCGCCGACAATCAGATCTACGCGATGGCGCAGGGCAACCTCGCCGTCGGCGGCCTCGGCGTCTCGGCGCAGGATGGCAGCCAGGTCTCGGTGAACGTGCCGTCGTCCGGACGCATCCCTGGTGGCGCCACCGTCGAGCGCGCGGTCGATACCGGCTTCGCGTCAACGCCGAACATCGTCTTCAACCTCGCCGAATCCGATTTCACCACCGCCCAGCGGATCGCCGATGCGATCAACCAGGAGATGGGCCAGCCCATCGCCCGCGCCGAAGACGGTGTCTCGGTCGCGATCCAGGTGCCGCAGGGTGCGGAGATCCGCAGCGCGCTGATGAGCCGGATCGAGAATATCGAGGTCGATCCTGCCGACGCCCCCGCCCGCGTCATCGTCAATGCGCGCACCGGCACGGTGGTGATCAACGGCGCGGTGCGCATCCGGCCCGCCGCGGTCAGCCATGGCCGGCTCACCGTCTCGGTGTCGGAGGACCCCCAGGCCAGCCAGCCGCGGCCGCGCTCCAACGGCCAGACGGTGATCGTGCCCAATTCGACGATCGAGATCACCGAGCATCGCTCGCCCATGTTCAACTTCGCCCCCGGCGCATCGCTGTCGGAGATCGTCCGCGCGGTGAACGCGATCGGCGCCGCCCCGTCCGACCTGGTCGCGATCCTGGAGGCGCTGAAGCAGGCCGGGGCGCTGCGCGCGGAGCTCATCATCCTGTGATCAATTCGCTCAACACCCAGACCCCCGCGACGGGCGGTGAGGCCAACGCGCAGCGCCGGCAGGAGCTGCGCCAGGCGGCGCAGGCCTTTGAGGCGGTGTTCGTCCGCCAGCTGCTCGGCTCGATGCGGAGCGCCAAGCTCGCCGACGATATGTTCGGCAGCCAAGCGACCGACCAGTTTCGCGACATGGCCGATGCGCGCCTCGCCGACACCATGTCGCAGCGGGGCACGTTCGGCATCGCCGACATGCTCGTCGCCCAGTTCGAGCGGCATCGCAGCGTCCAGCAGGCCCAGACGGGCGCGAGCCCGGACGCCGGCGCCAATGCCACGGCCGCGGACCCGAACCCAAATGAGGTCAACCGGTGAGCGACCTTCTCGGCATCGGCTCCTCGGCGCTTCGCGCCTATCAGACCGCGCTCTCCGCGGTCGGCGAGAATGTCGCCAATGCGCAGACCCCCGGCTATGCGCGCCGCCGCGTCGTCCTGCAGGAGCAGAGCGTCAATACGATCGGCGACATCGGCTATCGGCCGCAGGTCATGTTCAACGGCGTCACCGCCGTCGGCGTCGCCCGCGCCTGGGACAATTTCAAGGCGGTGGAGGCGCGCTTCGCCGCGACCGCTGACGGACGCGCCTCGGTGCGCCAGCAATGGTTGGGCGGGATCGAGACCGCGCTCGACGACGGCGCCTCCGGCGTTGGTCAGGCGATGACCGGTTTCTTCAACGCCGCTTCCTCTTTGGCCTCCGCGCCCGGCGACACGTTGGGCCGCCGCGCCGTGCTGTCCTCGCTCGACAATGTCGCCTCCGCCTTCCGCACCAGCGGCCAGGCCCTGGCCCGCCTGTCGGACGGGATCGGCCAGGCGGCGGACATCGAAATCGCGTCGCTGAACGACGCGCTGAAGGCCTTGGCCGCGGTCAACGGCGCGCTCGGCCCCGCGGCCGCGAACGGCAGCGCCCGCGCCTCGCTTGAGGACCAGCGCGACCAGCTGATCGATTTCATTGCCGCGAAGATCGACGTCAACGTGACGACCGGCGACGACGGTCGGGTCACCATCACGTCGGCGAGCACCGGCCTATCGCTGCTCACGGGGAGCGGGCCGAACCTGGCGCTGCTCGTCAAGGCGGCGGACGGACGGCTCTCGCTGCAGCTGCAGACCAATGGCAGCACGGTGCCGCTGCCCGCTGCGGGCGGCAAGCTCGCCGGCCTGGTCGACGTCGCGCAGAATGTCGCGGACCGGCGCGCCCAGCTCGACTCGCTCGCAACCGACTTCACGGCAATGGTCAACGGCTGGTCGGCCGCCGGCGTGGACGCGAACGGCAATGCCGGCGGGGCTTTGATGAGCGTCTCCGGCGGCGCCACCTCGATCCAGTCGCTGGTCACCGATCCTTCCCTCGTCGCCGCGGCGAGCCCGAGCGGCACCGCCAACGGCAATCTGCTCGCGCTCGACGCGATCCGCGACACCAGCAAGGTCGAGGACCGTTGGGGCGCGCTCGTCTCCGCCAATGCGCAGAGCCTGGCGTCGGCCAATGCCGAGGCCTCGGCCACCGCGACCTGGAAGGACAATAGCTATGCGGCGCTGGACGAAGTGTCCGGCGTCGATCTCGACACCGAGGCGGCGGAGCTGCTCCGCTTCCAGCAAGCCTATAATGCGTCGGCCCGGATCATCCAGGTCGCGCGCGAAACCATCCAGGCGCTGTTCGACGCGCTGTGAGCCAAGTGGGGATATAGAAAATGATAAGCGGCACTCGTTACCGCCTGGATCAGGAAATCAGCCGGCAGCTCGCCTTGTCGCACGACGTCGCCAAGGCGCAGACCCAATTGTCCACGCAGAAGCGCATCCAATCGCCGTCCGAGGACCCGGTCGCTGCCGCGCGCATCTCGACCATCGGCCGCGCCCAGGCGAACGATGCGGTGTGGAAGAGCAATCTCGATCTCGCCGGCGCCCTCGCCGACCGCGCCGACACCGCGCTGAAGGCGGTGGGCACCGCCTTCGACCGCGCCACCGAGCTGATGACGCAGGGCGCCACCGGCACCCTGTCCGACCAGGACCGGGCGACGATCGCGCTGGAGCTGCGCTCGATCGCCGATGAGCTGACCTCGCTGAAGGACAGCAAGGACGCGCGCGGCAACGCGCTCTTCATGTCCGGCTATTCGCTGCGCATCCCGGTGCAGAGCGGCGTCCAGGTGATCGCCGTCGGCACCCGTGAGGATGTGTTCGAAAGCGCCGCCACCGCCGGCGGCCCCAAGGATCTCGCCGCGATCGTCTCCGATGCCGCCGCTGCGCTGGAGATCACCGATCCCACCGCCCGCCAGGCCGCCGTCGCCACCTCGGTCGACGAGGTGGCCGCTGGCGTTGCGCATGTTTCCACCCAGCGCGGGGAGCAGGGCGCTCTGGCCAATCGTGTCGACGCCCTGCTCGAGCGCCAGGCCGATTCCGGACTGCAGCTTGGCGAGGAGCGCAGTGGTCTCGAGGACACCGATATCCAGGCGGTCGTCGCCCGGCTCAGCGCCCAGCAGCTTTCGCTGCAGGCGGCGCAGGCGGTGTTCGCGCGGGTCAACCAGAGCACGCTCTTCGACATCCTGCGCTGACCGCGCCCGAAAAGACATGGTTGAGGGCCCCTTAACCATAAAGTCCGAGCCACTCTGCCGTTAATCATACCGTGAGGGCGCGAAACCCTCCGGCTCGCCAGGTTCTACGAGGGAAGAAATGTTCGCAGCCATCGGCATTGTCGTTCTCCTGGTGATGGTGTTCGGCGGGTTCATCATCTCGGGCGGCAGCATTGGCGTGATCCTGCACGCTTTGCCGATCGAGATGCTCGTGATCGGCGGCGCCGCCGTCGGCGCGACCATCGCCGGCAATAGCGGCGGCGAGATCAAGGCCCTGTTCGGCGGCCTCGCCAAGGTCTTCAAGGGCCCCAAATATAAGAAGCAGGACTTCCTCGACGTCATCTTCCTCGTCTCGAAGCTGATGAAGATGCTGCGCACCGACGGCCCCGTGGCCGTCGAGCCGCATATCGAGGACCCGAAATCCTCCGCGATCTTCGCCGAATATCCGAAGCTGCTGAAGGACGACACGCTCGTCCACTTGATCTGCGACACGCTCAGGCTGGTCGTCGTCTCCTCCGGCACGCTCGATCCGCGCGCCGTCGAGGACGTGATGGACAACGCGATCAAGACGCACAGCCATCATTCGATCGCCCCGGCGAACAATCTGCAGACGCTCGCCGACGCCTTGCCGGCGCTCGGCATCGTCGCGGCCGTGCTCGGCGTCGTGAAGACCATGGCCTCGATCGACAAGCCGCCGGAGATTCTCGGTGAGATGATCGGCTCGGCGCTGGTCGGCACCTTCCTCGGCGTGCTGCTGGCCTACGGGTTCGTCGGCCCGTTCGCGAACCGGGCGAAGAACGTCATCGAAGGCGACATGGCGATCTACCATGTCGTGAAGCAGATCATCATCGCCTCGCTGCACGGCCATCCGCTGCCGCTGGTGATCGAGGCGGCGCGATCGGGCATCGCCCATTCGAACCAGCCGGCCTTCGCCGACGTGTTCGACGGGATGCGGGGACGCTAGGCCATGGCCAGCGCAGCCATGAAGCGCGGCGGCAACGAGCCGGCGGCGCTGCCGCCGCCCATCATCGTCAAGAAGGTGGTCGAGGCGGGCCATGGCGGCCATCATGGCGGCGCCTGGAAGATCGCTTATGCCGATTTCGTGACCGCCATGATGGCGTTCTTCCTGCTTTTGTGGCTGCTCGGCGCGACCGATGAGGACCAGCGCCGCGGCCTCGCCGATTATTTCACGCCGACCCTGATCGAATATAAGCAGAACAGCGCCGGCTCGAACGGCATCCTGGGTGGCGACAGCATCGTCGCCGCGGACAATTATCCGCACCGGGCGGGACAGACCGGCTCACGCGCCCTCACCATCCCGCGCGACACGACGGGCGGCGTCCAGGAGGGCGCGGTGCCGCGCAACCAGATCGACCGCCAGGAATTCCAGCGCCTTCGCCAGGAATTGATGAGCCGCATCCAGGCCTCGGCGGAGCTGCGCCGGCTGGCCCATCATGTCAGCTTTTCCGAAAGCGACGAGGGCATGCGCATCGACCTGATGGACGAAGGCGATTTCTCCATGTTCCGGGTCGGCACCGACCAGCTGCTCCCGGCCGCGCAGCGGCTGGTGCGCGAGGTGGCGCAGGTCATCAACGGCGTGCCCAATTCGGTGCTGATCCGCGGCCACACCGACTCCCTGCCTTATGCAGCGGGGCGGACGACGAACAACTGGACCCTTTCGGCGGCGCGGGCGGAAACGACGCGCGGCACGCTGGAGGCCGCCGGCATCCCGGTCGCGCGCATCGCGCGGATCGAGGGCGTCGCGGACCGGGAGCCCTTCGTGGCGAACGACCGCTACGATCCAAGGAACCGCCGTATCTCGATTACGCTCGGGTGGCGGGGCGGTGGTTCTTCCACCTCCCGGCCGAGCACCGAACCGCCCGCCCTCCAGGCGGGCGTCCCGCCGGCCAGACCGGTAACGCACTAGCCAACCGAGGACCAGATGGACGGCAGCGCACTCTACAAGATCGTCGGGAAATTCCTCGACGAACACGGCCTATGGCCGAGCCCGGACAATTATGCCCTCGTGCATGCCTTGTTCATTGACGAGAATTCGCCGGCGGCGGCAGCCGTGCGCGCGGCGACATCGGATGGCATTCGCCTCAGCCAGAAGGAAGCCGACCGGATCAAGGCCGAAGTCGGCCTGCCGGCGCCCAAAGCCGGGCAGAGCGGGGTCGACCCGTCCCTGTTCGTCGCCGCCACCCACGAGGTCGAAAAGTTCGCGGAATTGGTCGAAGCCCAGCGCGCCCATGCGCAAAGCTATGGCGACGATCTGGCCGCCGGCGCTGACAAGCTGGAAGCGGGCGAGGGCGGTGTGGCCGCCTTGGTTGCGCTCACCCGCGCCATGGCGGAGCGCACCAAGGCGGTCGAGCAGCAGCTCACCGCCGCGCGCGACGAAACCAAGCAATTGAAGGTGAAGTTGGCCGAAGCCGGCGAGGAGGCGCGCAGCGATCCGCTGACCGGCCTGCCCAACCGCCGCGCCTTCGAGGAGAAACTGGCGGAGCTCGAGGCGAGCCAGGCCACGCTCAGCCTCGGCATTTGCGACATCGACCATTTCAAGCGGGTCAACGACACCTATGGCCATGCGGTCGGCGACCGCGTGATCAAGGTGGTGGCGCAGACTTTGCGCGACCATTGCAACGGCAATCTGGTCGCACGGATCGGCGGCGAGGAGTTCGTCGTGCTCTTCCCGGGCCTCGATCCGGAAGCGGCGGCCGCGATCCTCGACCGGGCCCGCGAACTGCTCGGCGCCCGCTCCTTCAAGCTGCGCGAGACCGACCAGCCTTTGGGCCAGGTCACCTTTTCGGGCGGCGTGGCGCTGGGCAGGCACGCGGAGGGCACGCCGGCGCTGCAGCGGGCGGATGCCTTGCTCTACGCGGCCAAGAATGGCGGCCGCAACCAGGTCCATTGGGAGCAGGCGCAGGCCCAGGCCGCTTGACAGGCTCCCCTCGCATAAGGTGAGCCGCAGCGATGCGTCTCCTTTACCCCCTGATGTGGTCGCGGCCCGACCGGAAGGCCTGCCGGGAACAGACGATGGGCACGATCGCGGCGCTCGCGCGGCGGGGCGTGGAGGTCACGCTGCTGATGCCGCGGGGGCCGGGCGATCCGGCGCTGACTGCCGGCGCGCTGGCGGACTATTTCGCGGTGGAAGGGCCGTTCCGCCTCGTCCAGCGCGAGAGCCGCTGGGCCGGCGAGGCGCTGATCCGGACCCTGTTCTGGCTTCGCCAGGTCTTCCGCGATCCCGAGATCGCGCAGGCCGACCTGCTTTATTCGCGCATTCCGGCGATGCTCGGCATGGGCGGCCGCGCCCCTTTGCCCTTCGCGGTCGATCATTACCGGCCGTGGCCCGACGATCTGCCGGTCCTAAGGCCGCTGCTGCGCCGGACAATGCGGCAGGACAAATGCCTCGGCATCGTTCTCCATTCCGCCTTTGCGGCGGGCGCCTATGAGCGGGCGGGCGTGCCGGCAGAGAAAGTGCTGGTGGCGCATAATGGCGCCGAGCCGGGCCGCATGGGGCCGCCGCCGGACAAGGCCGCAGCGCGGGCGCAACTGGGGCTGGATCCGGACTGCTTCACCGCCGTCTATGCGGGGCGGGTGAACGCGCAGAAGGGGCTCGACCAGCTGCTGGCGCTGGCGGACCTCAGGCCGGAGACTTTGTTCCTGCTGGTCGGCTCGGAGGGCGAGGGGCCAGTCGAAGCCGAAGCCCGGCGGCGCGCCAATGTCCGGGTCGTAGCCTGGCAGGCGCCAGCCGACCTGCCGGCCTGGCTGCATGCAGCGGATGTCCTGCTGATTCCGGCCTCGCGCGCACCCCTTGAACAATATCGCAATTGCGTGCTGCCGCTGAAGCTCTTCGCCTACCTCGCCGCCGGCCGGCCGATCCTCGCGCCTGCCGCGCCGGACACGGCGGAGTTGCTGACGGACGGGGAGAATGCCCTGCTTGTCCCGCCCGGCGACCCGGCGGCCGCCGCGGCGGCGCTGGACAGGCTGCGCGATCACGCTCTGGCCGCGCGACTCGGCGCCGCCGCTTATGCGCGATCGGCGGAGCTGACCTGGGACCGGCGGGCGGAGAAGATCGAGGCGTTCCTGAAAGCCCGGCTCAACGCTGGCTGAGCCGTGCTGCCGTCCGCTCGCCGAGCCGGCGGAAATGAAGGATCGAGACGAGCAGGATCAGGTTCACCGGCCCGATCATCGCCAGGAAAAACCAGACCGGGCTGCCGGCCAGGATCGCGCCGGCGATCAGGAAGGTCTTGGGATTGGCGCCGAGCAGCATGGGCAGCCACATGGTCGGCGCATAGCTGGCGCGCACCGTCGCCCGGATCCGCTCGGTCTCGGCGGGATTGCCATGAGCCGCTACGAGCGCCCGGTCGATCGGATTGGCGCCGGGGGTCATCCGCTCGGACAGCCACAGATAGCCGACCGCCCAGAAACCGAAATAGCGGGTGAACCAGCTGCTGCTCCGCTCGAACACCGCATCGTCCTCCGCCCGCGCGTTGCGCAGCCAGGGGACGCCATAAGCCCGCCAGAGATAGAGGCGGCGCTGGGTCTCCGCATGATTGGTCTGCACGATATGGCTGGCGCCGGCCGCCACCGCGAGGATCCACGCCCAGGCGCCCCAGACGTCGTCCGCCAGGAACGCGAAGGCGAAATACATGAGGACGTTGCCGGCATAGTCGCACACCCCGTCGACCAGTTCGCCGGTTGCCGACGCCCGGCCGGTCATCCGGGCGAGATCGCCGTCGGCGCCGTCCACCACATGCCAGAGCAGCATGAAGAAGAGCCCGGTGACGGCATTCTCCGGCCAAGCCAGACCGACGAAGCAGGCCGCGGCAGCGCACAGGCAGACCGCACTCATCACCGAAACCATGTTCGGCGTTACCGGCGTCGGCACGAGCAGGCGGGCGAGGCGCCGCGCCAGCGGGTGGTAGACATAGTAGTTTAACGGATCCTGCAACTCGCGCGGACGGTTTACCGCTGCAGGCTGGCGAAGATCGGAGGCCCGGGTCATTGCCATGATCCGGCCTCCTTTGTGCGGGAAAACGATGACTGTGAAGCCCCTTGCGTCAAGCAGCCTCGCGTTGGGAAGCGAAAAAGCGGGGCCCGCCCCGGTCGCTTTCCCGTCGGCCGCAGCCGCGAACCGGCCCATCGCCGGCGTTCCCGCAGCTGCCCGCACCGTGCGCATGCTGGTGGACGAAGGCGCCTCATCCATCCAGCTCAGAATCGGCGACGGGGCCGCCCTCGCCGAGGCGACCCGCGCGGAGATCGATCGGCTCCGCGGATCCACGACCGTCACGGTCGAAACCGGTGACGGCCCGCGCTTTCCCCTGCCCAGCGCGTGGCAGGTCATCCGCGGCACCGGCAAGCCCGGCGATGGCCTCGTCTCACGCTGGCTGAACCGGCCGATCTCGCAGCGCCTCACCTGGCTGGTCCTCACCATTCCCTGGGTGCGGCCCATCCACGTCACCGTGCTCAATGCGTTGCTCGCGCTGCCGATGTTCCTGCTGCTGCTGATCGGCGACGATCGGGGCCTGCTGCTCGGCGCGATCATGTTCCAGGTCGCTTCGATCATCGACGGCGTCGACGGGGAGATGGCGCGGGCGACCTGGCGGACCTCGGCCGAAGGGGCGTCGCTCGATTCGCTGATCGACATGAGCATCAACTTCCTGTTCGTGCTTGGGCTCACCATCCATCTCGGTCTGCGCGATCGGGACGCGATCGGCTGGATCGGTGCCTGGTCGATCGTCGCGATGATCCTCGGCAATGTGCTGATTGCCCGCCGCATGCGCGCGCAGGGCGCGCCGCTGGGCTTCGACCTGTTCAAGCGCCGCAATGCGCGGATCGGCGGGCTCGTCGATCTGGTTTACTGGATTGTGCAGGTGCTCTCGAGCCGCGACTGCTTCGCCTTCCTTTTCATGATGCTCACCTTTGTTGGCCAGGAGCGGGTCGCCTTGTGCATTTTCGCCGCTGTGGCCGCGATCTGGCTCGGCTACGTCCTGCTCGCGCCGCTTCTGGCCGCCCCCCGCCGCTATCGCGGCGCAGCATAGATTATTGACTTCCGCTCAGTTTTGTGACGTGCGAATGACAAATTTTCGGGCCGCGGCCCGCGCAGAGAACCGGAGAAATATGAACAAGATCAAGGTGGCGCTTGTCGGCATCGGCAATTGCGCGAGCTCCCTCGTCCAGGGTCGCTATTATTATGACGGGAGCAAGGCGCCCGCGGGGATCATGCACGAGCGGATCGGGGGCTACCGGCTCGCCGATATCGACTTCGTCCTGGCGCTCGACGTCGATGCCCGAAAGGTCGGCAAGGACCTGGGCGAAGCGATCTTCGCCAAGCCCAATTGCACGACCGTGTTCCAGCCCGACATCCCGGCGACCGGCGTCGCCGTGCGCATGGGCCGGGTGCTGGACGGCGTCGCCGCGCATATGGGCAATTATGGCGAGCGCGGCTTCGAACTGGCGGACGCGCCCGAGGCGAGCGAGGACGAGATCGTCGCGATGCTGAAGGAGAGCGGGGCTGAGATCCTCGTCAACTTCCTGCCCGTCGGTTCGCAGCAGGCGGTCGAGTTCTACATGGAATGCGCGCTGAAGGCGGGCGTCGCGGTGGTGAACTGCATGCCGGTGTTCATCGCCAGCAACCCGGAATGGGAGCGCCGTTTCCGCGAGAAGAACCTCCCGATCATCGGCGACGATGTGAAGGCGCAGCTCGGTGCGACCATCGTCCACCGGGTGCTGTCCAGCCTCTTCCGCACCCGCGGCGTCAGCTACAACCGCACCTATCAGCTGAACACCGGCGGCAATACCGACTTCATGAACATGCTGGACCGGGACCGGCTGGAATCGAAGAAGGAATCGAAGACGGACGCGGTCCAGTCGACGCTCGCCGAGCCGCTCGGCGCGGACGACATTCATATCGGCCCGTCGGACTATATTCCCTGGCTGAACGACAACAAGCTCTGCTTCCTCAGGATGGAAGGCGCCCTGTTCGGCGACGTGCCGATGAACCTGGAGCTGCGCCTCTCCGTCGAGGACAGCCCGAATAGCGCCGGCGTGGTGGTGGACGCGATCCGTTGCTGCAAGGTGGCGCTGGACCGGGGCCAGGGCGGCGTCCTGATCGGCCCGTCGGCCTTCTTCTGCAAGCATCCGCCGCAGCAGTTCAGCGACGACGTCGCCTCGCAGCTGACCGAGGAATTCATCGCCGGGGAACAGCTGGCGGCTGAATAGCCAGATGGACTGCCTGATCATCGCCGCCGGCTTTGGCAGCCGGCTGCGCGCTGTGAGCCCGTCCAAGCCTTTGACGCCGGTCGCCGGCGTGCCGCTGATCGAGCGGGTGATCCGCGCCGCCGCAGAGGGCGGCGCGACCCGCTTCACCGTAGCGACGGGGCATGAGGCAGATCGGCTCGAGGCGTTCCTGGAAGCTCTGCCGTTCGAGATCGCGCCGGTGCGGGTGGGGGACTGGAGCTTGCCCAACGGCCATAGCGTGCTGGCCGGGGCGGCGCGGATTGCCGGCGACTATCTGCTGACCATGTCTGACCACCTCTTCGATCCCGAGATCGCCGCCGCTTTGATCGCCGCGCCGCCGGCTGCGCTTCGGCTGGCCGTGGATCGCGATCTCGCCAATCCGCTGCTGGACATGGACGACGTCACCAAAGTGGAGACCGGAGAAGGCGGCGCGATCGTCCGGATCGGCAAGACGCTGACCCGGTTCGACGCCGCCGACACCGGCCTGTTCCGCGCGACGCCGGCGCTGGCGGCTGCGATCGCTGCCGGCGGGGGGAGCCTGTCGGATGGCGTGCAGCGCCTGGCGGACCAAGGCCAGGCCATGACGCTGGACGTCACCGGCCGCTTCTGGCTCGACGTCGACGATCCCGCCGCGCTCGCCAAGGCGGAGGCGCGACTCGGCTAAGGGTCTATCCTGCCGCCGGCGGTGAGGCCGCCGCAGCGGCCGGCTTTCGCATGGCGAGGACGTTGAGCAGGATCGCCAGCGCAAGCAGGACGAGGACGAACCAGAAGCCGCCCGCCGGCTTCACGCTCAGGATCTGGGCGATCTGATCGGGCGTAGGCGTGCCCTCGCCACCGCCGGTTCCGGACGGATTATGGGCCGCGAATGCCGCCCGCACGGCGGGCGGATAACTGAAGAAAACCGAGTAGCAGAGCGCGACGATGGCGAGGGCGCTGCCGCCGATCGCCGCGATTGCGCCAGCCGCGCCCTTGAGCAGGAAGCTGCCAAGCAAGGCGAGCAGGATCAGGGCGGCGCCGGCGATGACGCCGATCTCGATCGGCACTTCCGGCGGCTGGCTCGGTGTTGCTGGCGCCTCTGACCGACTGACTGGCGTATTCGACTTCATCGACACTTGGCCAAGGGCCATTTGCAGGCCCGAGGCATCGGCAATCGGAATTTCCATGCCAAGATTCGGGCCAGGCGTGGCGAGCGGCGGCGCATTGCGGGCGGCCTCCCGCTGGATCTGCTCCAGCGCCTGCGTCGAACAGGAAACGGTCACGAAAGGCAGAAAGAAGAGAAGCAACGCCAGCACCTTCGCTGCGCGCCCGAGGTTGGTGAAGAGCGAAGAGCCGGCCATGAAATCCCCCTCTGGCTTCTGCCTGTCGTGGGGATGATCCGCCCGAGGCGGCCTCAGAGTCAATTGCTAACCGAGATCAGCCGGCCAAAGGGAGAGCGGGGCGGAGCGTTCGCCCCGCTGGAATCGGCGGATTACCAGCGGCGGTCGCGGTAATAGCCGTCCCGATAGCCCCGGTCCCGGCCGCGATAGCGGTCGTCGCGGTCCCGATAGCCATAGCCATAACCGTAGCCGTGGCGCGCCTGGCTGATTTCGCGGCGGCACTCGCGCAGCTCGCGCTCATATTCCCAGCGATTGCGGGCATGCCGCAATTCGCGGGCGCATTCGCGCCGCTCGCGCTCGACGCGGTGGTTATTGTAGCCATAGCCGTAGCCACCGTAGCCACCGTAGCCGCCGTAGCCGCCATAGTGCTGGGCACTGGCCGCGGTCGGCAATGCGACGGCGCCAATGGCCGCCGCGAGGATAAGGAAACGCATCTTGCAGACTCCCATATTGTGTCCGGCCCGGACTCCCGGACCTAACGGGCGAGAGGTACATGGCGTTGCCTGAACCTCGGGCTTACCCCTCGTTCAGCCGGGGTTTAGTCGCGGCACGCGCTGCATGAAGAAGGGGGCGCCCCGTTGCCGGGACGCCCCCTCTTCGGCTTAGGCTCGCTTTAGCGGCAGCGCAGGCTGCGGCGACTGCTGTCCCGATCGACCTCGCGGCCAATCACGCCGCCAGC
>JBGAHY010000049.1:0-16438 GCA_044225925.1 Allosphingosinicella sp.
GCTCGCCGGGCAGGCGGTAGAAGAGGACGAAGGCGGTGATCCCCTGCGCCGCGAGCAGGCGGGCCATTTCATAGCCCTCCTTGTCCACCACCACCCAGGAGTAACCGCCGCCCGGCGTGATCAGCACCGCAGCGCCGTTCGGGCGGACGGGGCGGAAGACGCTCATCCGGGGCCGGGAAATGCCGAGCACGATGCGGTCATTGTAAGCCGGGTCGGTGCTGCGCTCGCGCACCTCCTCTGTGGGGGGCGGGCTCGGCATGCCCGGCGCGCCGCCCGGCCAGAGGTCGATCGTCTCGTCGGGATCGGCAAAGGCCAAAGCGCGGCCCGCTGGCCTGACCGCGGGCGGCAGCGTCTGCGCGCCGGCGCGGGCGGCGATCCCCGCCGCGAGCGTGCCGAGCAGGAGATCGCGCCGCCGCATCACAGGGCCTGATAGCGGAAATCGCGGAAATGCGCCTCGCCCCGCCCCGCCACGTAGAGCGCGGGCCTCAAGCTCAGGAAGTCATAGGCGACATTGTGATGATAGCCGGAGACCTCCATCTGCACGTCGAACTTGCGCCAGCTCGCGCCATTGTCCGCGCTGGTGTGGATGGTGAGGATGTTGCGCTCGTTGGTCAGCCGGATGCGCAGGGCGCGCGGGGTCCCGCTGGCCGCGCTCCGCGCCCGCTGCAGGCCGTAGCGGTGCATGACGAGGCCGTTGTCGCCGAAGCCGAGTCCGGCATAGAGCCGCCGGTTGTAGAAGAGCAGCAGCCCCGCCTCGGTGCCGGGATCGACCTCCACCTCCGCCTCGACCCGGTAACTCTGGTCGCCGCAGATGCAGGTGATGGGTGAGCAGTCGCTCGGCGTCGTCCCCTTCCCCCGCACATGCAGCGCACCGTCCGCGTAACGCAGCCGGCGCATCTCGTCCGGCCCGGGATCGTAGAAGGTCCATTGCGGGCCGAAGCGGTTGCTGGAGAAATCGTCGCTGAGCGGCGCGCCATGCGGCTGCGGGCCGAGCTCGACGGGTTTGCGCAAGGGGCGCGAGAGATCGCCGCCCAAGGGCCGGATCCAGCCGTCCCGGGTCCATTCCACCGGCTCAAGCAGGGTCTGCCGGCCGAGCGTCCAATAGCCATTCTCATAGCCGTGGTAGATCATCCACCAGCGGCCGCCCGGCCCCTCGAACAAAGTGGCATGCCCGCGCGACCACCATTTCTCGGTCTCGGACGCGGTGCGGATGACCGGGTTGCGCGGGTCGTTCTCCCACGGCCCGTCGAGCGAGCGGGAGCGCGCCATGATCACCATATGGCCGGTGGGCGGCCCCGCCGTCCCGCCGACCGCGGTGATCATGTAATAATAGCCGCCCCGCCGCGTGACCTTCGGCCCCTCGGGCGAGAAACCTTCGACGACCCAGTCCTCGGGATAATGCCAGGGATCGTAGACATGCGTGACGGGCCCCGCCGTGGCGAGCCCGTCGGGGCGGAGCTTCACCCGGTCGCCACCGGACAGGAACAGGTAACGCTGCCCGTCCTCGGCCACTGCATGACCGGGATCGATATGGTCGGGGAGGTGCAGGTCGATCGGCTCGGACCAGGGGCCCTCGATCCGCGCGGCATGGATCACCCAGATCGAGCGACGGTCGGGGAAGCGGGCCGGGATGTAGAGGAAGTAGCGCCCGTCATGCTTGCAGAGCTCCGGCGCCCAGACCGAGCCGATCGGCGTCCTCAGCGCCGCGGTCACCGGCCGCCAGTTCACCAGGTCGCGGCTGTGCCAGATGACAAGGCCCGGATAGGCGTCGAAGCTGGAGAAGGTGACGTAATAATCCTCGCCGTCCCTCAGGATCGACGGATCGGGGTGGTCGCCGGCGAAGACCGGATTGAGGTAGCGGCCATTGCCGAGATCGGCGCGACGCTGACCCTCAAAGCCCCTGCCCCAGTGCATCGCCGCATAAGGATCCAGCGAGGAGGAGGCGCGCGAGCCTTGGGCTGCCGCCGGGCCTGGAAGCAGTGCCGTCAGGCCAGCCCCCGCCATCGCCTGCAGGCAGAACCGGCGGTCAAAAAATTGGGCCGGACGCAAGCCCCCCGGCGCGTCCGGCCCGATGGGAGGCAGAGGAAAGCCTCCCGACACCCGGTCAGAGCCTGAAACGGGCACCGAACAGGATGGTCCTGCCGAAATGGTTGTTCTCGTAATTGCGGTTCGCATCGAAGTCCGTGAAGCGGTCGCGATAATCGTCCGTGAGGTTGATGCCCTCGAGCGAGACCTCGATCTGGCGCGTGATCTGGTAGCGCACCGAGGCGTCGATGTTGAATGCCGAATTATAGCCCTCGAAGACGTTGCCGGTGCCGCTGTTCGCGTCCGCATAGCGGCTGCGGTAGCTCACCGTGGCGCGGGCGCTGAAATGTCCGTCGTCATAATAGAGCGTCGCGTTGGCCGCCCATTTCGACAGGCCGAACAGGGTGCCGTCGCGGGTCGCGGTCACCAGCGGGCCGAAGGCGCAGGTCGGGGCGGTGACGCAGGCGGTGATCGCCGGCCCCTGCACCGAATAGGTCGCGCTCGAATCCACATAGGTGGCATTGATGATGCCGCCGAAATTGGAGAGCCAGCCCGGCAGGAACTTGAACGGCGACTGCAGGGCGATCTCGACGCCGTTGAGCGTTGCGCCCGAGCCGTTGATGATCGTGGTGATCGTCCAGTTCGGCTGCGCGCGAATCGCCGGGTTAAGGGCGGCCGGCGACGACGGGACCAGCACCGACACCGGCAGGCCGGTCGAATCGAAGCTGTCGGTCCGGTTCACCGAGACCGGGAAGCTCGACACCTCCTTGCGGAACAAGGCGACCGAGAAGACCGATTGCGGCGCGAAATACCATTCGAAGCCGAGATCATAGGCCCAGGCCCGGAACGGGGCGAGGAACGGATTGCCGAAGCTGACCCTGAGGTTGAAGCCGTCGGCGGAGCCGCCCGGCGTCAGATTGCCGAGCGTCGGCCGGGTGATGACCCGCGAAACCGCGGCGCGGATGATGATGTTCTCGGTCGGGTAAAGCGCCAGGTTCGCCGATGGCAGCCAGTCATCATAAGTACGATCGATGGTGACCTGCACACCGCTGTTGAGGCCGGTCGAGCTTTGATGAGTGCTGGCGTAGCGCATGCCGACGTTGAACGCGAAGCGCATGTCGCCGAGATGGCCGTTGGCGTCGACCTGCGCGTAGGCGCCTTCCACCCGCTCCGTCACCGAACGGGTATTGGCGGCATCCACCGCCGGCGTCCGGTTGTAGAGGTTGGTGAAGGCGGTGCTCGCCGGCAAATTGGGGATCAGCCAGCTGTTCGTGTTGCCGCTCGGCTGGCCGGCCGAACCCATGTTGAACAGTTCGGCGAGGTTGCTGTTCACCGCGAAGCCGTAGATCGCAGCCGGCCCGAACAGCGAGGTGGGCGAGCAGGCGATCGTGCCCGAAGTGCTGGTGACGAGGCTGGTGCCGCCATTGCCGCAGACGGCGGTGTCGCGCGTGAAACCGACCGCATCGAAATGGAACCGCCGGTAGACGCCGCCAAGCAGCACCTTCACATTGTCGGAAAGGTCCGTCTCCGTGCGCAGCTGCACCGTCTGGAACGTGTTGGTGACGTTGGACGGGCGGTCGCGGATCTCGGCGAGCTGGAAGACGGCCGGATCAGTGACCGAGGTGCCGAAGGTCAGCCGCGGGAAGCGGGAATTGGTATAATCGAACTGATAGTTCTGCGCGTCGCGGTCGTCGAACACGACCGTCGTCTCGACCGGAATGTCGGCGTTGGACTTGGAGGCGCCGCCCAGCAGGGTGAAGCGGAAATTGTGCGCAACCTCCTGGTCCCAGCTGCCGCCGATCTGATAGAATTCCGTCTCGGACTGGCGGAGATAATGTTCGGTGCGAACCCAGGCATCGTTGAGCGTGCCTGTCACCATCGTGTTGTTCGCGTCGACGCTGAAATTGACGAGATCAATCGAGCGTTCGTTCGACCGCAGCAGGACCTCGCCCCACTTCTCCTCGCGGGTTTCGCGGAACCGCGAGTAGAGGGCGTCGATCGAAATCCGGGTGGCGTCCGTCGGCTGGAACTGGATGCTGCCGGTAAGACCGAGCCGCTCACGGTCGTGCCGCACCGAGCCGTAGCGCGGAATCCGCGGGTGGAAGGCGAGGCCCGCCTGGTCGCAGACCGCGCTCGGCCGGTAGACGCCGCCGCTGTTCGGCTGCGGCGTGGCGCTGACCGCGCTGGTGTACCAGCAGGGCGTGCCGTTGACGCTGTCGAAGCGGGCCTGGGCCCAGCGCACGGTATTGTTGCCGAGCTCCAGCGTGTTGGTCTTGGAATAAGCCGCGGACAGCGACATCGCGAACCGGCCTTCGGGATCGCGATAAGAGATGAGGCCGGCGAGGCGCGGCCCGACATTTTCGCTGAGATCGTTATACGAGCCCTGCGCCGACAGCGCGAGGCTGATGCCCGCATGGCCCGCAAGCGGATTGCCGGTGTTGAGATCGACCACGGCGCCGAGCGAGCCCTCGTCGAGCGACGCTTCGGCGGTCTTGTGAACCACGACCGACGTGAACAGCTCCGAAGCGAAGACGTTGAAGTCGAAAGCACGGTCGCGGTTGGCCGAGGCGCCATCGGTCGAGGTGGCGACGGTCTCCATTCCGTTCAGGCGGACGCGGGTGAATTGCGAGCTGAGGCCGCGGACGGTGATCGCCCGGCCCTCGCCGGCGTCGCGCTGGATCGAGATGCCGGGGATGCGCTGCAAGGCCTCGGCGAGATTCTGGTCGGGGAAGCGGGCCATGTCCTCGGCGACGATCGCGTCGACCGAGGAGACCGTATCGCGCTTCAGGTTCAATGCCGCATTGAGCGAGGCGCGGATGCCGGTGACGACAACCTCCGTCTCCCCGCTTTGCGCGGCAGCCGGCGGCTGCGCGGCGGCGGCGCCGGCATCGGGCTGGGCGGCATCGGCCGCGGGTGCGGTTTGCGTGGCGCCGTTCTGGGCGGCCGCCGGCGTTGCGGTTGCAAGCCAGGCCACGCTGCCCAGCAGACCCACCAGGATGCGAGCGCGCGGCGTGATGTCGAGCTTCGAAATCATGTCCGATCCTTCCAAGCCAGACGCGCGTAGCACGCGTCCCCCCCTTGTTCACGACCCGCACGGGCCTTGATCCTTTGCCCCGAAGGGCTTGTGACACCGGTGTCTATGCCGGGCCAAAAAAAGCCTGCGCCAGAGTCGCGCGGAAGGATGGAGTGTGAACGGGCCTCGGGTAAGCCGCCCCTCTCTCCCCTCTCCTTCGCGCTGCGTTTGCCGCAGTCGCCTTTTCCGGTTTCCCGACGAAGTAACCGGTGTCATAAGGGTTTTGATCCGGAAGCGGCCCGCTGTCAAGACCGCCCGGCGGGAGGGTGACGATGTTCCTGAAACGCCTTATTTTCCTTATGCTTGCACTGCTTCCGCTGCCCGCTTTCGCGCAGAATCAGGGCGGCCAGCGCGCATTTCCGGGGGCCGAGGGCTGGGCGGCGCAGACTCCCGGGGGTCGCGGCGGCCGGATCATCCGCGTCACCAACCTCAATCCGAACGGCCCCGGCTCCTTCCGCGCGGCGATCGAGGCGCAGGAACCGCGAATCGTCGTGTTCGAGGTGGCGGGCGTGATCGACATGGGCCTCACCACCTGGAATATCGACCAGCCCTTCCTGACCATTGCCGGCCAGACCGCGCCCTCGCCCGGCATCACCCTGATTCGGGGCGGCATCGACGTCCGCACGCACGATGTCATCATGCGCCACATCCGCATCCGCACCGGCGTTTCCGGCCAGGCCTGGCGCTCGGGCTGGGAGGCCGACGCCTTCTCCACCGTCGGCGCGTACAATGTGATCGTCGATCATTGCACGATGACCTGGGCGCTGGACGAGAATCTGTCCGCCTCCGGCCCCCGCTTCCAGGGCAATACGCCCGCGGAATGGCGGCAGGGTGCCAGCCACAATGTCACCTTTTCCTACAACCTGCTGGCCGAGGGGATCGCGCACGGCTCGCACCCCAAGGGCGAGCACAGCAAGGGCTCGCTGATCCACGACAATGCCACCAACATCCTGATCTGGCGGAATATCTATGCCCATAATTACGAGCGCAATCCGCTGCTGAAAGGCGGCGTGCAGGCGGCGGTGGTCAACAATCTGATCTTCGATCCGGGCGCGCAGGCGATCCACTACAATCTGATGGATCTGGAATGGGGCAACCACGAGCATCAGCTCGGCGAGCTCAGCGCCGTCGGCAATGTGCTGCGCGGCGGGTTCTCGACCCGCGAGGACATCGCCTTCCTCACCATCGGCGGGGTCGGCGACCTGCGCTATCACGGCCGCGACAATATCGCGGTGGACCGGCAGGGCCGGCCGCTGCCCATGTTCGGCCGCTACACAACCAGCCCGGCACAGATCATCCAGGTGCCGCGGCCGGTGATCTGGCCGACCGGCCTTCCGGTCCTTCCCGCCAATCAGGTCGAGACGCACGTCCTGCGCAATGCCGGCGCCCGCCCCTGGGACCGCGACCCGCACGACATTCGCGTGATCTTCGATGTCGTCGAGGGCCGCGGCGAGATCATCGACAATGAGGCCCAGGTCGGCGGTTATCCCCGGGTCGAGCCGGTGCGCGCGCCCTTCGTCGAGGCGGACTGGAACCTCGACACGATGGAGCCGAAGTCCGGCCGCTATCCGGGCCAGCATGACGACGTGCAGCAGCCAACGACAAGGCGCGATGCGGAGATGCGACAGGAGCGGCGTTAGGTCCCAGGCTGAATGTACGGGATGCGCGCGAACAACTCGCGCTCCCAGCGGCGGGGATCGCTTTCCAAATGCGGCGCGGCGTCAAAGATCATCGTCTGCCGCCGGGGCAATGTGTAAGGCGTCCAGCCCGGATTGCCGGTGCGTGCGAAGCGAACAAAGGCGCGCATCATCGCTTCGCTGACCGGGCGCGCAGCGGGGTTCTCGTACGTGCCGAACACCAACGGGATGTCCGAGGCATGGGGCGCCGGGTCCGGATAGTTGAGCTGGTAGACATGAGCAGGCACACCGGCCCGCGCCCGCTCCTCGGCCTCGATCACCTGCCCGCGCCAGCTCCGCCCCGCGGTGGTCGCCGCGTAGAAGATTTGCTCAGCGCTGTGGCTCGGAAAGTGCTGCCGATATTCCGCGACCACCCATTCCGGCAGCGCATCGATCCGCAGTTCCGACGCCATCCGCTCGGCGAGATTGTCCCAATTGAGGCCGACGACCTTCGGGTGGTCGGCGGGATAGAAGGCGCGAGTCTCGTCATGCGTGTTGCCGAGCAGCATCGGGATCGCATTGCCCTGCGGGTTCGCGTCCGGCCAGAAGGGGTGGCGGAGCAGCCACGTCATGTCGAGCACCGGCCCCATATAGACGCCGCCGCCCAGATAGGGGTCGGTCGCGGACAGGCCCTCGACCAGCCGCTCCACGGGCATGGTCAGCAGATCGTCCACCCGGTTCGTCCCAAGCCGCGCCATATAGGTGCGCGCCCGCTCGGTGGCGTGGAGCGGGCCCGAGGCCGTGACCTGCTGTCCGCTCATCGTCGCCGCGCGGTGGAAAAGCCCGCGCGCGGCGGGCGTGCCCATCAGGGTCGCGATCTTGGCGCCGCCGCCGGATTGGCCGAAGACCATCACCGTGCCGGGATCGCCGCCATAGGACGCGATATTGTCCCGCACCCATTGCAGCGCGAGGATCAGGTCGAGTTGCCCAACATTGCCGCTGTCTGGAAAGCGCGGGTCGAGTCGGGCGAGATAGAGATAGCCGAAGACGTTCAGCCGGTGCGCGACCGTGACCACCACCACGTCGCCGCCCGCGGCGAGCCGCTCACCGTCGAGCTGCGGGCTGACCGGCGTCCCCGTCGAGTAAGCGCCGCCGTGGAAGTAAACCATCACCGGGCGTCGGCGTCCGTCCCGTGCCGGGGTCCAGATATTGAGGAACAGGCAGTCCTCGCTGACCGCCAGGCCAGGGCGGCCCTGCTGCGGGCTGGACGGGCCGTAGCGGCCGAGAGGCGGATCTGACACCGGGCGCGGCGCCCGGAAGCGCTCGGCGCGGCCATAGCGAATGCCGAGAAAGGCCTGGACGGTGGAAGATGAAGGGGCGCGCTGCGCCATCAGCAAAGGCGCCGCCGCCAGCCCCGCCAGCACGCGGCGGCGGCCGATCAGCGGCCCAGCCACCCGCCGTCCACCGCGAGGACATGGCCGTTCACATAATCGGCGGCGGACGAGGCAAGGAACACCGCGGCACCGGCAATGTCCTTCGGGTCGCCCCAGCGGCCCGCCGGGATGCGCTCGAGGATCTGCCGGTTGCGGGTCTCGTCCGCCTGCAGCGCCGCGGTGTTGTTCGTCGCGATATAACCGGGGGCGATCGCGTTCACATTGACGCCGCGGCCGGCCCATTCGTTGGCCAGCGCCTTGGTCAGCCCCGCCACGCCGGACTTGGCCGCGGCATAGCTCGGCACGCGGATCCCGCCCTGAAAGCTCAGCAGGGAAGCGATGTTGACGATCTTGCCCGAGCCTTGCGCCAGCATCTGCCGTCCCGCCGCCTGGCAGAGAAAGAACAGGCTCTTGAGGTTGGTGTCGATCACCGCATCCCAGTCGGCCTCGGAGAAATCCACCGCGTCGGCCCGGCGGATGATGCCGGCATTGTTCACCAGGATGTCCAGCCGCCCGAACGCCGCCAGCGCTTCCTCGACGACCCGCGCCACCGGCTCCGTCGTCGCCAGGTCCGCCTCGATCAGCACGGCTTTACGGCCCAGCGCCTCGACCGCGGCGGCCGTCTCGTCCGCCTGCGAGCGCCCGGCCAGCGCCACGTCCGCCCCAGCCTCGGCCAAAGCCACCGCAATCGCCCGGCCGATGCCGGTATTGGCGCCGGTGACGAGCGCGGCCTTGCCGGCCAGGCTAAACGGACTGCGGCTCAAAGCGCCGCTTCAGTCTGCCGCACGCTCTCGGCCGACAGGCTCCGCAGGTAGGCGCTGATCGCCTCGTCCTGGGAATTGGCGTAGAAATAGTCGGCGAAGCGCTCGCCCGCGATCGCGGCCTTGAGCAGGTCCTGATCCACCTCTTTCAGGACGGTCAGCATGTCCCGGCAGGTGACCGCCTTCAGCTCCTTCAGAATCCCGCGATTCTTCCGCATGATCTCGGCCCGCTCCTTCGGGTAGCCGAGACCGCGCTCGCCGTCGAAGAGCTTGCGGTAGCAATCCTGGAGGTTCAGCTCCGCCGCCCAGCCGAAGCCCTTCGCATAGGGCATGGAGATGGCGTTGCCGTCGTTGATCTGGCCGAACAGGAAGGCGTCGGTCGGATCGATGACCAGCCCGCAGAACACACCCGGCATCGCGTTGCAGGCGAGCATCGAACCCATGCCGGTGCCGCAGCCAGTCACCACAAAATCCGCCGCTCTGGAGTTCAGCAGGATGCCGGCCAGCAGCCCGTTCATGATATAGGTCAATGAGGCCTTATCCTCGGCCGAATACATGCCGTAGTTGAAGACCTCATGGCCCAGTGGCTCGGCGACCGCAGTCAGCGCCTCATGGATGAGGCCGTTCTTCGCGGCCTGGCTGTTCTCGGTGATCAGGGCGATCTTCATTTAAACTCTCCTCTCCAGCGCTCCTGGAGTCCATCAGCACATGGTAACCGGTGTCAACGTACGCCGCAAGCCGCTCACGCCTTAGGCGGCGCTACACTCGCGCGCTTGACCAGGGTCGATGGCAATTCGCTCGGCTGTTCCCCCGCCGCCGGGCCGCCTACCATATCCCCCACCAGCTTGCGGGCGGCCGATCTGGCCATGGAGACGATCGGCCAGCGCACGGTGGTGAGCGGCGGCCAGATATGGGCGGCGATTGGCGTGTCGTCGAAGCCGATCACGCTGAGGTCTTCGGGCACGGAGATCCCCCGCTCCCGCGCGGCGAAGACGACGCCGGCGGCCATCTCGTCATTGCTGGCGAAGATGGCGGTCGGTCGCGGCGAGAGGTCGAGCAAACGGTTGGCTGCGGTGACCCCGGTCTCGAACGTGTAGTTACCCTGCGTGATCAGGCTGCGCGGCAGATTGACGCCCGCGCCCTTCAACGCATCCTCGAAGCCCAGGCGGCGCTCGCGCGCCGAGCGGAAGCCGTCCGGTCCCTCGATCAAGCCGATCAACCTGTGGCCCTGCTGGATCAGATGGTCCGTCGCTTCCCGAACCGCCTCGCGATCGTTGGAGGCGACCATGTGGGCGGAATCGTCGAGTTGGGCCGAGCCCATGCGCACGTAGCGGCAGCCGACCTCGTCACAGAGCTGCGCCAACGCGTCATTCTCGCTGATCGGCGGCAGGATCACGACACCGAACAGGCGTTGCCGCTCGAGGAAGGTCCGGACATGATCGAGCATCATCGTGCTGTTACGGTCGACCGGCCGCACGATCATCTCGAACTCGGTGCCCTGCAGCGCTTCGAGGATGCCCTGCTGCATGTTGAGCACCATCTGGGCGTTCGGATTGTCGTGGATCAGGCCGATCAGGAAATTGCGGCGGAGCGCCAGCGCGCGCGCCTGAGGGTTGGGCACATAGCCGAGCTCGCTGATCACCTTCTCGACTCGGCCGCGCGTTTCCTCGTTGAGCAAAGGCGAATTATTGATCACCCGGCTCACGGTTTTCTTGGAGACGCCAGCCAGGCGCGCGACATCGTTGATCGTCGACCGCGCGCCGCGTGTGCCGTTGCTTCCGTCGGCCTTCGCCACCTTTGCCTTCGCTCCCATGACGCAGGATTAGCGCGCCCTTGCCCGCAATGGCGAGCGGCTTTAATCTGACACCGGTTTCCATGATGCTCAAGGCAAACTCACCTTATATGCGGACGGTCGACGACATCATGGCCCTGGCCCCGGTCATCCCGGTTCTGGTCATCGACCGGATCGAGGATGCGCTGCCGGTCGCCGAGGCGCTGGTCGAGGGCGGCCTGCCCGTACTCGAGGTCACGCTCCGCACGCCGGTGGCGCTGGAGGCGATCCGGATCATGAAGCAGGTGCCGGGCGCGGTCGTCGGCGCCGGAACGGTGCTCGATCCCATCCAGCTGATGGATGCCCGCGCCGCCGGCGCCGAGTTCATCGTCAGCCCCGGACTCACCCAGCGACTGGGCGAAGCGATGGGCGCCACACCCTTTCTGCCCGGCGTCAGCACCACCGGCGACATCATGCGCGCCCTCGATCTCGGCTTCACCCGGCTCAAATTCTTCCCGGCCGAGGCTGCCGGTGGTCTGCCGGTGCTGAAGGCGCTTGCCGCCGTTTTCGGTTCTGTCCGCTTCTGTCCCACTGGCGGGATCACGCAGGACAGCGCCCCGGCCTGGCTGGCCGAGCCGGCGGTCGCCTGTGTCGGCGGATCCTGGCTGGTACCGCGCGGCCAAGCCATTGATCGCGAAGCGATAATGATGCGCGCCCGTGCGGCCGCGACGCTCCGGAACCACTGAATATGGCCCCGAAGGCATGCGCCCGGTTGCTTATGACACCGGTTTCCGTTAGCACCAAAAGAAAAGCGCGGATGGAGAGAGCGTGACCCTCGTCGACGACAGCAGCCGCATTGCCGGCCGATTCCTCGCCGCACGCCGCGCCGCCACGGGCCTCGACGATTATCCGGGCGCCTTGCCCGCCACCCTGGACGACGCCTATGCGATTCAGGACGCGGCGATCGCGGCCTGGGGCCGCCCCGTCATCGGCTGGAAGGTGGGCCGCGTGGCCGAGCCTCTTATCGATCTGTTCGGCACGAACCGGATCGCCGGGCCGATTTTCGAACAGGCGGAGGATGGCGCCGCGATGCCGGTCTTCGCCGAAGGCTTTGCCGCAGGCGAGGCCGAATTCCTGCTCCGCATCGGCGCCGCGCCACCCGCAGGCAAGACCAGCTTCACGCTTGCGGAGGCTGCCGACCTGATCGACGCCGTCCATGCCGGCATCGAGATTGCCAGCTCTCCGCTCGGCGCGATCAACGATCTCGGGCCGATCGCGGTGGTCTCCGATTTCGGCAATAATAACGGCCTCGTCGTCGGCCCGGAAATTCCGGACTGGCGGGCGAGCGGCTTCGAGCGATGGGAGGTGACCTGCCGAATCGGCGGCGAGACCGCGGGCCGCGGCCGGGCAGAGGCGTTCCCGGATGGCGCGATCGGCGCGGCGCGCTTCCTGTTCGCGCTGATGGCACGGCGCGGGATCACGCCCAGCCCGGGCCAGTGGATCTCGTCCGGTGCAGTCACCGGCGTGCATCGCGCCCGGCCGGGCCAGGCGGTGGAGGCGGATTTCGGCCATGGCTTGGCGCTGAGCTGCAGCCTGGTCGCGGCTAAGCCGGAGTAGAAGGACGGCCGCAAAGGCCGCGAGGGAGAGCGGGATGACGGATGCCGGGGGAGACATTGTCCAGCAGGCCACCAGCAGGGCCAGCCGCTATCGCTGGGTGATCTGCGGCCTGCTCTTCGCCGCCACCGCGATCAACTATATCGACCGGCAGATGATCGGCGTCCTGAAGCCGACGCTCCAGGCTGAGATGCACTGGAACGAGAGCGAATATGCCAACATCATCTTCTGGTTCCAGGCCGCTTACGCGATCGGCTATCTGAGCTTCGGCAGGATCGTCGACTGGATCGGCGCCCGGCTGGGTTACGCCATTGCGGTCGTGATCTGGACGGTCGCCCATATGGCCCATGGCGGCGTCTACACCGCCACGCAGTTCGCCATGGCGCGCTTCGGCCTCGGCGTCGGCGAATCCGGCAATTTCCCCGCGGGCGTGAAAGCGGTCGCGGACTGGTTCCCGGCGAAGGAGCGCGCGCTCGCCATCGGCATCTTCAACGCCGGGGCCAATGTCGGCGCGATCCTGACGCCTTTGCTCATCTGGCTGATGGTGCCCGCAATGGGCTGGCGGATGACCTTCTTCGTCACCGGCATTTTCGGCATCGCCTGGCTGATCGCCTGGCTTGCCATCTATCGCGACAAGCCGCGCGACCATGCGCGCGTTTCGGCCGGCGAGATCGCACATATCGAACAGGATCCAGCCGATCCCGAAGTGAAGGTGAATTGGCTCTGGCTGAAGCTGCTGAAGCGCCGCGAGACCTGGGCCTTCGCGCTCGGCAAGTTCTTCATCGATCCGATCTGGTGGTTCTACCTGTTCTGGCTGCCCGGCTATCTCGGGCACCAATACGGCCTCGACCTGCTGACCTGGTCGACGCCGACCGCGGCGCTCGCCATCGGCGCCGTCTATCTCATCTCCGACGCGGGGAGCATTGCAGGCGGCTGGCTCTCCTCGCGGATGATGGCACGGGGCGCGACGCCCAACCGGGCGCGCAAGCTCACCATGCTGATCTGCGCCTTCTTCGTGCTGCCAGTGATGTTCGCGACCCTGGTGCAGAGCCTGTGGCTGTCGATCCTGATCATCGGGGTTGCCGCGGCGGCGCACCAGGCTTTCTCCGCCAATCTCTACACCCTCCCCTCCGATCTCTTCCCGCGCTACGCGGTGGGCTCGGTGATCGGGATCGGCGGGACCGTGGGCGCGGTCGGCGGGATGTTCTTCTCGAAATATGCCGGCGTGGTCCTGGATCGGCTTGGCGGCAGCTACGCCCCACTCTTCGCGGTCGCTGGCGCCGCCTATTTCCTCGCCTTGCTGTCCATTCACGTCCTCTCACCAAAGCTGGAGCGGGCGCAGGTCGACTGATAGCGTCGGCGCGTGCCCACCGATCTCGCCTTCTATCTGGCTGCAATCCCGGCCGTCATCCTGATCGGCCTCGCCAAGGGCGGCTTCGCCGGGCTCGGAGCGCTCGGCATGCCGATCATGGCGCTTGGCGTGGCGCCGGTGCGGGGCGCGGCCATCCTGCTGCCCATCCTGATCGTACAGGACGCGATCGGCGTCACCGCCTTCCGCAAGAGCTGGAACGGAAAGATCCTGCTCATCATGCTGCCCGGCGCAATCCTCGGTGTCGGCCTCGGCTGGCTGTTCGCGGCCTCGGTATCCGCAGACGCGGTGCTCGCCGCAGTCGGCGCCATTTCGATCCTGTTCGGCGCTTACCGTCTCTGGGCCGAGCGTGGCGGGCGGATCGCGGCGGCGAGCAATTCGCCCTTCTGGGTCGGCGGCCTGTTCGGCATCGCCACCGGCTTCACCAGCCAGATCGCCCATGCCGGCGGCCCGCCTTACCAGATGTGGGTGATGCCGCGCCGGCTGCCGCGCGACGTCTTCATCGGCACCACCGCGATCTTTTTCGCGGCGCTCAACTGGATCAAGGTTCCGGCCTATGTCGCGCTCGGCCAGTTCACGGGGAGCAACATGATCGCGACCGCGGTGCTGCTGCCGCTCGCCATCCTCTCCAGCCTTGCCGGGGTCTGGCTGGTAAGGCGGGTTTCCGCCGAGCGCTTCTACACGATCGTCTATGTGTTGATGGTGATCACCGGCGGCAAATTGCTCTGGGACGGTCTCGGGCTATAGTCGGCCCATGCGCATCGCCTCCGTCGCCGATTTCCGCGAAGCCGCAAAGCGGCGGCTGCCGCGCTTCCTGTTCGATTATGTCGATGGCGGTTCCTATGGCGAGGTGACGCTGCGCCGGAACGTGGCAGACCTTGCCGGAGTCGCGCTCCGCCAGCGCGTGTTGCGCGACGTTTCAGAGATCGATCTTTCCACCGAGATTCTCGGCCAGAAGCTGGCCATGCCGGTCGCGCTCGGCCCGGTCGGCCTGTCGGGCATGTATGCGCGGCGCGGTGAAGTGCAGGCAGCCCGGGCGGCGCAGGCAGCCGGGCTGCAGTTCACCCTCTCCACCGTCAGCTGCTGCTCGCTCGACGAGGTGGCGACTCAGACCGAAAAGCCGATCTGGTTCCAGCTCTACATCACCAAGGATCGAGGCTTCACGCGCGACATGCTCGCCAAGGCGGCGGGCCATGGCTGCCCCGTGCTGCTCTTCACCGTGGACCTGCCGACGCCGGGCTCTCGCTACCGCGACGTTCATTCCGGGCTGCACGCGCCACCTGGCTTCCGCAGCCAGGCGCGGCGTCTGCTCCAGGCGATGGGCAAGCCGCATTGGGCCTGGGATGTCGGCGTCAGGGGCCGCCCCCACTCGCTGGGCAACATTGCGCATCTGTTCGACGGGCAGACCGATTTGCTCGATTTCCTGAAATGGTCCGCGACCAATTTCGACGGGACCCTGACCTGGAAGGATATCGAGGGCCTGCGCGCGCAGTGGCCGGGCAAGTTCGTGATCAAGGGCATTCTCGACCCCGAAGATGCGCGCGCCGCGGTGGGTAGCGGCGCGGACGGGATCGTCGTCTCCAACCATGGCGGGCGCCAGCTGGACGGCGTCATGTCGACGGCGCGGGCGCTCCCCGCGATCGCCGATGCGGTGGGCGGGCGGCTTCCCATCCTCGCCGATGGCGGCGTCCGCTCCGGCCTCGACGTGGTGCGAATGCTGGCGCTTGGCGCCGACACCGTGCTCCTCGGCCGTGCCTGGGCCTATGCGCTGGCCGCGCAGGGGGGCGCCGGCGTCGCGAAATTGCTCGAGATCATCGAGGCGGAGATGCGCGTCGCCATGGCGCTGACCGGCGTCACCCGCGTCGCCGACATCGATCGCTCCATCCTGGCTACCGGTTAGGGGAATCCCCTATTCCGGCGACCGGCCGCCTGACACAAATACTAACCCAAATTGTAACAATGAAGTGTAATCACGGCGTCCGGGACAGGCACGCTCGGCGGGGAAGCGATGTCGCATGAAGTCGAACTGAAATTCGACGTCGCGGCCAGTGATGCCGAGGCATTGAAAGCCTGTCCTGCGCTCGCCGGATTGACCCCGGCCATCGTCGAAGCCGACACCGCCTATTTCGACACGAAGGACCAGATCGTCCGCCGCGCCGGCTATTCGCTGCGGGTGCGCAAGGCGGACGGCCGCTTCGTCCAGGCGGTGAAGCACAAGCGCGCCGCCGCCGCCGGCCTGTTCGTCCGTGACGAATGGGAGGCGGACGTGCCCGGCTTCGCGCTCGACGATGCCGCGCTCGCCAGGACTCCGCTCAAGAAATTGCTCGACGCCGAGAAAGCCGGCCCGCTCAAGCTCCGGGTGCGCTCCCGCTTTCGCCGGACCACCTGGCTGGTGACGCACAAGGGCAGCGTGATCGAGGTGGTGCTGGACGAGGGCAAGGTCACGGCCGGTAAAGCAGAATCCCCGCTCTGCGAGCTGGAGCTGGAGCTCAAATCGGGCAAGCCGCGCGCCCTCTTCGCATTGGCCGGAGAGATTGGCGCGGCACTGCCGCTCCGGCTCGGCGTGCTGAGCAAGGCGGAGCGCGGCTATGCGCTGGCCGAAAAGGCGCTGGGCGAGGCCGCCAAGACCGACCCGATCAACCTGCCGGCGCGGGTGAGCGAAGGCGATGCTTTCCGCACCGTCGCCCAGGCATGCCTCCGCCATTACCGGCTGAACGAGATCGTCTTGCTGCAACGGCGCGATGCCGACGCGCTGCATCAGGCCCGGATCGGGCTG
>JBGAHY010000050.1:0-14876 GCA_044225925.1 Allosphingosinicella sp.
ATCGGCTTCCGGCTGGGCCGCGAGAACTATGTGCTCACGATGAAGGATGGCGGCGTCCGGGCAGTGCGGGGAGAGCCGATCGGGACGGACGTGACGTTCGAAGGCGCGCCCGGCGCGGTAGCCGCAGCGGTTTACGGCGGCGTGCCGATGGGTGAGCTGGAGGCTGCGGGCGCGCTGAAGATCGAGGGCGACCGCACGGTCGCCGCGCGCTTCATCACCCTCTTCCCGCTGCCGCCGAAGGCGCCGCGGCCCTAGGCTGGTGCCGGCTCCGCCTCGACGGGTTCGACGGGCGCCAAGATGCGGCCCGCGAAGGAGCGCACGATCAGCAGGCCGAGCGCACCGGCGCCCACCAGCCCCGCATGGAGCAGCCAGAAATTGCCCGGCGTCAGCGTCTCGAGCAGGCCGCCGAGCCGGCCGACCAGCATGTTGCAGGCGAAGAGGTGGAGATAATAGACGCCGATCATGGTGCCGGCGATCGCCCGCGGCGAGGCCCGCGAGTAAAGCGCGATGCCGACCGGGAAGACGTTGGCGAAGCCGATATCGTTGATGATGTGGAAGGCGAAACCCCAGACGATCCCGACCTTGTGGCCGCTCGCCTCTGCCTGCCAGGAGGCGATGGCCAGCGCCAAAGGCGCTAGCGCCGAAAACACCACACCGATGGTGAGCTTGGTGATCTCCTGCGGCTCGCGCCAACGCTTCGCATACCAGCGCCAGAAGGCGATCGAGGCGAGGATCGTCGCCGTCGAGATGATTGCGTCCAGCGAGACCAGCCAGGTCACCGGCATGGATTGGCCGAAGAAGACAAGATCGTAATGGGCCTCGCCCCAGAGCAGGTAGGAGCCGAAGATCGTCTGGTTGCCAACCGCCGACAGGGTCAGCAACGGCAAGATGAGGACGAGCACTGCGACCCTGGCCCAGTCGCCCTTGATGAAGGGCGGTCGCTCCGCCTTGCCGGTGCGCCCCGGCGGCGCCTCGGCGGGGAGCCAGCGCCGGCCCCAGAGATAGATGACGAGGCCGATCACCATCAGCACGCCGGCGGCGGCGAAGCCGTAATGCCAGCCGACCTTCTCGCCCAAAGTGCCGCAGACCAGCGGCGCGATGATCACCGCGACGTTCACTGCGAGCAGGAAGATCTGGAAGGCGTCGGCGCGGCGCAGATCCTCCGGCCCGTACAGTTCGCCCACCTGGGTCGCGATATTGCCCTTGAAGCAGCCGACGCCGAGCAGAAGGCAGAGCAAGGCGACGAGGAAGCTGACCTCGAACGCCATCAGGAAATGGCCCATCGCCATCAGGATCGCGCCGATCGTGATGCTGCGCGTCCGCCCGAGCATGCGGTCGGCGAGGACGCCGCCGAGGATCGGGGTCAGGTAGACGAGGCCCGAATAGAGGCCGCCAATCGTGGTCGCGAGGGCCAGCGGGCTGAGCGGGCCGTATATGCCCTCGACGATGCTGCGGAAGGGCTCGAAGAAGGCGACATTCTCGACATGGCCGGGCAGCAGCAGCTGGTGGGTCATGTAGAGGACCAGCAAAGCCTGCATGCCGTAATAAGAGAAGCGCTCGCAGCCCTCGGCGAAAGCGAGATAGCCAAGCCCCTTGGGATGGCCGAGAAAGGCGCGGTCGCTGCGGTCGGCGCGCTTGACGTCGGCGACTTCGGTCACGGGATTGGCTTCGGCGACGGTCATGTGGTGCTTTCTTTTCAGGCCTTTGACCGAGGGCTAGCGGAGGCCCCGCACGGTGCAAGCGGCTTTTCGACAAACGGCATTTGCGCACTTCGGACGTGACACTAGGGTGAACGATCGAGGGGAGACTATGATGCGCCTTGCCTTTTCGCTGACCGCCCTGACGCTCGCGCTCGCCGCGCCGGCTTACGCCGCGCCGGCCGACGATTTCCACCGCCTGCTGGACGATCACTACCGCTGGGTGCTGCGCGAGAATCCGGTCGAGGCGACCGCACTCGGTGTCCATGATTATGACAGCCGGATCCGCGACATCAGCCCGGCGGCGCGGGACCGGCGCGCTGGCGAGGCGCGGGCGCTACTGGCGCGGCTGGAGGCGATCCCCGCCGCCCAGCTGACCGGGCAGGACCGGGTCAATCACGCGATCCTCCGCCGCCAGCTCAGCGAGCAGATCGAGGACAACAGCTTCCCCCAGCGCGACATGCTGTTCACGACCTATTATGGCTGGCACCAGGGCTTTGCCGGCATGGCGCGCGGCCTCCCCTTCCGGACACGGGCCGACTTCGAGTCCTATCTCACCCGCATCGAACAATATCCGCGCCTGAACGACCAGGCGCTGGCGATCACCGCCAATGCGGTGCGCGGCGGCTTCGTCCTGCCCTGCTCGGTGTTGGGCGGCTATGAGCGGACCATCTCCGGGGTGATCGCAACCGACCCCACCCAGTCACGTTTCTACGAGCCATTTGCGGGCGCGCGCCCGGCGACGATAAACGAGGCGGACTGGGCGGGGCTGCAGGCACGGGCGCGGACGCTTATCACGACAGTCATCAACCCGGCCTATCAGAAGCATCTCGATTTCTACACGCGCGACTATCGCCCGCATTGCGCGCGAAGCGACAGCATCTCCACCCAGCCGCGCGGCGCGGACTATTATGCGCTGCAGGTCCGCGAGAACACGACGACCGACCTCACCCCGCAGCAGATCCACGATATCGGCCTCCGCGAAGTGGCGCGCATCCGCGGCGAGATGGAGCGGGTGGCCCGCGAGGCCGGCTATCCGACCCGCGAGGCTTTCATCCAGGAATTGCGCACCAACCCCCGTTACTTTGCGACGACGCCCGAGCAGCTGATCCAGGCCTCGGCGGCGTTCAACAAGGAGGTGGACGGCCACCTTCCCCGCCTGTTCGGACGGTTGCCGCGGCTGACCTTCACGATCCGCACCA
Source organism: Allosphingosinicella sp. (assembly GCA_044225925.1). Lineage (GTDB taxonomy): Bacteria > Pseudomonadota > Alphaproteobacteria > Sphingomonadales > Sphingomonadaceae > Allosphingosinicella. The sequence continues at coordinate 2,900 of JBGAHY010000050.1, forward strand.
TCCCCGCCGAGACCGCGGAAGGCACGACCACGGCCTATTACAGCCAGGGCTCGCCCGAGAGCGGCATTGCCGGGACCTATTACGTCAACGTCTCGCGGCTCAACCAGCGGCCGCTCTGGGAGATCCCGGCGCTCAGCCTGCACGAATCCGTGCCCGGCCATCACCTGCAGATCGCGCTCCAGCAGGAGATGGAGATCGCGGCCTTCCGCCGCAATTTCACCAGCTACACCGCCTTCACCGAGGGCTGGGCGCTCTATGCCGAGAGCCTGGGCGAGGAGATGGGCGTCTACAACACGCCGGAGCGGCGCATGGGGGAGCTCTCCTACCAGATGTGGCGCGCTTGCCGGCTGGTGGTCGACACGGGCATCCACGCCTTCGGCTGGGACAAGGCCCGGGCGATCGCCTATATGCGCGAGAATACCGCGCTCACCGACGCCAATATCGAGGCGGAGGTGAACCGCTACATCTCCTGGCCAGGCCAGGCGCTCGGCTACATGATCGGCCGGCTGAAAATCATCGAGCTACGGCACCGCGCGGAGCAGTCGCTTGGCGACCGCTTCGACCTCCGCCGCTTCCACGATGCGGTGCTCCGCAACGGCTCGATCCCGCTCGACGTGCTGGAAAGCCAGATCGACGAGTGGATCGCGGCGGAGCGGGCGCGGTCATGATCAGCCGGCGCTGAGTTTCCGCCAGACGCGCCCCGCCAGACGCGCCCCGCCCGATCGCGGAGCCGCCTGCGGGCGTGGCTCCGGTCGGGAGTGGGCAACAATTCGGTGGTCTCGGCCCTGATCCGCGCCTGCTCCTCGGCATAGACGCGCAGATTTTCCGGCCGGCTTGACTTCAGCAGCAGGCCCTGCCGGCCGCGGATCCGGTCCTCCGCCATGGTCAGGGCGCGGACCAGATCGTCATGGCTGAACGGCTTCATCAGGCAACCGAGCGCGAGGTCCGGCATCGGGAAACTCGGCGCCTTGCCGGTGGTGAACAGGCAGGGCACGCCAAGCTCGTGCAGCTTGACCGCGACCGGAAAGCCGGTCGTGCCGTTGGCGAGCTGCAGGTCGATCAGGGCGAGATCGGGCGCGCGCTCCTCGACAGCGGCGAGCGCGGACGCGCTGTCCTCGGCGACGGCGGTGACTTCGTAGAGCGGGTTCAGCTCGACCAGATGGCGGAGCGTCTGGGCGAACAGGGGCTCGTCCTCGACGATCAAAATGCGCAACATCGGCGGCCCCTCCCGCAACCGTCGCGATTCTTGATCGAAAGCGGACCTGTGGGAATCCCGGCGTGCCCGGATTTGCGGCGGGCGATTCTGCGAGCGGGACGAAGCGACTTATTCCGTCACGAAAGCGGGCGGACGCATGGCCGCGACGCAGGCTGTATCCAGCGAGGCGATGTCGGCATTTTCGAGGAAGCGGACAACCAGCGGATCGAGGCAAGTATCCACCCCCTCCATGCCGTCTAGGACATGGCCGCCGCCGGGCAGGACGACGTGACGGGCGTGGGGCGAGCGCTGCACAATGGACTCAGCCCAATCCGACGGGCTTACTGGATCGCGCTCGCCGGAGATCATCAGCAGCGGCATGGCGGGCGTGGGCGGCGCGAAGAAATCGGCAGCCGGCGTGAAGCCGGGCCAGTGCCGGCAGGCCCCACGCTGCACGACCAGGCGATAATTGCCGAAAGGCGTTAGCATCGACGCCTCGCTCGCCGTCCGATAGTCCATGCCGGCCATGCTCTCGGAGCAGGTGATGCTGAGATAAAGACCATCGGCGAGCTCGGACGGCACCGTCCGCCGGGTGGCGGCGTAGAAGGGCGCGGAATCGCCGGCGGCGGCTGCGTGAATAATCTGCGGGATGCGCGCGGCGCGGTCCGGCGCGTACATCATGTTCCGCAGTTTCTCGACGAAAACTTCGCGCGAGAGGCTGGCCGGCAACCTGCCCGACGCGCGCGAAAGTTCCCGACCCAGTTCTGGATAGGCGCGGCGGCAAGCTGGCGTCGCCGCACAATCGCGAACGATCAGCCCCAAGGCATGGGTCGCGGCGGGCGCGTGCCCCTGCGGCGGCCGGGCCTCGGGCGGCACCGTGCCGAACAGCACCATCGCCCGGACCCGCTCCGGATGCAGCGTCGCATAGCGCAGCGCGAGGGTCGTGCCGTAGGAGAGCGCGACCAGATCAATCCGTTCCGCGCCAAGTGCGCCACGCACAGCATCCATGTCCTCGGCTGCTGCGTCCGTCCCGTAATACGCAAGGTCGGCATGTGCGGACAGGCGGGCGCGACAGGCATCGACCAATGCCGTCGGATAAAGCGGTTGATACTGGCGCTCCAGATCGTCCAGCTCCGCACAATAGAGCGGGTTGGAGCCGCCGGTGCCGCGCTGATCGACCAGCACCACGTCGCGCCCGGCTCGATAGGCGGCACCATCAGTCAGGTAGAAGCCAGCGCTGTGCGTGGAGGGCAGTCCCGGCCCGCCTTCCAGATCGAAGAGCGGCGGCAGGCGGACCGGACCGGCCGCCGGGACGATCACAATGTTGAGCCGGATCTTGCGGCCCGTAGTCCGCGTCCGGTCCTCCGGCACCTCCAGCGTGCCGCACCGCGCCTGAGCGGCAATCGGCTGCGGGCAATCGCGCGGGAGGATGGCTGGCGGCGCCGCAAGGAGCGACAAGGCCGCCAGCAGGCTCAAATCGTCATCAGCCCTTCGAGCACGGTGACGCATTTGCCGCCGAGGACGGCGCGAGCGCCGTCGAGGCGGCCGGTCAGGTGGCCGCCGCGCTTGCTGGCCTGGTAGAAGGTCATCGCGTCGGTCCGGCCCAGGCGCGCGGCCCAATAAGGGACGAGCACCGAATGCGCCGAGCCGGTGACGGGGTCCTCGTCGACGCCGGCGCCGGGGACGAAGACGCGGCTGACCACGTCGGTGCTCTCGCCGGGCGCCGTGGCGATGGTCATCGTGTCGCCATCGTCGATCAGGACGCGGAAATCGGGATTGAGCGCGCGGACCTGCGCTTCGTTCTCCAGAACGATCAAGGCGTAGCGGCCCTCGTGCCAGAGCGTATCGACCGCCGCGCAACCCAGGCCGGCGACCAGGTGGGGCAAAGGCTGCGGCACCGGCGGATAGGCCGGCAGCGACATGGAATAGCCATCACCCACGCGCGTCACCTCGAGGATGCCGGCCTTGCGGGTGCGGAATCGGATGCGCTGCTGCTCTCCGAGCAGGACATGGGCGCTCGCCAAAGTGGCATGGCCGCACAGCTTGATCTCCAGCCCGGGCGTGAACCAGCGCAGTTCGAAATCCGCTTCGCCGGTCGCATCGGGGACGGTGAAGGCGGTTTCGGAGAGATTGTTCTCCAGCGCGATCGCCTGAAGGATCTCGTCGGGCAGCCATTCGTAGAGCGGCATCACCGCCGCCGGATTGCCGGTGAAGGGCCGGTCGGCGAAGGCGTCGACCTGGATCAGGGGCAGCATGCTCATTCGCTTATTCCCAAGGTTTCGTCGCGCTCGGCGAGCGGGTTGTCGGGCTGGTCCACCTGCCCTTCCGGATCGACGTGGATGATCACCTCGACGCCGGGAAATTCCTTATGCAATTCGGCCTCGATCTCGTCGACCACGTCATGCGCCTCGACCACGGACATCGCCGGGTCCAGCCAGATGTGGAACTGGGCGAAATGGTCGGCGCCGCTGGTGCGGGTGCGAAGGTCGTGAATGCCCTTGCCGGCGGGATGGCGGGCGGCCACCGCGACGAAGGCCTGCCGCCTGTCCTCCGGCCATTCCTTGTCCATGAGCTGGTCCACCGCATGGGCCGACGCGCGCCAGGCGCCGTAGAAGAGCCAGAGCGCAATCAGGATGCCGAAGACCGGATCGACGCCGGGAAGATGTGCATATTGATCGAGCACCAGCGCGACGATCACCGAGAGGTTGAGCAGGAGATCGCTGGAATAATGGACGCTGTCGGTCTTGATCGCGACGGAATTGGTGCGGCGGATCACGCTGCGCTGGAAGAGGATCAGGCCAAGGGTCGCGATGATCGCGATGACCGAGACCCCGATGCCATATTCGGCATTGGCGGTGGTCGCGCTGTGGACCAGCCGGTCCACCGCCCGCCAGCCGATGCCGATCGCGGAAATGCCGATGATGCCGACCTGGACCAGAGCGGCGAGCGATTCCGCCTTGCCGTGGCCGAAGCGATGATCGTGGTCCGCCGGCATGGCGGCGATGCGCACGCCGGACAGAGTGACCAGCGAGGCGACAACGTCGAGCCCGGTATCGGCGAGCGAGCCGAGCATCGCCACCGAACCGGTCGTCCAGGCGGCATAGGCCTTCAGCAGCAGCAGGAAGCAGGCAACCGAGACGCTGGCGATGGCCGCGCGCTGGGTCAGCTTCGCGCGCTCGTCGCTCATGGGTAGAGCAGGCCTTCGGACCAATTCGCATCCGGGCCGCGGGTGAAGAGGCGGCGCTCATGCAGGCGGTGCTGCCGGTCGCTCCAGAATTCGATTCGCTCCGGCACCAGCCGATAACCCCACCAGTGCGGGGGCCGGGGCACGTCGCGGCCCTCATGATCGGCCCTGGTCGCCTCGAAGCGCGCCTCGAACAGGGCGCGACTGGCCAGGGGACGCGACTGATCCGAGGCCCAGGCGCCGAGCTGGGAATCCCGGGCACGGCTGGCGAAATAGGCGTCCGCTTCTGCCTCGCTCACCGGCGCGATCGCGCCTTCGGCCCGGATTTGCCGGCGCAGCGATTTCCAGTGAAAGAGCAAGGCGGCATGCGGATTGGCGGCGAGCTCGTCGCCCTTCCGGCTCTGGCTGTTCGTGTAGAAGACGAAGCCGCGGGCATCATGGCCCTTCAGCAGGACCATCCGGGCCGAGGGGCGGCCGTCCGCATCGGCGGTCGCCAACGTCATCGCCGCGGGGTCGTTCGGCTCCGACGCCTTCGCCTCGGACAACCAGGTGTCGAAGAGCTGGTGGGGATCGTCTGCCATACCGGCCTCCTACCCGTCCCGCACCCCCGGGCCAATCCCCTTGCACCCCTTCGGAACATGGCCCATCTCATTCCCGTTGCAGCGGGAAATTGGTGGATTTCTGACGGATGGCGGACCTTTATTCAGAGCTTGGCGTGGCGCGCGGCGCGAGCGAGGCCGAGATCAAGAAGGCCTATCGCAAGCTCGCCAAGGAGCTGCATCCGGACAAGAACAAGGACAATCCGCGCGCGACCGAGCGCTTCAGCCAGGTCACCCGCGCCTATGACATCCTGACCGACAAGGACAAACGCGCCCAATATGACCGGGGCGAGATTGACGAGGAGGGCAATCCCAAGATGCCCTTCGGCTATGGCGGGCGCCCGGGCGGCAACTATGGCGGCGGCGGCCCGCAGGGCGGCTTCCGCGGGCCCAATGGCGAGGCCTTCGAGTTCGGCAACGACCAGGAGGGCATTTCCGACCTGTTCGAAGGGATTTTCGGCGGCCTGCGCGGGCGCGCCGGTGGTGGCGGCGGCGGTGGCGGCGGGCCGTTCGGCGGCTTCCGCCGCCAGCGGCCGCCGCAAAAGGGCGCCGACGCCAACTACCGGCTCGAGGTCAGCTTCGAGGATGCGGCGACCTTGGCCGGCCAGCGCGTGACGCTGACTGGCGGCAAGACGCTCGACATCAAGCTGCCGCCCGGCGTGGAGGACGGCACCAAGATCCGGCTCGCCGGGCAGGGCGAAGCCGGGCCCGGCGGCAATGGCGATGCGCTCGTCACGATCAACATCCGTGCCCATCGCTTCTACCGGCGCGAGGGCGACAATATCCGGCTCGACCTGCCGGTGTCGCTCGACGAGGCGGTGCTCGGCGGCAAGGTCCGGGTGCCGACGGTCGACGGCCCGGTCATGCTGAATGTGCCCAAGGGCTCGACCTCCGGGAAAGTGCTGCGGCTCAAGGGCAAGGGCTTCACCGCCAAAGGCGGGCAGCGCGGCGACCAGCTGGTCACGCTCGAGGTCGACGTGCCGGACGATGCCGAATTGGCGGCGTTCCTCGAAACCTGGAGCGGAAAGGGAAAAACCAATCCGCGCGCCGACCTGGGCGTTTAGCGGCGCGTGAGAGAGGTCTCCCCCCAATCACCGGAAGCACGGCTGAAGCGCGACGCGCGGGCCGCGGCGCGGGGGGAAGCGAAACCGGGAGTCCGGGAGTCCCGCACCTGGAAGGTGATCAAGCGCGTCGCGGTCGGCGTCTATTCCGACGGCTTCATCCATGCCGGCAATCTGGCCTACCTCGCTCTGCTGTCGCTCTTCCCCTTCGTGATCGTCGCCGCGGCGATTGCGCGGCTGGCCGGGCATGGCGCCGAGGGGATGAGCGCGGTCAACGCCATTTTGCAGACGATGCCGCAGGACGTGGAGCGGGTGCTGCGCACGCCGATCGCCGACGTGCTGCATGCGCGGAACGGCAGCCTGCTCTGGTTCGGCGCGATCGTCGGCCTGTGGACGACGGCGAGCTTCATCGAGACGATCCGCGACATCATCCGCCGCGCCTACGGCGTGACCTTCAGCCGCCCTTTCTGGGAATATCGGCTCGGCTCGATCGGGATCATCATCGCCTCGGTCGTGATCGCGATGATCGCCTTCAGCCTGTCGATCCTGCTCTCCGGCGCGCAGCAGTTCATCATCGCCCGCGTGCCCGCCGCGGCGGATTTTTTCGGGCTGGTGACGCTCGTCCAGATCGTGCCGGCACTTTTGCTGTTCGGCTCGCTCTACCTGCTCTTCTACATCCTGACGCCGAAGCGTTATCGGAAGGGATGCCGCAAGTGGCCGGGCGCTGCCTTCGTTGCGCTCTGGTGGGTGGCGACGACCGCCTTGCTGCCGGTCGTGCTGTCCGGGATCGGCGGCTATGGCGCGACCTATGGCAGCCTCGCCGGCGTCATGATCGCCTTGATTTTCTTCTTCATCATCGGTCTGGGTCTGGTAATCGGCGCGGAGCTCAATGCCGCGCTGGCGGAAACGCCGCGCCCGAACCAAGCGGATGTCGAGGCGGCGGTGCATGAGGAAGCCGCGGCGGCGGCCGAAGAAGAGGCGGTGGCCAAGGCTACCGGGGGCACAGAAGAGGAGAAGGAATGACGGGCTTGATGGCAGGGAAGAGAGGCCTGATCATGGGCCTCGCCAACGACCGCTCACTCGCCTGGGGGATCGCGAAAGCCTTGTCCGCGCAGGGCGCCGAGCTCGCTTTCTCCTACCAGGGCGAGGCGATGGAGAAACGCGTGCGCCCGCTCGCCGAGCAATTGGGGGTCGCCTTTCTGCTCGATTGCGACGTGGGCGATATGGCCAATCTCGACAACACCTTCGCCATGCTCAAGGAAAAATGGGAGACGATCGACTTCGTCGTCCACGCGATCGGCTTTTCCGATAAGAACGAACTGCGCGGCAAATATGTCGACACCAGCCTCGACAATTTCCTGCTGACCATGAACATCTCGACCTACAGCTTCGTCGCCGTTGCCCAGCGTGCGGCCGCAATGATGCCGAACGGCGGCTCCATGCTCACCCTTTCCTATTACGGCGCTGAGAAGGTGATCCCCCATTACAATGTGATGGGCGTCGCCAAGGCGGCGCTGGAAACCAGCGTCAAATATCTCGCCATGGACCTGGGTCCCGAGAATATCCGGGTGAACGCCATCTCCGCCGGGCCGATCAAGACTTTGGCCGCCTCGGGTATCGGCGACTTCCGCTACATCATGCGCTGGAACGAATATAACAGCCCGCTTCGCCGCAACGTGACGATCGAGGATGTCGGCGGCGCCGGCCTCTATCTGCTCTCGGACCTGGCTGCGGGCGTGACCGGCGAGATCCATCATGTCGATGCGGGCTACAACGTGATCGGCATGAAGGCCGAGGACGCGCCGGATATTACCGTGGGCTGACCGGCTCCGCCGGCGGGGGTGAGGGCGGCCGCGCACTCTCGCGTCGGGCGATATCCGCGAGGATCGCCGCCATGGCCGGATCGCGTCCCTCGCTATATTGCGCCCAGCTGAGGCCGACGGGCATGTCCGGCTGCAGGCTGCGCACCCGGATCGGATGCTCGCGGATCGCACTGTGGCAGTCGGGCTCGGGGCAGCCGGTCATGTAATTGTGCCGCTCGCTGGCATAGAGGACGAAGGCGCCGAGCCCGGGCAACATGACGATGTCGCCTTCCGCCCAGAATTCGAGCCGGTCGCCAATGGGTTCGCCGACGATGGAGAGGCGGTCGCCCGCTGCTTGCTTCAGATAGCCGAGGCTTGAGATCGCGGCGGAGAAGGTGCGGCCCGAGGTGATCGCATAGATCCGGCCCGGCGCGATCCCCGGCAGCGCCTGCATGAAATCGCGGGCGATGTTGAGATCGCCGCCCATATTGAAGCGCAAATCGACGACGATGTTGTGCGGACGGCGGCGGCGGAGCTCCACCAGAGTCTGTTCGAAGAATTGCTGGATACCCAGGCCGCGGATCGCGTTCAGCTGGATATAGGCGCCGTCCAGTTCGACCGGGAAAGCCAGCCGGAAGAGCGGCCCCGGATCCTGCAGATAGAGGGGGACACGGTTCGGCGACAGCAGGCGGGCGCCGTCGATCAAAGGGGATTCGCCGGTAAAGGCCGCCTCGTCCCGATAGGGGGTCAGCGCCGCCTGCACGATCACCGTCTCCGCCCGCTCCGGCGCTTCGAGCGTGATCGCGAGCCGATCTGGGTCGCTGCCGAAGCCCGCCGCAGCGAGCAGGGCTGGCGTCTCCATGAACAAAGGCACGAACTGGTCGCGGAAGCCCGGCAGGCCACCCTGGTAGCGGGCATAAGCCGAACGGATTTCCCGCCAGTCGCGGCCGTTGATCCGCAGCACCCGGCGGCCGACCAGCTGGCGGCGGTCGGTCGGGGCCGAGACCACATGGAGCCCGTCCGAGAACAGACCGAAATGGACCGGGCTGCGCCGGTAGCGCGACGGCCATTGCGGCGGCAGCAGCACGCTGTGCCCGTTATCGGCGAGCGCCGCGATATGGGCCGCCTCCAGCTCGAAACGCGCGGGCGTGGCCGCGAGGCCGGGCAGCAGCTCGAGCTGGCGCAGCGCTTCGGCGCGGGCGGCGGGCGGAAAAGCCCGATTGCGCTCGACGTAAGTGCGCATCGCCTGGACGTCTGCCGGCCCGGGCGCGGCTTGCACCTCCGGCACGCAGAGCGCGAGGCTGGCCAGGGCGAGCGGGATTTGCTTCAACAGGCGCATGTCGACATGTGTGTTATCTACCTATGACAGTTGCCGCAAGAGGCGGTGCGGAAGGACGGGGATATGATGCTTGGCTTGCTCGCGGCGATGATGGCGGCCGCGCCCTGGGATGCGCCCCTGACCCTGCACGGCATCGGCCCGTTGCGCGTCGGCATGCCGGTGGCCACGCTGAGGCGAATGGGCGCGCGGGGCGAGGCCTATCCGGATCCGGATGTCGACTGCTCCTATTGGCATACGCCGCGCTGGCCCGGCCTCAACATGATGGTGAGCGGCGGCCGGGTGGTGCGGATCGAAACCGAGGACCGGCGCTACCGCACCGCATCCGGCGCCCGCGTCGGGATGACCGAGGCCGAGATTCGCCGCCTCTACCCGGGAATGCGTGTGGAGCCGCACCCCTATACGGGGCCACAGGGCCATTATCTGGTCTTCCGGGCGCGCAGCGAGCCTTACGGCCTGATCGTCGAGACCGATCCGGACAGCGGCCGGGCGACGCAGATGCGGGCCGGGACATGGGAGGCGGTGCAGCTGATCGAGGGCTGCTCCTGACGCGCCTGCCTAGCGGTCGGCGAAGGGATCGCGGACCAGGATCGTGTCCTCCCGCTCCGGGCTGGTCGAGACCAGGGCGACCGGGCAGGCGATCAATTCCTCGATCCGGCGAATATATTTGATCGCCTGCGCGGGAAGGTGCCGCCAGGAGCGGGCGCCGGCGGTGGACTCGCTCCAGCCCTCCATCACCTCATAGACCGGCTCCACCGCCGCCTGGTCGCCGGCAAAGGCCGGGAAATGGTCGAGCGGCTGGCCGCGCAGCAGATAGCCGGTGCAGATCTTCACTTCGTCCAGCCCGTCCAGCACGTCCAGCTTGGTGAGCGCGATGCCGGTGACGCCGGAGACCGCGCAGGATTGCCGCACCAGGGTCGCGTCGAACCAGCCGCAGCGGCGCTTGCGCCCGGTCACGGTGCCGAATTCCCGGCCGCGCTCGCCGAGCTGCTGGCCGATCTCGTCCTCCAGTTCCGTGGGGAACGGGCCTGAACCAACGCGGGTCGTGTAGGCCTTGACGATGCCGAGCACGAAGCCGGCCGCCGAGGGGCCGAGCCCGGTGCCGCCGGCGGCGGTGCCGGCGATCGTGTTGGACGAGGTGACGAACGGATAGGTGCCGTGATCGACGTCGAGCAGCACGCCCTGCGCGCCCTCGAACAGGATGCGCCGGCCCCGTGCCCGCGCCTCGTTCAACGTGATCCAGACCGGCCGCGCATATTGCAGCACGAAATCGGCGATCCCGCCCAGCTCCGCGAGCAAGGCGGCGCGGTCGATCCCCGGCTGGCCGAAGCCGGCGCGGAGCGCGTCATGATGGGCACAGATGCGGTCGAGCTGGGGGCCGAGCGCATCGAGATGGGCGAGATCGCAGACCCGGATCGCCCGCCGGCCGACCTTGTCCTCATAGGCCGGGCCGATGCCGCGCCTGGTGGTGCCGATCTTGCCGCTGCCCGACGCATCCTCCCGCAGCGCATCGAGATCGCGGTGGAAGGGAAGGATGAGCGGGCAGGTGTCGGCGATCTGGAAATTGTCCGGATTGATCTCCACACCCTGGCCGCGAAGCTTCTCCACCTCGTCCCGGAGCGCCCAGGGATCGAGCACGACGCCATTGCCGATCACCGACAAGGTACCGCGCACAATGCCGGAGGGGAGCAGGGAGAGTTTGTAGGTCTTGTCCCCGACGACCAGAGTGTGGCCCGCATTGTGGCCGCCCTGGAAACGGGCGACGACATCGGCGCGACTGGACAGCCAGTCGACGATCTTGCCCTTGCCCTCGTCGCCCCACTGGCCGCCGATCACGGTGACGTTCGCCACTTGCCCTGTCCTTTCCGGAATGCGCTGGCGCTCTAATCGCGACCGCCATCCTCGTCCAGCCACGCTTTGACGCAGCCCTTCGCAGGGGAGAAAAATCGTTGTGTGAGGTTAATGAAACTCTCTGCAACCTGGGTGCGTTGAGGGACCCGAGACAAACAGGGTCAAGGGAGATTTGACATGCGTAATCTTGTTCTCGCCGCCGCCGCGGTGGCAGTTACCGTTCCGACCACGTTCGTGATTCCGGCCACGACCGGCGAGGCGCAGGCACAGCGCCGTTATTATGACCGCCACGGAAATTATAACGGGCCGGTGTGGCGCGACAGCCGCGGCCGCTATCATTGCCGTCGTTCGAACGGCACGACCGGCCTGATCATCGGCGCCGCTGGCGGCGCGCTCGTGGGCCGGGCCATCGACACCCACGGTGAGCGGACCACCGGCACGATCGTCGGCGCCGTCGCCGGTGCTTTGGTCGGCCGCGAGGTCCAGAGGAGCCGCAGCACGCGCCACTGCCGTTAAGGCGACAGCCTGAATAGAAACGGGCCGCTTCCCCTGGGGGAGGCGGCCCGTTCTTTTTGGTGCCGGCTTATTTGGCCGCCCTGGCGCCCGGCTTCCTGGCAGGCGCCTTTTTCGCGGACGCCTTCTTCGCCGGCGGGCGCTTGGCGGCGGGCCTGGCGGCAGCCGCCTTGGCCGGGGCGGATTTGGCCGGGGCCGGCTTGGCCGCCGCAGCCTTGGCTGGCTTCTTCGCGGCGGTCTTCGCCGCCTTCGCCGCCGGCCGCTTGGTCTTTGCCTTCGTCGCAGGCTTCGATGCGGCCTTCTGCGCGGGCGCGGCGGCGGTCTGCCCCATCTCGCCCATCATGCGGTGGATCGCCTCGGTCGCCGCGTTGATCATCGCCGCGCCGATCTTGCTGGCGCTGTCCGCCGCCGCGTCGGCCGCCGCTTCCGCCGCGTC
>JBGAHY010000003.1:0-117508 GCA_044225925.1 Allosphingosinicella sp.
CCTTGGCCCGAGCCCCAGATGTCTTTCCAGGCCTTGGCCTTGGCGCCGTCGCCGGTCCCGAAGTCCATCGTCTTGAGGTCGCCCTCGGGGAGGTTGTCCGGATCCATGCCGGCCAGTTCGATCGACTTGCGCAGGTAATTCCCGTGCACGCCGGTGAACAGGCTGGAATAGACGATGTCGGCGGCGCGGCCCTCGACGATGCCCTGCTTGTAGGCCTCGGTCGCATTCGCCTCCGTCGTGGCGATGAAGGGCGAGCCGATATAGCCGAGGTCGGCGCCCATCGCCTGGGCTGCGAGGATCGCGCGGCCCGTGGCGATCGCGCCCGACAGAGCGAGCGGGCCGTCCCACCATTGCCGGATTTCCTGGATGAGCGCGAAGGGCGAGAGCCGCCCGGCATGGCCGCCGGCGCCGGTAGCGACCGCGATGATCCCGTCAGCGCCCTTCTCCACCGCCTTGCGGGCGAAACGGTCGTTGATGATATCGTGGAGCGTGATCCCGCCCCAGCCGTGCACGCCCTGATTGACCTCGACGAGCGCGCCGAGCGAGGTGATGACGATCGGCACCTTCCATTTCTGGCAGGTCGCCATGTCCTCCATCAGCCGGTTGTTCGACTTGTGGACGATCTGGTTGACCGCATAAGGCGCGGACGGCGCCTCGGGATGGTCGCGGTCCCAGGCGGCCAGCTCCTCGTTGATCCGGTGCAGCCATTCGTCGAGCAGGCTCTGCGGCCGCGCGTTCAGCGCCGGGAAGGACCCGACGATCCCGGCCTTGCACTGCGCGATGACCAGCTCCGGGTTCGAGACGATGAAGAGGGGCGCGCCGATCGCTGGGAGGCGCAGCCGGTCGAAGAGGGGTGGAAGGCTCATGCTTCGGTTCGTAACGGCTGCGTTCCCGCTGACAAGCCTGACGCTACGTCAGTCGCTCTGGCCGGTGTCATATTTGTCGAGCTTGCGCTTGCCGAAAAGCAAGCCGCGCTCCATCCGCTCGCGGGCCGCATTATAGTAGGCGTTGAGGAAGGCGTAATCATGCTCGCCATGATCCTCCATGCCGATCTTGCGGCGGATGGCGGTGGCGACCGGGCCGATCGCCTCGGGGCGTGAGTCGCGCAGAACTTTCTCAAGTGTCTGCAATTCGAACACACCATAGACGTCGAGCTGGGCGGCGGTGAAGGTGAACTGGGGCGAGCCCTCCCAGACCTGGCCGACCTCCGCCTGCAAGTCGCGCTTCGGTGCGCGCACGACCCAGGTCCCCGCGAGCAGGTCGCCGACCCGCATCCGGTCCTGATTGAAAAGCGGGAAGAGCGCGAAGATGGTGGTCCAGCCAAGGCCGGCGAGCGCGGTCAGCCAGTCAAGCTGGCCGCTGGCCAGAGCCATGCCCACGAAGTTGAGCGGCAGATAGAATTCGATCTCGCGCATCAGGTTGCGGGCGATGACGCGGTCGGCGGTCAGCCGCTCGCCGCTCCGCGCGACGACGCGCAGGCCCATGGCGCGCTTGCCGATCGTCGCGGCGCGCGGGCCGGCCTCCAGCAGGATGAAGTAGAAATTCCTGAGCAGGAACAGCCCGAGCAGGAAGATGATCGCGCCGACCTGCAGCCCGCTTTCCCCCGCAATACCAAGGATGATGGCGAGGACCAGCCTGAGCGCAAGCAGCACGCCGAACATGACGAAGAGATCGATGAGGAAGGCGCCGAGCCGCTGCCAGGCGTCGGCGAGGCGGAGATTGAGATCGACCCCCTCCGGCGTGATCAGGGTTCGCCGCCAGGCCTGTTCCGCCCGGTTCCGCATCGCCCAATCAACCATGGCGGCGGAGCCCCGGCCGCGGCAGGTAGAAATAGGTGCACCAGAAGAGCAGCATGACCCCGCCGATCGTGTAGCGCGCCCAATCCTCGACGATGAGCTGGCGGCCAAAGCCTTCGAGCAGGCCGGCGCAGAGCAGCATCAGCACCACGCCGACCATCGCGATCGCCGCCGTCCGGCCCGATTGCGCCGCCGCCAGCAACCGCGTCTTCTCGCCGGGAAAGACGACGCTCCAGCCGATCTTGAAGCCGGCAGCACCTGCCAGGATGATCGCGAACATCTCGGTCGTCCCGTGGATGGAGAGCCAGCCGCCAATCTCGAAGGTCAGGCCATTTGAGGCGTAGAGCGCGATAATGGCGCCGAGCATCGTGGCGTTCATGGTCAGCAGCATCACCGTCGGCACTCCGAAAGCGAAGCCGAGCGCGAAGCAGAGCAGGGAGATCTGCGCATTGTGCGTGAACAGGAAGGTCGCGAAGACCGACAGGGCGTTGTCGCCGCCGCTGTCGTAGAGCGCGCCGCGCAGGAAATCGGCGGACGCCGAGAAATCGCGACCATTGGCGAGCTCCGGCGAGACGAAATTGTCGTACCAGCTATGGTCCGCCGTCACGAGCAGATAGCCGGCCACGGCGCCGACAATGGTGAGCAGCAGCGAGACCAGGGTCTCCCGCCAGAGGCTTCGCATGGCCAGCGGCCAGTCGCGCGCGAAGAAGGCGCCGATCCGGCTGGAGAGCGGGGTGCGCACGCCATAGACAAAGAAATAGGCGCGGGCGCTCAGCCCTTCCAGGTAGCTGACGAGCTCCAGATCGAGCGAAGTCTCCCGCGCCACGGACAGCGAGGAGAGGGCGCCGCGGTAGAGAACCGGCAAGTCGCGCAGATCCTCGTCGTCGAGTGCGCGCACGCTGCGCTGCTCCGCCCGGCGCAAAATTTCCTCGAGCCGACCCCATTCATGCTCGCGCGCGGCACGGAAGGAGCGGGAATTGGCGAGCTCCATCAGAGCATCCCCCGCCGCTTGAAGCCGAGATAGGCGCTGACCAGGGCCGGTCCCGCCTCGGCCGCTGCAGCTTCCAGCACATGAACACCGAGATGGCGCAGCCGGGTCAGCACCAGTTGCCGCTCGCGCAGCAGGCCGGCGGCGGTGACCGCGCGGCTGACGTCCTCGGGGGCATGCGGTTCGGCGGCGGTGAACGCCTCCAGCTCCTCGTCGCGCAGGACGACGAAGAGCACGAGATGGCGTTCAAGCAAAGTGCCGACCGCGGCCAGCATCAGCTCGGCGCTGATCGTGTCGGCGAACTCCGTAAAGACGATGATCAACGAACGGCGGTTGAGGCCGGCGGCGAGCGTCGAGATGCCGAGCGTGTAATTGGTCTCGCTCACCGAATAGTCGATGCCGGCGGCCACGCGCTGCAGGGTGGGGAAGGCGCGGGCGCCGCCGATCGGCTGGCTGGACGCGCGCGGCCGGCTGTCGAAGGCGAAGAAGCCGACCCGGTCGCCGTCCTTCAGCGCCACATAGGAAGCGAGCAAGGCGGCCGAGACGGCGCGGTCGATGCGGGGCTGGCCGGCAAAGGGCTCCGACATCACCCGGCCGGCGTCGAGCGCCATCACGATATTGTTGTTGCGCTCCGTCCGATATTCCTTGGCGATCAGGCTGGCGTGCCGGGCGGATTGCTTCCAGTCGATCGCGCGCCGGTCCATACCCTGGCGATAGGAGGCCAGCGCGTCGAACTCCGCGCCCTCGCCGACCTGGAGCTGCGCCTTCTGGCCGTAAAGCGCTTCGCGATTGGCCATCTGGATGCCCTTGTCGCGCACCGGGCGGATGTCCGGAACCACGAGGACCTGTTGATCGACTGCGCGGGCGCGTTGCTTCCAGACCAGGCCGAGCGGCCCGCGCCAGCGCAGCCAGACCGTGGCGACAATGGCCGTACCGCGCCGCTCC
This sequence comes from Allosphingosinicella sp., assembly GCA_044225925.1. GTDB lineage: Bacteria > Pseudomonadota > Alphaproteobacteria > Sphingomonadales > Sphingomonadaceae > Allosphingosinicella. The sequence continues at coordinate 3,730 of JBGAHY010000003.1, forward strand.
GCGGTCAGCTCCACCGTCCCAGCGCCTTCGCCCTTCGCCATTGCGCCAGCGCTGCGTAGCCCATCCGGAGCCGCGACCGGCCCTTCCGTTGCGATCGCGAACCAGGCCCGGCGCGGAGCACGCTGCGTGAACTTCACCCAAAGCGCGACCGGAAAGGTCTCGCCGACGCTGACCGCATAGGGTGTTCCGCAACCGAGCTCCGCCTGGCGCACCGCCGGCCCCAAGACCGCGTCGAGCAGCGAAAGCAGAAAGAGCAGCACGAGCAGCCCAAGCCCCGCCGTCCACCATTGCGGCGCATAAACGCCGACCAGCAAGGCCGCTGGCGCGACCGCGGCGGCGGCCAGGATCAGGCGACGGCTCGGATAGATCAACGCGGCGCCCCGATCTCTTCGATCAAGCGGTTGATCACGCCCTCCACTGGCCGCCCCTCGATCTCGGAAGCAGCGGACAGGATGACGCGGTGCCGCAGCACCGGCAGCGCCAGTGCCTTCACGTCGTCCGGCAGCACATAGTCGCGTCCGTCCAGAGCGGCCCGGGCGCGGGCCGCGCCGGCCAGCATCGCCGCGGCGCGCGGGGAGGCGCCGGCCTCCAGATCGGGCGCCTCGCGGGTCGCACGGACGAGCGCGACGACGTATTTCACCACCTCCTCGACCATCGGAAGACCGGCGACGAAGGCGACTGCCTCGGCAAGTCTCGCGGAGGAGACGTTCGGCGCGACCCCCCATTCCTCCGGCCGCGGCGCGCCGAAGCGGGCGCCATGGCTGGCGACGATTTTCGCCTCCTCCTCCAGCGAGGGATAGGAAACGCGGTGCTTGAACAAAAAGCGGTCGAGCTGCGCCTCGGGGAGCGGGTAGACGCCCTGCTGCTCGATCGGGTTCTGCGTCGCGATCACCATGAAATGGCCGGGCAGGGCATAGGTCTCGCCGTCGATGGTCACGGTCCGCTCCTGCATCGCCTCCAGCAAAGCTGCCTGGGTCTTGGGCGGGGTGCGGTTGATCTCGTCGGCGAGCAGCAATTCGCAGAAGACGGGGCCCTTGGTCAGCGTGAACTGGCTGGTCTGGAAGTTGAACAAATTGGAGCCGAGGATGTCGCCGGGCATCAGGTCCGGCGTGAACTGGATGCGGCCGAAATCGAGCCCGAGCACCTTGGCGAAACACTGGGCGAGAAAGGTCTTCGCCGTGCCCGGCGGGCCTTCGAGCAGGATGTGACCCGAGGCGAGCAGGGCGATCAGCATCAGCTCGACCGCATCATCCTGGCCGACGATCGCCCGGCCCACGTCGCGCCGGATCCCGTCGGCAAGTTCCTTCACATCTGTCGCGTTCACCGGATGATGTCCTTCTTCCATTGAAACAGAGCCCGCGCCGCGGCGGCCATCGAACGGCGGTCCCTGGTCTTCACCAGGGCCGTCGCCAGTTCGGTAAAGGTCGGCCCGCGCTGGGTCAGGCGGTCGAGATACTCATCCAGCGCCTCGCCGGAGAGGCCGGACGGGGCGCCGACCGCACGTGCGGTCTCCTGCTGGATGAACTCGGCATAAGCCGGGCCCATATGCACCTCGCGCCGCGCCAGCCGGATCAGGCCCGCGCTATTGTCGACCAGGGCCGCCTTGCCGAGCGCAATCGCGCGCTCCTCGCGTCGCGCCTGGCCGAAACGGATTGCGCCATGGAAGCCCGCGAGCAGGGCGGCGATGACCAGGGCCAGGGTCATGGCGAGGAAGGGCGGCTCCAGCACAAGGCGGAGCAGGCCCACCGGCTCGCGGACGGTGACCACGTCGGTGAAGGTCGCGAAGTTGATGCTCTCCGAATTGGGCGCGTTGAGCGCGTCGAGCAGGGCCAGCGCCGCCCGCGCCCGCGCCGGATCGCGAATGCCCTGATTGTTGAGCAGGTCCGGGTCGGCGAGGATGTAATGCGGCCGGCCCCTGATTTGCGCGAGCAGGGTCCCGCCATCGGGCAAGGTCAGCAGAGGCACCAGCTCCCCGCCTTCGATCGTCTGCGGGAAGCGCGGCGCCGGGACATCGGTGCCGTCCAGCGCGCTCTCGCCCGTCGCCAGCGCTCCGGGTTGCGGATTGGCGCCGACGCGCAGTCGGTAGCCGAGCCCGGCGGCCACCCGGTCGCCCGCGCCGATTCCGGTCGCCGATACCCAATCCCCGCCCCGGAGATTGGGGACGGTGCGCCATTTGGGGAGGATGATCAGCGTGGCGCGATTGGCGCGCTGCTGCCGCACCCGGCTGACCGCCTCCGGGTCGGTATTGCTGTCGATGGCGAGGACCAGCAGATCCTCATAATCAAGGTCCGCGCCATTGCTGATCGTATAGGTCCGGCGCAGCCGGCCGACCAATTCCACCAGGCCCTTGAAGCCGACGGCGGAGGGGGACAGCATCTGCGCGCGGCTGATCTCGTTGTCGGACTGCTGCCGCTGCGGGCCGCCATAAGCCATCACCCAGACGATCGCGGCGAAGGCCGCGGCGCCGAGCAGGATCAGCCCGTAGACCACCTTCGGGTTGAAGGGGTTGCCCTGCTTCATCGCTGCCAGCCCTCGGCAAAGGCGAATTCGCGATAGGCGGCGCGGCAATCCTGCCAATCGTCCGCGCCGAGCGGGCGGCGGGCGAAGAAGCTGCGCTCGACCAAAGCGGCGATCCGCGCGAAGGCTGCCGCCGGCCCGCCCGGCAGGAGTGGGTGGCTGGCAATGTCTCGGCTGGTGAGGGCGGGCCGGACGAGATCCGGCCGGTGCGCGTCGATCTCACCGATCGAGCGATGGAGCAGCAGCCGTGCGGCTTCGTCGAAGCGGCCTTCGCCGGCGAGCACGTCCGCTTCGTCAAGCAATTGCGCAGCCTGCGTCTCCTCCGGACGCCAGCTTTCTTGGGCGGCTTTGGTCTTCTTCTGCTTCTTCGGTTTCGGCCCGCCGCCGGCGCGGTCGCTGACATACGCGAAGATCCAGTAGAGGATGATAAGGGCCGCGATGCCCGCGGCGATCCAGAGGAAGACATGCATCAGCCCCTCAACGCCGCCGCCGCTGCTGATCGAAATCTCGGACGGAGCGTTATGGGGCGCAGGCGGCGCTGTCGAAGGAGCGACGGGCACGCTGTGCGTGGCGGGTGAGGGCACCGTCGAGGGATTGGCCGGCAGCACCTGGTTCGACGGGTCCCCGGCGGTCGGCAGCTCGAACTGGATAGCATTGTCGCCGAGCAACTGGCGGTGCGCGTCTTCGAGCCGGCTTGCCGCCTCGCCTCCGTCCACCTGATCCTGCACGGCCATCATGAACGTCGCTCACCCCCGGCCGCCAAGTCTAGGCAGCGCGGCGGGGCAGGCGCAAGCCGCAACCTGCTCGCACTGCTCGACTTTAGTTTGCGTAGGGAACGTCAGAGAATGGTGGACGCACCAGGGCTCGAACCTGGGACCCGCTGATTAAGAGTCAGCTGCTCTACCAACTGAGCTATGCGTCCAATGCCATGTCGTGGCGAAGGGGCGCATCTAGTGGCGTCCCCGGCAGATTGCAACCCGGAGCGTGGGGCCTCAATGTCGCCGGCGCTCGCGCCGGTTCTGCCGCTCGATCGCCATCAGCAGGCCGAGGCAGATCATCACCGTCATCATCGCCGAGCCGCCATAGGAAAAGAGCGGCAACGGAATGCCGACGACCGGGAAGAGGCCCATCACCATGGCGAGATTGATCGCGACGTAGAAGAAGATCGTCGTCGTCAGGCCGGCGGCGGTGAGGCGGGAGAAGCGGTCGTTCGAGTCCATCGCGACGCGCATCCCCCAGCGCAGCACCAGGGCCCAGGCGAAGATGACGAAGAGGCCGCCGATCAGCCCCCATTCCTCGGCCATGGTGGCGAAGACGAAATCGGTGTGCGGCTCGGGCAGATAGCCGCCATGGCTCTGGGTGCCGTTGAGGAACCCGACCCCGGTAATCCCGCCCGACCCGATCGCGATCTTGGACTGGGTGATGTGATAGCCCGTCCGCAGTGGATCGGATTCCGGATCGAGGAAGATCAGGACGCGCTGGCGCTGGTAATCGTGCAGGAAGCTGAAGGCGACCGGCACGGCCACGGCGACGGCGGCGATGCCGAGGCCGAAGATGCGCAAGGGCACGCCGGCGAGGAAGACGATCGTGATCCCGCCGAACGCGATCATCGAGGCGGTGCCGAGATCCGGCTGGACTAGCACCAGGGCGGCCGGAATGCCGATCAGCACAGCGGGCGGCCAGAGCGCGCTCCAGCCCCTGGTCTCCCGGGCGGGCAGCATCGAATAGAAATGCGCGCAGGCGAGCACGATGACCGGCTTCATCAGCTCAGAGGGCTGCAGGTTGAGCGGGCCGAGCGCGACCCAGCGCTGGGCGCCGCCGCCGACGAAGCCGAGCGCCTCCACGATCACCAGCAGGCCGAGCAGCACGACATAGGCGGGGAAAGCGATCTGCTTCAGAGAGGCCGGCCTGATCCGCGACAAGGCGATAGCGAGGCCGAGGAAGATGACGAAGCGCATCCCCTGCGGCCGCGCGTAGCGCAGGTCGCCGCCGGCCGCGGAGTAGAGGACGAGCAGGCTGAAGCCGGCGATCAGGATCACCGGGATCAGCATCCGCCAGGGCAGTTCCGCGATCGGCTTGGGGATGAACGGGAGGGCCATCAGTCGCCCACCACCGGTGCTGTCGGTGCGGCGGTCGCCGCTGCCGCGGGCGCTGCCGGAGCTGCGGCCGGGCGCGCTTCCCATTCGCGCACCCGCCGCGCCATGCGCGTGCCGATGTCGCCGCCCCATTGCGTTTCCATCGTCGCCAGCGATTGCGTCGCCAGGTCCCGGTTGAACAGGAAGGTCATCACGTCGCGGGCGATCGGCGCCGCCGCGGCCGCGCCGAAGCCGCCATGCTCGACGAAGAAGCAGGCGGCGTAGCGCGGCGCCTGGGCGGGCGCGTAGCAGATGAACCAGCTATGGTCGCGCATCTGCCAGCCAAGGCTGGCGTTGGAGCGGACGCCGCCGGCCCGCTCCGCCATGGAGATGCGGCGGACCTGGGCGGTGCCGGTCTTGCCCGCCAGCAATTCCGGGACCGGCAGCCGGAACCGCGCGGCGGTGCCGCCGCCATTGACGACGCCGGTCATGCCTTGCCGAACCAGCTCGAGATGCGCCTGCTCGACCCCGTCCAGCGGCGCGAATTGCGGCGCCGGGCCGCCGCTCAGGATGCGCGGCATCACCTTGCGGCCCGAGATGAGGCGCGAGACCATCACCGCCTGCTGCAGCGGATTCACCAGCACATAGCCCTGGCCGATCGACATGTTGACGGTGTCGTAGCCCTGCCATGGACGGTGGAACCGGCGCTGCAGCCATTCGGGATCGGGCCAGGTGCCGAAGCGCTGCGACGGGAAGGGCAGGTCAAAACGCTCGCCCATGCCGAACTGCCGGGCGACCGGCGCGATTTGCTCGACGCCGGCCTGAAGCGCCATCTGGTAGAAATAGATGTCGCAGCTGTGGACGATCGCCTGCTCCATCGCGATCGGCCCGTGCGGGCCGCCGGAGCAGTGGAAGGTGGTGTTGCCGTAGCGCCAGGCGCGCTGGCAGTTCACGCGGGCATTCGGGTCGATACCCGCCTTCAGCAGGGCGACCGACATCATCGGCTTGCAGGTCGAGCCGGGCGGATAGAGGCCCTGCAGGATCTTGTTGATCAGGGGATGATGCTCGTCCTGGGACATCATGTCCCATTCAATATGGCTGATCCCGTCCGAGAAGCTGTTCGGGTCGAAGCTTGGCATGGAGACCATGGCGAGGATATCGCCATTGGTCGCGTCCATGACGACGGCCGCGGCGCTCTCGTCGCCGCAGCGGCGGGCGGCATAATATTGGAGGTCGGAATCGATCGTCGTGCGCAGCGGCCGGCCCGGCCGGTCCTGCAAGGTATCGAGCCGGCCGACGATGCTGCCCCGCGCGGTGACCTCGATCCGCTCCTGCCCCGGCGTGCCGCGCAGGTTGAGCTCCTCGGATTTCTCCAGCCCGTTCTTGCCGACCTTGTAGCCTGGCGCGATCAGCAAGGGATTGCGGTTCTCCGCCTCATATTCCTGGCGGTTGGGTGTGCCGACATAGCCGAGCAGATGGCCGACCGCCGGGCCGGCGGGGTAGAAGCGCGAAAAGCCTTCAAGCACCGAGACGCCGGGCAGATCCATCTCGCGGACCTTGATCGCATTATATTGTTCGGCGCCGAGATGTTCGGCGACGGGGACGGGCTGGAAACCCTGACCACTCTCCAGATCGGCGCGGATCCGCTGCACGTCCTCGGGGGTCAGCGCGAGCAGGCTGGTCAGGTCGGCGAGCAGCCGGTCCTTGTCCTGGATGAAATCGGGGATCAGATCGACGCGGACATCGGCGCGGTTGATCGCCATCGGGTGGCCGTTGCGGTCGACGATCCAGCCGCGCCGGGGCGGGATCAGCCGGGTCTGGACGCGGTTGGATTCCGAAAGGCCGCGATAACGCTCGTTCTGGGCGATCGCGATATAGCCCATGCGCGCGGCGAGCAGCACCGCGATGCCGGTCTGCGCGCCGCTGAGCAGGAAGGCGCGGCGTGAGAAGCTCTGGCTCGTGCTGCCCTCGGTCGCCGCGGGCCCGCCGCCGAACAGCAATTTGTGGATGCTGAACTTCATCGCGCCAGCCGCCACCGGTCCAGCCCGAGCACGATCCGGGCCATCAGCGGGTAGATGAGGATGGACAGGATGAGCTGGGGGACCATCACCATGATGCCGACCTTGGCGCCCAGGAGCAGGGCTGTGTACCACACCCCTGCGGAGTGGAAGATGATCGCAGCGGCGGCCAGCGTCCAGTCCAGCCAGTAATCGCGCACGCCGAGCAGGTGATCGGCATAATCGAGGGAGAGGAAGATCAGGGTCCAGAGCAGCATGGACTGGCCGAGCGGCGCGCCGGGCACGATCAGATCGGCAAGGAGGCCGAGGCCGAGCGCGACCTGCGCCTGCCAGATCTCGGGCCGGACCAGCCGCCAGGTGAGCAGGGTCATGAAGGCGAGGTTCGGAATCCACAGCGAGGTGCTGACGATCGGCAGCAGGCCGAGCAGCATCGCGAAGATGGTCGAGAGCAGGGGAACGAACCGGCGCCTCAGATCGCCGATCACGATCTCGGTTTCGGAGCCGGCGATCCTGCTCATCGTTGCACCGCTGCGGAGCGGTTGGCCGGGGCCTGCGGCGGCGGAGGCGATGGGGCGACCGGGGCGGCGGGCCGCACCGGCCGCGCCGCGTTCAGATCGCCATCGGCGGCTGGCTGGTAGATGCGCTCCACGATCGCGAAATCGAGGTGGGAGGGATCGGCGAGCGGCGCGGCGACGGCGCGCTCGCCAGCCTGGCCGGTCACCGTCGCGACCGGAATGTTGGGCGGGAACAGACCGCCCGAGCCGGAGGTGACCAGGATGTCGCCCCGGCGGAAGGGGTTCTGCCCAACCTCCAGCGTGCGCAGCTCCACCGTGCCGTCGCCGCGTCCGACCGCCAGCGCCGCGGTGCCGTCGCGGACCGAGCGGACCGGCACGTTGGAGGCGCCGTCAGTGAGGAGCAGGACGCGCGATGCCCAGCGCCCGCTCTCCAGCACCCGGCCGATCAGCCCGTCGGCATTGCGCACGGCCATGCCCGCGGTCACGCCAGAGCCGCTGCCCGCCGAGAGGGTGGCGAGCCGGCGCGGCGACTGGAAGGAAGAGGAGATGATCCGCGCGGTGGTGACCTCGTCATTCGTCTCGCGGGCCAGGCCGAGCAAGGCGAGCAGGCGCTGATTCTCAAGGTCGAGCGCGCGGCGGCGGTTGAGCTCGCGCTGCGCCTCTTCGAGCTGCCGGCGAAGCTCGGCATTCTGGGAGCCGGCCCGCCAATAATCGCCGATCCCGTCGCCGATCCCGCCGAAGAAGGTCACCACCGAGCGGCCGGCATTGCTGATCGGCGCGGTCACGTCCGCCGCCGCGGTCCGCAGCGCCTGGAAGCCCTTCGGGTCGATCACCGCGATAGCGAGCAGCAACACGGCCACGAGACAGCCGGCTATGGCAATCACATAGCCGATGAACACGCCATATTGCGCCCTGCGGGAGAAACCGGGGCGCCGTTTGCCCGGCGGCGCCATCCCCTTGCCCCTCTCAGCCTAAGCTGTCTGCAGGACGCCGCGGAAGACTTCCTCTTCCATCGCACGCCCGGTCCCGATCGCCACGCAGGTCAGCGGATCGTCCGCGACCGTCACCGGCAGGCCGGTCTCGTCGCGCAGCACCTCGTCGAGGCCCTTCAGCAGGGCGCCGCCGCCGGTGAGGACGATGCCCTGGTCGACGATGTCGGCGGCCAGCTCCGGCGCCGTATTCTCGAGCGCGATGCGGACGCCCTCGACGATCGTGCCGACCGGCTCGGACAGGGCCTCGGCGATCTGCTTCTGGTTGATCGTGATTTCCTTGGGCACCCCGTTGACCAGGTCGCGGCCCTTGATGTGCACGGTCTCGCCGTCAGAGCCGCCCGCAGGCGCCTTGGCGACACCCACCTGCTTCTTGATCCGCTCGGCCGTGGCCTCGCCGATCAGCAAATTGTGGTTGCGGCGGACGTAGGAGGAGATCGCCTCGTCCATCTTGTCGCCGCCGACGCGGACCGACGTGGTGTAGGCGAGGCCGCGCAGCGAGAGCACCGCGACCTCGGTGGTGCCGCCGCCGATATCGACGACCATCGAGCCGATCGGCTCGGTCACCGGCATGTCGGCGCCGATCGCGGCGGCCATCGGCTCCTCGATCAGCCAGACCTGGCGGGCGCCGGCATTGGAGGCGGCGTCGCGGATCGCGCGGCGCTCGACCGAGGTGGAGCCCGAGGGCACGCAGATCACGATCTCCGGCCAGCGCGGGAAGCGGCGCTTGCCGTGCACCTTCTGGATGAAATGCTTGATCATCTGCTCGGCGACGTCGATGTCCGCGATGACGCCGTCGCGCAGCGGCCGGATCGCCTCGATCTGGTCGGGGGTCTTGCCCATCATCAGCTTGGCGTCGTCGCCGACCGCCTTCACGCGCTTGACGCCGTTGATCGTCTCGATCGCGACGACCGACGGCTCGTTCAGAACGACGCCACGGCCGCGCACGTAAACCACCGTGTTCGCGGTGCCGAGGTCGATCGCCATGTCGTGGGAGGGAAGTCGCAGGAAATTGAAAAGGCCCATGATCTGTCTGAAGCTCGCTTGGCTGAGCGGGCGACCGGGATACGGCCGTTCCCCGTAAAGTTCCTATAGGATGGGCCCGCGCCCCCGGTCCACCAAAACTGGAAAGACTGTCTCGCGGGTGAGGGCGGCATCGTATAGAGGCAAATGCATGTCAATACGCCGCCTGCCCGAGCATCTGGTCAACCGCATCGCGGCGGGTGAAGTGGTGGAAAGACCGGCCAGTGCGTTGAAAGAGCTGGTCGAAAACGCGATCGATGCGGGCGCGAGCCGCATTTCCGTCTCTCTGGCGCAGGGTGGAATCGGGCGGATCGAGGTGGCCGACGATGGCTGCGGCATGTCCCGGGACGAGATCGCGCTGGCCTTGGAGCGGCACGCCACCTCGAAACTGCCGACCGACTCGCTGGATGAGGTGACGACTTTGGGCTTTCGCGGCGAGGCCTTGCCGAGCATCGCCAGCGTCGCCCGGGTGACGATCGAGAGCCGGGTGCGGGGCGCCGACGGCTGGTCGCGGATCGTGGACAATGGCCAGATCGGGGGGGAAGGGCCGGCGGCGCTGCCACCCGGCACCCGTATCACCGTCGAGGAGCTGTTCGCGAAGGTGCCGGCGCGCCGCAAATTCCTGCGGTCCGAGCGCAGCGAATATGCGGCCTGCCTCGACGTGGTGAAGCGGCTGGCCATGGCCCGGCCGGACATCGGGTTCACCTTGGAGCATGATGGTCGACGTGCGCTGCACGTCCAGCCGGGCGAGGATCGTCCGGCCCGGGTAGCCGCGCTGACCGACCGGGAGCTGGCGGCGAACAGCCTCGCCGTCGATTTCACGCGGGGCAATGTGACGCTAGGCGGCGTGGCCGGCCTGCCCACCTTCAACCGCGGCGTCGCCGATCACCAATATCTGTTCGTCAACGGCCGGCCGGTGAAGGACCGGCTGCTGATCGGGGCGGTGCGCGGCGCCTATCAGGATCTGCTGGCGCGCGACCGCCATCCGGTGCTGGCTTTGTTCATCGATCTTCCGGGCGACGAGGTGGACGTCAACGTCCATCCGGCCAAGACCGAGGTCCGCTTCCGCGATCCGGGCGGGATCCGGGGGCTGATCGTCGGCGGCCTGAGGCATGCGCTGGATGAAGCCGGCCATCGCAGCGCCCAGCGGCCGAGTGCGGCGGCCTTGGGCAACTGGCAGAGCGAGCCGATCCGTAGCCCGAGCTATCCGGCACATGCGCCGGGGCAGGGGAGCTGGCTCGCACCCGCGACCGAAGGGCTCGTTCGCGACCGCCACGAGCCTTACGCCGCGTCGCTCCAGGCCCGCGCCGAGCCGGCCACCGGGGCGGTGCCGCAGGCGGGGAGCCACCCGCTCGGTGTCGCCCGGGGCCAGGTTGCCGCCACCTATATCGTCGCCGAGGCGGAGGACGGGCTGGTGCTGGTCGACCAGCATGCGGCGCATGAGCGGCTGGTGCTGGAGCGGATGCGCCGGGCCATGGCCAATGGCGGGGTGGCGCGGCAGGCCCTCCTGCTCCCCGAAGTGGTCGAGCTTGACGAGCCCGCCTGCGACCGGATCGAGGCGCGGCTGGACGAATTGGCTGAGCTTGGGCTGGAGCTGGAGCGGTTCGGCCCGCGCGCCATCCTCGTCCGCGCGACCCCGGCCATGCTCGGCGCTGGCGACGTGAAGGGTCTGGTCACCGATCTGGCCGACGAACTGGCCGCCTTCGACAGCGCGCTCGGCCTGAAGGAGAAGCTCGACCTCGTCGCCGCGACCATGGCCTGCCACGGCTCGGTCCGCGCCGGCCGCATCCTCTCGGTCCCCGAGATGAACGCCCTGCTCCGCGAGATGGAGGTCACGCCGCATAGCGGCCAGTGCAACCATGGCCGCCCGACCTGGGTGAAGCTCGCCCATGGCGACATCGAGAAATTGTTCGGGCGGAAATGAGTGAGGCGCCCACGACCGACCGGTTCTTCACTGTCGCCTATGTGTACAGCCCGTCAGACTTGGCGATCCTGCTTTCCAGGCTCGGCTATGATGGAATATATGCTTGTTGTGCAGGGCGCGGGCACTCGTCGGTTGAGCCGGGCCTGACGACCGCCTTGGGCGGCGTCCAAGTCCGCGTGCATGAGGGGGACCTGGCAGACGCGCAGGCGATTCTCGCCACGCTGGATCCCAGGCTCCATCGCGCGCCGCTGCCGTTTGGCTTCTGGCCGCTCGATTTGCTGGCCTTCGCCCTCATCACCTTCTTCGTGGCGGCGCCGCTACCCCGACAGCTGCCGACCTACGTTCTTGGCGAGGCCGCCGTCCGACGCGACCCCTAAGGGAAGCGCGCCGCCACGACATGGCCGATCAGGCCCTGCGTGCCCTCAAGCGGGCGGCTGGCCGCGACCCCGCCCAGCGCGTTGAGCTTATCCGCCAGCGCATCCGCTTCCTTCGCCGTGCGGGCGGCGCGAACCAAGGCGTCGAGCCGGCCGCGATGGGCACCGACCTCGCTGCGGACCTGCTCGGCCTTGGCGAGCAATTGCTCCAAGTCGAAATGGTCGCGGCGCTGGAAGGTGTCGAGCAGCACCGCGCCTGAATTCTTGAACATCGTGCGGTCCACCGCCTGCGGGATATGGCGGGCAGTGCGTTCGAGCGCGCCCTGGAAGGCGGCGAAATGCGTGTCGGCGAGCATGGTGTTGCCGCCGCCCCGCTCGACCGCGAGCACGGCCTCGAAGCAACGTGTCGCGTGGCCGGGCAGGTCGATCTCCTCCAGCAGCAGGTCCGCATCCGCGATCACCGCCCGCGAATCCCGCGCGACCACGCCGTCGGCGGCATGGATGACGAAGCGGAGCCGCCCGCCAGGCGCGACCATCCGCACCGCCTCGGCGAGCGACCGTTCCAGATCGGTATATTCGATCCCGTACTGGCTGATCACCGCGGCGAAGCCGGAGCCGGGGAAGGGCAGGGCCTCGATCTCTGTGCCGCGCAGGAAGATGATCGACGCATAATCCTCGCCGTGCCGGCTGACATGGCCGGCGGGATCGATATCGGCCTGGTCGACGGCGACGATCTGGAAATGGCCCGTCCGTTCCCGCGCTGTCTCCGCGGCGATCAGAGCGGCGGCGCCGTTGCCGGTGCACAGATCGAGGATGCGCGCCCCGTCCGGCAGCGCCTCGAAGAAGCGGCGCCAGCCATCGGCGATCTCGTCGGCATAATTGGTCTGGCCCGCACCGTCGAAGCACGACGCAATGCGGTCGTAATGCCAATACTGGCTCCAGATGCCCGCTTCCGGCAAGCGTCCCCCTTCGCGCCGAACACGGGGAATGTAACAGGTTCGTAGCAAAAGGCGCGGTCTATTTCGCAACAATCAAGATCGGGCTGATCGCGGGACTTAGCTTTTTAAATTCCGTAGTTTGCGGCCGATTTCTTCAATCGGATGCGAGGCCGCCTCGGCCCGCGAGGCCCGGAGGCGCGGATAGCCGGCGCGCGCGTCGGCCAGTAGTTTCTCGGTAAAGCTGCCGGCGCGGACCTCGGCGAGGATGCGGCGCATCTCGGCCCGGGTTTCCTCGGTCACGATCCGCGGCCCGCCCTCCAGCGCGCCGAACTCAGCGGTGTTGGAGATCGCCTCGCGCATTCCGGCAATGCCGCGGGCATAGATGAGATCGGCGAGCAACTTCACCTCGGTCAGGCACTCGAAATAGGCGATTTCCGGGGAGAAGCCCGCGGCGACCAGGGTCTCGAAGCCGGCATGGATCAGTTCGGGGATCGCCCCCCAGAGCACCGCCTGCTCGTTGAACAGGTCCGCCTCGCATTCCTCGGCGAAGCTGGTGGAGAGGATGCCGACCCGGCCGCTGCCGATCGCCCCGGCGTAGGAGAGGGCCAGCGCCTCCGCTCCGCCGCTTGCATCCTGCTGCACCGCGAACAGGGAGATCAGCCCCGAGCCGGCCAGATAGTCGGCGCGGAGCGCGGTGCCCGGCCCCTTGGGCGCCACCAGCAGCACGTCGAGATCGGCGCGCGGTTGGATCAGGCCGAAGCGGATCGAGAGGCCATGGGCGAACTGGATGGCCGCGCCGTGCTTGAGATTCGGCTCGATTTCCTCGGCATAGATGCGGCCATGATCCTCGTCGGCGGCAAGGATGACGACCAGATCGGCGCCCGCCACTGCCTCGGCTGACGTCATGACGTCAAAGCCGTCCGCGGCCGCCTGCTCGCGCCGCCGCGAGCCCTCGGGCAGGGCCACGGTCACGGAGACACCGCTGTCCTTGAGATTCAGCGCCTGGGCGCGGCCCTGATTGCCATAGCCGATCACCGCCACTTTGCGGGCGCGGACCAGAGAGAGGTCGCAATCGCTGTCGTGATAGACCTGCATCCGTCGTCCCCTCAGGCGCCGAGCAAGGCCAGCGCGGCCTGTAGACTATCGCGATCGAGCGCCGCTTCAAAGCGCGGCCACTCCGCGGGTGGCTGGCGGCGGAACCAGGTATATTGGCGCTTGGCATATTGGCGGGTCGCGATCCGCCCCGCGGCCAGCGCCTGCTCCGGGCTCAGCTCGCCATGCAGGAAGGCGGCGATCTCCGGCACGCCGATCGCCCGCATCACCGGCGCCAGCGCCGGCAGTCTTCGCTCAAGAAGTGAACTTACCTCAGCAATACCTTCATCAGAAAATATTTTTTCGAAACGGTCGTCGCATCGTTCATGCAACCAGGCTCGCGGCGGCAGCAGGATGAGCGGGCGGAGAGTCACCGCCTCACCGATCCCGCCGACCTTCTCCGCCTGCCAGGCCTTGAGCGTCCGGCCGGTGGAGCGGACCACCTCCAGCGCGCGCTGGGTGCGGGTCGTGTCGCCGGGCTTCAGCCGTTGGGCCGCCTCATGATCCTCGCGGTCCAAGGCCGCATGCGCCTCGTCGGCGCTCATCCCCCGCACCGTCCTGCGCACCGCCGGGTCGATCTCGGGCACCGGCGCGATGCCCTCGATCAGGGTGCGGATATAGAGGCCGGTGCCCCCGCAGAGGATCGGCAGGCGGCCGGCCAGAAGCGCCGCATCGATCTCGGCCTTGGCGTCCGCCGCCCAGTCCGCCGTCGAGCAGATGTCCTCGCCGTCGCGATAGCCGTAGAGCCGGTGCGGGGCGCGCGCCTCGTCCTCGGCCGTCGGGCGCGCCGAAACGAGACGCAGGTCGCGATAGACCTGGGCGCTGTCCGTGTTGATGATGGTGCCGTCCGCCGCTTCCGCCAGCGCCAGCGCGAGCGCCGACTTGCCGCTGGCGGTCGGCCCTGCAATGAGCGCGAGAGGGGGTTTCATGTCGACACCGATGTTCATCGCCACCTTGATAGCAAAGGAGCGGCTGTCGCGCGGCGATATTTCCGCGGCCGAAGACGCGCTTGGCGGTGCGGCGGGCCTGGAATGGGTCGAGCCGGAGCGGGCCTGCGATCTTTTGCTCGGCGCGGACGTCGGAAACGCGCGGGCGGCTCTGGAGGGGCTGCTCCCCGGCGTCGACGTGGTAGTGCAGCCGCGGGCGGGCCGCCGGAAGCGCCTGCTCGTCGCCGACATGGATTCGACGATGATCACGGTCGAGTGCATCGACGAGCTCGCCGATTATGCCGGCGTGAAGGCCGAAGTCGCCGCGGTCACCGAGCAGGCGATGCGCGGCGAGCTGGATTTCGCGGCGGCGCTGGAGGCGCGGGTCGCGTTGCTCCGGGGCCTCGACGCGAAGGTGATCGACCGGTGCCATGACGAGCGCGTTCGCCTCACGCCGGGGGGGCGCGCTCTCGTGCACACGATGCGCGCGCGCGGCGCTTATTGTCTGCTCGTCTCCGGCGGCTTCAGCCTTTTCGCCGACCGCGTCGCCGCGGAAATCGGCTTCCACGCGGCGCGGTCCAACCACCTGCGTGTCGCTGACGGACTGCTCACCGGCACGGTCGGCCACCCGATCCTGGGGGCGGAGGGTAAACGTCAGGCCCTGCTCGATGCCGCTGGGGGCCACGGCATCCCACGCGCCGACACGCTCGCGGTCGGCGACGGCGCCAACGACATCCCGATGCTGAAAGAAGCCGGGCTCGGCATCGCCTACCATGCCAAACCGGCCGCCGCGGACGCCTCCGACGCGCGGATCGAAACGAACGACCTCAGCGCGATCCTGTTCGCGCAGGGTTATGCGATGAAAGACTGGACGACCGACTAAGCGGCGGGCCGGCTCATGTCTGCGGCGATGGCGGCCAGCGCGAAGGCGACGCTGCGTTCCGAGGTGCGGAAGGCGAGGCCGATGCCGTCATGGGCGAGGCTGGAGACTTCGGCTTCGATCGCGCCCGCATCCGGATGGTGGAGCTCGACGCTGGCGCCGAGCGTTGGGCGGGCATTGGTCTCGAGGAACGCGCCGGCCGCGGAGACCTGACGCAAGGCGGCGGGGGAGGGATTGTCCGCGATCAGTACGCACATCCGCCGGCGTCGCCAGCGTGAGGCCATATTGCTCTGTGCGTCGAGGCTGGCTGCTACGCCCATGTCCGTCTCCCCCGGTCAGGAGAGACGGCGTAACAGGCACCGGCAAAGATAAGGTTAAGGCTTACGGATTGACCGGAATGCAGCCATTGCCCGCACGCGAGCAGGCCCGAACCGCGGCCGCCCGGTCGGCGAGCGGACCGGCCTGGACGCGGATCACCGCCCCGGCACGGACGAAGGCGGGGCGAAGGCCCGGCAGGCGGCCGGCGGCGGCGCTCCACGCCCGGCGCGCATTGGCTTCGCTGCTGAAGGCGCCGATCTGGACGCGCCAGCGGCCGCCAGCTGCGGCGATGACTGGGGCTGCCGCGGTTCTCGTGACGGTGCGGGCCGGGGCAGGCGCCGGGGCGCGGGGCCGCGGCGGTGCTGCGGTCGCGATCCGCACGGGGGCCGGCGTCGGGGTGACGCGCGGATTCTGGGTGCCGGCGGGTGCCTGCGGACGCGGCGCGCGGGCGGCGGTTTGCGTCGGCCGCGCGGTGACCTGGGTCGGCGGCGGCGCGGTGCGCATATCGCGGGCCAGCTCGACGCCGCGGGCGCGATCCTGCGGCGACATCAGCCGCTCCATCTCGGCCAGCTGCGTGACCGCCGGCGGCAGGTTCTGCGCGGCGGCGCGGCTCATCAGCGCATAAGCGCGGGGCGCGTCGCGGGTCACGATGTCGCCGTTGAAGAGGGCCGTGCCCAGCACATATTGCGCACGCGGATCGCCGGCGTCGGCGGCGCGCGTCACATAGGGGATCGCCTCCTGGCGGCGACCGTTCTGGAAGAGCAGCAGGCCGTAGTTGGCGGTCGCTTCGGGATGACCCTGGCGGGCGGCGCGCTCATACCATTGCTCGGCGAGCACCATATTCTGCGGCACGCCACGACCGAGGAAATAGGCCTGGGCGAGATTATATTGCGCGTCGGGATCCCCCCGGTCGGCGAGGGGACGCCAGATCTGGACGGCCTGGTCATAATCCTGTGCGGCCCAGGCATCGATGCCCGCGCGGACGTCGCCGGGAGCCGGCTGGGCGCTCGCGGCCGAAAGGCCGGCCCCCGCGAGCGCGGCGGCGGTTGCGAAAAGCCAAAGGCGCCTGGCTGTGATCATGACGGATTCCCCTCGGGTCAGATAAACGATTCAGGGGCGAGCCTAGAAGCGGATGGTTAACGGCTTATTAGCATAAAATTCGGGCTGTCCGCCATGTGTTCCTCTCTCTTGCGGCCCATCGATTCCCAACCCGCGCATTAACCAGATTTTAGCATGCGGGGGCGCAAACCGACGCCCGAAGCGTGGGAATTGAGGGAAGATAGATGCGGGTTTTGGCATTGTCCTCGCAAAAGGGCGGCTCGGGCAAGACGACCCTGTCCGGCCATCTTGCCGTGCAGGCGCAGCGCGCCGGCTACGGGCCGGTCTGCCTGATCGATATCGATCCGCAGGGCTCGCTCGCCGATTGGTGGAACGAGCGCGAGGACGAAATGCCCGCGTTTGCGCAGACCACGGTGGCGCGCCTCGGCGCCGATCTGGAAGTGCTGCGCCAGCAGGGCTTCCGGCTCGCCGTGATCGACACGCCTCCGGCCATCACCATGGCGATCCAGAGCGTCATCAACGTCGCCGAGCTGATCGTCATCCCGACCCGGCCGTCGCCGCACGATCTGCGCGCCGTCGGCGCCACCGTCGATCTGTGCGACCGGGCCGGCAAGCCGCTCATCTTCGTCGTCAACGCCGCCACGCCCAAGGCGAAGATCACTTATGAGGCCGCGGTCGCGCTGTCGCAGCACGGCACGGTCGCGCCGGTCACCTTGCACCATCGCACCGATTTCGCGGCGTCGATGATCGACGGCCGCACGGTGATGGAATGCGATCCCAATTCGAAGTCGGCCAAAGAGGTCGCCGAGCTGTGGGATTATATCGCCGACCGGCTCGAGAAGAATTTCCGCCGCACCGTCTTCGCCTCCCCAGGCGGCCCGGTGCCCCAGGGTCTCGTCTCCCGCCCGACCGCCGGAGGCTTCGGCCGCCGCGTGGTCGGTCAGTGAGGAGGGCGGCATGATCAACAACGACGCACGCTCGTACGCCTCCCTCTCTTCGGGCCTGCTGGCCCGCAAGGGCGCGGCGCGGCCGGCGATGAAGCCGCAAGGTTATGGTCAGTCGCATGGTTTCGACGACCTCGGCTGGAACGACATGGGTCACCAGGTCCCGCCGCCGATCGAGGAGCATGAGGACGATCTTCCTGAGCATGTGCCGAGCTCGATCTCGGCGCTGACCCCGGCGCCCAAGCTCGCCCGCGAGGACGCGCAGGCCGAGGAGCCCGAAGTGGTCGCGCAGCAGCGCGCCATCGCCGAGAGCTTCCCGGAAGCCGAGGTCGAGGCTGAGACCGAGACGGAAATCGAAGCGGAAGCCGAGGCTCCCATCGAGTTGCCCCGGGTCAAGCCGCGCGCCCATGTCGTGCCCTTGCCCAAGCGCCCCCTCGCCAAGGCGAAGGCGGACGGGGGCAAGAAGGCCGCCTTCACGCTCCGCCTCGACGGCGAGCGTCACCTTCGCCTGCGTCTGGCGACGGCCGTCACCGGCCAGTCGGCGCAGCAGATCGTCACGAGCGCGCTCGATGCGATGCTCGCCTCCATTCCGGAAGTTGAAGCCCTGGCCGAGCGGGCCGTGTCCGCAAAAGCCAATCGTAACTGAGTTCAGAGCGAACTGACCTAACCACGAAAAAGGCCAGAGAGATGAACAGGACCGCCTTCAAGATCGCAGCCTCGGCCGTCATGGTCGCGTTGACGATGACCAGCGTCGCGGCGCCCTCGGGTGCCATGCGCCGTTATGGCGAACGGACCAATGGACCGAACGATCGGGAGGCCCGGCAATTCTATGACCAGGCCTCGCGCGCGCTGCAGCAGGGCAATGTCTCCGGAGCCGTCGGACTGCTCGAGCGGGCCGTGGCCTCTTCGCCGCAGGATGTCGGCTACCGGATGCTCCTGGCCGACGCTTATTTGCGGAGCGGCCGGTTCGACTCCGCCCGCGTCACTTATGCCGAGGCGGTCCAGCTCGATCCCTCGAACGCGCGCGGCGCGCTCAGCGTCGCTTTGATCCACATCGCCCAGGGCCGCCCGGCGGCAGCCGTCGGCATTCTCGACAATATCGCCGGTCGCGCGCCCGCCGCCGATGTCGGCCTTGCTTACGCGCTGGCCGGCCAGGCCGACCGCGCCGTGGACCTGCTCGAATCGGCGGCCCGCTCGCCGATGGCGACCGCGCGCACGCGGCAGAATCTGGCGCTGGCTTATGCCTTTGCCGGCAATTGGAACCGCGCCCGCGTGATCGCGGCGCAGGATATTTCGCCCGCCGACGTCGATGCGCGTTTGGCGCAATGGGCGCAGATGGCGCGGCCCGGCACCGGGCCGACCCAGGTCGCGACCCTGCTCGGCGTCTCGCCTGGGGCCGATATTGGCCGTCCGTACCAGGTCGCGCTTGGCGCGTCCGAACCGATCGTCCCGGGCGCCGATCGTATCCAGGTTGCCGAAGCGCCCGCGCCGTCCCACGCCCAGTTCGCCCCGGCCGCCGAAGCGCCGGCGCCGGCTCCTTCGCCGGTCCGGCTCGCCGCCAATGACGCGCGCCCGACCGAGGCCCCCGCTTTCTGGGCGCCGCCCGAATCCTATCAGGCCGCGGCCCTCGCCGAAGCGCCTGAGCCGGAAGCGCTTGCGTCTGAGTCCGCGCCGGTCCCGCAGGTTGTTCGCGTCCGCCCGCATGCCGTTGCGGTCCGCTATGCCGCGCCTGTCGAGCAGCTCGCCGATGACGCTGTGCAGGCGGCCCCTGAGCAGGCCGACGTGCCGGCTTTCGTGCCGCAGGAGGCTCCGGCCCCGGTAGCGCGTCCCACCTTCATCCAGCCGCGTGCCACCTCACCCGCGCCGGCGCCGCGCCGCGCCGCCTTCATCCGCGCCGCCGCCATCACCGCGCTGCCGCGCCGGGCCTTCGAGGTCGGCAATGGGGTTCGCTCCGGCCCGGCCCCGGTCGTGGTCCAGCTTGGCGCCTTCAGCAGCGACGCCAATGCCGAGCGCGCCTGGCAGCAGGTTTCGGCCCGCTACGGCCTTTCCGGCCGCCGGCCGCTGACCACAACTTTCAACTACAACGGCCGCACCCTCCACCGCGTCTCTGTCTCGGGCTTCGCCACCGCGGCCGACGCGCAGCGGCTCTGCGGCCAGATCAAGGCCCATGGCGGCATCTGCTTCGTCCGCGCGACGGCCGGCGACGCCTCGATCCGCTGGGCGGCGCGCTACGACGGCAATCCGCGGCAGCGGAGCGTCTGAGCCAACAAGCTCCCAGGACCCTCGGGTCCCCTCTGAAGGGCGGTGGATCGGCCAAGATCCGCCGCCCTTTTTGCGAATGTCTTGTCGCTCGCGCGGGGGAGCGGGCCGGTGCCGCCAAACCTAAACGCCTAGCCGCGTCTTTCGCGGGTGAGCAGATCGAGGCACGCCATGCGGACGGCGACGCCCATTTCGACCTGCTCCAGGATAGCCGAGCGCGCCGGATCGTCCGCCAGCGCGCCCTCGATCTCGACGCCCCGGTTCATCGGCCCGGGATGCATGACCAATGCGTTCGGCGCATGCCTGTCGAGCCGGGCGCGGGTGAGGCCATAGAGGCTGTGATAATCTTCGAGCGTGTCGGGGAAGGCTTCTTCCATCCGCTCGCGCTGGATGCGGAGCATCATCACCACGTCCGCGCCTTCTATGCCCTCGTCCAGATCGGTGAAGACCGGCAGGTTCGTGTCCTTGGGCAGCAGGCTCGGCGGCCCGACCAGACGGACGTTCGCGCCAAGCAAGGGCAGTGCACGCATGTTGGAGCCGGCGACGCGGCTGTGGATGATGTCGCCGCAGATCGCGACGGTCAGGTCTTCGATCCGCCCCAGCCGGCGGCGCATGGTGAGCGCGTCGAGCAGGGCCTGGGTCGGATGCTCCCCCGTGCCGTCGCCGGCATTGATCACCGGGCAGTCCATGATCGCGGCGACGTCGGCGGCGGCGCCTTCCGCCTCGTGACGGATGACCAGCACGTCAGGCCGCATCGCGTTCAAGGTCATCGCCGTGTCCCGCAGGCTCTCGCCCTTGCGGACGCTGGAGGCGGCGGGATGGAAGTTCGAGACCTGCGCGCCGAGGCGCTTGCCCGCGATCTCGAAGGAGAAGAGCGTGCGGGTGCTGTTCTCGAAAAAGGCGTTGATCTGGGTGAGGCCGGCAAGCCGGTCGTCGGCCTTGCGGGCGCCGCGGTTGAAGTCGATCCAGGGCTCGGCGGCGTCGAGGATGGCGAGCAGATCGGAGGCCGAAAGCCCCTCGATTCCGAGCAGATGGCGGTGGGGAAAGGGCGCGGTCATCAAAGCCGCGCTCTATCGTCCCCCACCGCCGATCTCAAGCGAGCCGAAGGGTTATTGCTCGTCGACCAGATTTACGGTGCCGACCTGGCAGAGATTGACGTTGCGCACGTCGCTCGTGTCATGGTCATCATAAGTCGCGCGGATGTCGTAATTGCACTGTTGCTCGGCCCGGTCGAAGACGACCTGCGCGGTCTGGCCCGGCTGCAGGACATGGCTGCCCAGGATGTCCGGACCCCATTCGTTCTCGGTCGTCGGCGACACGTTCAGCGTCATGACGACATGGCCGGTCGTGTTGACCACCGAGAAATTCTGGCGGGCCGTGCCGACGGTCGCGGTCGGCGCGGCGCCGCCTTCATCACCCGCGGCGGCCTGGTTGGCGGCGGGCGCCGGCGCAGGCGCCGGGGTGTTGGTCTCGGCCGGCTTCGCGGCCGCAGCGGCATTGTTGGCCGGCGCGGCGGCCTTGTTGCAGCCGGCGAGCGACAGCGCCGAGGCGAGCAGCAGAGCGGTAACGGAAAGCGTCTTCATGATCTGGAATCCCCCACAAAGTGACAGGAGTTGGATAGTCGGCCTCTCGCGAAAGGCAAGATTCCTTTCTGCAGGCTGACAGCGCTCGCCACGGACCGTTCAGCCTGATCCAGGCATGAAGGGCGTCGGATTTGAGAAAGGGAGTGATTGAGATGACGTGCGATCGCGGCCAGGAGCGGGTGCTCCAGCTGAGCCAGGGCCTGTTCGGCGCCCCGGCCGGCCAGGCGGAACGCGACCGTGCGGCGCGGGCGGCGGAGCGGAAGCGCGCGCTCGACGCCTGTCGCGCGCGCTAGCCCATGCAGAGCGCGTCGATCGCGCCCTGGAGAATGTAGGCCGCGGCCATCTTGTCGACCAGCTCGGCGCGGCGCGCGCGGCTGGCGTCGGCGTCGATCAGGGTCCGGGTCACCGCCTGGGTGGACCAGCGCTCGTCCCAGAGCAGGATCGGCAGGCCGAGCGGCGTTTCCAGATTGCGGGCGAAGGCGCGGGTGGATTGGGTGCGCGGGCTGTCCGTCCCGTCCAGGTTGAGCGGCAAGCCGATGACGATGCCCACCACGGATTGCGCCTCAGCCAGCGCCCGGAGCGACCCCAGATCTTTCGTGAATTTCGCGCGGCGGATCAGTTCGGCTGCGCTCGCTATGGTCCAGCCGGCATCGCAGAGCGCTGTTCCGATCGTCTTGGTGCCGACATCCAGCCCCAGCAATCGTCCCCCCGCCGGCAAGGCCGCGCGGAAGTCGGAGGCGATCGCCGTGATCAATGCGCTGCGCCCGCTCGCTCGAACGCCGCCAGCCGGCGTTCGGCGTCGGCGCGGACATTCGCCCAGAAGAGCGCGTAATCGTAGACGTGGAAATTGTTACCCGGCAGCGCATAGGGACCCATTTCCGGCAATGTCTCGCGCTCGCCGATCAGCAGGACGCCGCGCGGGCCGCAGCGGGCGGCGACCAGATGCGGGCGCATCTCCGCCTCCGTCATCTGCTCGTTGGGGACCAAGGTACCGAGATTGCGGTCCGCCCCCGCCGCAGCTGCGCTACGCGCGCCGGTGAGCGGATTGGTGCAGAGCATGTCGGTGCCCCGCCGGGCGCCGCGCGGGCCGCTGGTTTCGTCCCAGACGTCGAGGATCTGGCTCGTGTCCGCGGGCTCGGCATAACTCATCCACGAGACCACGCAGCGCGCCTGCTCCGCATTCTGGCAGGCGGGGAAGGGGAGCGCCGGCAGGTCGGCGGTCAGCGAGACGGGCCAGCCGACGAGATAGACGGCGACCACACGCGACGCCTCCGGCGCGTTGCGGATCCGCTCCAGCAAGAGCCGCATCAGATGCATGCTGCCCTGGCTGTGCGCGGCGAGGATGATCGGCCGGTCCGCCGGCGCCTCGCGCAGGAATTGCTCATAAGCGGCGAGAACGTCGCGATAGGCGAAGTCGAGCGCGCGCCGGGCATTGTCGCTGTTGGTGAGGAAGGCCCCGAAGGTCGCCTGGCGATATTTGGGCGCCCAGATCTGGCCGATGCCGTTGAACGCGCTCGCCTGGCTGCGGACGAACAGGGTGGCGAGCCGCTGCGATTCGGCGTCGCCGACCGGCGCGTTCCAGGCGTTGCCCTCGGTGAAGCTGGTCGGGTGGACGAAGAAGACCGAGACGCGCGGCGGGGTGGTGCTCCGCTGTACCGCTGCCGGCAGCCAGGAGGAGGGATTGTTGGCGATGTCCGGCCGCGCGATCCAGAGCGACGCCTGCCCATAGCTGGCGCCCTGCGGCATCGGCACGTCGCGGAATTCCGTGCCGGGTACCAAAGCCCAGCGCATGAACTGCTTCTCGAAGAAGCGGTAGGCGAAGGCGCCCGCGATGAAGAGGATGATGCAGAAGGCGACGAAGTAGAGAAACTTGGTCGCGCAACTTCTTGGGGGCTTGGCCATAAGCGACCCTCAAGCCGAAGCGGAGCGATCTGGCAAGAAGTAGCGGCCGGGGGTCGTGCCGAAGGCGGCGCGGAATGCGGCAGTGAACGCACTCGTGGTGGCATAGCCGGCGAGGGCGGCGGCCTGCTTGATCGGCGTGCCGGCGGCCAATGATTCCAATGCGTTGAGCAGGGCGTATTGCCGGCGCCAGCGGCCGGGGGTGAGGCCGGTTTCGGTGAGGAACTGGCGTTCCAGGGTGCGGGTGCCAAGGCCGACGGCGCGCGCAAGCGTCGCGGATGTTGCCGCCTCGGGGGCATTGGTTGCCATCAGCGATGCGGCCCGGAGAAGCGTCCCGCTTTCAGGCTGGGGGAGATCGAAGGGCGGCATGCCGGCCTGGCGGAACTCGTCGAGGATCAGGGTGGCGAGCGCGGCTTCGGCGGGATCGCGGCTGTCGAGCATGCGCTCTCGGGTCGCGCGGAGGATCAGCTCGCGAAGGAGGGGCGAGACGGTGATCACGGCGCAGTCGGACGGCATCAGGTCGCTGGAGCCGGGGCGGAGATAGAGCGTGCGCAGGTCGCTCGGGGCGGCGAAGCGGATCGAGTGGACGGTGTCGGCGGGGACGAAGATCGCCCAATGCGGCGGCACGATCCAGGAGCCGCGCTCGGTCCAGACGTGGAGCAGGCCCGAAGAGGCGTAGATGAGCTGGTGCCAGTCGTGATCGTGCCGCTCGATCCGGTGTCCGGCCGGGAGCGCCTGCGCCAAGGTCCGGACTAGGAAATGGGGCTCGTCCGCTCGTGTGCGACGTTTTGGCGACATCATGCGTCGTAATAGCGGGATTGCGCCATCCGCGCCAGCGGCCTAGCCTTGCCCCATGACCGCAAATCTCTCCAGCTTCGCCATCCATGTCGATGACACGGACCGTGCCATCGCATTTTACGAGGCCGTGTTCGGCTGGGTATTCGAGCCGTGGGGCCCGCCGGGCTTCTACCTGATCCATACCGGCGACGAGGCCTCGCCCGGCGTGCGGGGTTTGATGCACCGGCGTCATACGCCGCGCTCCGGTACCGGTCTGAACGGCATCGAGGCCACCTTCGCGGTGGACGATCTCGATGCGGTGCTGGCCGCGGTCAGGGCCAATGGCGGGACGGTGACGATGGACAAGGCGCCGATCCCCACGGTCGGCGTGCTGGTCCGCTTCCTCGATCCCGAGGGCAATGACATCGGCGCGATGAAGTACGAGGACGGCGCGCACGCCTGACGTGCCAGGTCAGGCCTCGTCCAGCATGTGATCCGCAAGGCTGTAGCAGTGGCTCGCCTGATAGGCGTTCCGGCTCCGGTTCATCCACGTGAGATTGAATCGCCGGACGGCGTGCAGGGCGTGGGACGCTGCCATGAATTCCTTGATCGAGCCAAGGCCGTGGACCCGGATGCCGAAAATGTCCTCGCCGCGGGGGAAGATGTAGCTGACGTCTTCCGGCGCCGCGACGCCGCCCTCGATGGAAGCCGCGTCCACCTGCTCCGGATCGCGTGTGCCATCCGTGGTGAAATCGGAGAGGTGCACCAGGAACAGGGCGCGGATGCCGTCGCCTTCCGCATGGATCGAGAAGAGCTCCATCCAGCTCGCGCTGATGCGCGTGAGCGCCTTGCCCGGCGTCGAGGGCAGGCAGGACACCGACCAGTAATAGCGCTCGGTCCGGCGCGGGATCGGCAGGCAGTCGCGGCTGTAAAGCCGGAGAACCTCGAGAACCTCCTCGGCCTGGGGCTTGCGCAGCAGCTTTTCGTACCGCGCAAGATACCGGAAGCGCAGCTCCAGGGATTCCGGGCGCTCATCGGCATCAGGAGGCATCACGCCGCCCTCCAGCCAGTCGCTTTGCTGCTCGAGATCGAGGAATCGGCGCAGGCCTGTCGTGCTCGGGCGGCGATTCGCGGTCACGCCGGCAAGCTTAGGAGCATTTCCCTCGGCCGTCCCGGGGTGATGCGTCACCTTGCCGCAGTGCAGCAGGGATGCTAGCCGCGCCTTCATGTCCGTAGATGAAGCAACCGTTCGCCACGTTGCGAAGCTGGCCCGCATTTCCGTGAGCGACGCCGAGGTGCAGAAGCTCGCGCCCGAGCTCTCCAACATAATCGGCTGGGTCGAGCAGCTGGGCGAGGTCAATGTCGAGGGGGTGGCGCCGATGACGGCGGTGATCCCCAACACGCTGCGCTTGCGCGACGACGTGGTCACCGAGCCTGATCGCCGGGACGATATTCTCGCCAACGCGCCGGTCGCGGAGCATGGCTTCTTCGCCGTCCCCAAGGTGATCGAATGATGACCGACCTGACCGAACTTGGCGTCGCGGCGCTCCGTGACGGGGTGAAGGCCGGGACCTTCTCCGCCCGCGAGGCCGCCGAGGCCTGGATCGCGGCGGTCGAGAAAGGGCGGCCGCTCAACGCTTATGTGATCGAGACGCCGGAGCATGCGCTGGCCGCGGCCGACGCCGCCGATGCGGCGCGGGCGTCGGGCGATCTGAAGCCGCTCTCGGGCGTGCCGCTCGGGATCAAGGATCTGTTCTGCACCAAGGGTGTGCAGACCACCGCCGGTAGCCGCATTCTTGAGGGCTATAAGCCGGTCTATGAGAGCACGGTGTCGGGCAATCTGTTCGCAGCCGGCGCCGGCATGCTCGGCAAGCTCAACATGGACGAATTCGCCATGGGCTCGTCCAACGAGACCAGCGCCTTCGGCAACGTGCTCTCGCCCTGGCGGCGCAACGACGGCGGCAATGTCGCCCTGACCCCGGGCGGCAGCTCGGGCGGCTCGGCCTCCGCGGTTGCGGCGCGGCTGGCGCCGGGCGTGACCGGCACCGACACGGGCGGCTCGATCCGCCAGCCCGCGGCCTTCACCGGCATTACCGGCATCAAGCCGACCTATGGCCGCTGCTCGCGCTGGGGCGTGGTCGCCTTCGCCTCCTCGCTCGACCAGGCGGGGCCGATGGCGCGCGACGTCAAGGACTGCGCGATCCTGCTGGAGGCGATGGCGGGCTTCGATGCGAAGGATGCGACCTCGCTGAACCTGCCGGTTCCGACCTGGGAGGCCAATCTCTCCGGCGACATCCGCGGCAAGAGGATCGGCATTCCCAAGGAATACCGGATCGACGGCGTCCCCGCCGAGATCGACGCGGTCTGGGAGCAGGGCATCGACTGGTTGCGCGACGCGGGCGCGGAGATCGTCGAAATCTCGCTGCCGCACACCAAATATGCGCTGCCGACCTATTACATCATCGCCCCGGCAGAAGCCTCGTCCAACCTCGCCCGCTATGACGGCGTGCGCTACGGCCTGCGCGTCCAGCCCGAGCAGGGGGGGCTCGACGACATGTATTCGGCGACCCGCGCCGCCGGCTTCGGCGCCGAGGTGAAGCGCCGGATCATGATCGGCACCTATGTGCTCTCCGCGGGCTTCTACGACGCCTATTTCAACCAGGCGCAGAAGGTCCGGGCGCTGATCGCCCGCGACTTCGAGACCGTGTTCAGGGACGTGGATCTGATCCTCACCCCGACCGCGCCCAGCGCCGCCTTCGGCCTTGGCGAGAAGATGTCCGATCCGCTCGCCATGTATCTGAACGACGTGTTCGCGGTGCCAGCGAGCCTTGCCGGCCTCCCCGCAATCTCGGTGCCCGCAGGGCTGGACGGGCAGGACCTCCCGCTCGGCCTGCAGCTGATTGGCCGGGCGCTCGACGAGCAGGGGGTGCTGAACGCGGCGCTGGCCTTCGAGGAGCGGGCCGGGTTCACCCATAGGGCGGAGGCCTGGTGGTAATGAGCGACTATCGCATCCACGGCGCCACCGGCGAATGGGAGGTGGTGATCGGGCTGGAGGTCCACGCCCAGGTCACCAGCAATGCCAAGCTTTTCTCCGGCGCGGCCACCGCCTTCGGCGCGGAGCCGAACACGCAGGTCGCGCTCGTCGACGCGGCTTTCCCCGGCATGCTCCCGGTGCCGAACGAGGAGTGCCTGCGCCAGGCGGTCCGCACCGGCATGGCGATCAATGCGCAGATCAATGCCTGGTCGCGCTTCGACCGGAAGAATTATTTCTACGCGGATCTGCCGCAGGGCTATCAGATCAGCCAGCTCTACCACCCGATCGTCGGGGAGGGGCAGATCGAGGTCGACCTGGAGGGTGGCGCGACCAAGACGATCGGCGTCGAGCGCATCCACCTCGAGCAGGATGCCGGCAAGCTGATGCACGACCAGCACCCGAATTATTCCTATGTCGATCTCAACCGGACCGGCGTGGCGTTGATGGAGATCGTCTCGCGGCCCGACATGCGTTCACCTGAAGAAGCAGGAGCTTATGTCCGCAAGCTCAGAGCAATTCTGCGCTATGTCGGCAGCTGCGACGGCAATATGGAGCAGGGCTCCATGCGCGCCGACGTCAACGTCTCGGTGCGCAAGCCCGGGGCGGAGTTCGGCACGCGGACGGAGACCAAGAACGTCAATTCGGTCCGCTTCATCATGGCGGTGATCGAGCATGAGGCGCGACGCCAGGTCGACCTGATCGAGGATGGCGGCACCATCGTGCAGGAGACGCGGCTCTACGATCCGGATCGCAACGAGACCCGTTCGCTTCGCTCCAAGGAGGACGCGCACGATTATCGCTACTTCCCCGATCCGGACCTATTGCCGGTCGAGCTGAGCGACGCGTTCCTCGCGGAATGCCGGGCCAGCCTGCCCGAGCTGCCGGACGCCAAGCGCGCGCGCTACGAGAGTGAGCTGGGCCTCAGCGCCTACAATGCCTCGGTGCTGACCGCCGACGTGACCACCGCCCGCTGGTTCGAGGCCCTGCTCGCCGCGACCGGCAAGGCCGGCCCGGAAATCGGCAAGTCCGCGTCCAACTGGGTGACGTCCGAATTGTTCGGCGCGCTCAACCGGCTCGGCAAGAGCATCGAGGAAAGCCCCGTCACCCCGGCGCAGGGCGCGCAGCTCATCGGCCTGGTCGCCGACGGGGTGCTGTCCGGCACGCTCGCCAAGCAGGTCTTCGAGATCATGCTGGAGACGGGCGAGGACCCCGCCGCCATCGTCGAGGCACGGGGCCTGAAGCAGACCTCGGACACCGGCGCGATCGAGGCGGTGATCGCCGAGGTGCTCGCGAACAACCCGAACCAGCTGGAGCAGTATCGCGGCGGCAAGGAGGCCCTGTTCGGCTTCTTCGTCGGCCAGACGATGAAGGCGATGCAGGGCAAGGCCAATCCTGCGGTGGTGAACGAGTTGCTGAAGAAGGCGCTCGGCTAGAACAACCGCATCTGCGCGCCCTCGGGCGGCCTAAACAGATCACGCCTCAGGGGGCGCTTTTCCACATTCAGCCCGTGCTTGCGGATCGCGCGCTCGAAGCGGGTCCTGAGCAAGGCCGCCCAGGCCCCCTGGCCGCGCATGCGGATGAAGAAATTGGGGTCGTTGTCCTTGCCGCCGCGGAGCGACTGGATGATCGCCATCACCTTGCGGGTCCGGTCCGGGAAATGCTCGTCCAGCCAGGCGCGGAACAGGGGCGCGACCTCGAAGGGGAGGCGGACGGGGAGGTAGAAGCAGCCGAGCGCGCCGGCCTCTGCCGCGGCTTCGACGAGGTGCTCCATCTCGTGATCGGTGATCGCGGGAACGACCGGGGCGATCGAGACCCAGGCCGGGATTCCCGCCTCGGTCAGCGCCCTCACCGCGGCGAGGCGCTTGCGCGGGGCCGGGGCGCGGGGCTCCAGCGTGCGGGCGATTTCGGGAGTCAGCGAGGTGATCGACAAGGCGACCCCGACCAGATCGTCCTTCGCCATTTCTGCGAGAAGGTCGAGGTCCATCAGCACCCGGTCCGACTTGGTGGTGATCGTCACCGGATGCTTCGTCTCGGCTAGCACCTCGAGCAGGGAGCGGGTGATCCGCCATGTGCCCTCGATCGGCTGATAGGGATCGGTGTTGGTGCCCATCGCGATCGGGCGGACTTCGTAACCTCGCTTGGCGAGCTCGGCGCGGAGCAGCTTCGCGGCGTCCGGCTTGGCGAAGAGCTTCGATTCGAAATCCAGGCCGGGGGAGAGATCGTGGAAGGCGTGGGTCGGGCGGGCGAAGCAATAGATGCAGCCATGCTCGCAGCCCCTGTATGCATTGATCGAGCGGTCGAAGCCGACATCCGGCGACTGGTTGCGGGAGATGATCGTCCTCGGATGCTCGACCGTCACGGTGGTGCG
Source organism: Allosphingosinicella sp. (assembly GCA_044225925.1). GTDB lineage: Bacteria > Pseudomonadota > Alphaproteobacteria > Sphingomonadales > Sphingomonadaceae > Allosphingosinicella. The sequence goes on from JBGAHY010000003.1 coordinate 33,242, forward strand.
CAAAGGGGGCAGGGCGCCGTCCACCTCGTCGCGGGCATCGAGCCAGTCTCCGTCCGCCACGCGCTGCGGCAGGTTGAAGCGGTCCGGGGTGCGGTTTTCGGGCGCGCCCCGGCCAGGACGGAGGTCGGGCCGGGTCATGCGGTAAGATTAGGCGTGCAGACGGAACAGATCAAGAACGAATTGTTCTATTCCCCCGTCATAGCGGTGTCGCGGCGGGGCTGGAGCCGGACGGCGACGGGGCCGGGAAGGCCAGGGAAACGGGGCCATAGCCCTGCGGCGAGGGCGCGGCGGCTCGCGCTGCGGTCGGCGCCGCGATCCTCGTAGATCCAGTAATTACGCAGGATGATTGGCACGTAGCCGCGCGTCTCCCAGTAGGGGATGCTCTCGATGTAGAGCAAAGGGTCGCTCTGGTCGTAGCGCGCATTCCAGGCAGTGATCGGCGCGGGGCCGGCATTGTAGGAGGCGATCACCTTCGGCAGCAGGCCGCCCGTCCCCGAATAATCGCGCAGATATTCCATGAAGGACTGGCCATATTCGAGATTGGTGTTGGGCTCGTAGAGCGCTGCCGGATTGAGGCTGTCGCCGCGGGAGCGGGCGGTGTCGCCGGCGGTGCCGGGGCGGACCTGGAGCAGGCCGCGCGCGCCTGCCGGGCTGGTCACGTCCGGTCGGAAGTTCGATTCCTGCAAGGCGTGGGCGTAGACCAAAGCCTCGTCCACCCGCCAGCCGCGCGTCGGGCGCCAGGAGGGCGTGGGGTAGCGCTCGGCCGGGCCGAAGCGCGCGCCCTGCGGGCCGTTATGGGCGAGATACATTTGAGCGGCGGTGAGGTTGAGGCGGGCGGCGAGATGGATCAGCGCCTCATGGTCGCGCGGATTGCCGATCCGGGCCTGGTAGCGGAGCACGTCGGAGGCGAGGTTCGTCTCGCCGATCTCGGTGAGGGCGATGGCGATCCGGGCGTTGCGGATGCCGTCCAGCGCGTTCCAGTCGCGCGAAGTGAAGGTCGTGAGATCGGCGGGTGGGCCACTCATGCCGAGCGCGCTCTGGGCGAGCAGGCCGTAGAAGGTTTCGCTGAAACGGGCGGCGGCGCGGAGGCGGCCCTGGACGCGCTCGGGGTGGCCGCCGGCGGTGTCGGCGCGGGCGGCCCAATAATGGCCGGCGGCGATCAGCTCGACGTCGGTGGCGCGGGTGGCGAGATCGGCGAAATGGGCCGTGGCATCGTCATAGTCGCCCATCCGCCAGGCGGCGAGGCCGGCGACCCATTCGGCCTGCAGCGCATAATCGCCGGGAGCGGTGCGGCAGAGATCGGCGATCCGCCGGGCGTCGCGGTCATTGCCGTTCAGATAATAGACCCAGGCGATGCGCTGCTGAAAGGCGGCGCGGGCTTCCGGCGTGAGATCGGCGCTGCGGGTGGCGAGCAGGGCCTCGGCCTCGACCGGCTTGTCGTCGCGGATGAGCGGGGCGAGCAAAGGCTCGAGCTGATCGGCGACGGCGTCGCCGCGGATCGCGCGCGGGCGGGCGCGGCGCGGCTGGCCGGGCAGGCCGAAAAGCTGGCGCGCGGTGGGCAGGCTCGGGAGATTCTGGACGCCGCGCAGGCCGGCGAGGCGGGCGAGGGCCGGCGCCTGGGGCAGGTCCGGCGCGCGGGCGAGCAAATCGCGCAGGGGCCCGCCATCGACGCGGGGTGAACCCGCCATGGTGTAGAGCTGGGCGCGGGCGATGTCGTGGAGCAGGCCGGGGCGCATCTCGTCCAGCCGGCCGGTCGCGCCCGCCCAGTTGCCGGCGCGCAGGGCGTCGAAGATGAGGCGGTAATTTTCGCGCTCGGACGCGGTGAGCTGGGACGGCGCGGCGAAGGTATGGCGCGACTGGCTTTGTTCGTCGTCGCTGGCCGCGGCGACAGCCGGCGCGGCGGCGGCGAGGAGCAGCAAAGCGGCGAGCCGCTTCATGAGGTCAGTTTCTCGGCGAGCAATTGCAGGTCCGCCCAGGCGTGGGTGCGGAGCTTGGGCTGGCCCAGCAATTCCTGCGGGCGGATGGTGACGATGGCGGGGACCAGACCCGTCGATGTCGCCAGCCCATGCCATTCGCCGCGCGCTTCGGTCATCGGCTTGCCGAGCAAGGCGCGGGTACAGCTGTCGCCGAAGATCAGCACCGCTTTGGGGGCGACGAGGCCGATATGGTGGCGCATCGCCTCGGCGAGGAAACGGACGCCGGCGGGATCGATCCGGCCGGCAGGCGGGCGGATCGGGGAGAAAGGCGCGATATAGATCGTCTCGCGGTCGATCTTCGCGCCGCCGAGCAGCTTTTCCGAGAAATTGCGGAGCATGTTGTCGATCAGGGCGCCCTGTTCGCCGCTGAAGAGGTGACCGGCGACGACGTCCTCCGCGCTCGGCACGTCGGTGATCGCCATCAGGCCGGAGCTTCCATTGCCCGCGGGCGGCAGGCGGCGCGAGCCGGGGCCGGCCAAGGGCAAAGCGTTGGTCGTTGCGAGCCAGGCCTGGAAGGCGGCGAGGTCGTCCGGGAAGGCCTCGGCGACTGGAGCGGGCGCTTCGGCGGGGGCCGCGGCTTGCGGCTTCGGGCCGGCGAGCCAGTCGCGCGGTTCCTCACCGACGATCGTGTCGACCCCCGCTTCTTCCCACCAGCCCAGGGCGCTTTCCGCCCAGCGCGACGTCATCCAGCCTGTTCCTTTTTGCCCAGCCCCTTTGAGTCAGCCCGGCGCGGTCTGGTCAACCGGGAAATCGCTGTTTATCTGCGGGACGTTGGTGCGCTGCGATAGCGCGAGGGGAGAGACCAATGTCCGAACGCGAGTCCATGCCCTATGACGTGGTGATCGTCGGCGCCGGTCCCGCCGGCCTCGCTGCCGCCATCCGTCTCAAGCAACTCGCCAACGAGGCGGGGCGCGAACTCAGCGTCTGCATCCTCGAAAAAGGCTCGGAGGTCGGGGCGCACATCCTGTCCGGCGCGGTGATCGATCCCAAGGCGATCGACGAACTGATCCCGAACTGGCGGGAGCTGGACAGCCCGCTCACGGTGCCGGTCACGAAGAACGAGCATTGGGTGCTGACCGCGCGGAAGAAGATCAGCTTCCCGCACGCACTGATGCCGCCCTTCATGAACAACAAGGGCACCTATACGGCCAGCCTTGGCAATTTCTGTCGCTGGCTCGGCGGTCAGGCCGAGGCGCTTGGCGTCGAGATTTTCCCGGGCTTCGCTGCGGCAGAAGTCCTGTTCAACGACGACGGCTCGGTGAAGGGTGTCGCGACCGGCGACATGGGCGTGGCGCGGGACGGCACGCACAAGCCGGACTACCAGCCCGGCATGGAGCTGCATGGCCGCTACACCTTCTTCGCGGAGGGCGCCCGGGGGCATCTCACCAAGGAGCTGAAGCGGATCTTCGAGCTGGACAAGGACAGCCAGCCGCAGACCTACGGCATCGGCCTCAAGGAGCTCTGGGACATCGACCCGGACAAGCATGAGCCGGGCCGGGTGATCCACACCCAGGGCTGGCCGCTGGACGACGCCTGGGGCGGCGGCTTCCTCTATCATCAGGCGAACGGCCAGGTGGCGCTCGGCTTCGTGGTGGCGCTCAACTACCGCAATCCCTGGCTCTCGCCGTTCGAGGAGTTCCAGCGCTGGAAGCAGCACCCGGCGATCCGCCACTTCCTCGAGGGCGGCAAGCGCATCTCCTATGGCGCGCGGGCGATCAACGAGGGCGGCTGGCAGGCGGTGCCCCAACTCGCTTTCCCGGGCGGCGCCCTGATCGGCTGCGCCGCCGGCTTCGTGAACGTGCCCCGGATCAAGGGCAGCCACACGGCGATGAAGTCCGGCATGCTCGCCGCCGAGGCCGCCTTCGCCGCCATCAGTTCCGACCGTTCGGCCGACCTTCTCGCCGATTACGAGCCGGCGGTGCGGAGCAGCTGGATCGCGACCGAGCTGAAGAAGGTCCGCAATGTCGAGCCGTTCGTCGCCAAATATGGCGGCTCGCTCGGCACGGCCCTTGCGGGCGTCGACATGTGGATGCGGACGCTGAAGATCGGGCTGCCCTTCACGCTGAAGCACCATCCCGACAATGAGGGGATCTGGCGAAAGGACATCGCCCAGCCGATCGACTATCCGAAGCCCGACGGCGTGATCAGCTTCGACCGGCTGTCCTCGGTCTTTCTCTCCAACACCAATCATGTGGAAGACCAGCCGATCCATTTGACGTTGAAGGACCCGGCGATTCCGGTGACGGTGAACCTGCCGCAATATGCGGGGCCGGAGCAGCGCTACTGCCCGGCGGGCGTCTATGAATTCGTCGAGGGCGAAGCCGGTTCACCGCGCCTTCAGATCAACGCGCAGAATTGTGTCCACTGCAAGACGTGCGACATCAAGGACCCGACCCAGAATATCAACTGGGTTGTGCCCGAAGGCGGTGGAGGCCCCAATTATCCAAATATGTAGGCTGCTCGCCGGCGCCGCTCTTTCCGCCGCCACTTTGCTCGGCGCCGCGCCCGCCGCGGCCCGGGTCGAGGCCGGGTCGCCCCTCGTCCCTTATGCCGAGGCGCGGATGGCGGCCTTCAACGGCGCCAATGACCGGGCGAGCGCGCGCTATGCCGCGGCGCTCGCCGCCGCGCCTGCGGACCAGGCGATTGCCAGCCAGGCGATGCGGCACGGCATCATCTCCGGCAATTGGCGGCTCGCGCTCGACGGCGCCCGCGCGCTGGAGCGGCAGAACGCCTTGCCGATCGACGGCCGCTTCCTGCTCGTCGCCGAGGCCTTTCGCGCCCATGACTGGCGCGCCGCCCGCACCCAGATCGACGCGATCGAGCGCGACCAGAGCATCGGCTTCACCGTCCCCGTGCTCCGGGCCTGGCTGGCTTACGGGTCGCACGAGGGCGATCCGCTCGCTGCTCTGGCCGCCGCCGGAGCGACCGGGCCGGCAGCGGGCTATTCCGCCGAGCATCGCGCGATGCTGCTTGTCGCGCTCGCCCGGCCCGAAGGCCAGTCCGAGATGCTCGCGGCCGCCCGCTCGGCCGGACCGCGCGGCGTCCGGCTCAGGATCGGCGCGGCCTCCGTCTTCGCCGCCCGCCATGAGCGCGAGGCCGCGCTCGCCATGCTCGATGCCGAGACGCCGGCCATCCGGAACGTGCGCGCCCTGATCCAGGCCAATCGCCCGGTCCCGGCCGGGCTTGGCACCGCCGAAGCCGGCACGGCGGAATTGATGATCCGGCTCGCGCTCGATCTTGGCGGGCAGGAGATGAGCACGCTCGCCACGATCTTCGCGCGGCTCGCGACCCGGCTCGATCCGCAAAGCTCGGAGGCCTGGCTGGTCACCGCCGAACTGCTCGCCCGCCAGGACCAGCATGCGGCCGCCGTCGGCGTACTCGACAATATCCCGGCCAGCGATCCGTTCGCGCTCGCGGCGCGCGACACCCGCATCCGCCTGCTCAGCGACGGCGACCAGCAGGAACGGGCCCTCACGCTTGCCCGCCAGGCGGCGGAAGCGAGCGGCGCCACCCAGTCCGACTGGCTGCGGCTCGGCCAGCTTTACGGCGAGATGAGCCGGCAACGCGAGGCCGCCGAGGCCTTCGGCCACGCGCTCGCCCTGAGGGGCGACGAGGACGGGCAGGAGGAGTGGCAGGTCCAGCTGATGCGCGGCAGCGCGCTCGATCAGGCCAATGACTGGCCGGGCGCCCGCACCGCGTTGCGGCGCGCCTATGAACTCGCCCCGCAACAGCCTTATGTGCTGAACTATCTGGGCTATGCCCTGCTGGTCCGGAACGAGGATGTCGCGGAGGCCGAGCGGCTGATCCGCGAGGCCCACCGGCTCGCGCCCGACAATGCGGCGATCACGGATTCGCTGGGCTGGGCGCTCTATCACAAGGGCCAGCTGGCCGAGGCCATTCCCCTGCTCGAGCAGGCAGCGCAGTCCGAGGCGGCGGACGTCGAGATCAACGAGCATCTGGGCGACGCTTATTATGCGGCCGGCCGCCATATCGAGGCGCGCTTCGCCTGGCGGGCGGCCTCGGTCTATGCCGAGGGCGACGCGGCGCGGCGGCTCACCGCCAAGATGGACCGCGGCCTCACGCCGGAGCTCGCCGCCCGCTGATGCGCGAAACCGCCTACGCCAAGCTCAACCTCGCGCTGCATGTGCGGGCGCGGGAGGCGGACGGCTATCACCGGATCGAGACGATCTTCGCCTTTTGCGAGGATGGGGATGTCATCACGGCAGAGCCGGCGGAGGCGCTGAGCCTCGATGTGACCGGGCCCTTCGCGGATGCGCTGGCCGGGGAGGGGGAAAATCTCGTTCTCCGCGCGGCTAGAGCGGCGGCCGCGACGGCGGCGCTGACGCTCGACAAGAGGCTGCCGGTGGCGGCGGGGCTTGGCGGCGGCTCGGCGGACGCGGCGGCGGTGCTGCGGCTGTTCGGCGGGACGATGGCGGATGCGGCGTCCCTCGGCGCGGACGTCCCCGCCTGCCTGCTCAGCCGCACCGCGCGCGGCGAGGGCAGAGGCGACGCGATCGAGCCGCTGGATCTGCCGGGCCTTTCGGGCACGCCGGTGTTGCTGGTGAACCCCAACATCCCGCTGGCGACCGGCCCGGTCTTCAAGGCCTGGGACGGCGTGGACCGCGGCCCGCTCGGCGACTGGGAGAGCGGGCGGAACGACCTGGAGGCCGCAGCGCGGGCGCTGGTGCCGGAGATCGGGGCGGTGCTGGAAGCGCTGGCCGGCGCCCGGGTCGCGCGCATGTCGGGATCCGGCGCGACCTGCTTCGGCCTGTACGACAATGAGGCCGCCCGGGACGCCGCCGCCACCCGGATTGCGACCGAAAAACCGGGCTGGTGGCTGTCCCAAACCAGGCTTCGCTGACCCGCGAGTCTCGCACCGGCACAGCTCTTCCAGCCGGTTAACCATCGTAACCCGCAGGATTCCGTTCTGGCACGGCCCTTGCCTCTGTTGCGTCGACGGGTCGAGGCGCGGCTGTATGCACGCGCCGACATTCGCCCGCGGCCGCCCGCCTCCACCGGACGGGCCGCCGCGGATCATATTCGGGCCGGGCCGCCGCGTATCGGGCGTCCCGGCCCTTTTTTTCGCGACAAAGCGCGAGGGGCGCGGCATGTCCGGCGCCATGTTCCAGCTCGATTTCGACGATAGCGCCGCCCGGCTGACGCTCGACCGGCCCGAGGCGCGCAATGCGATCCCCGCTGCCGGCTGGGCGAAGCTGGGCGAGGCGATTGCGCAGGTTGCGGCGAGCGAGGCGCGGCTGCTGGTGGTGACGGGGGCGGACCGCACCTTCTGCGCCGGGGCCGACCTTGCCGATTTTCAGGCGATGCAGGGTGACGAAGCGGGGGCGGCGCGTTTCCGGATGGATATGCGGGCGGCGCTTGACGCGCTGCGCGACCTTGCCATTCCGGCCATCGCGCGGATCGAGGGCTATTGCTACGGTGCGGGGGTGGCGCTGGCCATGGCCTGCGACATTCGCCTCGCCCATCCGCGCGCCCAGTTCGCGATCACGCCGGCCAAGCTCGGCATTTCCTATCCGCAGGAGGACGTGCACCGGCTCGTCGAACTGGTTCGGCCGGGGCAGGCGGCCCGGATTCTGTTCGGCGCCATCCCGCTCCGCGCCGAGGAGGCGAGGGAGATTGGGCTGGTCGACGCCGATCTCGCGCACGAGACGGCCTTGATCGCGGCGATCCTCGCCAACGAACGGGAGAGCCTGGTCATGCTGAAGCGGGCGATCCGGCGCGCCGCTGCCGGTGTGCGCTTCGATCCGGAAATGGATGCCGGGTTCGACGCGTTGCTCGCCGGTAAGGAAATGGTGCGTCGGCTCGAAGCGCTGGGGCGGAAATGATAGGATCGGCGCCATGAGACCGCTCCTCCTCGCGCCGTTCGCTCTGCTCGCCGCCTGTAGCGGGACCGAGGCGGCTTCCAACCTGCAGGGCAATGGCGCCGCCGCGCCGCCGCCGGGCGAGCCGGACAACCGCATCGATTGCCGGCCTGCGGGGGCCGCGGCCTTCGAACGCGCCTGTACGGTCGACAGCGCAGAGAGCCCGCGCGGCCGCGTGCTGACGATCCGCAAGGCGGACGGCGGCTTCCGGCGATTGCTGATCGGCCGCGACGGAAGGATCAGCGCGGCGGACGGTGCCGAGGCGGCGCATGTCGTGACGACCGGCTCGGCCGGGACCCAGGTCGAGATTGGCGGCGACCGCTTCCGCCTGCCTGCCGGGCCGCGATGAGCGGACGAACCATCCTGACGGCATCCGAGATGCGCGCCGCTGAGGAGGCGGCGATCGCGGCCGGTACGCCGGTCGAAGAATTGATGGAGCGGGCCGGGAAGGGCGCGGCGGTGGCGATCTGGCGGTTCGCAGGGCCGCTGCCGGCTTTGGTGTTGTGCGGGCCCGGCAATAATGGCGGCGACGGCTATGTGATCGCCCGCGAGCTGGCGGCGCGGGGCGTGGCGGTGCGCGTTGCTGCGCTGGGAGAGCCGGTGACGCCAGCGGCGCGGGCGGCCTTTGCGAGCTGGGGCGGGCCGGTGGAGGCGCTGGCCGAGGCGGCGCCCGCGGCGATGCTGATCGATGCGCTGTTCGGGACCGGGCTCGGGCGGCCATTGGCGCCGGAGGTGGCGGGCCGGCTCGGCGAACTGGCGGCGCGGGCGCAGGTCCGGGTGGCGGTGGATCTGCCGAGCGGGGTGGCGACCGACGACGGCGCGGTCCTCTCGCCGGTGCCGGACTATGACCTCACCATCACCCTCCAGACCCTGAAGCCCGCGCACCTGCTCCAGCCGGCGGCGCGGCATATGGGGCGAGTGGCGATTGCGGATATCGGGATCGCGGCGGCGAGCGACCTGCATCAGATCGGCCGGCCGACACTGGCCGAGCCTGGACCGGATGCGCACAAATATTCGCGCGGGCTGGTCACGATCGTCGCTGGCGGCATGCCGGGGGCGAGCGTGCTGGCGGCCGAGGCTGCGGCAAAGGCAGGCGCAGGGGCGGTGCGGTTGCAGGCCAAGGAGCTGGTGCATGGGGTGCCGGCGGCGGTGATCCAGACGCTGGGCAATCCGCTGGCGCGGCTGGACGACAAAAGGATCGGGGCGCTGCTGCTAGGTCCCGGGCTGCTCGCCGACGACGAAGGACGAGGGCTGCTCGACGCGGCGCTCGGTTCTGGCCTGCCCATGGTGCTGGATGCCGGTGCGCTACGCTTGCTCGCGGAGAGCGGGACGGCCGGCCTGAAAGATGCGATCCTGACCCCGCACGAAGGCGAGTTTCATGCGCTGTTCGGCGAGGGCGAGGGCAGCAAGGTCGAACGCGCCCGGGCTGCTGCTGCGAAGAGCGGCGCGGTGATCGTCTACAAAGGCCCGGACACGGTGGTCGCGGCGCCGGACGGGCGGGGGGCGATCGGGACGGCGCCGCACTGGCTGGCGAGCGCGGGGACGGGCGACGTGCTGGCCGGGACGATCGCGGCAATGCGGGCGGGCGGTATGGAGGCGTTCGAGGCGGCCTGCGCGGGCGTCTGGCTGCACGGCCGGGCGGCGGCGCTGGCCGGGGCGGGGCTGATCGCCGACGATCTCGTCCATCACCTGCAAGAAGCCGCAGCCGAATGTCTGTAGAACGGATCGTCCGCCTCGCCGCGCGCGGGGACGGGGTGACGGAGAGCGGGCGGTTCGTGCCGATGACCGCGCCGGGCGACACGGTCGCTGCGGACGGGACGGTGACGCCGGGGCCGCATCACCGGACGCCGCCCTGCCGCCATTTCCCGGAGTGCGGCGGCTGCCAGCTGCAGCATCAGGACGATGAGGTTTATGCGGGTTTCCTGAGGGACCGGATCGCCTCCGCGCTGGCGCAGCAGGGGCTCGCGACGGAGATATTTGAGCCGCATCTCTCCCCTCCCTACAGCCGGCGCCGGGCGTCGCTGAAGGCCGCCGGCGGCCTGGTCGGCTTCAATGCCGAGGCCAGCCACCGCATCGTCGACATGCGCGAATGCCACATCCTGCGGCCGGAATTGTTCGCCCTGGTCGCGCCGCTGCGGCGATTGCTCAAGGGGCGGGCGGGCGTGACGATGACGCTGGCGGACCAGGGCGTCGACCTGCTGCTGGAGGGCGTCACGGTCGAGGGGCTGGAGGCGACCGAGGCGATGATCGCCTTCGCGCGGGAGCAGGGGCTCGCCCGGTTGGCGCTGGATGATGGCTATGGCGCGCAGACGATCTGGGAGCCGGAGCCGGTGACGATCAGCCTCTCGGGTGTGCCGGTGGCGCTGCCGCTCGGCGCCTTCCTGCAGGCGACCGCGGAAGGGGAGGCGGCCCTGGTCGCGGCGATGCGCGAGGCGGTGGGCGACGCAGGCATCGTCGCCGACCTGTTCGCCGGGCTCGGCACCTTCGCGTTGGCGCTGCCGGGGAAGGTCTATGCCGCGGAGGGCGCGCGCGATGCAGCCCTGGCGTTGAAGGCGGCGGGGCGCGGGCTCTTCGTCGAGCATCGCGACCTGTTCCGCCGCCCGCTCGATGAGACGGAGCTCAACCGGTTCGAAGCGGTGGCGCTCGATCCGCCACGCGCGGGTGCGAAGGAACAGGCGCCATTGCTCGCTTGCTCCTCCGTCCCCCGAATTGCCTATGTTTCATGCAATCCGAACACCTTCGCGCGTGACGCGAGGATCCTCGTGGAGGGCGGCTACCGGCTCGACTGGGTCAGGCCGGTCGGCCAGTTCCTGTGGTCAACCCACGTGGAACTGGCCGCCGCATTCAGTAAGGCTTAGCGCGTACCCCGCACCGGCTCCTCGAGCGGCGCCGGGATGCGTTCGCCACGCGCGACCTGCAGCGCAGTCAGCGCGGTCGGCGCGGTGTTCACGATGTGCACGACCGAGCGGACCTGGGTGACGCTGAACAGATTCTGCGCCATCGCATAAGGCAGCCGGACGCAACCGTGCGAGGCCGGGTAGTTCGGAATCTCGCCCGCATGGAGCGCGATGCCGCCATTGGTGAGCCGCTGCATGAACGGCATGGGGGCGCCGTCATAGATGCTCGAATAATGCTCCCGGTGCTTCTCCATGATCGGGAAGCGGCCGGTCGGCGTGCGGTGGCCCGCGCGGCCGGTCGACACGGTGGTGATGCCGATCAGCGTGTTGGCGCGATAGATATAGGCGCGCTGCTGCGGCAGGCTCACCACGATCTCGACGGCGCCGGCCGGGGCCAGCTCCGGGTGCCAGACATAATGGCCGGCATTGAGGTCGGCGGCTTCGGCGATCAGCTGGTCCCGCGCAATCGTGGCGACCGAGGCGGCCGGCATCTCGACCGCGGCATGGAGCGGCTGCGTGACGGCGGCAGGGATGGTCCCGAGGACCTCGACCTGCGTGGCGGACGACGCGACCGGACCGGCACCCAGCACCAGCGGAATGATGCTGACGCGGACGAACATGGACCTGGCGAACTTCATTTTCTTTCTCCCTGAGACGTCGGGCTTCCGGCCCGTTCGTCCTGGGAGTGTCAGATACTGATCCTGCGGCAGCGCGCCGCAACGCCGCGTCAAAGGCCGCCGACTCGTCGTTTAAGCTGTGTTTCAGCGACGAAATGAGCCTGTGGAGCGACGAATTGCAGAATCGCCGCCCAGCGACGCCCGACTCGTCAGCTATGCGCGTGGAGCAGCATCATCCCGGCATGGAGGGTCAAGGCCAGCAGGACTAGAGAGGCCAGGCTGAACACCAGGAAGCGCCAGCGCACGACATTGCTCGTCGCCTGGATCAGGCTGTGCACGACGCGCAAGGCCACATAGGCCCAGGCGAGGATGACGTTGAGGTGCCAGGCGCCGCCACCGAGCAGGGCCAGGCTGATCGCGATGGCGTAGAACAACGTCGGCTGTTCCATCAGATGATTGTAATTGTGGGCCTTCCACTGGACCTGGTCCTCGAGCACGCCGTCCAGTTGGGCGCCGCGGCCGCCGCGCCGGCCCTTGAGGTCAATGCCCTTGCGCTTCATCGCCGGGAAGCGCGTCAGATACATCCAGATCTGCATGACGAGCGTCCAGGCGGCGAGCGCCACCACGGGCGCCAGCATCGGGCCATAATTCATTCTGTATCTCCCCCTGAGCGGCAGTGATCCTGCGTCGGAACGGCTGGCGCTTCAACCGCTCTTCGCGCCGCGCTAGGGTCTGCCGATGCGTGAGCTCCGCAACATCGTCATTCTCACCGGCGCCGGCATCTCCGCCGAATCCGGCCTTGCCACCTTCCGCGGGCCGGAAGGGCTGTGGGAGGGTCATCGCGTTGAGGACGTGGCGACGCCCGAGGCCTTCGCGCGCGATCCGGTGCTGGTCCACCGGTTCTACGATGCGCGCCGGGAGAATTTGTCGCGGGTCACGCCCAATGCCGCGCATGCGGCGCTGGCGAGGCTCGACGCCGAATGGCCCGGTGGGTTGCTGATCGTCACCCAGAATGTCGACGACCTGCACGAGCGGGCGGGGGCGAAACGGCTGCTGCACATGCATGGCGAGCTCAAGTCCGGCTGGTGCCGCGCCTGCGATGGGCACATGCCGTGGGAGGGCGAGATGGGCGGCCATGCCATGTGCCCGGAATGCGGGGAGGGCGGGCAGGTGCGGCCCGACATCGTCTGGTTCGGCGAGATGCCCTATGAGATGGAACGGATCGATCGCGCGCTGATGGACGCGGATCTGTTCGTCTCGATCGGCACGTCCGGCAACGTCTATCCCGCCGCCGGCTTCGTCCAGACCGCCAAATATGTCGGCGCCCGCACGCTGGAGATCAACCTGGAGCCGAGCCTTGGCTCGTATCTGTTCGACGAGAGCCGGATCGGAAAAGCGGGCGAGCTGGTGCCGGCCTGGGTGGAGGAGATGCTGGGATGATCGAGGGGAGCTGCCATTGCGGCGCGGTCCGCCTGACTTTGCCCGCGGCGCCGGACGATCTTGGTAGTTGCAACTGCTCGATGTGCCGGCGGCTGGGCGGGCTCTTGGGCTATTACCGGCCGGACGAGGTGAATGTCGCCGATCCGGACGGGCGGCTGGTGGGCTACGTCCAGGGCGACGCGACCCTCACCACCTGGCATTGCGGAATATGCGGCTGCATCAGCCACTGGTCCCCGCGCGATCCGGCTTATGAGCGGATGGGGGTGAACCTGCGCCTGTTCGATCCGGAGGTGTGGGAGCCCTTGCCCCGCCGCTTCATCGACGGCGCGAGCTGGTAGAGCGGCTCTCTCGCTATCACCACTCCATCGTCATTCCCGCGAAAGCGGGAATCCAGCTTCTTTTCTCACGCTCCGATGAGATAGTCATACATATCCAGCCAGTCCGGGTTGTCCTTCTCGATCAGCTCGATCTTCCACTGGCGCAGCCATTTCTTGATCGCCTTCTCCCGCGCGATGGCCTCATCGATGCGCGGATAATGCTCCGCGTGAACCAGGCGCATGACGTCGTATTTGGCGGCGAACTTCGATCCCTTGCCTAGCCGGTGTTGATGGGTCCTTCGCGCCAAGTCAGCCGTGACGCCGGTATAGATCGTACCGCGATAGCGGCTGGCCAGGAGATAGACCCAGCCGCCGCGCATTTCAGAAGCGGGATTCCCGCTTTCGCGGGAATGACGAGAGAAGGGTGGCCTGTGTCATCCTATTCCACCCAGTCCAGCCCGATCTCGCGATAAAGCCCGCGATCCTCCTCCCACTTGGGGTTCACCTTCACATGCAGGAACAGGTGGACTTTGCGCCCGAACGCCTCGGTCAGTTCCTTGCGCGCGGACTCGCCGATCTGCTTGATGCGGGCGCCGCCCTTGCCGAGGACGATCGCCTTCTGCGTGTCGCGGGCGACCAATATCTGCTGGTGGATGACGACGGAGCCGTCCTTGCGCTCCTCATATTTCTCGGTCTCGATCGCGCTCGCATAAGGCAGTTCGGCGTGGAGCTGGAGGTAGAGCTGCTCGCGGGTGATCTCCGCGGCCATCATCCGGTCGGTGGCGTCGGAGACCTGGTCCTCGGGGAAATGCCACGGCCCTTCCGGCACGCGCGCGGCGAGCGCCGCCTTGAGCTCGGCAACGCCGTCGCCGGTCGAGGCGGAGATCATGTAAATTTCCTCGAAGCTGCCGCGCCCTTCGAACTGGGTGATAAGGGTCAGCAAGGCCTCCTTCTTCAACAGATCGACCTTGTTGAGGATCAGCAGCTTCGGCTCCGACCGGTCCTTCAATCGGTCCAGCAGATCGGTGACGCCGCGCTTCAGGCCGCTGCTGGCGTCGACCACCAGAGCGATCAGATCGACATCCTGGGCGCTGCCCCAGGCGGCGGCGACCATGGCGCGGTCCAGCCGGCGCTTCGGCTCGAAAATGCCGGGCGTGTCGGTGAGCAGGATCTGGCTGTCGCCGAGGATCGCGATCCCCATCAGCCGGGTGCGCGTGGTCTGCGCCTTGGGCGAGACGATGGCGACCTTCTGGCCAACCAGGGCGTTGACCAGAGTGGACTTGCCCGCATTGGGCGCGCCGACGACGGCGACCGTGCCGAAGCGCTGGCTCATGCCAATTTCTCCAGCAGGCTCGCCGCCGCCGCGGTCTCCGCATCCTGCTTGTTCAGCCCCTCCGCCTCGGCCTCGCCGACACCCTTGATCGAGACCTTCACGGCGAAGCGCGGCGCATGGTGGGGGCCAGTGCGGCCGAGCAATTCATAGGCCGGGGCCTTGCGGTTGTTGGCGGCGGCCCATTCCTGCAGCGCGGATTTGGGGTGCTTGGGCGCGGTGCCGCGGCTGTCCACCCGGTCGGCCCACGCCTTGCGGATGAAGGCCCGCGCCGCCTCGAGCCCGCCGTCCAGCCAGAGCGCGCCGATCAGGCTCTCGACGACGTCGCCGAGGATGTTGTCGCTGTCGAAGGCGCCGTCGGCCAACGCCTGCTTGCCGAGGCGCAGGTGGGGCGCGACGCCAAGCGTGCGCGCGATGGCGGCGCAGGTGTCGCCCGAGACCAGCACGTTGAGCCGCCGCGAGAGCTTGCCCTCCGGCTCGTCCGGGAACAGGCCGTAGAGCCAGTCGGCGACGATCACGCCGAGCACGCGGTCGCCCAGGAATTCGAGCCGCTCGTAATTCCCCTCGCCAAGGCTGGCATGGGTGAGCGCGCGCTCGAACAGCGCCAGATCGGCGGGCCGGTGGCCCAAAGTCGCCTCCAGCCAGGCCTCGAGATCCTGCATCAGCTTCGGGCCATCACCAGGTCTGGCCGATCCGGTGCCAGCGCGCGGCCGAGAACCAGGTCCAGGGCAGCAGCCACTGGGCCGAGCCGTCCGTGGACCAGAAGCCGATCGTCGCGCGGCCGAGGACATTGTCGATCGGCAGCAGGCCGACGCCGCGGGCGCGCTCGTCCGGCAGGTCGTTGGGGAAGCGGCTGTCCAGGCTGTCGTCGCGATTGTCGCCCATCACGAACAGGTGGCCCGCCGGCACGGTGATTGGCTGCCCGTTGGAGAAATTGTCCGCGGGCGTGGAGAGGCCCTGGTCCAGCACCTCATAGCTGCGCCCGTTGGGCAGGGTCTCGCGATAGCGCGGATACATACAATGCTGGCCGCCATTGGCGTCGGTGGTCAGCCGCACCGCATAATTGTCGATGCCCGGCCGCTCGGTGGGGCAGGGGCTGTTCGGGCTCACGGGCAGGTCGAAAGGCGCCACCTGCATCCGGGGGACGGGCTGGCCGTTCAGGATGACGACGCCGTCGCGCACTTCGACCGTGTCGCCCGGCAGGCCGATGACACGCTTCACCCAGTCGTCGCCGGTGGTCGGGTGGCGGAAGACGACGATGTCGCCACGCTCCGGCGTGCCACCCATCAGCCGGCCGTCGAAATTGATCGGGTGGAAGGGAAAGGAATAGCGCGAATAGCCGTAGGACCATTTCGACACGAAGAGGTAATCGCCCACCAGCAGGTTCGGCATCATCGACGCCGAGGGAATCGAGAAGGGCGCGAACAGGAAGGTTCGGAGCACGACCGCGGCGAGGAACAGCCAGAGCAGGAAGCGGATCGTGTCCCACCACGATTCTTCCTTCTTCGCCTTTTTCGGCTTTACGGGCTTGGCTGGCGGCGTCGGGGCGGCGCCGTCGGTCGCGGCTTCGCCGGGCGTCACGGCCGGCGCTTCCGGCTCAACGGGAGGCACCGCCGCGGAGTCGGCGGGAGGATTGGGCTGGTTCTCGTCCATGGCGCTCTTTCGCGTCGGCTCCCCGGCTGGTCAAGCACCGCCGTTCCATGTGTTATATGGGAGTAATACAGTGCAGGTCAAAGGCCGGCGGCGAAAAAGGTGGATGGCGGCTGGTGCTATGCACGGGCGCTCCGCATCCCTAGATACACGCCCGTCATGACAGATGCCGCCTGGACCCGCCTCGCCGCCGCCCCGCCGCTCAGCCTGAAGGACCTGTTCGCCGCGGAGCCGGACCGGGTGGAGCGGATGAGCCTCACCGAGGCCAATATCCATTTCGATTTCGCCAAGACGCATTTGTCGCAGGAGACGCTCGCCGCTTTCCGGCAGCTTGCGGGTGAGACGGAGCTGGCGGCGAAGCGCGACGCGCTGTTCGCGGGCGAGATCGTCAATCCGTCCGAGGGCCGCGCCGCCGAGCACACTGCCGAGCGGGGGCAGGGGGCGCCGGAGAGCGTCGCCCACGCGCACGGGCTGCACTTGCGGATGCGGGCGCTGATCGACGCGATCGAGGCGGAGGCGTTCGGGCCGGTGCGGCACATCCTGCATATCGGCATTGGCGGCTCCGCTTTGGGACCGGCCCTGCTGATCGACGCGCTTGGCCGTGAGGCGGGGCGCTATGACGCGGCGATCGTTTCGAACGTCGACGGCGCCGCGCTGGAGGAGGCGCTGGCCCGCTTCGATCCGCACGCCACGTTGATTGCGATCGCGTCCAAGACCTTCACCACGAAGGAGACGATGCTGAATGCCTCCTCGGCCCTGCACTGGCTGGAGGAGGCAGGCGTCGACGATCCGTTCGGCAAGGTGATCGCGCTCACCGCCGCGCCAGACAAGGCGATCGAGTGGGGCGTGGACGAAACCCGCATCCTGCCATTCTCGGAAAGCGTCGGCGGGCGCTATTCGCTCTGGTCGTCGATCGGTTTTCCTGCGGCTTTGGCACTTGGCTGGGACGCGTTCGAGAGCCTGCTGGAGGGCGCGGCGGCGATGGACCGCCATTTCCGCTTCGCGCCGCTCGAGGCCAACGCGCCGGTCCTCGCGGCGTTCGTCGACCGTTATTACGCCAATGTCCGCGGCGCCGAGACGCGGGCAGTCTTCGCTTATGACGAGCGGCTCAGGCTGTTGCCCTCCTATCTCCAGCAGCTGGAGATGGAATCGAACGGCAAGAGCGCGGGCCTTGACGGCGAGCCGGTCGTCCGCGCGACCGCGCCGATCCTCTGGGGCGGCACCGGCACCGACGCGCAGCATGCGGTCTTCCAGCTGCTCCACCAGGGCACGCACCTCGTGCCGGTCGAGTTCATCGCCGCGATCGAGCCAGGCGACCGGCTCGATCCAGACCATCACCACCAGCTGCTGCTCAACGTCTTCGCGCAGGGTGCGGCGCTGATGGCGGGCAAGGAGTCGGACGATCCCGCGCGCTTCTATCCGGGCGACCGGCCCTCGACCACGATCCTGCTCGACCGGCTCGATCCGGCGACGCTCGGCGCGCTGATCGCCTTTTGCGAGCATCGCACCTTCGCCAATGCCGCCTTGCTCGGCATCAACCCGTTCGACCAGTTCGGGGTGGAGCTCGGCAAGCAGATGGCGAACCAACTCGATAACCAAAGCGCATTGGATTTCGATCCGTCCACCAGGGCATTGCTGCACCGCGCCTTTGGAGACGAGACCGAATGAAGCGGACCGCGCTGTTGCTTGCTGCCGTGCTCGCCGCGCCGGCCATGGCGCGGGCGGAGCCGCTGGAGTTGTTCAACGACCGACCCTTCGTCCGGGTCACGGTGAACGGCCAGCCCGTCACCGCCCTGCTCGACAGTGCCGCCGAGATGACGCTCATCGACGACGACGCGGCGGCCAGGCTCGGGCTGACCGTCACCGGCGGCGCGACCGCCCATGGCTCCGGCGCGGCGACGATGGAGGCCCGGTTCGCGGACCATGTCGCCGTCGAAGCGGTGGGGGTGAGTGTGGAATTGCGTGCCGGCATTCTCGATCTCGGCGAAGTCTCAGGTCGGCTCATCGGGCGCCCCGTGGACATGCTGCTCGGCCGTGACCTGTTCGACAATGCCAGGCTTCGGCTCGATTATGCGGCCGGGACACTGACGGTCGTGGAGGGCGCGCCGCGCGGCGTCCGGCTGCCGATCGGCGAATTTCGCGGCGTTCCGACCGTCCGGGCTTCGGTCGAGGGACATGAGCCGGTGGCGACCGTGCTCGACACCGGCAACGGCAGCGACGTCCTCATCGGCCGCGCCTACGCCCGGCGGATCGGGCTGCTTGCGCCGGGCCGGATCGTCGCCCACGCGCAGGGCGGCGGGCTTGGCGGCGCGCTGACCCGCGACATCGTCATCCTTCGGACCTTCACCATTGCCGGCCGCACCTTCCGCAACGTCCGCGCCGCGATCGATCCCGGCGAGACCGCCTCCGATCTCAACATCGGCACGTCGATCCTCCGCCATTTCGCCATCACCACCGATTTCGCCGGGCATCAGGTCTGGCTGGAGTTCAAGCAATGACCAAAGAGTTCGACTATGACCTGTTCGTCATCGGCGGCGGCTCGGGTGGCGTACGCGCGGCTCGCGTCTCGGCGGCGCATGGCGCCAGGGTCGCGGTCGCGGAGGAATATCGGCTCGGCGGCACCTGCGTGATCCGGGGCTGCGTGCCCAAGAAACTGCTCGTCTATGGCGCGCATTTCGCCGAGGATCTGCAGGACGCGGTGCGCTTCGGCTGGACGGTCGGCAAGTGCAAATTCAACTGGGCGACGCTCCGCGACAATGTCCTCGCCGAGGTGGAGCGGCTGGAGGGCATCTACACCGATATCCTCGACCGCAACGAGGTCGAGATCTTCCAGCAGCGGGCGACGATCAGCGGCCCGCAGGAGATCACCCTGGCCGATGGCACGAAGCTCACTGCGGCGACCATCCTCGTCGCCACGGGCGCGCGACCGATGGTGCCGGATGTGCCGGGCGCCGAGCATGGCGTGACCTCGAACGAGATGTTCCACCTTGACGCAGTGCCGAAGCGGGCGGTGATCGCCGGCGGCGGCTATATCGCCAACGAATTCGCCGGCATCCTCAAGGAATTCTCCTGCGAGGTGACCTTGGTGAACCGGGGCGACCGGATCTTGCGCCAGTATGACGAGCAGATCCGCGACCGCCTGCTCCAGATCTCCCTCACCAAGGGCATAAACTTCAAGTTCAACGCCCCCTTCGAAAAAATCGTGAAGCGCAAGGACGGGAGCCTGCGGATCCATCTGGCCGGCTCCAGCCCGATCGACGCGGACCTGCTGCTCTGGGCGGTGGGGCGCCAGCCGAACACCGAAGGGCTGGGGCTCGAAAAGGCCGGGGTGAAGCTCGGCAAGAACGGCGCGATCCTGGTCGACGAGGACAACCAGTCCGCGGTGCCCTGGCTCTACGCGATCGGGGACGTCACCGATCGGGTCCAACTGACCCCCGTCGCGATCCGCGAGGGGCAGGCCTTCGCCGACACGATGTACGGCGACAAGCCGACTCGGGTGGACTATTCCAACATCCCCTCAGCGGTGTTCAGTCACCCGCCGATCGCCTCGGTCGGCATGACCGAAGGTCAGGCGCGGGACAAGCTCGGCAGCTACAAGACCTTCGTCTCCGACTTCCGGCCGATGAAGAACGTCCTCGCCGGGCGGAATGAGCGTTCGCTCTATAAGATGATCGTGGACGACGAGAGCGGGAAGGTCGTCGGCATTCACATGATCGGCCCCGACGCGCCGGAAATCCTTCAAGCGGCGGCGATCGCGGTGAAGGCCGGCCTGACCAAGAGCCAGTTCGACGAGACCATCGCCCTGCATCCGACCATGTCGGAAGAGCTGGTGCTGATGCGCTGATAAGAGGAGAGGCCCGGCCGTTCCTTTGTCCGTCATGCCGGACTTGATCCGGCATCCACCTTCTTGATCCGCCGCCGCGAAGGAGGTGGACCCCGGATAAGCCCGGGGTGACGACGAGGGCCGCTGGCATGAAAAAGGGCCCCGCCGTCGCCGGCGAGGCCCTTTTCTTTCGCGTGTCCGCGCCGCTTACGAGGCCGTGAAGGTCACGTCCGTCGTTTCGCACAGGTTGATGCCGCGCTCGTCATTCTCGGTGCCGTCATCATAGGTGACGCGGATGTCCCAGATGCAATGGTCCTCGGCGCGGTCGAAACTGACCTCGGCGTCCTCGCCATTGGCCAGCACGTCGCGGCCCAGAATGTCCGGGCCCCATTGGTTGGACGACGTCGGCGAGACATTCAGCGTGACGATAACGTGACCGGTGCGATTGTGGATCGTGAAATCCTGGGCCGCCGCCCAAGCCGCCGACGCGGTGAAGGCGGCCGCCAAGAACGCAGCCGCAAAGAAACCCTTCCTCATGCCCGTAACTCCCACTCTCAGGAGCGCTCTGCTTATACGGTTTCTACGGGGTGGCAATAAGCTAAATTATGCCCTTCGTCTCAAGGGGTTCTGGCCGGGAGCTAGCCGCCAAGGAACTGATGGTCGATGAAGATTTTCACGCCGATGCCGATCAGGATGAGGCCGCCGGCAATCTCGGCATAACGGCCGAGCCATTGCCCCGCTGCGCGGCCCGCGAGGACCCCGCCATAGGAAAGTATCGCAGTGGTCGCGCCGATCGCGGCGACCGCGAGCAGGATCGGGATACCGAGCGTCGGCAAGGTGAGTCCGGCGGCGGCGGCGTCGATGCTGGTCGCGACCGCGCAGGTGAACAGCGCCCAGCCGGCCAGCTGCTTCGGTGGGCCGTCGCCATCCGCGAAGGCCTCGCGCAGCATCTTGAGACCGAGCGCGGAAAGGAGGATCGGGGCGACCCAGTGATCCACCGCCTGCAGCACTCGCGCGAAGGCAAGGCCCAGCCCCCAGCCGAGCAACGGCATCACCCCCTGCGCGAAGCCGAACGCCGCGCCGATCCGCAGCGCCGCCCCACGTCCCGCGCCCGCCGCGCCCTGCGACAGAGCGGCGGCGAAGGCATCCATGGACAAGGCAAGGGCGAGAAGGGCGAGGGCAATCATCAGACGCTTCCCAAAGCGGGCGGGTGGCCTTGAAGTCAAGCAGGCGAGCGGCGATAGACCCGAAATGACCGCGACCCGCAGCAGCGATATCCTGATGATCGGGGCAGGGCACAATGCCCTGACCTGCGCCTTCTATCTCGCCCAGCGCGGCTACAAGGTGACGATGCTGGAATCACGCTCCATCGTCGGCGGGGCGGCGGTGACCGAGGAATTCCATCCGGGCTTCCGCAACTCGACGGCGAGCTACACGGTCAGCCTGCTCAATCCGAAGATCATCAGCGACATGCGGCTCTACGAACATGGCCTGAAGGTCGTGCTCAGAAAGATCGACAATTTCCTGCCGACGATCGGCAAGGATTATCTCCTCTCCGGCCGGGGCGGGCTGACGAAGCGGGAGATTGCGCGTCACTCCGGGAAGGATGCGGAGAATTACGACGCCTACTCGGCCGCGCTGGAGAAAGTCGTCGGCGTGCTTCGGCAATGGCTGCTGCGCGCGCCGCCCAATGCCGGGGGCGGGCTTGGCGATCTGATGGCGCTGCTCAAGCTCGGCGGCGGCGTCGGCCGGCTGGGGCTCGAGGACCAGCGCCATATCGTCGACTTCTTCACCAAATCGGCGACCGACATTCTCGACCGCTATTTCAGCCACGACCTCGTCCAGGCCCTGTTCGGCTTCGATGCCGTCGTCGGCCATTATGGCAGCCCGAATGGGCCGGGCTCGGCCTATGTCCTGCTCCACCATGTCTTTGGCGAGGCGGCGGGGGTGGATGGCGCGTGGGGCCATGCGATCGGCGGCATGGGCGCGATCACCCAGGCCATGGCCAAGGCGGCGCGGGAGGAGGGCGTCGAGATCATCCTCGACGCGCCGGTCTCCGAAGTGATCGTCGAGAGCGACCGCGCGGCAGGCGTGGTCGCGGGCGGCATCACCTACCGGGCCAAGGCGGTGGTCTCGGGCGTGCACCCGAAACGGCTGTTCACCGAATTGCTGCCGGAGGGCGCGGTCGCGCCGGACGCGACCCGGCGCATGGCGCATTGGGCAAGCGAATCCGCGACCTTCCGGATGAACGTGGCGCTCTCCGGCCTGCCGAAATTCACCAGCCTGCCAGAGCCAGGCGACCAGATGACCGCTGGCATCATCATCGCGCCGTCACTCGCCTATATGGACCGCGCCTATCTGACCGCGCGGACCGAGGGCTGGTCGAAGGAGCCGGTCGTCGAGATGCTGATCCCCTCGACGCTGGACGACAGCCTCGCACCCGCGGGCCAGCATGTCGCCAGCCTGTTCTGCCAGCATTTCCCCTATGAGGTGGCGGGCGGCTGGGACAAGCAGCGCGACCATGTGGCCGACCATATCATCGCCCATGTCGACCGCTACGCCCCGGGCTTCAAGAAGCTGGTCGTCGGCCGGCTCGCGCTCTCGCCGCTCGACCTGGAGAGGCGGTTCGGCCTGATCGGCGGCGACATCTTCCACGGCAAGATGGGTCTCGACCAGCTCTTCTCGAACCGGCCGATGCTGGGCCATGCCGATTACCGCATGCCGCTGAAGGGCCTCTACCTCTGCGGCGCGGGCGCGCATCCCGGCGGCGGCGTCACCGGTGCGCCCGGCCACAATGCCGCGCGCGCGGTGATCGCGGACCGTCGGAAGCTGAAGCTCTAGTTCTTGTAGACGTCGTGGCAGGCGTTGCAGGTCGCCCTGGCCGCAGTCCAGGCGGTCAGGAAGGCGGCATGATCGTTGGCCGCAGCCGGCGCGGCCAGCGCCTGCACCGCGGTCCGGAAGCGCTCGGCGGCGGCATTGAAGCCGGGCCGGTCCGACCAGACTTCGGGCTTCGCGCCGCTGGCGGCGGTGTTGCTGCCTTCGGGGAAGTAGGTCGGCAATTCCTGCGCCCACTGGACCAGCCGCTCGATCCGCGGCGTCAAGGTGGTCAGATCGCCATGCGCGTCCAGAACCTGCTTCTGCGAGGCCAGATTGCCGCCGCCGCGGCCCATCCTGGCCTGGCGCTGGGTGACGAACTCGTCGGGCGTGGTCGGTGGGGCCATTGGCGCGGGCTGGGCCGACGGCGCCGGCTGCGCTGGCGGTGGCGATGCCTGGTCCTGAGCGATGGCAGTCATGGGAATGGCGAGCAACGCGGCAAGCAACAGGGTTCGGTTCATGGGCACCTCCGCGCCGTGGGGTAGCGGCATATCGGCGCCGTCACAATTGGGACTTCGATGAACGATGGCCAAGACTATCGAATCAGTTCGTTGCCGACGAACCCCATCTCCAGCTTGGCCCGTTGCGCGAGATAGAGGATCGCGCCGATGCAGCGATAGGGCGTGTCCACCTCGATCTGGACGTGGGCGCTCCGCCCGGCGCGACGGTAGCGGCGGAATTCCTCGAACAGGCGGCGCTCATCGACCGGCCAGGCGCGCGGCCTCCCGTCCACGCTGACCTGACAGGACCGCCCGTCGCGCCGCGCGGCGATGATCACCGGCGGGGCCGGCGGTCCGGCGAGAGTGGCGGCGAGAAGGAGCGCCAGCATGCCGTCCTCAGATGATCGGGTGCCGCTCCCAGTTCGCCTTGTCGACGCGGCCGTGCAGCTTGGCGTGCAGCCGATTCATCGTCTGGCTGCCGGTGCGGACGCAGAGGAATGGGAAGACGGCATGGACCAGGCAGGCGAGCCCGCCGCCAATCATCCTTAGCCCGAACCAGGCCGCCTGGCCGAAATGCTGGCCATAGGTCTCGCCGACTTCCTTGGGGTGACTGGTGAAGGGATTGCCTGACATCTGATGCTCGCTTTGCTCTCCCGCGGCCATAGCGCGTCGGGCCTTCCGGTTCCAGTCAGGCGGCGGACCCGGCGCGAACGCTTTCCAGCAAGGCCTCTTGCCGGGCCATTTTCTCCACCGCCGCCTCGCCGCCCCGGGTTTCGTGGAACAGGTCGAGCGCCTTCAGTTCATTGTCGTCGAGCGGGCGGGTGGAGAGGTCCTCATAGTCCCAGCGCCCCGGATCCTCGACGATCCGCTTCAGCAGCCCCTTCGCCCGGCGGAAGCCGCGCCAGTAATTCCACGCCTTGCGGACGCTCTCGGCGGCGAATCGGGGGTAGAAGAGCAGGGCCGGCTCGCGCTTCATGCCGGGCCGACGGGACTTGCGGCGCTTGCGGCGGACGACGCCGCCTTCCAGCGTGTGCACGCCCTCATTGGCGTAGAGCAATTTGAACTCGATCATATATTGGAGCGCCTTTTTCGGCCGCCCGCCCTGAAGGCGGGCATGGCGCCGGGTCACCGTCTCCATATGCTCCCAGGTGAAATAGGCATCCCAGGCGGCCTTGTAGGCGTCCTCCCACTCCGCGTCGGACATGGTGTCGTGGTGCGAGACGCGGTGGTGCAGGTCATATTTGTTGAGGTCCGGGTCCATCCATATCCCCGCCCGGTGCAACTTCTGATGATCCTCCGAGCCGGGCAGCGGGGTCAGGAAGAAGAATTCCAGGATGTCGATCGGCAGTTCGCGCTTGATGATCTCAATGTCGCGGAGGATCGATTCCTTCGTGTCGCCCGGAAAGCCGAGGATGTAGCCCGCCAGGGTGAACACGCCGCGCTCGTGGAATTGCTGGAAGAGATGGCGATATTCGGTGATCTTGTTCTGGCGCTTGTTGGCCGCGAGCAGATTGTCCGGGTTGATATTCTCGAGGCCCACAAAGGCGCGCATCACCCCGGCCCGCTTCGCCTTGTCGATGAAATTCGGGATGCGGTGGCAGAGGGTGTCGACCTGGATGGTCAGATTGGCCTTCAGCCCTTCCTCCTCGCGCAGCTTGATCAACCGGTCGAAGAAACTCTCCCAATCCTTGTTCCGCGCCAGATTGTCGTCGGTGACGAAGAAGGCCTTGATCCCCTGCGCCAGATTTTCGCGGATGATCGCCTCGAGATCGTCGGCGGTGCGGAAGCGGCTCTTGCGCCCCTGCACATTGATGATCGTGCAGAAGCTGCACTGGAACGGGCAGCCGCGGCCGAGATCGAAGCTGGACCATTGGCCGCTGTTCCGGGCGAGCGATTCCTTCGGCATCCAGGGGACGGGCACGTCGGCAATGCTCGGCAGGTCCTTCAGGTAATTGTAGATCGGCTTCAGTTCGCCGGCCCACGCATCGCGGAAGACCTGATCGAGCCGGCCTTCCTCTGCCTCGCCAGCGAAGAGCGAGCAGCCCATGTCCAGCGCCTCCTGGATCTCCGGCGGAATCTCCTTGAGCATCGACAGGCAGCCCGAGACGTGGAAGCCGCCGATCACCACCGGCAGGCCGGCGGCGCGGAATTCGCGCGCCAGGTCCAGCGCATGGTGGAACTGGTTGGACTGGACGCCGACCAGCCCGATCAGCGCCTTCGCGCCGCGCTTGCGGATCTGACGGATGATCTTTGCTGGGACGATATGCTGATTGCATTCGTCGACCGGCACCAGGTTGAAATCGACCTGGGGCCCAAGCACCTGTCGCTGCGCCGCGTCCCGGGCGAGGCCGTTCAGAGCGGCGAGGGAATTGGAGGGCAGGATCGTCCGCCACCAGACGATGGGATAGCCGTCATCGTCATAGTGCGACGGCTTGATCATATAGAAATCAAAGAGCTTTTGCCCCGCCATCAGTCCCGCATACGCGCTTTCGCCTTGGCGGCCTAGAGGTTGGTCAGAGACCCGCCCTGTTCGCCCTGATGGTCAGGTCGCCATGCCCCCGGCATGGCTTCGAATGTCCGGGGGATATTCGAACCTGGCCATTGTCGAAGGGCTGCTTTTGCTTCTAGGGCGCAGGAGAAGGACAGGGCTTCGACAGGCTCAGCCCGAACGGTGAGGGGAATCCGACTATGAAACTCGACAGCAACATCGCCGCGGTGGTCACCGGCGGCGCCTCCGGCCTCGGCGAGGGCACCGCGCGGGCACTTGCCGCGAAGGGCGTGAAGGTCGCGATCTTCGACCGCGATGCGGACCGGGGCGAGAAGGTGGCCGCGGAGATTGGCGGCGTCTTCTGCCATGTCGACGTGACCTCGGACGAGAGCGTGGACGCCGGCTTCGCCAAGGCCCGCGAGGCCAATGGCCAGGAGCGGATCTGCGTGAATTGCGCCGGCGTCGCCAATGCGGTGAAGACCGTCGGCCGCGACAAGGAGACGGGTGCGGTGAAGCGCTACCCGATCCATCAGTTCGAGCTGGCCATCCAGATCAATCTGATCGGCAGCTTTCGCGTGCTCGCCGCCTCCGCCGCCGGCATGGCGACGCTGGAGCCGATGGAGGATGGCGAGAAAGGCTGCATCATCAACACCGCTTCGGTCGCCGCGCAGGACGGGCAGATCGGCCAGGCGGCCTATTCCGCCTCCAAGGCCGGCGTGCTCGGCATGGCGCTCCCCATCGCCCGCGACCTGATGGGCGAGGGCATCCGGGTGAACACCATCCTCCCCGGCATTTTCGAGACGCCGATGATGGCGATGATGCCGCAGAACGTCCGCGACGCTTTGGCCGCGCAGGTGCCCTTCCCGAAGCGGCTTGGGACCGCGGCCGAATATGCGAAGCTCGCCGTGTTCATCGCGGAGACCGTCTATCTGAACGGCGAATATGTGCGGCTGGACGGCGCGATCCGGATGGCGCCGCGCTAGGTATCTTCCCCCGGCTTGCAGACGGGGAGGCAGTTACGCGCAGAACTCCCGCTGGAAAGCGATGGCCGCGCCGAGCAATCCGGGCTCCGCATAAGTCAGCAGGCGCACTGGCGTCTGCTGCATGCGCTCGCGATAGCGGCCCTTGGCGGTGAAGCGGGCCTCGAAGGCGGGGGCCTTCAGCAGATGGGCGATGCGGTTGGCGAGGCCGCCAGTGATCGCGACGCCCATCGCGCCATGGGCGAGCGCGATGTCGCCCGCGCCCGCGCCGAAGCTCCGGACCAGGATCGAGAGCGCCCGCTCGGCCACCTTGTCCCCGCCGGAAATCGCGCTGTCCCAGAGCAGGCTCGCCTGGTTCGGATCGGGCGTGTCGGCGCCGCCGAGAAAGTTGTAGATGTCGATCAGGCCGGGACCGGAGACGATCCGCTCGAGCGAGGCGCGGCCGTAGCGGGCGGTGAGGAAATCGGCGAGTTCCTCCTCCTCGGGGTCGAGCGGGGAGAAGCCGATATGGGAGGCCTCGGTCTCGATCACGTTGACGGCTTCGTGGCGGCGGTCGAGCAGGGAGACGCCGAGGCCGGTGCCCGGGCCGATCACGCTGGTGATGCCGTTCGCAGGCAGGTCTCCGGGACCGGTGACGGCGGTGAATTCCTGTCCGGATGTCACAGAAACCGTGTGAGCGACGGCGCCGAAATCGTTGAGAAGAGTTAGTTTATCGAGGCCGAGGTCTCCCTTCAGCCCATACCGGTCTAGCCGCCAGTCCGAATTCATGAAGGTCAGCGTGTCGCCCTGGATCGGCGCGGCGACGGCGAGCGCGGCGGCGCGGGGCAAGGTGCCGCCATTGTCCCTTTCGAACCGCGCCCACGTCTCGCCGAGGCCGGGATCGTCGCGGGTCCGATATTTGCGCATGTCGCCGAGCTTTGGGAGCTGGCCCGGTTCCAGCTCCGCCAGCGCGAAGCGGGCGTGGGTGCCGCCGATATCGGCGGCGACGATCTTCATGAGCGGCGCCCGGCGGTGAGGGTCATGACCCGAGGTCTATCCGAGCGCGGAGCGGCGCGAAAGGGGCTGCCCGGAAACGGGAAAAGCTTGCGCGAAATTAAGATGTTGCCGTCTTGACGTCACCGTAATGGTCGCCGACACAACGCCATGGCCATACTCCAGATTCCGTGCCTTGCCTGCCGGGCAAGCACCGCCGCCGAAGAGGATGCGTCCTCCGTCTCCTGCGTCACGTGCGGCACCGCGTTGCCGCCGCCGGGCCAGGCCGCCTGGTTGATGACGCGAAGTGGGTCGGATCAATACGGACCCTATACGCTGGCGCAGCTCGCCGAATATATCGCGGAGCGCCGGATCCTGCCGGGTGACGGCATCTGGTATAATGGCGCGAGCGTCAGGCTGAACGCGAACCAGTTGCCGCCATTCGGGGCCGTTGCAATGCCAGCGCCGGTGGTGCCGGCTCCGGCGCCCGTCGTGCCCACCGCGACGCCAGCGCCCGTGGCCGAGGCAGCGCCCGTTCCGGCCGCGCCTGCGCCGGTTGCCGAGGCCGCTCCCGCCGTCGCTCCAGCACCCGTCCCGGCGGCTCCCGTTTACGCGCCCGCACCCGTTTATCCGGCGCCTCAGCAGGGCAGAGCGGGGCTTCACATCAAGCGCGCCTTTACCTGGAACTTGCGCGCCCTCCCCGTTGAGCCGGATGAAGAGGCGCAGCTCCTTGCCAGAGGGGTCGATGAGCCGGATGCCCGTCGCTACCTGGTCTGGCGACGTAGCGTGCTGCTGGTGGTTGCCATTCCCACGCTCGTCTCGGCGCTGCTCGCGGCGTTGGGGACATTCACCACGGACATGTCGGCTTTCTCGGGAACCGGCGTCCTGCTGGAGCTATTGCGGCTTGCGGCGCTCTTCGTGCTGCCGCTTACGGCCTGGCTTGCGGCCCGTGCCTGGGATCAGCACCGGCGCTCCCGTACCATACTCCTTCGAGGCTGGCTGGTCGCGTTCCTCACGCCACTGCTGCTGGCGCTCGTCCCCTTCGGCTGGCGGCTCGATCTGTCGGGCGCGCGCGGCGACATGAATGCGATCACGCAGGTCAACAATCTGCTCGGACTTGTCGGCGCGATCTCCGTCTACGTGACGCTGATGCCTGCCGTGCTTTCGCTGATACCCGGCGTGCTGCGCGGTTGTCTGCGGATCAAGGCCCTGCTCCCTCAGTCGGTTCTTCCGGGCCTGTTCCTCGTCGCGGCGACTCCGCTCTATGTCCTGCTGTTCCTCGTGATCTTCACGACGGTCAATCAGGTCGCGGGCAACATGCTTCTGATCCTGGGGGTGCTCGCGTTGCTCGGGGCTCCGCTTCTCTACCTGATCAACGCGCGCACCTTCACACGGCCGCTGCACACAGAGGAGGAAGTCGCCCGGATCGGCGTGGTCCAGAAGACCGTGCTGGTGATCGTCGCGGTCGGCGTGGCGCTGATCGTGATTTATGCCTTTACCGCGGAAGTGTTGGGCAAATCCCTGATCGGGACGAGCGCCATGACCTCCATCTTGCGTCCATGGAGTCCGTCGCTGATCCAGTTCCCGATCGAATATATTGTCCGATCGCTGTTCACGACCGTCCTGGTCGCCGACCTGTTCATGCTGATGAACCTGCAGCTCTGGCGGCATACGAAGGAGTTCCAGGACTCGCCGGAAGCCGCATCCTACGACCGGTTGATGACCGAGATCGAGGAGGCCGGCGGCGCGCCGCAACCACAGGCCGCGGCGCCAGCCGGTTAGTCTTGATCGGTCGCATTTTCCGAGCGGTCAGGCCCAGGGCCTGACTTGAAAATGCTTAGAGGTTCTTCCGCCCCGCGATCAGGTCATCGACGAGCGCGGGCTCGGCGAGGGTCGAGGTGTCGCCCAGCGCGCCGAACTCATTCTCCGCGATCTTCCGCAGGATCCGGCGCATGATCTTGCCCGAGCGGGTCTTGGGCAGTCCCGGGGTGAAGTGGATCAGGTCCGGGGTCGCGATCGGGCCGATCTCCTTGCGGACATGGGCCTTGAGCGCCGCGGCCAGCGCGTCCGAACCCTCCTGGCCGGCGATCAGGGTGACGTAGCAGTAAATGCCCTGGCCCTTGATGTCGTGCGGATAGCCGACCACCGCTGCTTCGGCGACGAGCGGGTGGGAAACCAGGGCGCTCTCCACCTCAGCGGTGCCGAGCCGGTGGCCCGAGACGTTGAGAACATCGTCCACCCGGCCCGTGATCCAGTAATAGCCGTCCTCGTCACGCCGGCAGCCGTCGCCGGTGAAATATTTCCCGCGATAGGCGCTGAAATAGGTCTGCACGAAGCGGTCGTGATCGCCATAGACGGTCCGCATCTGCCCGGGCCAGGAGCCGGAGAGGCAGAGATTGCCCGAGGTCGCGCCCTCCAGCACCTTGCCGTCGGCATCGACCAGCTCTGGCCGGACGCCGAAAAAGGGCCGGCCCGCGGAGCCCGGCTTCATGCCATGCGCACCGGGCAGAGTGGTGATCATGGTGCCGCCAGTCTCGGTCTGCCACCAGGTGTCGACGATCGCGCATTTCTCCTCGCCGACCGTGCGCCAATACCAGAGCCAGGCCTCCGGATTGATCGGTTCGCCGACCGAGCCTAGCAGGCGGATCGAGGAGCGGTCATGCTTCTTCACCGGGCCTTCGCCCTCGCGCATCAGGGCGCGGATCGCGGTGGGAGCGGTGTAGAAGATGTTGACCTTGAGCCGCTGGACCACCTCCCAGAAGCGAGAGAAATCGGGGTAGTTCGGCACGCCCTCAAACATCAACGTCGTCGCGCCGTTCAGTAGCGGGCCGTAGACGACGTAGGAGTGGCCGGTCACCCAGCCCACGTCTGCGGTGCACCAGAAGAGCTCGCCGGGCCGGTAGTCGAACACATAATGGAAGGTGGTCGCGACCCAGACGGAATAGCCGCCGGTCGTGTGCAGCACGCCCTTGGGCTTTCCGGTCGAGCCGGACGTGTAGAGGATGAAGAGCGGATCCTCTGCGGACATGGGCTCGCAGGGGCAATCGTCCGCCACGGTCGATCCGAGCTCGTCATGCCAATGGTCGCGGCCGGCTTCGAAGCCGATCTCGTTGCAGAGATGGCGGATCACCAGCACGGCATCGACCTCGGCGCCCCGGGCGATCGCTTCATCGACATTGGCCTTGAGCGGAATCAACTTGCCGCCGCGCTTGCCGCCATCGGCGGTGATGACGAGCCGGCTGGCGGCATCCTCCAGCCTGCCGTGCAGCGCCTCGGGAGAGAATCCGCCGAAGACGACGCTGTGAATCGCGCCGATCCGGGCGCAGGCAAGCATCGCCACCGCCGCCTCGGGAATCATCGGCAGATAGAGAGTGACGCGGTCGCCTTTCCTGGCGCCGAGCGCCTTCAGGCAATTGGCCATGCGCACCACGTCGGCGTGCAATTCGCCATAGGTGATGTTGCGGGTGACCCCGGGCTCGTCGCCCTCCCAGACGATTGCGATCTGGTCCGCCCGGGTGGCGAGATGCCGGTCGACGGCATTGTGGCAGAGGTTGAGGACGCCATCCTCATACCATTTGATATCGACCGGATCGTAGGACCAGTTGCCGATCGTCGTCGGCGCCGTCACCCAATCGAGCCGCTGCGCCTGCTCACCCCAGAAGCCGTCCGGATCCTCCAGAGATCGCCGGTACAGCGCATCATATTGTGCAGCGGTGCAGTGGGTGCCCTCAAGGGCGGACGGAGGAGGGGGGATGATCTCGGCCATCCCCCCTCTTACTAAGTTTCGCCGGGGAAACGCTACAGCCCGGCTTCGGGATTTGAGGGCAGGCCCTTGGCTACCTCCCGAATATTCCGCTGATCACGCCCGCAGGCGCGGCGTGGCTGGCTTGCGCATAAGCGAGGCTCCCGGAGGACAGGCTCGCCGCGAGGCTGGCGAGGGTGGCGACCATGGTCGCGACGCCGATCAGAAAACTTGATCTCATTACGGCACCCCCCATCTCGGCGTCGTCGGCCCATGGACCGGGACGGTTTCTTGTGCTTGTGACGAAGCCGTTAGGAGCGCCGATGCGTTGGGGCGACGCCGCAGCGACGAAGCCGGCGGTTGGCGCGACGCGTCATCTGGCTGCCGCATTGTTGCGACAAAGCTGCTGCATTGCGCGACGAAGGTGTATTGCTTATATGACACACTCGGGTTGAAGAGGACTGGAATGAGCGACCTTGTGACCACTGCCGAGCCGCCGGAGGCAGAGGCGCCGACGCCTGGCTCGACGCGGCGGGTGATCGCCATGCTGGTTTGCGTGGCGCTGGCGGCGCTGTGGTTCGCGTCGGCGTTCGCGCTTGTCCAGGGAGGCCGCAACGTCGCCGTCGCCGCGACCCGGAGCGCCGCCCCGATGGTGCAGCCCACCGCCCAGCTTCAGGAGCGCGCCGAGGCGATGAGCGCGACCCAGATCCGCCAGATCTCCGCCGAGAGCGCCGAGGCGATCAACGCCGCCATTCCCGTGGCGCGCGGTCCCAACCCGGCCGCCAGCGCGTTCGGCCTGGGAGGCGCCGGTAACATTGACCGGACGCGCTCGCTCGATTGCCTGACCGCCGCCATTTATTACGAGGCCGGGGTGGAACCGCTGGACGGCCAGCGCGCCGTCGCCCAGGTCGTGCTGAACCGGGTCCGCCACCCGGCCTATCCGAACACGGTCTGCGGCGTCGTCTTCGAGGGCGCTCAGCGCCGGACCGGCTGCCAGTTCAGCTTCGCCTGCGACGGTTCGCTCCGCCGCACGCCGATGGCTGCGATCTGGGAGCGGGCTCGTGCCGTCGCCGCTCAGGCGCTGAGCGGCTACGTCTTCGCGCCGGTCGGCCTCGCGCTCAATTATCACGCCAATTATGTCGTGCCTTATTGGGCCTCGAGCCTGGTCAAGAATGCGACCATCGGCAGGCACATTTTCTACGTCTGGCGCGGCAATCAGGGCCGGCCGGGCGCCTTCGCCGACCGCTATGCCGGCGTCGAGCCCGCCATCGCCTGGCGCGGCGGCTTCGGCCAGCCGGGCCGGACGGAGAATGCCCAGCTTGCCGTCGCCGCGGATCGCAACGCCGCCGCCATCGCCGCGGCCGAGGCGGCAATGAACGGCCATGGGACGCCCGCGGACATCGCCGCGGCCAATTCCAGCGTCGACAGCTTCCAGCGGGCGGTGCTGCGCCGTTACGAGCCGCTGCAACGCGAGAGCGCCGCCGCGGTGATCAGCGAAACTACGAATGCGCAGCCGGCGATGAGCGCCAGCCAGCGTTGGGCGCTGACGGGGAGCAGTGGCGCGTCGTCCACCTCGCAGCAACCCCTCGGCCGTCGGCCAGCCACGGCCGCGGCGCCCCCCAGCGAATTGCAGGGCGTCCGCAGGCGCGGGGAAGCGGCGCCCCAGCAGCCAGCGGCCCCGGCGAGCGGGAATGACAACAGCGCTACGGCGACGCGTTAGGCGGCGCTGAGCAGTCGGCGCTCGCCGGCGAGACCCATGAGCGCCTTTTGCAGCTTCTCGAACGCCCGGACCTCGATCTGGCGGATGCGCTCGCGGCTGACGTCATAGACCTGGCTGAGTTCCTCCAGCGTCTTCGGCTCGTCGGTGAGGCGCCGCTCGGTCAGGATATGACGCTCGCGCTCGTTCAGCGCCCCTAGCGCCTCGACCAGCAAATCGTGCCGCAGCCGGCTTTCCTCGGCCTCGGCGACGCGCTCGTCCTGCAGCGGCTCGCTGTCGACGAGGAAGTCCTGCCAGCTACCTTCGCTGTCATCGCGCAGCGGCACGTTGAGCGAGGTGTCCCCGCCCATCGCCATGCGACGGTTCATCGAGATCACGTCCTCTTCGGAGACGCCGAGATCGGTCGCGATCTTGGTGACGTCCTCGGGCTTGAGGTCGCCATCCTCGAAAGCGTCGATCTTGTTCTTCATCCGGCGGAGGTTGAAGAACAGCTTCTTCTGCGCCGCGGTGGTGCCCATCTTCACCAGCGACCAGCTGCGGAGGATATATTCCTGGATCGAGGCGCGAATCCACCACATCGCGTAGGTGGCGAGGCGGAAGCCCCTTTCCGGCTCGAACTTCTTCACGCCCTGCATCAGGCCGATATTGCCTTCGGAGATCAGCTCGGAGGTGGGCAGCCCATAGCCGCGATAGCCCATGGCGATCTTCGCCACGAGCCTGAGGTGCGAATTGACCAGCTTGGCCGCGGCATCAGTGTCCTGATGCTCGGTCCAGCGCTTGGCCAGCATATATTCCTCTTCCGGCGTCAGAATCGGAAACTTCTTGATCTCCGTGAGATAGCGGTTGAGGCCAGCCTCGCCGCTCGCTGCGGGGATCGTCGCCGGGACGTTTCTACCTGCCATGGTGACTTACATACT
Source organism: Allosphingosinicella sp. (assembly GCA_044225925.1). Lineage (GTDB taxonomy): Bacteria > Pseudomonadota > Alphaproteobacteria > Sphingomonadales > Sphingomonadaceae > Allosphingosinicella. The sequence continues at coordinate 67,301 of JBGAHY010000003.1, forward strand.
CCCTGGGCGCCAACTGGGGGGCTCGCACGCCCCTTGCCCGGCACGGATGGTTATACACGAAGCGCCCCGAACAGTTCCTGAATATCGGACGGCAGCGCGCTTTTGAAGGATAACTTGGCCTTGGTGACGGGATGCACGAAGCCAAGCTCGGCGGCGTGCAGGGCCTGTCTGTGAAAATTCAGTCTTTTCAGTATCTCCCGCTGCTCGTTTCGGACCCGTCCGTAGACCGGATCGCCGAGCAAAGGATGGCCGATCGAGGCCATATGGACCCGGACCTGGTGGGTGCGCCCGGTTTCGAGCCGACATTCGACCAGCGCCGCGCCCTTCAAAGGCTCGACGATTCGATAATGGGTCACCGCCCGCTTGCCGCGGCCTTCACCGACGATCGCGATCTTCTTGCGGTTCGCCGAAGAGCGGGCGAGCGGGGCGTCGATCGTTCCCGCAACCGGGATCGGAATCCCTGATGTTATAGAGAGATAGCGCCGATCTATACTATGCCGTGCGAACTGTGCGGCGAGGCCCTCATGGGCGACATCCGTCTTCGCGACGACCAGCAGCCCCGACGTGTCCTTGTCGATCCGGTGAACGATCCCCGGTCGCGCCACCCCGCCAATGCCGCTGAGGCGGCCGGCGCAATGGTGGAGCAGGGCATTGACCAATGTCCCGTCGAAATTGCCCGCCGCCGGATGGACGACCATTCCCGCCGGCTTGTCGATGACCAGCAGATGCTCGTCCTCGTGGACGATCTCGAGCGCGATGTCCTGCGCCTCGTTATGCGCCGGCTTCGGCTCGGGGACGGTAACCAGATAATCGCCGGCCAGCGCCTTCACCGCGGGGTCGCGCACCAGCCCCGCCGGGCCGGCGACGCCGCCCGACGAGATCAACGCCTTCAGGCGCTCGCGCGACAAGGTCGGCACGGCGGCGGCCAGCGCACGATCAAGCCGCCAGCCAATGGCGTCTCCGGCAATCGTGGCGGTGATGATGGAATGTCCCCCAGACACTGGATGTTGGAAATGGGGATCTGGGTGGGGATTTCAAGGGGCGTGGGAGGCCGCCCTTGCATCGCTGACTCGCAGAGTCCAATAGGGTCGAAACCACGGCCATGGGGCTCAGCCGCGCATGAAATCGCACGAATTCGCCAGTCTGCTCTGTTCGCGGCTCTGCCATGACCTGCTCTCTCCCGTCGGCGCGCTCAACAACGGCATCGAGTTGCTGGCCGATGAGCATGATCCGGAGATGCGGGCGCGCTGCCTCGACCTCCTCGCGGAGAGCGCGCGGGCTTCGGCGAACAAGCTGAAATTCTTCCGGCTGGCGTTCGGCGCCGCCGGCGGTTTCGCCGATGTGGTGGATACGCGCGAGGCGAGGGTGGCGATCGAGGGCCTGTTCGGCGCGGACGGGCGTATCCAGCTCGGCTGGATGGTCGACGAGCCGACCATGAGCAAGGCGGCGCTGAAGGTGCTGCTCAACATCGTGCTGATCGCTGGCGACGCTTTGGTCCGCGGCGGCAGTCTCGACGTCGGCGCGGAGAAGAACGAGCATGGCCTCGACATCGTCGTCCGGGCCGAGGGCACGCGGATCGTCCTCGATCCGGAGCTGAAGAAGGTGCTGACCGGCGAAACCGCCGAGGATGAGGTGGCCCCCCGCGCGGCGGCCGCCTGGCTGGCCCATTGCCTGGTCGAGGAGGGCGGGGGTCAGATTCAGGTCGCCGACGGCGAGGCCAATATGCTGATCATCGGGGCGAGCCTCCCGGCTTAAGGGGCATCTGAGATGCTTGGTCGATTCAGCTTAGTCGCCATTGCAGTTACGATCACCGCCACGGCCGCGGACGCTAGGAGACAGCCGCGGTGGCAGGCATCGAGGGTCGTCGATCCAATCACCAATGCCTCGCGTTGCGTTGTTTCAGCGTACGATCAAGTGATCGGGCGTTCGTTTTCCCGCGTAGGTTATCTGTACCCGGTCGTGGAGACCAATAGCGGGTTGGGCCTCCTCGTCGGAGTTAGTTCGGGCGGGCGTTATAGAGTCCCAACCGGAGACATATTGTGGCGTGTCGATCAGCAGCCGCACCGCGTGCTTCGCGCAGCTGACAATCCGGCGATTGGTGAGGTTGCGCCGATGCCGGCGATGCCCAACTTGGCACCCGAGTTGCAGCGCCAAGTCCAAGAAAATTATGCCGCAAGCATGCGTCAGGTACAGGCAATGACCGCTACTAGCACCGTGGCGACTGGCGAGAGAGCAAGGGAGATGCTTCGCGAGATGCTTGCAGGCTCGCAGTTGATTTTCCGCGCGGCTCAGGCCGCACCTGACTATGGTCTGCCGAGTGATCAAACGTTTCGCGTCGGGCAGCTCTCACAGGATGGTCTTACACCTATCCCGCTTGATGCGTCCTTTAGGACTGCGCTGACCGAATGCGGTATTTCCGTGGACTCGTCTGGCGGAGCGCACTGACTTTTCTGTCGCAGTTAGGGGCCAGCCTCCCGGCATGAGCCGCAATCAACGGTAAACCCGTTCTTTACCAAGCTTCCCCATAAGCTTGTCCCCGCATGGACGAGCTGATCAACGACTTCATCGCCGAGACGCGGGATATGGCGCAGGCCCTGTCCGGCGCCATCGTCGCGTGGGAAGCCGCGCCGGACGACCGCGCGCGCCTCGACGAGATCTTCCGCTTCGTCCACACGGTGAAGGGAAATTCGGGTTTCTTCGACCTGCCGCGCCTGCAGCAGCTCTCCCATGCCGCCGAGGGTGCGCTGGCCGAGGTGCGCGAGGGCACGCGCCCCGCCGACCGTCTTTTGGTCAACGCCGTGCTCGCGGTCATCGACCGGATCGGCGAGCTGGTCCAGGCGATGGAATCCGGCGAAAGCATCGGCAGCGAGGATGACGAACAGCTGATTGCCGCGTTGTCGTCGGAGGCCGCGGTCCCCGCCTTGCAGCCGGAGACTCCGGTCGCCGCCGATACCGAAAGCAAGAAGGCGGTTCGCTCCATCCGCCTTTCCGTCGACCTGCTCGACCGGATGATGAGCGGCATTTCCGATGCGGTGCTGGCCCGCAACGAGCTCGCCCGGCGGCTGCGTGACATGCCGCGCGACGTCGGCGTCGAGGCGGCGTTCGACCGCGTTTCGCAATGCGTTGCCGAAATCCGCGACGCGATCACGCGAACCCGCATGCAGCGGATCGACAGCCTGTTCGCCGGGCTGCCGCGCCTTGTGCGAGATCTGGGCGTCGATCTCGGCAAGCAGGTCCGCCTCCATGCCGATGGCGGCGATGTCGAGATGGACCGCGAGATGATCGAGATGATCCGCGATCCGCTGACCCATATCGTCCGCAACGCGATCGACCATGGCATCGAGGCGCCGGACGTCCGGGAGGCGGCCGGCAAGCCGCGCACCGGCGTGCTCAAGGTCTCCGCCCGTCAGGCCGGCAACCAGATCATTATCGAGGTGGTCGACGACGGCCGCGGCATCGACGGCGACGCCTTGGTCCGCAAGGCCCGCGCGGTCGGCCTGCTGACCGCCGAGCAATCGGACAAGCTTTCCAACGCGCAGAAGCAGGCCCTGGTCTTCTCGCCCGGCCTGTCGACCGCTGGCGAGGTCACCGCCATTTCGGGCCGCGGCGTCGGCATGGACGTGGTCCGCGCCAATATCGAGCGGATCGGCGGCGTCGTCGACATCGACTCGCGGCTCGGCCAAGGCGTCAAGCTCAGCATCCGCGTGCCGCTGACCCTCACCATCATTCCGGCCCTCACGATCAGCGTGAGCGGCCAGTGCTTCGCCGTTCCCCGTTCGGCAATCGACGAGATCCTGCGCGTCAATGGCGGCGCGGTCAGCATCACCCAACTCGGCGAGGCGGAGATCGCGACCGTGCGCGGCCAGCGCGTGCCCCTGGTCGGCCTCTCCGAATTGCTCGGCATCGAAAGCAATGTGCCGCGCGACGAGCGCCGGCTGATCCTCCTGAAACCCGCCGGGGGCGACGTCTTCGCCTTGCTGGTCGATGCGGTGCACGATCATGAGGAACTGGTGGTGAAGCCGGCCGCGCCCGCGGTGATGGCGGCGGGCCTCTATGCCGGCACCACGTTGGCCGACGACGGCCGCCCGATCCTGCTGCTCGATCCGTCGGGCGTGGCCAAATGCGCCGGCGTGGACTTCGATCTTGCGGAGATCGAGCGCCGGCTCGCCGCAGGAGCCGAACCGGCCGGTACCGGCCCCCGCGAGACGACCCTGCTCCTGTTCCGCACGCTGGACGGCGCCCGCCGCGCGGTCAGCGTCGGCCTCGTCGAGCGGATCGAAGACGTGCCGGTCTCGGCGATCGGCTTCAGCGCCGGCAAACTTCGCATCGCGCTTGGCGAAAGGATCCTGCCTCTGGCCGGCTGCGCCGCCGCACCGGAGACCGGGAAATTGCGCATCCTGCGCCTGACCGACGGCGACACCGAAATCGCCTACGGCTTTGCCGAGGTGATCGACATCCGCTCGCTTGTGCTCGACCTGCAGCGCGCGCCTGCGCCCGGCGAAGTCGCCGGCGCCTTCCTCGTCGATGGCGCGACGGTTGAGTTGATCGATCCGCACTGGCTGTTCGCGCTCCACGCCGATGCCGGCGCGGATCAGGCAGACCAGCCGGTCTGCTCCCTGCCCGACGGGGATCCCTGGGTGGACAATATGCTCAGGCCGATGATTGAGGGGCTTGGCTACCGGATCGGGCGGGCTGGCGAGCCGGCGGACATAGTGATCGCGCTGGAGGGACAGGAGGTCCCGGCCGAAGCCAATGTCGTGCGTCTGCGGGCCGCGGCGGACGGGGAGGGCGGCGTCTATCGCTACGACCGCGCCGCGTTGATCGGCGCGCTCGCCGCCGCGAAGGGACCGAAACATGGCTGAGCTGCTGCTGATCGCCCGCCTCGCCGGACGCCGCATCGCCTTTCCGGCCGCGGATGTAGAAGCGGTGGTCGAACTTGAAGGGCTGACCCCCGCGCCACGCGCTCTGCCGCATGTCGCCGGCCTCTCGGCGCTGAGGAGCCGCGTGCTGACTGTGATCGACGGTCTCGCCGCCTTGGAAGCGGGGCGCAGCGACGGCGCGATCCGCGATGCGATCGTCGTCCCCTCGGGCGGCCACACTTACGCCCTGCTGGTCGATGAGGTCGAAGACGTGATCGAGGCGGACGGCCCGCCGATCACCGCCAAGGCGCGGCTCGGCGCCGGCTGGGACCGGGTCTCGCTCGGCATGATCGAGGCCGAAAATGAACTTTTTCTGCTCGTCGATCCGCACCAGCTGATCGCCGGGCCGACCGCAAAGGCCGCGTAGCTACGCGGGCCACCTTAAACTTGTGCTTACCTGTTGCCGTTAATCTCTTTTGTGTTGGGGCGTTTAGCGACGAGAAGCTGGGGGAAGTAGATGCGCAGTTGCCTGATTGTCGATGACAGCAAGGTGATCCGGAAGGTCGCCCGCCATATTCTCGAGACGCTCGACTTCGCGGTCGATGAGGCGGAGGACGGGCGCCAGGCGCTCGACCGCGTCCAGGCGAGCCTGCCGGATGTGATCCTGCTCGACTGGAACATGCCGGTGATGAGCGGCATGGAGTTCCTGCGCGCACTTCGCCAGAACGACTATGCCGCCCAGCCCAAGGTGGTCTTCTGCACCACCGAGAATGACATCGCCCATATCCGCGCCGCGATCGCCGCGGGCGCCGACGAATATGTGATGAAGCCCTTCGACCGGGACACGCTCCACTCCAAATTGCAGATCGTCGGCGTCGCGTGAGTCCCCATCCGGCTACTCAGCGGCGGCGGCTCGACGGGCCTGCCGCACCGCCCATTCGTCTGATGATCGTCGACGACAGCGAGGTGGCGCGCGCCGTCCTATCGCGCATGGTGGCCGCGCATGAAGAATTCGAAATCGTCGCCACCGCCGGCAATGCGGGCGACGCGCTGGATGCGCTGAAGACGGTCAGCGTCGATATCATCATTCTCGACGTGGAAATGCCCGGCGCCTCCGGGCTGGAGGCATTGCCCGACATCATCCGCGCCAGCTGCGGCGCGCGCGTCCTCATCGTTTCCTCGATGGCCGAGCATGGCGCCGAGACCAGCGTCCGCGCGCTCGCGCTCGGCGCGGCGGACGCCCTGGCCAAGCCCGGCATCGGCAATTTCGCCGGCCGCTTCGCCGATGTGCTGGCCGACCGGCTGCGCCGCATCGGCCCCGCCGAGCGCGAGGCCGAGCGGAGCGCCGCGGAGCCGGATGCGCCGATCACCTTGCGTGAGATGGGCGAGGGCGAGCTTGGCTGCGTCGCGCTCGGCGCCTCGACCGGCGGCCTGCACGCGCTCTTCTCCTTCCTCCGCGCGCTGCCGGAGCGGATCGGCGCGCCCATCCTGGTGACCCAGCACCTCCCGGCGCTCTTCATGCCGCATTTCGCCCGCCAGCTGGAGAGCGCTTCGGGCCGGATCGCCCATGTCGCCGAGGATGGCGGGCTGCTGGTCCCCGAGCATATCCATGTCGCGCCGGGCGACGCCCATCTCTGCGTGGTGCGCAGCGGCTCCGAGGTCCGCGTCCGGCTGGAGCGCAAGCGCGCTTTGTCCGGCTGCATGCCCTCCTGCGATCCGATGCTGGACTCGGTGGCCAGCGTCTATGGCCGCGACGGCGTCGGCGTCCTGCTCTCGGGCATGGGCCGCGACGGCGCGATCGGCGCCCGCCGGCTCGTCGAGAGCGGCGGCGCGATTCTCGCCCAGGACCGGCACAGCGCCGCGATCTGGGGCATGCCCCGCGCGGTCGCGGAAGCCGGCCTGGCTTCGGCGGTGCTGCCGCCGGCAGAACTGGCCCGCCGCGTCGGCCAGCGTGCCGAGGTGTCCGCATGGAGGTGAGCGAAACTTCCCGCCGCATTCTCGCGAGCCTGCTCGAGGCCAAGACCGGCCAGCAATTGGCGATGAACCGCCGCTGGCGGATCGAGACCGCGTTGGCCTCGATCATGCGCGAGCGCGGCTATGACAGCATCGACCAACTCGTTTCCCGCCTTGTCGCCCGCGCCGATCCCGGCCTGCAGGACGCGGTGATCGAGGCTTTGCTGAACAACGAGACCTATTTCTTCCGCGACAAATTGCCCTTCGACCTGTTGATGGCGGGACCCATCAAGCGACTGGAGAAGGCGCGCGCTTCCGCCAAGAAGCTCTCCATCTGGTGCGCCGGCTGCTCCTCGGGGCAGGAGGCCTATTCGCTGGCGATGAGCTTCGCCGACGAGAAATTGCGCTGGGCGGGCTGGCGGATCGACATCGTCGGCACCGACCTTTCCAAATCCGCGATCGGGCGCGCCCGGGCCGGCACCTATTCCCAGTTCGAGGTGCAGCGCGGCCTGCCGGTCATGCAGATGATCCGCCATTTCGACGAGCTTGGCGGCGGCGACTGGAAAATCTCCGACGCTTTGCGCCGCCAGGTCCGCTTCGAGGCGCGCAACATCACCGACAAGGCGCCCGCGCCGGGCAAGTTCGACGTGATCCTCTGCCGTAACCTCCTGCTCTATTTCTCCCCGGAGATGCGCCGGCTCGCGTTCAGCCGGCTGGCCGAGGCGATCGCCTCGGACGGCGCGCTGATGCTCGGCGCGGGCGAGACCACGCTCGGCCAGACCGACCGCTTCGTCTCCGACGCCGATTGCCGCGGCCTCTATATTCCCGCCCCGGCCCAGGCCCCGGCGACGCGTTCACAGGTCGCATAGCGCCCTTGACGCGCGCGCGCTTTCGCGCCGTAACAGCTCCATGGACGGGATCATCGAGGCACCTTCGCCGAACCAGGACGAGCGCACGCAGCCGATCTCGATCATCGTCCTCCATTATACCGGCATGCAGGACGCCGCTTCGGCCCTTGCGCGGCTGCGCGACCAGGAGGCCCGGGTCTCCTCCCATTATCTCGTCGCCGAGGACGGGCAGACGTTTCGGCTGGTGCCTGAGAACAAGCGCGCCTGGCATGCGGGCCGCTCCTATTGGCGCGGCCTGACCGGGCTCAACGATTACAGCGTCGGCATCGAGATCGTGAATCCGGGCCATGAATTCGGCTATCGCGCCTTCCCGGACCCGCAGATCGACGCGGTCATCCGCCTGACCGCGGAGATCAAGGACCGCTATCGCGTCACCCGCGGCAATGTTGTCGGACACTCCGACATCGCCCCGACCCGCAAGCAGGATCCCGGCGAGCTCTTTCCCTGGGGCAAGCTCGCCCGCCACCGCCTCGCGCTGCCGCGGCCGACCCGCAATCTCATGGACCCGAACTGGACCGACGGCGGCTTCCTGCTCGCGCTCGAGCGGTTCGGCTACGACGTCACCGACCCGCTCGCCGCCACCGTCGCCTTCCAGCGCCGCTTCCGCCCGGAGCTGGTGGACGGGACGATCGACGGGGAATGCCGGGCGATCCTGCTGGCCCTGCTGCTGCCGCGCCCGCAGGGGGACGACTAACCGGGTCGCTGGTCGTCATAGCTGACGCGGAAGTTGAAGCGACCTCCCGCGCCTGGGGAGTTCGTGAAATCGGACAGGGCCTCCCGGCACAATTTGCTGAGGGGCCAGGACTGTATTCGATCCAGCACAGTGAAGGACTCTTTCCGGTTGGTTCCCCGGAGCAGGACATGACGCGGGAACTCGAAAGTTCCGACACTCCAGACCATGCCCTCACAACGATGTCGAATTTTGACCTCACGCGGAGCGAACTCATCACAGCAACGCACTGGTTCGCCGCGTTGGCGGGCCCAAGAAGGGCGTCCATAACCGAAATCTGGGGCATGTATGGCTTCATCTCGCCCCTGACGGCATCGTCCGCACCGACAGGCTTACGCCTTTCCCGTCACTCGCTATATCCCCCTCCGCCAGAGGGCCGGGCGGCCGCGCCTCGCGCAAGCGGGGGCGAGGAAAGTCCGGGCTCCACGGAAAGACGGTGCCGGTTAATGGCCGGCGGGGGCGACCCCAGGGAAAGTGCCACAGAAAGCAATCCACCGGGCTTCGGTCCGGCAAGGTCGAAAGGGTGGGGTAAGAGCCCACCGCGCTTCCGGTAACGGCGGCGGCATGGCAAACCCCACCGGGAGCAAGACCGAATAGGGGCGGCATATGGGCTCTTCCGGCTCGTCGCCCGGGTTGGTTGCTTGAGGGACGGAGTAATCCGTCCTCCTAGAGGAATGGTCGCCCATTCCGCCTAACCCTGCAAGGGGTGGACAGAACCCGGCTTACAGGCCCTCTGGCGTTTTGTTGGAAAGCGGCGGCGGCGAGGTGGCGCACACCCGCCGCTTTCTCTATTCTGGGCGTTACTATGGCCAAGGCGAAGATCGAACGACTGGGGCTTTCCCCGCTGGCGCGCCTATGGCGCCTCGCGGGAGGCCGAGGCCGTGCGCAAATGCGACCGGCACGGCTGCGACGAACCCGGCGACCGGCCTGCGCCCAAATCGCCCAACAGCCCGGAGCGCTGGTATTTCTGCCTGGCCCACGCCGCCGAGTACAATCGCGGCTGGAACTACTTCGAGGGACTCTCCGCGGAAGACGCGGCGGCGCGCGAGAAGAGCGAGCGGCAGGGCGCCGATGCCTTCGCCAGCGCCAATCATTATGGCTGGGGCGGGCCGGGCGACGGCTCGCGGAGCCGCGACGAGATGCGCGCGCTGGACGTGCTGGAGCTTGAGAGCGACGCCGATTTCGAGGCGATCAAGGCCGCCTATCGGCGGCTGGCCAAGGCCAATCATCCGGATCTGAAGCCGGGCGACAAGGAAGCCGCCACGCGCTTCCAGATGGTGCAGGCGAGCTATGAGGTGCTGCGGCGGGCGGAGGAGCGGCGGCCTGCTTGAACTCCCCTCCCTGCAAGGGAGGGGTAGGGGGTGGGTAGCGCCGGCAGGCGCTCCGAGACCCGCCAGAGGTTCGCTTCGCTCATACCCACCCCTGGCCCCTCCCTGCAAGGGAGGGGGATCTCAGCGATACCCGATCAGCCCGCGCGCCGAGGCTAGCAAGGCCTGCCGGTCGTAACCAACCCCCGCCTTGAACACCGTCACGATCCGCGACAGCGCCGCGGGGTCTCGAGCCGGGTCGCCGTCGACCAGAATCAGGTCGGCGCGCTTGCCCGTGGCGAGTGAGCCGATCTCGCGGTCGCGGCCCAGGAAGATCGCGCCGTTCAGCGTGCCGATCCGGACCGCCTGCTCGAAGGTGAAGCCCGCCTCGACGAGCAACTGGATCTGGCGGATGCTGGCAAAGCCGGGGATCGCGCCACCGGCGCCGGTGGGATCGGTGCCGGCGAGCAGCAACCCGCCCGCCTCGACGAACATATGCTCGAGCCGCAGGCTCTTCGCGAAGGAGTCGGCGGTGCGGCGCCGGCCGCCGGCGTCGATCAGGCGATGCACCGCGTCATAGGCGCGCAGCGCGCTCTCGTTGAGCAGGGCCCGTTCCGGCTCGCTGAGCCGCTGCCGGCCCGGCGTCATGTCCTCGAACACGACGAGCGTGGAGGTCAGCGCGACGTGCCGCTGCACCAGCAAGGCGATGAGGTCGCGCACCTGCGGCGAAGCGGGATCGACATTCGCGAGCAGATCTCCGGTCGCTTGCAGGGGGCAGACGTCCGGCTGCTTGCCGGGGACGAAGTCGGTCATCGCCGCGAAGCCATGCTCCAGATTGTCGATCCCCATCTCCGCGGCCTCGCGATAGGTGACGGCGCAAAGATGGCCGGTGATCCGCATGCCGCGGCGATGCACCGTCTCGATCGCGCGGCGGAGGCCCTCGCGGTTCAGCATCATATAGGCCTTGAACGAGGTGGCGCCGGTGTCCGCCCAGTAATTGACCAGCCGCTCGACCGCGTCGGCATTGGCGACGGGGTGCAGCTCCATGATGCCGAGGCCGGCGCCTTCGATATAGGGGCCGGTGACGTCGAGATCGGGGCCGATGGCGCGGCCCGCTGTGATCGCGTCGCGGAGGCTGAGATCGGCATAAGGCGCGATCGACCCGCCGGTCCGCGCAGTGGTCACGCCGCCCGCCAGATAGAGCGGCGGGAAGCTGGCCAGCATCGACGCGAAATGGCCGCCGCCCGAAGGGTAGAACATATGCTCGTGGGTGAAGACGAAGCCGGGCAGCACGGTCTTGCCGGTGCCGTCGATCACTGTCGCGCCCTCGGGCACGCGGGTGCGCCGGGCCGGGCCGAGCGCAGCGATGCGGCCGTTCTGGAGCACGATATTCATGTCGCGCGCGGCGGGGGCGCCGGTGCCGTCGACGATGGTGACATGGGTGATCGCGATGAGCGGCTGGTTGTAGGCGACCGGGCCGGCGGGAGGCGGCTGCTGGGCCAAAGCGGGCGCCGCCTGGGCGAACAGCAAGGCGAAGATCAGAAGCAGCCTGGCGCGCATATCGTGTCCCCCTTCGAAAGCTCTATTCGGTCCCCATGAAGGTGCCGGTCACGTTGGCCACCGGGTCGTCCGGATCGCCATCATGCGCGATGCCCCGGACGAAGGCGACGCTCTTGGTGATGCGGTAGCAGCTGCCGCGCCCGATGACTGCCCGCCCAGGCACGGCGGGGCGCAGATAATCGACGCGCAGGTCCAGCGTCGCCTGCGGGCGGAACCGGCCGAGCTTCATCCAGACGGAAAGGCTGGTCGCCATGTCCATCAGGCTGATGATCGGGCCGGAGGCGAGGACGCCGGTCGCGGGCATGCCGACCAGTTCGGGCCGATAGGGGATGGAGAGCTCGACCCAATCCTCGCCATGGGCATGATAGGCGACGCCGATCGCGGCGCCATGGCCCGCGCCCTGGCGCGAGGCATAGTCCATGAACTTTTCGGGATCGAAGCCGGTCATGCCGCAAGCCGCCCGGCGCTCTCGCGGATCAGCGCGATCATGTTGGGGATGCCCTGGGTGCGGTTGGAGCTGAGCTGGCGGGAGAGATCGAAGCGGGCGAGCTCGCCCTCGATATCGAGGGCCAGGATTTCGGCGGGGGCGCGGTCCTGCGCGGCGAGCAGGACCAGGGCGACGATGCCCTTGGTGATCGCGGCGTTGGAATCGGCGAGGAAATGGAGCCGGCCGTCCTCCGTCGTCACCGGATAGAGCCAGACCGAGGCTGAGCAGCCGCGGACGAGGGTCGCATCCGTCTTGAGCGCGTCAGGCATGGGCTCCAGTGCGCGGCCGAGATCGATCAGCAGCCGGTAGCGATCGTCCGCCTCGAGCAGTTCGTAATCGGCATAGACGTCGGCGAGGGAGGCGAAGGGCATGGACCGGCCTTAGTCGCGGTGTCGCGCCGCCTCAATCCTCCATGCCGTCGGCGATCGCCTCCAGGCGCTTCACCCGGCTCCGAAGGTCGAGCAGTTCGAGCCGCTGGCTGGCGGGGGAGGGCGCGCGCCGGGCGCGGCCCTCGCTGAGCTCGAGGCGGCGGAGGCGGAGCCAATCCTCCCAGCCCCGGAGCATAGCGAAGCAGAGCAAGGCAAGCCCTGCGAGCAGGACCGCAAGGACCAGAATCGTGTCGCCGCCGCTCATGCCCTTCCTCCCTATTCGTCCCGCAGCCGGTCGATCTCGCGCTCGAGGCTGCCTTCCTTCTCGACCGTGATCCGCTCGATCACCGCCTGGCGTTGCTTCAGCGCCTTCACTTCCTCCCGCAGCGCCCGGATTTCATCGCGCAGGCGATCGTCGCCGGCGCTGTCGCGGTGGAAGAACTCGTTGCCTTTGTGATCCTTGCGCACGCCGAGCATCGCCCGCACGACGCTGCCGATCGTGACGATCAGCACGATGCCGATGACCATTTCGAATGGATTCATCTGTCGGTCTTTCCCTTCGCGGCCGTGCCGTCAGCGGTCCCGGAGCTGCTCGATCTCGCGCGCCAGGCTGTTTTCCTTTTCGACCGTGATCCGCTCGATCACCGCCAGCCGCTCCTTGAGCATCTTCACCTCTTCGCGGAGCCGGCGGGTCTCGCCATCGTCGCGCTCCGGCGCCATTGAGGCGACCTCCTGGCGGAACCGCCGGCCATAGCGCCGCCCGCCGAAAACGCGGCTGATCACGCTGGCGAACATCACGATCGAGACGATGATGATCGCGGTCATTTGTCCGTTGCTCAACACTGGTATCTCCCCTCGGGAATGATGCTCAATTCGGCCGGTCGTCGCGCAGGCGTTCGATCTGGTCGGACAATTCGATGCCCTTGTCGGTGACGATCCGCTCGAGCACGCGCACCCGCTGCTCCAGCCGTTCCGTATGCGCCGCATATTGCGCGGACTTCTCCGCCGTCAGCTCGCTCTGCAGCTCCAGCTGGCGCTGCTTGAATTTCAGCCATGGGTGGATCCAGACCCGGCCGACGATGGCGAGCATGCCGCAGAGGATGCCGAGAATGGGGATGAGGACACCGAGATCGCCCATGTCAGTTCCTCGGCAGCCGGAGCGCTTCGATCTCCTGCGTCAGCCGATGGCTGTCGTCGGTCACGATCCGCTCCACATTGGCCAGCCGGTCCTTGACCGAGCCAAGCTCGGCGCGGAGCTGCGCATTCTCCTGGGCGACCAGTTTCAGCCGCTCGACCACTTCCTCATTCTTCTTCGGATAGACCGCCTGGCCCCAGGCCCCGTCCAGCGGGTAGCCGTTCTTGATCCGCATCCAGGTGGTGATCACCCAGCCGGTCACGCCGGCGACGACGAAGACCGCCACCCAGGGCAGGATCGTGCCGATCAGTTGCGCCTTGTCCGTCATTATATGTGCTTTCCCTCGCTCAGCTGTTCCGCAATTGCTCGATCTCGTGCGCGGTGCGCGTCGCCGGATCGGTGGCGATCCGCTCCAGCACCGCGATCCGCTCCTCGAGCCGGCTGACCTGGCCCTTGAGGCCGTCATTCTCGTTGGTCAGCAGCTCGATCCGGCGCTCCGCGTCCGGGCTGCCCTTGTGGCTCTTGCCGCTCCACTCGTCCTCAAGCGGATAGCCGTGCCGTGCCCGGATCCAGCTCGAGGCGAGCCAGCCGAAGGTGGAGATGGCGATAATCGCGACGACGAAAAGTTGTCCGCCCTGCATGTCCCTGTCCTTCCGTTCAAGCGTGCCGCAGCTGCTCGATCTCGCGGGCGGTGCGTTCCGCGGGATCCGTGGCGATCCGCTCCAGCACCGCAATCCGCTCTTCCAGCCGGCTCACCTGGCCCTTCAATCCCGAATTTTCCTGCGTCAGCTGCTCCACTTCGCGCTTCGCCTCGATCGCGCCGGCGCCGGACTTGCCCTGCGCCCGCGCCCGGATGAGCGCGAGGATAATCACCGAGACAGCGATCAGCGCCGTCATCGCGAAGATGAACACGGCCATTTCGTCACCTGGCATCGACTTTGCCTCCCCTTGTCCCGCCGCTCAGCGCAGCCGTTCGATCTCGTTGGCCAGCCGGTGGTTGGAGCTGGTCACATAGGCTTCGACGTCGGCCAGGCGCCGGTCGAGCTGCCGGAACTGGGACCGAACATCGCGGGCAACGCGGCGCGGATTGGACCGCACCTTCTGCCAGAACTGCTTGTCCTCGCGGCTCTTCTCGTAGAGCCTGCCCGGCTTGTCCGGGGTCATCCAGGCGATGATCCAGTAGGCGAGCAAAACCGAGCCGCCGGTGAACACCGTGCCGAGCACGAAGGCCAGGCGGATGATGGTCACGTCGATCCCCGTGTAATCGGCGATCCCCGCGCAGACGCCCGACCATTTGGCGTTCTGCCTGTCCTTGTAGAATTTGGTGCGGGGGCTGTTCATGATTTCCTCCGGGTGCGGGCCGGGCGATTGGTCCGCTCGGCCACTTCGTAGAGCCGGTCGGTGCGGTCTTCGAGCAGGTCCTCCACCGGGTCCTGGCCCAGATGGCGCCAACCGGGATTCTCGGCGTCGATGATGCGTTCGATCGTCTGCATCCGGTCGTCGAGCCGGCGGGCAAGCTCGTGCAGCTCGTCGAGCAGATTCTCGTCCTCGGTGGTGAGCGTCGCCTGCGCCTTCCACTTGGTGACATAGTGGAAGACCAGCCACGGCAGGAGGATGAAGAGCGAGACGATCGCGAAGATCGGAATGATGATTTCCACGTTCATGGCTTAGTTGTTCCCCTTGGAGGCCTCGCCGCCGTTGGAGCGTCTGGCGAGGCTGGCCTTCAGCGCTTCAAGCTCGGCATCGACCTTGTCGGCATTGCGCAGCTCGGCGATTTCCTCGTCGAGCGACTTGGGTGGCGCGCCAAGGCCGAGCGCGTCAGCATGGCCCTCGGCGAGATCGGCGTGGCGCTCGAGCGTATCGAACCGTGCCATCGCCTCGTCCATCTTCGGGCCGGAATAGAGTTCCCGGAGGCGCGAGCGGTTATGCGCGCTTTCCATGCGGGTCATCACCGCATTCTGGCGGGTGCGGGCCTCGCGCAGCCGGTTCTGCAGCTTGGCGATGTCGGCCTCGGAGGCGCGCAGCGCCTCGTCCAGCACCTCGATCTCGCCCTGCAGCTGCCCGGCCATGTCGGCGGCCTTCTGCCGCTCGTAAAGCGCGGCCTTGGCGAGGTCCTCGCGGTCCTTCGACAAGGCGAGTTCGGCCTTCTCGACCCAATTCTCCGCGCTGGCGCGAACCTCGACCAAAGTCTCCTCCATCTCGAGGATGATCATGCGGATCATCTTCGCGGGGTCTTCGGCCTTGTCGAGCAGGTCGGTAATGTTGGCGGCAACGATATCGCGCGTCCGCGAAAAAATGCCCATGGGAAAGAGCTCCTTGCTAGAATCATAACGCCGAGCCGGCCTGGGATCGGGTTTAGCGCGGGGAGCGGAGATGCGCATCAGCTCTCCCGCCTTCACCTTGATCCTGACCGGCTTCAGCTTACGCACCCGCACGGTCCCCCGTGCTCGCGGTTCCGATCGACACGGAGGAAATCCAGGACTGGCCGGAGCCGGTCGCATGGGCCGGGCCGACGGCGGCGCCGACGGACAAAGTGGACAGGACAATGGCGCCGGCCAGGGCGGTGGCGACCTGCGCGAAACGATCGGTGTTGAACATGGTCGGTCTCCCGCACCTGGCAGAATGCCGGTGATGACCTACATTAAGCATGGGCCGTGCCACTGCCGAGAAATGGCGGAAATCCTTGAGTTTTGGGCGCGTTATTTGGGCAATACACATCTTGCATCTTGCCAAGACGTGGGAAATTGCGCCAAGTGATAGGAATGGAGCGCAACACCCATCTCGTCGGCCAATCCACCTCCTTTCTGGACGCGGTGGAGCGGGCCAGCCGCGCGGCACCGCTCGACCGTCCCGTGCTCGTCATCGGCGAGCGCGGTACCGGCAAGGAGCTCATCGCCGAGCGCCTGCACCATCTCTCCTCGCGCTGGGACGGGCCGCTGATCGTGATGAATTGCGCGGCCCTGCCCGAGACCCTGATCGAGGCGGAGCTCTTCGGCCATGAGGCGGGCGCCTTTACCGGTGCGACCAAGGCGCGGTCTGGCCGCTTCGAGGAAGCGAACGGCGGCACGCTCTTCCTCGACGAACTCGCAACGCTCTCCAGCCCCGCGCAGGACCGGCTGCTGCGCGCCATCGAATATGGCGAGGTGACGCGGATCGGTTCGAGCAAGCCGCTCACTGTCGATGTCCGCATCGTCGCCGCAACCAACGAGCATCTGCCGCGCCTTGTCGAGCAGGGCCGCTTCCGCGCTGATCTGCTCGACCGGCTGAGCTTCGAGGTGGTGACTTTGCCGCCGCTCCGTCACCGGCAGAGCGACATCTCGGTGCTCGCCGAGTGGTTCGGCCGCAAGATGGCGCTCGATCTGGAGATGGACGGCTGGCAGGGCTTCAGCAAGGAGGCGATGGCACGGCTCCAGGCCTATGACTGGCCCGGCAATGTCCGCGAATTGCGCAATGTCGTGGAGCGCGCCGTCTATCGCTGGCACGGGCAGGAGGGGCCGATCGAGGACATCCAGTTCGACCCGTTCGAAAGCCCATGGCGGCCGCTGCCGGGGCAGGGCGTCCTGCACGAGCCAGCGCCCGCCGCGGCAACTGCAGAAGGCGCGATGCCCTTCTCCGCCGTGCCGACCGCCTACAACCCCGCCGACTGCGCCGATTTCCGCATCGCCATCGCCGATTATGAAAAGGCGATCCTCACCGCCGCGCTCGAACGCTGCCGCTGGAACCAGCGCGCGGCGGCGGCGGCGCTCAGCCTGACCTATGACCAGCTAAGGCATGCGATGCGGCGGCACGAATTGCAGGGCTGACGCCAGCCAGCCTAGCCCGATGTTGCGCAAGCGCACCGGCCGTCCCATCTTGCCGGGACCTTTGGGGGGAAGTCCATGCTCGCGATCCTGCTGCTCACCGCCTTGCTCGTGATCCGCACCGGGCCAGACAGCCTGCTCGGCAAGGCGCTGCGCCGCCCGCTGGTCGATTGGCCTGCGCAGAAGCTGGCGGGACTGACGCGGGGCCGGATCATGTCCCTGGTTCTGATCGGCCTGCTGATTACGGCGGGGATTGCCGTCATCGGCAAGGAGGCCATGCAGATCATGAGCATGGCGATGCCTGAGACTTTGGCCTGGCTCGCCACCTTCGACCTATCGGTGCTGGTCGACGCACTGGTCGCCGCGACCTTGCTGGCCACGCAGGCGCAGCTTGGACGCGCGGGCCACCGCGTGCGTTCGCTGCTGGCGCGGCGGCCACGGCCGCGCGCCCGCACGCCGCGCCGGAGCCGCGCGAACCGCAAGGCCGCCAATGACGGAGAGGCTGACAGACCTGCAACCCTGGTACTGCTTGCCGCCTGACAGCTTTTTCTATCGTTTGGGCCATGAACGCCCTTGCGCGCCACGCTCGGCGTGGCAGAGGCAAAGGCATGACCAACACAGATTTCTACCGCATCCGCCGGCTGCCGCCCTACGTCTTCGCCGAAGTGAACGCGATGAAGGCCGCAGCGCGGGCGCGGGGCGAGGACATTATCGATCTCGGCATGGGCAATCCGGACGGCGCGCCGCCCGAGCATGTGATCGAGAAGCTGGCCGAGGTCGCCCGCAACCCGCGTGCGCATCGTTACTCTGCGTCGAAGGGGATTGTCGGCCTGCGCCGCGCCCAGGCCGCCTATTATGAGCGGCGCTTCGGGGTGTCGCTCGACCCGGACAGCGAAGTGATCGTCACTCTGGGCTCCAAGGAAGGGCTCGCCAATCTCGCCCAGGCGATCACCGCGCCGGGCGATGTCGTGCTCGCGCCCAATCCGTCTTATCCGATCCACACCTTCGGCTTCATCATCGCCGGCGCCGCGATCCGCTCCATCCCCGCCGCGCCGGGGCCTGAATTCTTCGCGGCGCTGGATCGGGCGGTGCGCTTCACCGTGCCGCAGCCCAAGGTGCTGGTGATCGGCTATCCGTCCAATCCGACCGCCTACACCGCCGATCTCGGCTTTTACGAGCAGGTGGTCGCCTTCGCGCGCGAGCATGACCTCTGGGTGATCTCCGACCTCGCTTATGCCGAAATCTATTTCGGCGACGTGGCCACGCCGTCCATCCTGCAGGTGCCGGGCGCGAAGGAGGTGGCGGTCGAGTTCACCTCCATGTCGAAGACCTATTCCATGGCCGGTTGGCGGATGGGCTTCGCGGTCGGCAACCCTGATCTCATCGGCGCGCTCGGCCGGGTGAAATCATACCTCGATTACGGCGCCTTCACGCCGATCCAGGCGGCGGCGACCGCGGCGCTGAACGGGCCGCAGGACATTATCGACTTCAATCGGGCGCTCTACAAATCGCGCCGCGACTGCCTGGTGGAGAGCTTCGGCCGCGCCGGCTGGGACATCCCGCCGCCGGAAGCCAGCATGTTCGCCTGGGCGCCGATCCCCGAGGACTACCGGGCGATGGGGGCGATGGAATTCTCCAAGCGGCTGCTATCAGAGGCCGGAGTCGCGGTCGCGCCGGGGGTCGGCTTCGGCGAGGAGGGCGAGGGCTATGTCCGCATCGCTCTGGTCGAGAACGAGCACCGCATCCGCCAGGCAGCCCGCGGCGTGAAGGCTTTCCTCGCCAAGGGCGATTACGACCACAATCGCAAGACGGGCTGACTAGGGCAGCTTTGCCTTCGGAAAGCCATCCCAGGCCCCGTCATAGTCAGGCTGGGCATGGTCCATTGCGAACGGCGTCGGGCGGTAGGGCCAGCAGGTCTCGACCATGAAGGCCATGGTGCCGTCGATCTTGTGCGGCTTCAGCTCCGCCTCGCTCGCGCCTTGCCAGCTCGCCGCGTCGGGGCCGTGGCCGGCCATGAGATTGTGGAGGCTCATCCCTCCCGGCGCGAAGCCGTCGGCCTTGGCGTCATAGGCGCCGGTGATCAGGCCCATGCACTCGCTCATCACGTTGCGGTGGAACCAGGGCGGGCGGAACGTGTCCTCGGCGACCATCCAGCGTGGCGGGAAGATCACGAAATCGGCATTGGCGCGACCGGGCACGTCGCTGGGAGAAGTCAGCACGGTGAAGATGCTCGGATCGGGATGGTCGTAACTCACCGTGCCCATCGTGTTGAACAGGCGGAGATCGTACTTCAACGGCGCGAGATTGCCGTGCCAGGCGACGACATCGAGCGGGCTGTGGCTCAGCGTCGTCACCCAGAGCGAGCCGAGATGTTTCTGGATCAGCTGGAAGCTGCCTTCCCGATCCTCAAAGGCGGCGACCGGCGTCAGGAAATCGCGCGGATTGGCGAGGCCATTCGAGCCGATGGGGCCAAGTTCGGGCAGGCGGAACAGGCTGCCGTGATTTTCCGCGACATACCCGCGCGCCTGGCTGTCCGGCAGCAGCACGCGGAAACGCACGCCGCGGGGAATCAGGGCGATTTCGCCGGGCTCGACCTCGATCCGCCCCATTTCCGTGCGCAGGTCCAGCCGGCCTTGCTCCGGGATCAGCAGCAACTCCCCGTCCGCGTCGAAGAAATAGCGGTCGGTCATGTCGGCAGTGGCGCGATAGACGTGCACCGCGACCCCCTCGAGGTCGGCCGGGTCGCGGTTCCCCATCATGGTGACGAGGCCATCGACGAAGTCGGTGCCGGCGGCAGGCATGGCGAGCGGGTCCCAGCGCAGCCGGTTGGGCGGCAGCGGCGTACCGCTCGTTCCCGGTGTGAACAAGGGGGCGCCCTCGTAGCCTGTGTAAGGCGGATGGGCGGCGCTCGGCCGTATCCGGTAGAGCCAGGAGCGCCGGTTCTCGTGGCGCGGGGCGGTGAAGGCCGTGCCCGACAATTGCTCGGCATAGAGGCCGAAGGCGGGGCGCTGCGGCGAATTGCGGCCTTGCGGGAGCGCGCCCGGCACCGCCTCCGTCGCGAAATGATTGCCGAAGCCGCTCATCTTCGTTTCTGCTGCGCGCGCGGTCATTAGACTCCCGTTGCGTTCGGCGATTGCACTTTGTCCGGCGCCCGCCATAAGCGGCGGCGATGGTCTCCGCAATCGCTCCGCCCGAAGCCGCCGCCCTGAGGCCGGGCCGGGCGCGCCGGTCGAAGGCCCTGATCTGGGGCTTCTGTCTGCTGCTCATCATCGGCACCTGGTGGTTCGTGATCGGCCAGATCCGCTTCGAGCATGGCCAGGCGCTTGACGATGCGATCCGCCAGAACGTGAATCGCACCATCGCCTTCGAGCAATATGTCCGGCGCACGCTCGAGGCCGCCGATCTCGTCACCCGCTATGTCGGCGTCCGTTTCGCCCGCGGCAATGTCGGCGGTGAATTCGTCGGGCGTCCGGGCCATCCGGCGCTGATCAGCGGCAATGTCGCGCGCAACGGCGCGTTCCTCGCGATCAGTATCGCCGACGCCCATGGCGATCTGGTGGCCTCGTCGATCCCGGGGCCGCCGGCGCCCGTCAACGTCGCCGCCCATCCGGCCTTCCGGGTCCATGTCGCGCAGGACAGCGGCCGGCTCTATATCAGCCAGCCCTTCCAGTCGCACGTCGCGCACCGCCCGATCATCTGGCTGAGCCGGCGGCTGAACAACCCCGACGGCAGCTTCGCCGGCGTGATCGCGATCAACTTCCTGCCGGAGCAGTTCACCGCTTTCTACCGCGAGGCGAGCGTCCGCCCCGGGGATATGATGTCGGTGATCGGCCTGGACGGCATCGTCCGCGCCAGCCTGCACAATGGCGTGTCCCGGTCGGGCGGGAATGTCGGTGGCACCAGGGTGATGGAGAATCAGGCGCGCGATCCCAACGGCACCTTCCTCAACCCGAGCATCGCCGACGGCCAGGTCCGCTATTTCAGCCACAGGCGGCTGCACGATTTCCCTTTGTTCGTGACCTATGGCGTGCCCGAGGCCGACATTCTCGCTTTGCCGCGCCACCGCGCCAACATCTTCTACGCCGGCGCGGCTTTGGTCACGCTGATGCTGATCGCCTTCGCGGCGGTGCTCAGCATCGCGCTCAACCGGCGCGAGCGGCGCGAGGCGGCTTTGGCGAGGGCCAATGAGCGGCTGAGCGAGGCGCAAAGGATCGGGCGGATCGGTGACTGGGAATATGATCTCAGGACCGGCGAGGTCTATTGGTCGCCGCAGCAATGCGCGCAGTTCGAGCGGACGCCGGAGCAGGGCAGTCCCAGCTTCGCGGAATTCAGGGCCTATCTCACCGAGGAGGGCAGGGCGGCGATCGACCGCGCCCACTCCGGTGCGATCCGCACCGGCGAGGCGCAGGAGGTGGAATATGAGGTCCATCTGCCGAGCGGCGCCCATGCCTGGCATCTCGGCGTCGTCATGCCGAGTTTCGATGCGTCGGGGGAAGTCGTGCGGTTGCACGGCACGGACGAGGATATCAGCGCCCGCAAATTGCTGGATCGACTCCAGATCCAGGTCGCGCACCTCTCGCGCCTGGAGGCGATGAACGCGATGGCGGCGACCCTGGCGCATGAGCTGAACCAGCCGCTCACCGCCGCCTCCAACTATCTGAACGGCAGCCGGCGCCGGCTCGCGAAGAAGGATGCGGGGGCGATCGACGCCGCCCGCGAAGGCATGGAGGCGGCTGGCCAGCAGGTCCATCTCGCCGCCGACATCCTGCGCCGGGTGCGCGAGATGGTGGCGAACCAGCCGCGCACCGTGGCCACCGTGCCGCTGGCCAAGGTCGTCGAGGACGCGCTGGCGCTGGTCGCCATTGCGGGTGGCGCCGCGAAGCCGGCCATTCGCACGAAGTTCGGCGCCGGGGCCCGCAATGTCCGCGCCGACCGCATCCAGCTGCAGCAGGTGCTGATCAACCTGATCGGCAATGCCTGCGAGGCGACCGGGGGCCGCGCGGACGCCGAGATCTTGATCAGCAGCGCGCGGGAGGGGGATTTCGTCGCGGTCACCGTCGCCGACAATGGCACCGGCTTCAGCCGCCCGGCCGAGGAGCGCTTCTCGCCCTTCGCCACCACGCGCGAATCCGGCCTCGGCCTCGGTCTGTCCATTTCCCGGACGATCATCGAATCGCATGGCGGGCGGATCTGGACGGAGGACCGTGAGGGCGGGGGCGCGGTGGTTGGCTTCACTTTGCCGGCACCGCGCTCGCGCCGCTCTCGCGCCGGGAAAAGCGGCGACTAGCGCCGCAGACCCTCCGGTCCCGCCAGATCGTTCCGGATCGTCGTCGCCGCGACGCCGCCCTCGCCCATGGCGTGGCTGATCTGGTCGAGGCCGATCACCACGTCGCCCGCCGCATAGGCGCCGGGCACGCTGGTCCGCTGGTGCGCGTCGACCAGAACGCAGCCGCTGCCCTTATTCAGCGCTACGCCGATCTGTGCCGCCAGTTCGTTGTGAATGTCGGAGCCAAGCGCGGGATAGATGCTGTCGAACGTGTGATGGCCGTGCGGCGTCTCGACCACGATCGCCTGATCCAGCGCGGCGACCGCGTGGCAGGGGCCATCCACCGCGCGCACGCCGAGCGCCGCCAGCCGCTCGCGGTCCTCTTTGGCGAGCTTATGCGCGCTGTGGGGTGCGATCAGCGTAATGTCGGCCGTATAGGAGCGCAGGAAGGCAGCCTCGGCGACGCCATGGCTCCCGGAGCCGATCACACCCACTTTCTTGTCGGTCACTTCATAAGCGTCGCAAATCGGGCAATAGCGGATCAGGCCGCGGGCCAGGGCCTCGTCGTGCAGTTCCTCGTCCATGGGCGGGCGGCGATTGGCGACGCCGGTGGCGAGCAGGACGGTCCGTGCCGTGACCGGCCCGGCGCCATATTCCGCCTCGAAGCCGCCCTCGATCCGGTCCAGCCGCGTCACCCGGGCCGTCTCGATCGCCGCGCCGAAACGCTGCGCCTGCGCCTTCATCCGCTCGATCAGCTCGGCGCCGGAAATCCCGTCCGGAAAGCCGGCGTGATTGTTGGTGCAGGGGATGAGCGACGCCCGGCTCTTCCCCGCATCGACGACGCGCAGCTTCAGATGGAAGCGCGCCAGATAGATGGCCGCGGTCAGCCCGGCGGGGCCGCCGCCGATGATCAGGCAATCGAGATCAGGTTCGGTCATTACGGGTCCAGCGCGGTGGCTCCGCGATTGTTCCGTCCGGCTGGAGCGCCTACGGTTCCGCCGGAAAAGGGGAGCTGATCGATGCGAAACTGGATTGCCGCCGTGCTGCTCGCCGGCTTGCCTGCCCAGCTTTGGGCTCAGCCTCCTGCGGCCCCGACCTCGGTCGCCGCACGGATCGAGACGGTCGGGCCCACGCTCGATGCCTATTTCCAGCGCTACATGACAGAGCAGCATGTGCCGGGCCTGGTCTGGGGCATCGTCGCCGATGGGCGGCTCGTCTATGTCCGGGGCATGGGCAGCCTGACGCCGCAGGACACGGCCCGCTCCGTCACGCCAGACAGCCTGTTCCGCATCGCCTCCATGTCCAAGGCCTTCACGGCGCTGGCGATCCTGCGGCTGCGCGACGCGGGCCGGCTGCGGCTGGACGCGCTGGCGGAGGAGTATGTGCCGGAGCTGCGGAACTGGCATTATCCGACCTCCGACAGCCCCCGTATCCGCGTCCGCGACCTGCTCAGCCATGTCGGCGGCTTCGTCACCGACGATCCCTGGGGCGACCGGCAGACGCCACTCCCCGACGCGGAATTCACCGCGATGCTCCGCCACGGCGTGCCCTTCACGCGCGCCCCGGACAGCCAGTTCGAATATTCGAATTTCGGCTATGCCCTGCTCGGCCGGATCGTCACCAACGTCTCGGGGCGGCCGTACAAGGACTATATCGAGCAGGAGATCATGCGCCCGCTCGGCATGAGCTCCACGGGGTACGACATCTCGGCTGCGGATCAGAGCCGCCGCGCGACCGGCTGGCGCTGGGAGAATGACGCTTATTCCCGCGAGCCGGACATGGTCCATGGCGCCTTCGGGGCGATGGGCGGCGTCCAGACCAGCGCGCGGGATTATGCCCGCTGGGCCGCCTTCCTGCTCTCCGCCTGGCCGCCGCGCGACGGGCCGGAGACCGGGCCGGTGCGCCGCTCCAGCGTCCGCGAGCTCGGGCAGGGGCTCAACTTCGTCTCGGTCGCCCGCCGGCCGGGCCAGCCTGATTCCTGCCCGCAGGCCCAGGCCTACGGGATGGGCTTCCGCGTCGCGCAGGATTGCGATCTCGGTCTGACCCTTGGCCATGGCGGCGGCTATCCAGGCTACGGCTCCTATTTGCTGCTCCTGCCCGATTACGGCGTGGCGGTCTTCGCCTTCGCGAACCGCACCTATGCCGGCCCGTCGCCCGCCGTCTGGCAGGCGGCGGTGGCGCTGCAGCAGCAGGGCCTGCTGACCCCGCGCTCGCTCCCGGTCAGCGCCGCGCTCGCCGCCAATTACCGGGCCGCGCAGGCGATGTGGGCCGCGGGCAATCTGACGCCCGGTCGGGGCCATCTGGCGATGAACTTCCTGATGGACCGCAGCGTGGAGAATTGGGAGCGAGAGTTCGCCCGGCTGAAAGGGGAGGCGGGCGACTGTGAGCCGGGCCCGATCACGCCGACCGGAGCGCTGACCGGCACCTTCGACTGGGCCTGCGCACGCGGCCACCTGCAGGGCCAGCTCCTGCTCGCCCCGACCGACCCGCCGACTATTCAGGCGCTGCGCATGCGCGTTGTGCCTGCGGTTCCCTAGGGCAAGACGATGTTCTGGACATTCGAGGCGCTGGCGCTGCTCGTCATCTTTGCCGTCGGGTTCATGCCTGCCTTCGCCTTGCGCCGCAGGGGCGGGTCGGTCGCTGCGACGAGTATCATCGCATTCTTCAGCGAAGTGTTGGTGGCCTTCCTGCTGTTCCTGATCGCCGGACACTATGTCGGTGGCGAGAGCGATCGCTCCTACCTGGCCTTCGGTGTTGCTATGTCGATGCCCATCCTTGTCCTCCTGGCGATGTGCGTCGTCGTCCCCATCCTTGCTTTCACCCGGCCTGGTGACGAAGACCCCCAGGCATGACCTGGGCCACCACCATCCTCACCCTTTACCCGGAGATGTTTCCCGGGCCGCTCGGGGTGAGCCTCGCCGGCCGGGCGCTGGCGGAGGGCACCTGGTCGCTGGAGACGGTGCAGATCCGCGATTTCGCGACCGACAAGCATAAGTCCGTGGACGACACGCCGGCCGGCGGCGGCGCGGGCATGGTGATGCGCGCCGACATCCTCGCGGCGGCGCTGGACAGCGTACCGGACGATCGCCCGAAGCTGGTGATGAGCCCGCGCGGAAAGCCGCTCGACCAGGCCTTCGTCCGTGAGCTTAGCAATGGCCCCGGCGTCACCATTCTCTGCGGCCGTTTCGAGGGGATGGACGAGCGCCTGTTCGAGGCGCGGCCGCTCATTCCCGTGTCGGTTGGCGACTATGTCCTTTCAGGAGGCGAACCGGCCGCGCTCACTCTGCTGGACGCTTGCATCCGGCTGCTTCCCGGGGTAATGGGCGCGCCTTCGAGCGGTGAGGAGGAAAGCTTTGAAAGCGGCCTTCTCGAATACCCTCATTATACCCGGCCTGTTGAATGGGAAGGGCGCAGGATCCCCGAAGTGTTGCGATCGGGGGATCATGCGAGGATCGCCGCCTGGCGGAAACAACAGGCGGAGGCAGAAACACGGCTAAGGCGGCCGGACCTGATCGAGCGTCATGGGGACGCGCGAAGGCCACCGCCCTCTGGCGCGCACGTTGAGAAGAACAAGGACGAATGAGATGAACCTCATCCAGACGCTCGAGGCCGAGGCCATTGCCGCCTCCGGCAAGACCATTCCCGAATTCCGCCCGGGCGATACGCTCCGCGTCGGCGTCAAGGTCGTCGAAGGCGAGCGCACCCGCATCCAGAATTTCGAAGGCGTCTGCATCGCCCGCTCCAATCGCGGCATGGGCAGCTGCTTCACGGTCCGCAAGATCAGCTTCGGCGAGGGCGTCGAGCGCGTCTTCCCGCTTTATTCGCCGAACGTCGATTCCATCGAAGTCGTGCGCCGCGGCGCCGTCCGCCGCGCGAAGCTCTATTATCT
This sequence comes from Allosphingosinicella sp., assembly GCA_044225925.1. Classification (GTDB taxonomy): domain Bacteria; phylum Pseudomonadota; class Alphaproteobacteria; order Sphingomonadales; family Sphingomonadaceae; genus Allosphingosinicella. The sequence goes on from JBGAHY010000003.1 coordinate 93,563, forward strand.
GCGCGGCCGCACCGGCAAGTCGGCCCGTATTGCCGAGCGCCGCGACACGCGTCACCTCGAGGCGGCTGCCGCCGAGACGGAGAGCGCCGAGGGCTGAGCCTTCGCAAGCTAAGAGAAGGGGCGGGGAGAACATCGTGTTTTCCCCGCCCTTTTCTTTGCCCGGGCGAAGCGGATAGGGAAGGGCATGCGCCTCATTCTCTCGCTCGCCGCCTTCGCCCTCACCGCCGTCGCCGCTCCAGCCCAGGCCCAGCAGCAGCTCACGCTCGAGCGGCTCTTCGCCAGCCCGTCGCTCTCCGGGCCGACGCCGCGGGCGCTGCAGCTCTCGCCGGACGGGCGCCTCGCCACCATGCTCCGCAACCGGGCGGACGACCGCGACCGCTATGATCTGTGGGCGGTGGACACGACCACCGGCGAGGCGCGGATGCTGGTGGACAGCGCCCGCGTCGGCACTGGCGCGCAAATCTCCGAGGAAGAGATGATGCGCCGCGAGCGGGCCCGGCTTTCCGGCGTCCGCGGCATCGTCAATTATGCCTGGGCGCCCGACGGACAGTCGATCCTCGTGCCGCTGGACGGCGACCTGTATATCGCCGGTCTCGACGGCAATGTCCGGCGGCTGACGAACACGCCGGCGACCGAGCTGGATGCGCAGATTTCGCAGACTGGGCGCTATCTCTCCTTCGTCCGCGACCAGAATCTTTATGTCATCGAGACCGCGACTGGGGCCGAGCGCCGGCTCACCGATGACGGTGCCGGCACGGTGGGCTGGGGCTCCGCGGAATTCGTCGCGCAGGAGGAAATGAAGCGGCGCACCGGCCATTGGTGGTCGCCCGGCGACCGTTACCTCGCCGTCGCGCGGGTCGATGAGGCCCGCGTGCACACCGTCACCCGCACCGCGATCGGCACGGACGGCACCCGGGTCTATTCCCAGCGCTACCCGGCCGCCGGCACGCCCAACGCGCTCGTCGAGCTCTATGTGATGGCCGCGGACGGCTCCGGCCGGGTCAGGGTCGATCTCGGGCCGGACAGCGACATCTATCTTGCCCGGGTGAACTGGACCGCGGACGGCAGCGCCCTGCTGGTCCAGCGCGAGAGCCGCGACCAGAAGCGCCTCGACATGCTGCGCGTCGACCCTGCGACCGGCCAATCGATCGTCTTGTTCACCGAGACCTCGCGGACCTGGCTCAACCTCAACGACAATCTGCGCCCGCTCCATGACGGCAGCCTGCTCTGGACCTCCGAGCGCACGGGCCATTCGCACATCTACCGCTTCCGCAGCGGCCGCTGGACGCAGCTGACCAGCGGCGACTGGGAGGTGCGCTCGATCGCCGGCGTCGATCAGACGAGGGGCCTCGTCTACTTCGTCGGCAATCGCGACACGCCGCTGGAGCAGCATCTCTACGTCATCGCGCTGAACCGGCCGGGGACACCGCGCCGGCTGACCGAGGCCGGCTGGTGGAACAGCGCCAGCATGGATGATCGCGGCACCCGGGCGCTCGTCACGCGCTCGAATCCGGGCCAGCCGTCCCAGGTCTATCTCGCCGACACTGAGGGCCAGCGCCTTTCCTGGATCGAGGAGAACCGGCTCGCCGGCGCGCATCCCTATGCGCCCTTCGTCGCCGCCCACATCCTGCCGACCTTCGGCACGATCCGCGCCGCCGACGGCACCCCGCTCTATTACCGGATGCTCTCGCCCCCACGTGAGCCGGGCCGGCGCTATCCGGTCTTCATCAACGTCTATGGCGGCCCCGGCACCGGTCGGCAGGCGACCCGGTCCTGGGTCAATCCGCTGCACGAATATCTGGTCCAGCATGGCTGGATCGTCTTCAGCCTCGACAATCGCGGCTCACCCGACCGCGGCAGCGCGTTCGAGAATGCGATCTATCGAGCGATGGGGACGGTCGAGGTGCAGGACCAGCTGGCCGGCGTCGCCTGGTTGCGTGGGCAGACCTATGTCGATGGCGGCCGGATCGCGGTCAACGGCTGGTCCTATGGCGGCTATATGACGCTGCGCCTACTCGAGGCTGCGCCGGGGACGTTCCGCGCCGGTGTCGCGGGCGCGCCGGTGACGCGCTGGGAATTGTACGACACCCATTATACCGAGCGCTATCTCGGCAATCCCGCAACCGACCCAGCGCCCTATCAGGCAGCGGACGCGGCGCCGCATTCCGGCACGATCGCCGACCGGCTGCTGCTCCTTCACGGCATGGCCGACGACAATGTCGTGTTCGAAAACAGCACGGTGCTGATGGGCGCATTGCAGGCGCGCAGCTTCCCGTTCGAGATGATGGTCTATCCCGGCGCCACCCACGGCGTCAGCGGCGAGGCGCGACAGCTTCATCTCTGGCGGACGATCGAGGCCTTCCTCAACCGCACCGTCCGGGACGCCCCGGCCCGCTAACTCCATTTCTGAGATGCATAAAAGATATATCTTGACTCTGATGATTCAAAAGATATATCTCAATCCATCTTAGATAGGAGTTTTTGTCCAGATGGGACGATTCAAAATGCATGGCTGCGGTCCTCGCGGCGGCAAATTCCCCGAGGCGATCATCGCCATGGGTATCGGGCGCGGCTGGGGCCGCGGCGGCTTCGGTGGCGGCTTCGGCGGCTGGGGCGGTGACGAATGGGGCGGCGGAGGTGGCGGTAGAGGCCGAGGCGGCCGCCGGCGCATGTTCGACGCTGGCGAGCTCAGGCTTGTCCTGCTCAAGCTGATCGCCGATCAGCCGCGCCACGGTTACGATCTGATCCGCGCGATCGAGGAGCTGACCCAGGGCGCCTATGCGCCCAGCCCGGGCGTCGTCTACCCGACCCTCACCATGCTCCAGGATATGGCCCTGATCGAGGAGGTGAAGGGCGAGGGTTCGCGCAAGGCGTTCCAGATCACGGCCGAGGGCGAGGCGCATCTCGCCGAGAAGAAGGAGGAGATCGAGGATCTGCTCGGCCGGCTCGAGGCGGTCGGCGGCGACCAGCGCAAGGCGGGCGGCCCGCCCATCAAGCGCGCGGTCGGCAATCTGCTCTCCTCGATCTGGCACCGCGTGACCCGCGACGACATGGACGAGGACACGATGCACAAGATCGCCGCGGTCCTCGACGAGGCCGCGCAGAAAATCGAACAGTTGAAATAAAACCTGGCTCTGGCTTCCTCTCCATCATCCCGATGGAGAGGAGATCAGGGAACCGGGCTCTGCCGTTGGCGGCCGCCTTCATTGTGCTGGCGGATGACGCGCAGATAGGCCTCGACCATCACCTGATTCACCTCGTCCCAGCCATAGCGCGCGCTGGCTTCCAGGCCCGCTTCGCCGGCGGCGGTCCGCGCTTCGAGATCGGTGCAATAGCGCGCGAGCGCGTCCGCGAACTCGTCGCAGGCCCCGGGCCTGACCAGGACGCCGGTCAGCCCGTCCAGGACGATGCTCTGGCTGCCGCTGGCGCGGGCGGCCACGACCGGAAGCCGGGCGGCCATCGCCTCCAGCGTCACATTGCCGAAGGCCTCCGTGACGGACGGGTTGAACAGCATGTCCATGGAAGCGACGGCGCGGCCCAGATTCTCGCCGGACTGGAAGCCGACGAAGCAGGCCTCGGGGAGTCGCTTCTCGAACCAGTCGCGCGCCGGGCCTTCGCCGACCACCAGCACCTTGTGCCGGACGCCGCGCCGCTTCAGTCGGTCGATCGTCTCCGAGAAGACGTCCAGGCCCTTTTCCATCACCAGCCGGCCAGTGAAGCCGATCACCGGCATATCGTCGGCAATACCGAGCGAGCGCCGCCAGGCGAGATCGCGCCGCGCCGGCGTGAAAATCTCCCGGTCGATGCCGCGCGTCCAGATGCCGACGTCATAGTTCATGCGCTGCTCGCGCAGGATCTGGGCGAAGGAATCCGACGGCGGGAAGATCGCGTCGCAGCGCCGGTAGAAACGCCGCAGGATCGCGGTCACGCCCGGCTCCAGGAAGGCGAGGCCGTAATAGCGCGGATAGGTCTCGAAGCGCGTGTGCACCGACGCGACCACGGGCAGGTCCCATTTGTGCGCCAGGGTCACCGCGCGGTGACCGGTGATATCGGGGCTCGACACGTGGATGATGTTCGGCCGGAACTCGGCGATGTCGCGCTTCACGCGCGGCGGGATCATCGTGCCGACCTTATATTCCGCGCGCCCGGGGATCGGGAAAGCCGGAAGGGAGACCAGATCGCCCTTGGGCTCGAAGGCGGGCGTATCGGTGGTCGGCGAATAGACGCGGACCGCCGCGCCCTTGCGCAACAGATAGTCGGCGAGCCGGTTCAGCGCCTGGTTCGCACCGTCCCGGACATAATTGTAATTGCCGCTAAAAATGGCGACGCGGAGGTCCGAGACATCCATGTCCGGATCGATAAGTGCGTCTTGCAGAGATGGCAAAGCCCGGCCCCGCGTCTTGCGCGCGGGCAGCGTGGCGACGTCTTGGCCGTTGGCGGTCTCACGCAGCGCGTTCGGCAGGCCCGTCTTCCGGTTCACGGTCTTTGCGGTCATGAAACCTCTCTAAACGAAAAACGCCCCGCCGACCGCAGCCGGCGGGGCGCTTCGTCTGATTTGCCTCAGGCTTCGTCGCCGTCCGCGGCTTCGGCCTGGAGGTAATCGCCGGCATCGGCGTCGGTGCCGTGGCCGCTCGCGACCACCGCCTCGAGCGGATCGGAATGCGTCGCCGCCTCCGGGCCCTGCGCCAGCTCAGCCGCATGCTCTTCCTCCGCCGAATTGGCGGCGATCAGCGCCTCCTGGATCGAGCGGTGCGCCGCACGCAGCGCCGCGTCGCGCGACGAAGCTGCAATGCGCAGGCGCTTCATGCCGGCGCCGGTGCCCGCCGGGATCAGGCGGCCCACGATCACATTCTCCTTGAGGCCTTCCAGATCGTCGATCTTGCCCTGCACCGAAGCCTCGGTGAGGACGCGGGTCGTCTCCTGGAAGGAGGCGGCGGAGATGAAGCTGCGGGTCTGCAGGCTGGCCTTGGTGATGCCGAGCAGCACCGGCTTGCCTTCCGCAAACTTCTTCTTGCCACCCTGTTCCTTCAGCTTGGCGTTGATCTCATTCATCTCCTGCCGGTCCACCTGCTCGCCGACCAGGAGTGTCGTGTCACCGCTCTCGATGATCTCGACCTTCTGCAGCATCTGGCGGACGATCACCTCGATGTGCTTGTCGTTGATCCTCACGCCCTGCAGTCGATAGACCTCCTGGATCTCGGAGACGAGATATTCGGCCAGCGCCTTGACGCCGAGCACTTCCAGAATGTCGTGCGGATCCGGGGAGCCGCCGATGAGGTTGTCGCCGCGCTTGACGAAGTCGCCTTCCTGCACGTCGATGACCTTCGACTTCGGGATCAGATACTCGACGGGCTCGCCACCCTCTTCCGGGACGATCGCGATCTTGCGCTTGGCCTTATAGTCCTTGCCGAACTGGATCCGGCCCGAGACCTTGGCGATGATCGCATTTTCCTTCGGCTTGCGCGCCTCGAAGAGCTCGGCGACGCGCGGCAGACCGCCGGTGATGTCGCGGGTCTTGGCGGCTTCGCGGGTGACGCGGGCGAGCACCTCGCCGGCCTCAACCGTCTGGCCGTCCTCGACCGAGAGCATCGCCCCCGGGGAAAGCATGTAGCGGGCCGCTTCACCCGAATCCGAGTCGAGCAGGGTGATGCGCGGACGCAGATCTTCCTTGCTGCGCGCGGTGGCGCGGAACTCGGTGACGACGCGCTGGGCGATGCCCGTCGCTTCGTCGGTCTGCTCGACCAGGGTCTTGTTGTCGATCAGGTCCTGGAACTTAACGACGCCGCCCTTCTCGGTGATCACCGGCATCATGAACGGATCCCATTCGGCGATCCGGTCGCCCTTCGACACGATGTGGCCATGGTCGGCCAGCAGGTGCGCGCCATAGGGGATGCGATGCGTGGAGCGCTCGCGGCCGTCCATGTCGACGATCGCCAGCTCGCCGTTGCGGGCCATGGCCACGCGGCGACCGCGCGGGTCCATGATCGTCGGCAGATCGCGAAGCTCGATCGTGCCGTCCGCCACTGCCTCGAGGCTCGAGGTCTCGTTCAGCTGGGCGGCGCCGCCGATGTGGAAGGTCCGCATCGTCAGCTGGGTGCCCGGCTCGCCGATCGACTGGGCGGCGATCACGCCGACCGCCTCGCCGATATTGACCGGCGTGCCGCGGGCGAGGTCACGCCCGTAGCAACGGCCGCAGACGCCATGCTCGCTCTCGCAGACCAGCGGCGAACGGATGTGTACCGACTGGATGCCGATCTCGTCGATCTTCAGGGCCGCGGCCTCATCGATCAGCTCGCCTTCCTTGACGATGATGTCGCCGGTCTTGGCATCGACCACGTCCTCGGCCGGGGTGCGGCCAAGGATGCGCTCGCCGAGCGAGGCGATCATCGCGCCGCCCTGGACGATGGCGCGCATGTCGAGGCTGTTCTCGGTCTGGCAATCCTCCTCAACGACCACGCAATCCTGCGACACATCGACCAGACGGCGGGTCAGGTAGCCCGAATTCGCCGTCTTGAGCGCGGTGTCCGCCAGGCCCTTGCGGGCGCCGTGGGTCGAGTTGAAATATTCAAGGACGGTGAGACCTTCCTTGAAGTTGGAGATGATCGGGGTCTCGATGATCTCGCCCGACGGCTTGGCCATGAGGCCGCGCATGCCGGCAAGCTGCTTCATCTGCGCCTGCGAGCCGCGGGCGCCCGAATGGGCCATCATGTAGATCGAATTGATCTGCGCCATGCGGCCATTCTCGTCCTTCGGCTGCGCCTTGATCTTGTCCATCATGGCGTTCGCGACCTGGTCGCCGCAGCGGCTCCAGGCGTCGATCACCTTGTTGTACTTTTCCTGCTGGGTGATCAGGCCGTCCTGATATTGCTGCTCATAATCCTTCACGAGCGCCCGGGTCTCCTCGACCAGCTGCACCTTCTCGTGCGGGATGATCATGTCGTCCTTGCCGAACGAAATGCCTGCCTTGAACGCGTGACGGAAGCCGAGGCCCATGATCGCGTCGGCGAACAGCACCGTCTCCTTCTGGCCGGTATGGCGATAGACGATGTCGATGACGTCCGCGATTTCCTTCTTGGTGAGGAGGCGGTTGACGGTCTCGAACGGCACCTTGTGCGACTTGGGCAGGGTCTCGCCGAGCAGCATGCGGCCCGGCGTGGTCTCGACCCGCTTCATGTACGGTTTGCCGTCCTCGTCCGTCTGCGGGACGCGGCTGGTGATCTTGCTGTGCAGGGTCACCGCGCCGGCGAAGAGGGCCTGGTGGACCTCCTCCATGTTGGCGATGATCGAGCCTTCGCCCGGCTCGCCCTCACGCTCCATCGACAGATAATAGAGACCGAGCACCATGTCCTGCGAGGGCACGATGATCGGCTTGCCGTTGGCGGGCGACAGGATGTTGTTGGTCGACATCATCAGGACGCGCGCTTCCAGCTGGGCCTCAAGGCTCAAGGGAACGTGCACGGCCATCTGGTCGCCGTCGAAGTCGGCGTTGAAGGCGGCACAGACGAGCGGGTGCAGCTGGATCGCCTTGCCCTCGATCAGCACCGGCTCGAACGCCTGGATGCCGAGGCGGTGGAGCGTCGGCGCGCGGTTCAGCAGCACCGGATGCTCGCGGATCACCTCGTCGAGGATGTCCCAGACTTCCTTGCGCTCCTTCTCGACCCACTTCTTCGCCTGCTTCAGGGTCATGGAAAGACCCTTGGCGTCGAGGCGCGAGTAGATGAACGGCTTGAACAGCTCGAGCGCCATCTTCTTCGGCAGGCCGCACTGGTGCAGCTTCAGTTCCGGCCCGGTCACGATGACCGAGCGGCCCGAATAGTCGACGCGCTTGCCGAGCAGGTTCTGGCGGAAGCGGCCCTGCTTGCCCTTCAGCATGTCGCTGAGCGATTTCAGCGGGCGCTTGTTGGCGCCGGTGATGGTGCGGCCACGACGGCCGTTGTCGAACAAGGCGTCGACCGCCTCCTGCAGCATGCGCTTTTCGTTACGGACGATGATGTCCGGCGCGCGCAACTCCATGAGGCGCTTCAGGCGGTTGTTGCGGTTGATGACGCGACGGTAGAGATCGTTGAGATCCGAGGTCGCGAAGCGGCCGCCGTCCAGCGGGACGAGCGGGCGCAGCTCCGGCGGAATGACCGGAACGACGTCGAGGATCATCCACTCCGGCCGGTTGCCGGATTCCAGGAAGGACTCGACGACCTTCAGCCGCTTGATGATCTTCTTCGGCTTCAGCTCGGACTTGGTGGTCTCGAGCTCCTCGAGCAAAGCGGCCTTCTCGCCTTCGAGGTCGAGGTCCATCAGCATCTGCTTGACCGCCTCGGCGCCGATGCCGGCGGTGAAGGCGTCCTCGCCATATTCGTCCTGCGCGTCGAGCAGCTCGTCTTCGGTAAGGAGCTGGAACTTCTCGAGCGGGGTCAGGCCCGGCTCGGTGACGATGTAGGATTCGAAGTAGAGCACGCGCTCCAGCTGCTTCAGCTGCATGTCGAGCAGCAGGCCGATGCGCGACGGCAGCGACTTCAGGAACCAGATGTGCGCGACCGGCGCGGCCAACTCGATATGGCCCATGCGCTCACGGCGGACCTTCGAGACGGTCACCTCGACGCCGCACTTTTCGCAGACAATGCCCTTGTACTTCATGCGCTTGTACTTGCCGCACAGGCACTCGTAATCCTTGATCGGGCCGAAGATGCGCGCGCAGAACAGGCCGTCACGCTCGGGCTTGAACGTGCGGTAGTTGATCGTCTCGGGCTTCTTGATCTCGCCGAACGACCAGCTGCGGATGCGCTCCGGGGAGGCAATGCCGATCTTGATCTGGTCGAACGTCTCCGGCTTGGCGACCGGGTTCGCGAAGGTGGTCATCTCGTTCATGTGTCAGTCCCTTTCAGGGAAAATTCGTTGCGAAGGTTCGGTGGAGGGGAGGGGCGTTGGCGCCCGCTCCCTTATTCCGCCGCCTCCGCCAGCGCGTCGTCGCTTTCGTCGATGATCGAGTTCAGCTCGACGTTAAGGCCGAGCGAACGCATCTCCTTGACGAGCACGTTGAAGCTCTCCGGAATGCCGGCCTCGAACGTGTCGTCGCCCTTGACGATCGCCTCATAGACTTTGGTGCGGCCGATCACGTCGTCCGACTTCACCGTCAGCATTTCCTGCAGCGTGTAGGCGGCGCCGTAGGCCTGGAGCGCCCAGACCTCCATCTCGCCGAACCGCTGGCCGCCGAACTGCGCCTTGCCGCCCAGCGGCTGCTGGGTGACGAGGCTGTACGGGCCGATCGAGCGGGCGTGGATCTTGTCGTCCACGAGGTGGTGGAGCTTCAGCATGTAGATGATGCCCACCGTGACCTTGCGGTCGAACGCCTCGCCGGTGCGGCCGTCGAACAGGGTCGACTGGCCCGACGTGTCGACGCCCGCAAGCGTCAGCATGGCGGTCACGTCCGCTTCCTTGGCGCCGTCGAACACCGGGGTGCCCATCGGGATGCCGCTGGTCAGGTTGGACGCCAGCTCGATCAAGTGCTCCTCGTCGCGGCCATCAATGTCGGCATGGTAATTCTTGCCGTAAATGTCCTTGAGCTTGCTGCGGAGCGGCTTGGTGTCGACGCCGGCACTCTTGCCCTTGGCGTAGAGCTCATCGAGCAGCGCCCCGACCTGCTTGCCAAGGCCGCGCGCGGCCCAGCCAAGATGGGTCTCGAAGATCTGCCCGACGTTCATGCGCGAAGGCACGCCCAGCGGGTTCAGCACGATGTCCGCGGCGGTGCCGTCCTCCAGGAAGGGCATATCCTCTTCCGGCAGGATGCGGCTGATCACGCCCTTGTTGCCGTGACGGCCGGCCATCTTGTCGCCCGGTTGCAGCTTGCGCTTCACCGCGACGAACACCTTGACCATCTTCAGCACGCCCGGTGGCAGCTCGTCGCCGCGCTCGAGCTTCTCGATCCGGTCCTCGAGCCGGCGGCGGATCGCGCCTTCGGCCTCGTCATACTGGGCCTTCACCGCTTCGAGGTCGGCCTGGACCTTGTCGTCCTTCACCGCGAACTTCCACCACTCGTGCGGCTCGACGCTGTCCATCGCCTCGGCGTCCAGCACGCCGCCCTTCTTCACGCCCTTGGGCGCGCCGACGGCGGTCTGGCCGAGCAGCATCTCGCGCAGACGCGCATAGGAAGAGCGCTTCAGGATGGCGCGCTCGTCCTCGGCGTCCTTGCGCAGGCGATCCTTCTCCTCGGTCTGGATCGCGCGGGTACGGTCGTCGATGTCGATGCCGTGCCGGTTGAAGACGCGGACCTCGACCACCGTGCCGGACACGCCCGGCGGCAGGCGGAGCGAGGTGTCGCGCACGTCGCTGGCCTTTTCGCCGAAGATGGCGCGGAGGAGCTTCTCCTCCGGCGTCATCGGCGATTCACCCTTGGGAGTGATCTTGCCGCAGAGAATGTCGCCCGGCTCCACCTCGGCGCCGATATAGACGATGCCCGCCTCGTCGAGGTTGCGGAGCGCCTCCTCGCCGACGTTCGGGATGTCGCGGGTGATGTCCTCCGGCCCGAGCTTGGTGTCGCGGGCCATGACCTCGAACTCCTCGATGTGGATCGAGGTGAAGACGTCGTCCTTCACGATCCGCTCGGAGATCAGGATGGAATCCTCATAATTGTAGCCGTTCCACGGCATGAACGCGACGAGCACGTTCCGGCCGAGCGCCAGCTCGCCGAGGTCGGTCGAAGGGCCGTCGGCGATGACGTCACCGGCGCGAACCAGATCGCCCTTCTTCACCAGCGGGCGCTGGTTGATGCAGGTGTTCTGGTTGGAACGCTGGAACTTCATCAACGTGTAGATGTCCACGCCCGACTTGCCCGCCTCGACCTCGTCGGTCGCGCGGATCACGATGCGGGCGGCGTCGACCTGGTCGACGATGCCGGTGCGGCGCGCGGCGATCGCGGCGCCCGAATCGCGGGCGACGGTCTCCTCCATGCCGGTGCCGACAAACGGCGCCTCGGCGCGCACCAGCGGCACGGCCTGGCGCTGCATGTTCGAGCCCATCAAGGCGCGGTTGGCGTCGTCATTCTCCAGGAAGGGAATGAGCGAGGCCGCCACGGAGACGAGCTGCTTCGGCGACACGTCCATCAGGGTGATGATGTCGCGCGGCGCCATCAGGAACTCGCCGGCCTGGCGCGAGGAGACGATCTCCTCGACGAAGTGGCCGGCCTTGTCGAGCTCCGCATTGGCCTGGGCGATCGTGTGCTTGGCCTCTTCCATGGCGGAGAGGTAGACCACGTCCTTGGTGACCTTGCCGTCGATGACCTTGCGGTACGGCGTCTCGATGAAGCCGTACTTGTTCACCCGCGAGAAGCTGGCGAGCGAGTTGATCAGGCCGATATTCGGGCCTTCCGGCGTCTCGATCGGGCAGATGCGGCCATAATGGGTCGGATGGACGTCGCGGACCTCGAAGCCGGCGCGCTCGCGGGTGAGGCCTCCCGGCCCGAGCGCCGAGACGCGCCGCTTGTGCGTCACTTCGGAGAGTGGATTGGTCTGGTCCATGAACTGCGAGAGCTGCGAGGAACCGAAGAACTCGCGGACGGCCGCAACGGCCGGCTTCGCGTTGATCAGGTCGTTCGGCATGACGGTCGAGACGTCGACCGAGCTCATGCGCTCCTTCACGGCGCGCTCCATGCGGAGCAGACCGACGCGATACTGGTTCTCCAGCAGCTCGCCGACCGAACGGACGCGGCGATTGCCGAGATTGTCGATATCGTCGATCTCGCCCTTGCCGTCCTTCAGGTTCACCAGCTCCTTCACGACCGCGACGATGTCCTCGGTACGCAGGGTGGTGATGCTGTCGTCGGCGTCGAGGCCGAGGCGCATGTTGAGCTTCACGCGGCCGACGGCCGAGAGGTCGTAGCGCTCGGAATCGAAGAACAGGCCGGCGAACAGGGCCTCGGCGGTCTCCTTCGTCGGCGGCTCGCCCGGGCGCATGACGCGGTAGATGTCGGCCAGCGCGCTGTCGCGGTCCTCGGACTTGTCCGCCTTCAGCGTGTTACGGATCCAGGCGCCGGTGTTGACGTGATCGATGTCGAGCAGCTCGATCCGGTCGATGCCGGCCTTGTCGAGCTTCTCGAGATTCTCAGGGCTGAGCTCGTCGCCGGCCTCGATATAGATCTCGCCGGTGGCGTCGTTGACGAGGTCGAAGGCGCTGAAGCGGCCGAACACTTCCTCGGTCGGAATGAGCAGGGTCTCGAGCCCGTCCTTGCCGGCCTTGTTGGCGGCGCGGGGGCTGATCTTCTGGCCGGCGGGGAAGACGACCTCACCCGACTTGGCGTCGACGATGTCGAAGCTCGGCTTTTGGCCGCGCCATTGGTCGGCGACGAACGGAATCTGCCAGCCGCCAGTGCCGCGCACGTAGACGACGCGGTTGTAGAAGGTGTTGAGGATTTCCTCGCTCGACAGGCCGAGCGCGTGCAGCAAGGCCGACACGGGCAGCTTGCGCTTGCGGTCGATGCGGACGTTGACGATGTCCTTGGCGTCGAACTCGAAGTCCAACCAGGAGCCGCGATAAGGGATGACGCGGGCAGCGAAGAGAAACTTGCCCGACGCATGGGTCTTGCCGCGGTCATGGTCGAAGAGCACGCCCGGCGAGCGGTGCATCTGCGAGACGATCACGCGCTCCGTGCCGTTGACGATGAACGTGCCGTTCTTCGTCATCAGCGGCATGTCGCCCATGTAGACGTCCTGCTCCTTGATATCGAGCACCGAGCGGGTTTCCGTATCGGGATCGACCTCGAACACGATCAGGCGAAGCGTGACGCGCATCGGCGCCGCATAGGTCATGCCCCGCTGACGGCACTCGTCGGTGTCGTACTTGGGGTCTTCCAGCTCGTAGTGGACGAAGTCCAGCTCGGCGGTGCCGGCGAAATCGCGGATCGGGAAGACCGAGCGCAGGGTCTTCTCCAGGCCGGACACATAGCCGTCCTGCGGGCGCGACCGCAGGAACTGCTCATAGCTCTCGCGCTGCACCTCGATGAGGTTCGGCATTTCCGAGACTTCGTGGATGTTCCCGAAGATCTTGCGGATGCGCTTCGATGCGGTGGGCCGGGTCTCGGTCGCCGGAGCTGCCTTGGTCGCCATGGAGATTTTTTCTCGCTTCCTGTTCCCGGCGAGGGCCGGGATCCCTGTCAAAAACGGAGCGCACAAACGCAAAAAGCCGCGGATTCCCTGTTTGGGAACTGCAGCTTCAGCGTCTATGAAACCTCAGAGATTCAATGCGTTGATCGCGCTGCGCGACGGCGCGAACTGTTCCGAACCTCTGTGGTGAGGGGCGCGATATAGGGGGCCCTGCAGGAGAAGTAAAGGCCGCAACCCACGGGCTGCCCGGCTTCTTAAGCTTGTATCTACACTGCCCGGTAAGGCGCGAAGGGAATGCTGCGGGTCCGCGTTATATCAGGCGGGAGGGCCTATGAGCGACGGGGACGCCATTGCCACGCTGACGGGGGAGGAGCTTCCACCCGAAACCGAAGCGCCGGTCACGCCGCCGCACCTGGCTGCCCTCGGCGTCACCCTTGGCCTCGCCGCCTGTGGCGGGGGCGGCGGCACCGGCAGCGTGCCCGCCACGCCGTCGCCGCCATCGCCGCCCGCCGCCACGCCGCCGACGCGACAGGAGGCGGCGCGCTTTCTCAGCCAGGCGACCGTGGGCGCGAACCGGGGCAATGTGGATGCGGTCGTCGCGCAGGGCTTCGCGGCCTGGCTCGACGCCCAATTCGCGATGCCGCGCGCGATCACCCACTGGGACTGGCTGGTCCAGGCCGGCTACGCGACCACCGCGACGCAGGACAATCAGCAGGGCTTTGATCCCGTCATGTGGCGCCAGCTGATCAGCTCGGCGGACCAGCTCCGCCAGCGCGTCGGCATCGCTCTGCTCGATCAGTTGGTCGTGGGCATTGACGGGGTGAACGTGCCCTGGCGGCAATTCGCCGTCGCGGCTTATGTCGACGTGCTCTGGGATGGGGCGTTCGGGAATTTCCGGACACTGCTGCAGAACATCTCCACCAACGTCGCGATGGGCTATTATCTGACCTTCGCCGGCAACCGGAAGGCCAATGCCGCGACCGGCGCGGTGCCGGACGAGAATTATGCCCGCGAGCTGATGCAGCTCTTCACGATCGGCCTGCTGAAGCTCAACAATGACGGCTCGCTGCAGGGCGGGACGGCGCAGGAAACCTACACCCAGGACGACATTACCGGCCTGGCGCGGGTGTTCACCGGCTGGAACATCGACAGCTCCGACAACACGACCCCCGATCGGATGCGCCGGCCCATGCAGAACATCGCCTCGCAGCACGAGACCGGCGCCAAGACCTTCCTCGGTACCACGATCCCGGCCGGCACGGCGGGGCCGCAGAGCCTGACATTGGCGCTCGACGCGATCTTCAACCATGCCAATCTGCCGCCCTTCGTCTGCAAGCAGCTGATCCAGCATCTGGTCACGTCCAATCCGTCGGCCGCCTATGTCGGGCGGATCGCGCAGGTGTTCATCAACAACGGGAGCGGCACGCGCGGCGACCTCCGGGCTGTTATCCGCGCCATCCTGCTGGACACGGAGGCGCGGACCGACCCCGGCAGCGCGAACAGCTATGGCAAGCTGCGCGAGCCGATCCTGCGGCTGACCGGCTGGGCCCGGGCCTTTAATGCCAATTCGCCGTCCGGCGCCTGGCCGATCGGCGACACCAGCTCGTCCGGCACGAGGCTCGGCCAGAGCCCCGGCCGCAGCCAGAGCGTCTTCAACTTCTTCCGGCCCGGCTACACCCCGCCAAACACGCCGATCGCGACAGCGGGGCTGGTCGCGCCGGAATTCCAGATCACCAACGAGCCGTCGGTCGTCGCCTACATCAATTATATGGCGGTGCTGGTGCAGAGCGGCACCGGCGATTTCCGGGCGGACTATACCGACATGGTCGCCCTGTCGGCGGACAGTCAGGCGCTGATCGACGAGGTCGACGTCCTGCTGGGGGCGCGGCTGAGCGCGGCGACGAAGGCGAATATCAAGGCGGCGATCGATTCGATCCCGACCAGCGCCAGCAATGCCGCCCTCAACCGCAGCTACACCGCGGTGCTGCTGACCCTGGCCGCCCCCGAATATCTGGTGCAGAAATGAGGAGCGCGCGATGAGCAGCGAACAATCCCGTCGCGCCTTTCTGAAGCGCAGCGCCGCGCTTGGCCTGATCGGCGCCGCCTCGCCCTTCGTCATGAATCTCGCCGCG
This sequence comes from Allosphingosinicella sp., assembly GCA_044225925.1. Classification (GTDB taxonomy): domain Bacteria; phylum Pseudomonadota; class Alphaproteobacteria; order Sphingomonadales; family Sphingomonadaceae; genus Allosphingosinicella. Next base: position 108,783 of record JBGAHY010000003.1, read on the forward strand.
ATCGGCGAGGCCGCGGCGGCGACCGCGAGCGACTATAAGGCCCTGGTCTGCATCTTCCTGTTCGGCGGCAACGATTATGCGAACACGGTCGTGCCCTATGACCAGCCGAGCTACGACCTCTATAACAGCCTGAGGGGCACGATCGCGCTGAGCCGCGACAGCCTTGCCCAGACTATTCTGTTCCCCTCCGCGTCGCTGCCTGGCGGCCGCCAATATGCGCTGGGGCCGGATCTCCTCCCCGTCATTCCGGTGTTCGATGCGGGGAAGATGGCGGTCGTGCTGAATGTCGGCACCCTGGTCCAGCCGACCTCCAAGACCGCCTACACCAACAAGAGCGTGCCGCTGCCGCCCAAGCTCTTCTCGCACAACGACCAGCAGAGCTTCTGGCAGGCCTGCAATCCCGAAGGCGCGACCTCGGGCTGGGGCGGCCGCATCGGCGATCTGCTCCAGTCGGGCAATGGCAACGCCACGCTCACCTGCATCACCGCGGCGGGCAACGCCGTTTTCCTCTCCGGCCGCAGCGCTGTCCAGTACGGCGTCACCACCACAGGACCGGTGCCCTTGCTCAACAGTGCCAGCTCGCTTTTCGGCTCGACGGCCGGGATGAGCACGCTCCGCGCGCTGATGACCGGCCCGCGCAGCCATTTGCTCGAGAACGAGCATGCGACGGTCACCAAGCGCTCGCTCGATCTCCAGGCCCAGGTCAGCGCCGCGCTCGCCGCCGGCCCGGCCGTCAACGGCTTTCCGACGGGCAACACGCTCGCGGATCAGTTGCGCATCGTCGCCCGCCTGATCTCGGTCTCGCAGGAGCTTGGCGCCAAGCGCCAGGTCTTCTTCGTAAGTCTGGGGGGCTTCGACACTCACGACGCCATCCTCACCACCCATCCGACCCTGATGGGGAGGCTCGGGGCGGCGATGCGCGCCTTCTACGACGCCACCGTGGCGCTCGGCGTCGCCGACAAGGTGACCGCCTTCACCGCCTCGGACTTCGGCCGCACGCTCACCTCCAACGCCAATGGCTCGGATCATGGCTGGGGCTCGATGCATTTCGTGATGGGCGGCGCGGTCAACGGCCGCAATTTCTACGGCACGCCGCCGGTGCTGGCGAACAATGGCCCGGACGATGTGGGGCAGGGGCGGCTTCTCCCCGGCCTCTCGGTCGACCAATATGGGGCGACTCTGGCGAGCTGGTTCGGCGTCAGCGCAGGCAATATGTCCACCGTCCTGCCCAATATCGTGAACTTCAACCCCAGCACCTGGAACCTCGGCTTCGTCTGATTTGCTGCCGAAGGGCGACGCATCGCTTCGCCGCTGAGACCCAACATTTTGACGCAGATGAAACGATGGGCCGGGGCTTTTGCGCCGCGAAGTCGTTGTAGGGCTGATATGAAACAGCACCTTATCCCGCTTCGCCCCGCGACGGCCGCGCTGTTCGCTGCCCTCGTCCTCCCCACCGCGCCTGTATTCGCGCAAGACCTGACGTCGCCGGCGCCGCCGGTGATCGCCGCGCCGCCGCCGGTGATCGCGGCCCCACCGCCCGTTGTCGCCACCCCGGCCCCCGCGCCGGTCGTGACGCCCGCGCCTGCGCCCGCTCCGGTCGCAAGAAGGACGACGACCGCCCGGACGGTGACCCGCAACGCTGCACCTACGCGCACAGTGAGCCGCGCGCCGGCGCCTGTCGCTGCGCCGGCCCCCGCTGCGATCCCCGAACCGGCGCCCGCTCCGGTCGCGCAGGCGCCGGTTGCGCCGCCGCCCGTTGAGGCTCCGCCCGTTCCCGTCGAACCGGCGGCCCCTGCGCCGGTCGAGACCCAGGCGTCGGCGGCACGCAACATGCTGCCGTGGATCATCGGCGGCCTCGTGGTGCTTGCCTTGCTCGCCGGCTTCTTCCTGTTCCGTCGTCGCCGGTCGGAGACGGTCTATGAGGAGGCCTATTACGAGCCGGCGCCCGCGCGTGAGCCGGCCTTCGCCGCGCCGATCGACTTGGGCCCGGTCGCGGCCGTGCCGATCCTGACGCCGCAGCACGACATCGTCCCCGCCTCGCCGGCGCGCGCCGAGCCAGTCGCGGACGAGCCGGTCGACACCATCCCGCCGCCTGAGGAGATCAATGTCGGCGAGGCGGACCATGCCGATATCGAGGCCCTGGCCTCCTCCTCCCATCCGGTGTCCGGCCGCCCGTGGCTCGAATTCCTGATGCGCCCGATGCGGGCTGGCACCAATCGCGACAATGCGATCGTTCAGTTCGAGCTGACCGTCGGCAATACCGGCGACGTCCCGGCCCGCGATGTCCGCATCTCGACCTGGGTGGTCGCGGCCGGCGAGGGCACGGACTATGAGCGCTCGCTGATCGACCCGCCCGCCGACGCCGCGATCGAGCAGGTTTCGATCGATGCCGGCGAGGGCGCCACGGTCGAAGCCAAGATCGGCCTCGCCAAGGAAGGGCTGGATGAGTCCGTCCTGCCGGTTGTCGTCGCCGACGCCCGCTACACCCTGCCGGACGGCAGCGAGGGCCGCACCCATGCAAGCTTCGCGGTCGGCGTGCCCGCAGCGGAGAGCGGCGAGCTGCAGCCCTTCCTGACCGACCGTTCGTCGGGCCTCAGGGAGAATGTCGAGGCCCGCCTCTACGGCGATCCCGAACGCGTCTGATGCGTTCTAGCCTTAGCCCGTCAGGGCGCGAGGAGGGGCGGTCCCGGCCAGGGGGCCGCCCCGTTTCGTCAGAAGGGGAACCAAGCTAGGATCGCGACTATCCCGACCGCCCATGTGATCAAGTTGAGCGGGATCCCCACCCTCAGGAAATCCAGGTAGTTGTAGCGGCCCAGCTGATAGACGATGACGTTCGTCTGATAGCCGAACGGTGTCGCGAAGGCGGCGCTGCCGGCAATCATGACGGCGACCAGGAATGGCCGAGGGCTGACGTGGAGCGTGTCGGCGAGGGAGATCGCGACGGGCGTCAGCAGGACCGCAACAGTCGCGTTGGAGAGCAACTCGGTGGCGAAGAGGGTGACGCCGTAGAGGATGATCAGCGCCATGACCGGGCTGATCCCCTGTAGCGAGTCGATCAAGCCGGAGGTGGCCGCCCGGGCCAAGCCGGTTTTGCCGAGCGCTGTTCCGAGCACGACCATTCCCGCGATCAGCATCAGCACGTCCGGGCGGAGCCCGTGATAGGCCTCGTCAGCGGTAATCACCCGCAGCAGGATCAGGAGCACGGCGCCGGAGAACGCGCAGGCGGCGATCGGCGCGACGTCCAGCGCCGCCAGAGCGACGACACCCACGAAGACTGTAAGCGACGCGAGCGCCGGGAGCGGTCGCAACCGCCGCTCTTTCGCGAAAGGGAGCGCCGAGCCCAGCTGGCCGCCGGCAAGCCCCGGTTCACCCCCCTCCGGGAGTGGCTGCGCCGGCCCGGCGTCCACGTCTTCGGGTGCTTCTGCCCTGATCAGCCTTCCGCTGAAGAGCAGCAAGTACAGCCCGCCTGCAATCGCTACCGCCACGCCAACCGGGCTGATCTCGAATATACCGAAGCGCGGCTGGCCGCCGTTCACCGCCATGTCGTTCACCAGCAGGTTGGTGGAGGTGCCGATCAGGGTGCAACAGCCGCCGAGCACTGCGGAGTAGGAAAGCGGAATCAGGAAGCGCTTCGGCGAGAGGCCCATCGATTTAGCGACATCCCGCACCACCGGCGCGCTGAGGACGACGATCGGCGTGTTGTTCAGGAACGCGGACGCGCCTCCGGCCAGGGTGATGATGAACCAGAGACCGGCCCGACCGATGGCCCGACAGAGACCCGTCGTGCCGCGGATCAGGGCGTCGAGCAGGCCCGACAGTTCAAGCGCGTAGGCGATGACGAACAGCGAGGCCAGCGCGATGATGGCGGGGCTGGCGAAGGCGCCCTGGATGTCGACCGGCCGGACCACTCCGGTCATCAGCAGAACGGCGGCACCGGTGAGAGCAACCACGTCCGAGCGGAGTCTGTTCCGGATCAGCGCCAGGATAACGGCCCCAAGGACGACGAGGGTAATCGTCTGGTTGGTGGTCATGGCGCCGGTGTATGAGCGGGTCGGAGCTTTCTGCCAAGCCGTTCACCGGTCCGCACGGGAAGGGACCCTATTCCTGCTCGGTCACGGTCGTTGCGTGGTGGCGTTCGAGGATATTGCGAACCACGACCGGCTCATGCCGCGCGCTCGTTACGCCGACGATCAGCGCGTCGTGCTTGCGGATCTCGTGTTCGAAGAACCTTGCCTCGCGCCCGGAAATGCCGACGCTTTGGAGCGACGCGGCGAAGCCGGAGCCGGAGCCGCCGGCGCGGCTGGTCGCGATCCGGGTCAGCAGCGGACCGGTCGCGAGGATCCCCGCGCCACCGGCCGGAGGAGCGGTGAGCCGCGCGCCGATGGCGCCAAGCGCTCCTCCGATCGCGCCCGACGCTGCGGCGGCGCGACGCGCATCCTTGTCATACTCGATCTCGAGGATCGGGGCGCGGGCCTCACTCGTGACGAGGCTGATTTCAGCGGGCGCGACGCCGGACGCAACGAGGTCCTCAATGGCGCGGCCGGCATCGTATAGATTATGATAAAGGGCGGTTACGTATCCGCTCATCCCTCTCTCCTCAGTATTTGATTTGGAGTATTTAAGATTTCGTATAGGTAGGCGAAATCAAACCGTGCGATTAATACGCACAGTCACTCCATGCGGAAATACCATGTTGATATTTCTGCCCCGCGTCCAGCGTTCGGACGAAGCTTAATATTAACAGGGGCTCCACGAACCGGCAAATCGGTTCATCGACGTCAGCCAGTGGCTCGTCGCTGTTATCCACCGCTGCAACGATTTTGTGTCGGCACCGGAATCGCGCAGCCATGGAAAAAGGGCGGCCCCTTGCGGCGCCGCCCTTCAGTTCCACGCCGGCGAACCGGCGGTCTTCAATGAGAAGAAGATTACTTGAGCTCGACGGTGCCGCCGGCTTCCTCGATCTTCTTCTTGATCTCTTCGGCCTCGGCCTTGGAGACGCCTTCCTTGATCGCCTTCGGAGCGCTCTCGACCAGCGCCTTGGCTTCGCCAAGACCCAGGTTGGTGATCGCGCGGACTTCCTTGATCACGTTGATCTTTTTGCCACCGTCGCCGGTGAGGATCACGTCGAACTCGGTCTGCTCCTCGGCGGCCGGGCCGGCGGCGGCGCCACCGGCGGCCGGCGCGGCCGCAACCGCGGCGGCGGCGGAAACGCCCCACTTCTCTTCCAGCGCCTTCGCGAGGTCGGCGGCTTCGAGGACGGTCAGCGAGCTCAGCTGATCGACGATGCTGTTGATGTCTGCCATTGTATAATCTCCGGTTAAATCGTTCGGTTCATTTGAAAAAGGTCGTGCTTATGCGGCGTCCTTGGCGGCAAAGGCGCCGATAACGCGGGCCAGCTGGGCACCCGGCTCGTTGATCGTGCGGGCGATCTTGCTCGCGGGCGCCTGAATGAGGCCCACGATCTTCGCACGCAGTTCGTCGAGCGACGGAAGCTCGGCAAGCGCCTTCACGCCATTCACGTCGAGGAGGGTCTCACCCATGGCACCGCCGACGATTTCGAGCTTGTCGTTCGTCTTGGCGAATTCCACCACGACCTTGGCCGCGGCGACGGGGTCGACCGAGGTCGCAAGCGCCGTCGGGCCGGTCAGCATGTCGCTGATCGGCGCGTAGGGCGTGCCTTCCACGGCGATGAGGGCGAGCGTGTTCTTCGCGACCTTGTAGCTGGCCCCGGTCTCGCGCATCCGAATCCTGAGAGCGGTGGACTGCGCCACCGTCAGGCCGAGGTTGCGGGTGATGACCACCACGTTCGCCTCGGTGAACGTCTGCTTGAGAGCCGCGACCGCTTCTTTCTTTTCTGCGCGATCCATACGTCTTCCTTCACTTCACGCGGCGGACCATCCGCCACGCGTGATACGGCACGCACTTGCGCGCGGGCCGCAAAGTCCGAAGGGGAGAGTTAGAGCCGAGCGGATCGGCAATCCGGCCATTGCGACGCGCGCGTGGGCGGTAAAAACTGTTCCCCGTCTCGGCTGGACATTAAGAGGGCCGTACTGCCCTCACCAACTGTCTCGGACGGAACGCGAGCGGGGCGAACCCCGCAGGCGAAGGCGCGCATCTAGCGGCTCAGCCGCGAAAGTCAATGCGGGCGGCGGCTAGATGAACTGGAAGACGAAGAAGATGATCGTCGCCGCGAACATCAGCAAGGTCGCGCACCAGCCAAGGACGGTCGCCCGCTTTCCCAGGGTCAGTTTGCCCATCGCGCGCTTGTTGCGCACGATCAGCATCATAATCGCCATGAGCGGCGCGGCCAGCACCCCGTTGACCACCGCCGCCCAGTAGAGCGCCTTGACCGGGTCGATGCCGATCGGCGCCAGCGCGGCGCCGGCCAAAGTCGTCGCCGCGATGGTGCCGTAGAAGAGCCGCGCCTGCATCGGCTTGGCGTCGAGGCTGCCGCTGATTCCGAACATCTCGGTGACCGCATAGGCGGCCGAACCGGCAAGGATCGGAACGGCAAGCAGGCCTGTCCCGATGATGCCAAGGGCGAACATCAGGAAGGCGAATTGTCCGGCAACCGGCTTGAGCGCTTCGGCCGCCTGCGCCGAAGTCTCGATATTGGTGACGCCACTGGCGTTAAGCGTCGCCGCCGTGGCGAAGACGATGGCGAGCGAGACGATCGAGCTCACCGCCATGCCGGTCAAAGTATCGAGACGAATGCGCCTGAGCTCCGGCCCTGCCTCGCGCGGCGCGATCGCCAGCGGCTTGGCGTGGTGGCGGTGTTCTTCCTCGACCTCCTGCCCGGCCTGCCAGAAGAAAAGATAGGGGCTGATCGTCGTGCCCAGGATGGCGACGAAGGCGGTGGCATAGGCGGCATTCCACTGAATCTCGGGAACGACCAGAGCAGTGAGCGCCCGGCCCCACGGCACCTGCGCCACCGCCACCACGGCGACATAGGTAAAGAGCGAGAGCGTCGTCCATTTGAGCACGGACGCGTAGCGCGCGTAGGAAAGCGCCACTTCCAGCACGATGCAGAGGATGCCGAAGCCGAGCACGTAGAGGCCGGCATTGCCGCCGACCAGCAGCTGCAGCGCCGCCCCCATCGCGGACAGGTCCGCACCGAGATTGATGATGTTGGCGACGAGCAGCAGGGTCACCATCGTCCAGAGAAGGACCTTCGGATAATGGCGGCGCAGGTTCTTTGCGATGCCGGCGCCGGTCACCCGCCCGATCTCCGCCGCCACTTCCTGGATGATGACCATCAGCGGAAAGGTCAGCACGAAGGTCCAGGACAGGGCATAGCCGAATTGTGCGCCGACCTGGCTATGCGTACCGATGCCGCTCGGATCGTCGTCGGCCGCGCCGGTGACAAGCCCCGGCCCCAGCCGGCCGAGGAAGCTCGCTTGCCCGGCCTCGCCGTCGCCGCCGGGCGCGTTTCCATCCCGCATCAGCGAACGCTTGCACGGTTCGCGCGGATGGACAAGTCGGGAGACCGCCCGTTACGCGGGGCTCTCGTCTGTTCAGTCTGAGGTCTGCGAGCTAACGCGTAGCAGGAGCCGCACTGTTCTGCGGGGCTGGCAGCTGCGCCGGGGCCGGCTGCGCGGTGACCGCCTGTGGTTGGGGCGCGGCGGCGTTCTGCTTGGGCAGATCCGCGGGCGGCTCGTCGTCCAGCTCCTGGCCGCGCTGGAGCACCTGCCAGCAATGCGTGCCTTCGCAGGCGATGATTCTGCCCCGATCGGTGTCGAGCCGATAGACGATCCGGCCGTCGGCCGAAGTGGTGATCTGGTAATCGGGCGCCGAGCTGCCGCCGCCCCGGCTCGAGCCATAGACGCCGAGCCCGATCAGGCCGCCGGCGATAACCAAGCCGGTGACGAGCTTGCGGACCGAGCCCTCGATCAGTTCCCCGAGCGTCGGCTCGCGCTCCGGTTCCGGCTCGCGCTCCCGCGCGCGGCGGCTGCGCAGGCGGTCGCGCTCCAGTTCTTCTTCGTCGTCCCAGCGGTCAGGCATCACCCAGGCTCCCTTTGCCGCACTGCCTTAGCGCCGCAACACACAAAGCAAAAGGGCCGGAGCGTTTCCGCCCCGGCCCTTCGCTGTTCTTCCCGAAGGAAGAGCGCTCAGGCGCTCGCCACCTCGGCGACATCGAGCTTCAGGCCCGGGCCCATGGTCGAAGACAGCGCGGCCTTCTTCACATATTTGCCCTTGGCCCCGGCCGGCTTCGCCTTGACGATCGCGTCCACGAACGCGTCGAAATTCTTGCGCAGGTCGGCTTCCGTGAAGCTGGCCTTGCCGATGCCGGAGTGGACGATACCAGCCTTCTCGACGCGGAACTCCACCTGGCCGCCCTTGGCCGCCTTCACGGCTTCGGCGACGTTCGGCGTGACAGTGCCGAGCTTCGGGTTCGGCATCAGGCCCTTGGGGCCCAGCACCTTGCCGAGGCGGCCGACGATGCCCATCATGTCGGGCGTCGCAATGACGCGGTCGAAATTGATGGTGCCGCCCTGGATGGTCTCCATCAGGTCCTCGGCGCCGACGACGTCAGCACCGGCCTTGGTGGCTTCCTCCGCCTTGTCACCCTTGGCGAAGACGGCAACGCGCACGTCCTTGCCGGTGCCGGCGGGGAGGGTGACGACGCCGCGCACCATCTGGTCCGCATGACGGGGGTCGACGCCGAGGTTCAGCGCGACTTCGATGGTCTCGTCGAACTTGGACGTGGCGTTGGCCTTGGCCAGCGC
>JBGAHY010000051.1:0-12549 GCA_044225925.1 Allosphingosinicella sp.
GGCCGCCCCGGCGGCGCCGCCGATCAGCGTGCCGAGAACGCTCGAGCGGCCATTGTCGAGGCTATTGCCGATCAGCGCACCGACGCCGGCGCCGATGATCAGGCCGGTCGTGCCGTCGCTCCGGCGGCAATAATAGCGGCCGTCATTGCCGCGATAGACGCGGTCGTAGCGGCTCAGGCGGCGCTCGCGATAATAGCGTCCGTCCCGGTAATATTGGTCGGCATAATAATAGCCGCTCGGGGCAGGCTTGTTCCAGTCGTAGCGGCGATAATTGCGCCAGTCCTGGCGGCGGGCCTGCGAAATTTCCCGGGCGCACTCGCGGCGCTCGCGATAATATTCGCGCCGGTTGTCCGAGTTGCGCAGCTCGCGCGAGCATTCGCGCTGCTCCCGCATCTCGCGGGGCCCCTGCGCGGCAGCCGGCGTGGCGGCGAAGGGGATGGTGCTGGCCGTCACAGCGACGGCGAGAAGCAGCTTACGCATTGTCTCACTCCTCTGAACTGGGGGTATGGCGCAAAGAACGAGTGGCCGCCGGGGAGGTTGCGTGAACATTCCCCAACCCCTTGTTCATCGGGGATTTATGTCGGGTCCGCACCGGTCCGATCCCGGCGCCATGTTGCTCCTGCGCCAAAAACGAGGAAGGGCGCCCCGTTGCCGGGACGCCCCCTCTTCGGCTTAGGCGCGCTTTAGCGGCAGCGCAGGCTGCGGCGACTGCTGTCCCGATCGACCTCGCGGCCAATCACGCCGCCAGCGATGGCGCCGAGGATGGTGCCGACCGTGCCGGACCGGCTGTCGTCGATCGAATGGCCGATCAGTGCGCCAGCGCCGGCGCCGACGATCAGGCCGGTCGTGCCGTCGTTGCGGCGGCAATAATAGCGCCCGTCGCGGCCCTGATAGATGCGGTCGTTATAGCTCAGACGCCGCTCGCGATAATAGCGGCCGTCCCGGTAATAATCGTCGGCATAATAGCCGCCTTCCGGGGGACGGTTATAGTCGTAGCGGCGGCCCTGGCGCCAATCCTGGCGCTGCGCGCGGGAGATTTCGCGGGCGCATTCGCGCTGCTCGCCGCGATAATCGTGCGGGCTGCGGGCATTGCGGAGCTCGCGGTCGCATTCGCGCTGCTCCTGGCGTTCATTCGAGCCTCTGGGCTGCGCCATCGCGGGCGCCGCCGCCATAGGCATCGCGGTCGCCGCCACGAGGGCGGCTAGTATCAGCTTACGCATCATCATTTCCTTTTCTGGATATGATGCCAACAAGCCAGATCAGGGAAGGTTGCGTGAACGTAACATAACAGACAGTCGCGCCCGCGGCCCAGTTCACAAGATCAATCGCTGCAGGCGGCTTCCATATCCTGCTCGTGCTGGGCCGGCGGCTCGGGCGCGAGCGGCGGCACCACTGTCCCGATATTCGTCCGGATCTCGAAGCCGCGCATCAAAGTACGGTGGACCGGGCATTTGTCGGCGATCGAGAGCAATTTCGCCTCCATCTCGCCGGCCAGGGGGCCTTCGAAGGCGATGTTGCGGGTGAAGAGGTCGCGGGGCGGCGTGCCGCCCGCGCCGGCCGGGACGATCTGGTGGGCGGCGGCGACCGAATAAGGCGGCAGCGTCCAGCCCTTGCGCTCGGCGTAGAGGCGGAGCGTCATCGCGGTGCAGGCTGCGAGCGCGCCGGAGAGCAGTTCATAAGGCGTGGGGCCGGTGCCGAGCCCGCCGGCCTCCACCGGCTCGTCCGCGATGATCGTCCCGGCCCTCACCTCGATCGCGGCTTGGAAACGGCCATGGCCGGTCGGACGTGCGATGACATTATGGTTGGGCGTGGCTTCCGGAGTGTCGGACATCTGGCATCCTTCCGTCGGCGATCATGGCACATGCGGAGGCTCCGTGTCAGCCGGCTTGCGTGCCGTCGCGTATAGTGATAATATAACATAACTAAACCATGGAAATGGAGTTCCACAGGTTCCTAACAGTTCGGCTCACGCAATCATTGGCAAGGGTAATCCGGGGGCCGGACGCGAAACAGGAGGGTGAGATGAACGACGCGCTTCCCGTCCCCGCCTTTGCCGGGCCCGCCACCGGAGCGCCTCCGCCCAAGCGCCGCCGCTTCAGCCTGTTCCGCCTGATCGGCGCCGAGCCCGCGACCATGTCCGAGATCAACACGACGCCGTTGATCGACGTGATGCTGGTGCTGCTGATCATGTTCATCATCACGATCCCGACCGCGACCCACAAGGTGCCGCTCGATCTGCCGCATCCGACGCCCACGCCGGTGCCGGAGCGACTCTTCCATCAGCTCGACATCGCCGCGGATGGCAGCCTTTCCTGGAACGGGGCCGCGCTGCCGGACAGCCAGCTGGAGCCGCGGCTGCTGCAGCTCGCTGCGGATCCGGGCCTGGCCGAATTGCGCCTCAACGCCGCCAGCGAAGCGCGCTTCGACCGGATCGACCACATCCTCGCGCAGATCCGCCGCGCCGGGGTGGAGCGGCTCGGCTTCGTCGGCAACGAGCGTTACGCCCGGGCCTTCTGAGGACGCGGCCTGCCATTGACCCTGCGCCCGCGGCCCGCCATTCCTCGCCGGCGCGGCGCATGGGGTGAGGGATGAACGCGGGCACGCAGAGGCTATTCCTGATCCTGAGCTGGCTCTGGGTGCTGGCGGTCGGCGCCTATATGACCTGGTCCCTGTTCGCCTTCGAGGGCCTCTACCGCTGGCTCGCCGAATGGCAGATGGACCGTTGGGGCCAATATTACCGCAAGGCGACGGCGGTGCTGCCCGGCCTGATCCTCGCTTTGCCGGGCCTCGCCTATATCGGCCACTGGGCCCGCGCCAGACGGAAGCTGGCGGACGGCAGCAAGGCCGCGCAGGCGCGCATCATCGGGCGCAACGCCAAGGTCACTTTGGTCATCGGCCTGATCGGCCTCGTCGTCGGCGCCGCCGCCTTCTGGCTCTCGCAGGGTCTCCCGGACGGCAGCGAACCGGCGCAGCCCCTCGATCTTGCCCAGTTGGGCAGCGGCCCGGCGCCGCAGACGAAGGTCAGGATCGAGGGCCGCCTCGATCCGGGCGCGAGCACCGGCGTCGCGCGCGGCGGGGTCGAGGACACAATCACTTATTATGCGGCCTTCCGCGCCGGGGACGAGGCCAAGAACGCGCCGGTGCGGCTGTTCATCGAGCGCGCCACGCGGCCGGAGGACCTGAACACGCTGCAGGGTTTCATGCCGGAGCAGACCGGCTATCTGGTCGAGAATGGCGTGCCGGAGCGCGCGCTCGCCGAACTCCGGCAGCGCGGTGTGGCGGTGGCGAGCCCGCATTATCTGCTGCAGACCCGCGCCGGCTCCTTCCGCGATCCTTATTATATCACCGCTGCGCTCGCCGGCTTCATCGGCTTCGTCTGCCTGATCATCGGCATTGCCGGCCTGCTGCAGGCGCGGCGGCGGGCCTGGCTGTCGACCGCGATCCGGCCGGACGGGACGCCGTCGGACGGGCCGCCGCCACTCTAGGCTCAGCGGCCCTCCGCCGCATTGCCGATCTCGCGCGCACTGTTGCGGGCCGCGTCGCGGATGCGGGCGGCGCGGTCGCGGGCGGTCTCGGCGGCATTGTCGAGCGCGCTGCGCATCTCGCGAGTCTCATTGGCGATCGCGGCGCTGGCATTGTCGGCGGCGTTGCTGAAATCGTCGGCGATATTGTCGGCCGTCAGGCTGAGGTTGCGGCTCGCATTCTCGGCCGGCGTGCTGTTGGTGCAGGCGGCCAAGGCGCAGAGGCCCGCGGCGCCGAGCAGGATCGTGGACTTCATCTCAGACTCCTCTCCGATTATCCGTCGGAGAGGAGAAACCGCCGCCTCGGATCGGGTTCCCTCGGCGAAGGTCAGCGGGCGCCGCGCCGCTCGGTGACGCGGGCCGCCTGCAGCGTGTCCGTATATTGCTGGAAGGCGACCAATTTGCCGTCCTCGATGCGCCAGACATGGACGAGCTGCGCGTCGAGTTCCCGCCCGGTCGCCTGGTAGGTGCCGTGATAGCGGCCGAGCACAACGACAGTGTCGCCGGCGTCGAGAAACTCGTCGGGGATGGCGGCGAAACCGTCCCATTCGGTGCCGAGCCGGGCGAACACCCCGGTCAGGATCGCCTCCGGCCCCAGATAGGGATTGCGGTCCGCATAAGGGAAATTCTCCGCCTCGTTCCAGACGATGTCCGGGCTCATCCGGCCGATCACGCCGGGCACGTCGCCGGCCTTGAACGCGGCATAGAGGCCCTGCACCAAAGCGACATTGTCCTGTGACATCGACGTTCCTCCCCTCAATTTCAGCTCATCGCGCGGCCGCGGCCGGGTAGAGCAGGATCACCGTCTCGGCGTCGGATGGTCCGTAATCATAATAGAGTATCAGATCGCCCGCGTCGCGGCGGCCCGCAATGAGGCGCACCTGCCGCGGTGCGCCCCGGCCCCGGTTGCTCCATTCGGCGCCCCGCCAGCGGCCGAGCGGGGAATCGGCGGCGTCATTGCCGCTGGTCGCGACCGTTGCGAGCACGCCCAGCGGCGTTTCGACCTGTCCGCGCGCCGGGTAAAGGACCAGCCCGTTCAGCGCCGAAGCCGCGCCGCCAGCGGCCAGGGTGAGGCCGCCATCGGGCCGCCGCGCGACATTGAGCGTGACCCGACTCTGCTCGCTCAGGCCGATCCGCCGGGTCAGTGCGAGATAGCGGGCATATTCGGCTTCGCTCACCCCCAGATTGGCATGCCAGGGCAGGTCGCCCTGCGGATGCTGCGCGGCCCAGCTGTCATACCAGGTGCGGTTGCGCATGACCGCCGCAGCCATGCGGTCACGCAGCTGCACCGCCTCGGCCGGCGGGGCGAGCGCCATCACCCGCGCCGGGTGCGCGCCAGGCGCCGGCAGATAGGCCGCGGCCTGACTGGCGGGGAGCGGGGCGGGGCCCTGGGCGGGCGCGGCCTGATTGGCCGGCGCCTCGGCAGTAGGAGCGGCATTATCGGCCCCGGTCCCGGCGCTGCAGCCGGCGAGGAGGACAGGGACCAGAAAGGCGGAGAGGCGAAATTGCATGCGCGCTTCCATAGAGCCTCACCCGCGCCGCCGCCAGCAGGGCCGCCCCGCTTTCGCCGCATTGTCCGGCCAGCCTTGGAAATGGTCGGCGGCGGAGAGCCTATGTCCCTGATCCTGGTGCTGAGTCTGCAGGCGGCGGCCTTGGCAAGTCCGGCCGCACCCGCTGCGCCTCCGCCTCCCGCGCCGGCGTCCGTTCGCCCGCTGGACTTCGACCTTGCCCATTACCGGAGCAGCGAGTCCGGCACCTGTCTTGGCGCGGCCGGGTCGGACGTCCTGGTCTGCGGACGGCGGCGGGGCCGCGGTGCCTATCCGATCGACTATTGGGACCGCATCTTCGGACCCGAGCGCCCGATCCGCGCCGAGATGAACCTGGGCGGCGGCGTCCAGGGCAGGGTCTATACGGACGCGGTGCCGATGGATCGGGGCGCGGTGAGTGAGCGGGTGCTGGTCGGGATCAGGCTGCCCTTTTAGGGGAGGGTTCGTCGCCATCCGGAAAGCCGCCTCATGCCCGTGATCCTGCTTCTCACCCTCTCCAACATCTTCATGACCATCGCCTGGTACTGGCACATCAAGGGTGCCTCGCTGACCAGGCCGCTCATCGCCGTGATCCTGATCAGCTGGGCGATCGCGCTCGTCGAATATTGCTTCGCCGTCCCCGCCAACCGGATGGGCGCGCTGGCCGGCTGGACGCCGGGCCAGCTCAAGATCGCGCAGGAGGCGATCGCGCTGACCGTCTTCGGCGTGTTCATGGTGACCTTCCTCGGCGAGGCGCTCAGCTGGCGCCACGTCGCCGCCTTCCTCTGCATCCTGGCGGCGGTCGCCTTCCTGTTCGTCGGGAAGTGAGCCCGCGCAGGGCCGTTGACCGGCCTCTCGGCGCACCGCATCATCGGGCGATGACGCACCGCATCTACCGGATGAGCTTCGCGCGGGTTTACCCGGCCCTGGTCGCCAAGGCGGAGAAGAAGGGGCGGACGAAAGCGGAGGTGGACGAGATCATCCGCTGGCTGACCGGGCACAGCCAGCGGAGCCTGGACGGGGCGCTCGCGGCCGGGGTGGATGTCGAGACCTTTTTCACCGCCGCCCCCGCGCTCAACCCGGCGCGCAGCCTGATCACCGGGGTTGTCTGTGGGGTGCGGGTCGAGGCGGTCGAGGAGCCGGTGATGCGCGAGATCCGCTACCTCGACAAATTGATCGACGAACTGGCCAAGGGCAAGACGATGGAGAAGATCCTCCGGGCCTAGGCCCCAGCCCAAGCCATTGCCGATGTGCGGCTTATGCGGCAGACTTTGCCGATGATCCGCCTCGTCCTCGCCGCGGTCTTCATGGCCGCCCCGCTCGCCGCCGGGGCGCAGGCGCCATCGCCGGCGCCCGCCCGCGCCGCCCCGGTCTTCCGGCCATGGCAGGTGGACTGGGGCCAATATTATTGCTCGATGATCCGCAAGCCGGAGGCCGGGCGACCGTTCGCGACTGCGTTCATCACCTCGCCGGGCGGCACCGGGACGAGCCTGGCTTTGGTGCCGGAGGCGGGGCAGCAGGCGCCCGGCGACGTGGACACGGTCGTGCTGATGCCGGCGGGTCCGTCCGTCACGGTGACCCACCGCAACGACCCGCGCGAGCGGATCACCCTGCGGCGCATCTACGGATTGCCCCAGGATTTTCGCGCCGCTTTGACCCGGTCCACGGAGATGCAGCTGCGGAACGGCACGGAGGTCCGTGCCCGCATCCCGCTCGACGGCGTCGGAGCCGCGCTTGGCGCGCTCAGCCAGTGCAGCAGCGCGGTCGCGCAGGAATGGGGGCTGGACGTCGCGGCGCTGGCGGCGCTCAGCCGGCGGCCGAGCACCACCAACACCTATGGCATCACGCCCGACGATTATCCCGCACGGGCGCTGCGCGAGGCGACGCAGGGCCATGTGATCATGCGGATCGCGGTCAGCCCCGAAGGGCGGGCGACGGCCTGCGTCATCGTGGCGACGAGCGGCAGCCCGGAGATTGACGGCGTCGCCTGCCGCATCGCGCTGGCGCGCGGCCAGTTCCTGCCGGCGCTGAACGCGGCGGGCCAGCCGGTCGCGGTCCAGGACGCCTTCACCATCTTCTTCCGTCTGCCGGATTATTGAGGGGGTAAGACAGGGGTGTTCCGCTACGTCCTCGCCGCGGTCTGCATGGCCGCCCCGCTCGCCGCCGGGGCGCAGCCGCCTGCGCCCGCCCCCGCCGCTGCCCGGCCCTGGCAGGTCGATTGGGGGCAATATTATTGCGCGGCGATCCGCAAGGCCGACGCCGGCCGGCCCTTCGCCACCGCCTTCGTAACGACCCCCGGCATGCGCGGCATGCACATCGCGCTGATCCGGCGAGACGCAAACGGGAGCATGCCGGCGGGGATCACGGAGGTAGTGCTGATGCCGGCGGGGACGCGCTTCACCGTCACCAACCGGAACGAGGCCGCCCGCGGGGGCGAGGTTCAGCGCCTGTACGGCCTGCCGGTGGAATTCGTGGACCAGCTGGCCGGCGCCGAAGCGCTGGAGCTCAGAAGGGACGGCCGGCTGCGGGAGCGGGTGCCGCTCGACGGCGTACGGGCCGCGCTCGCCGCGCATCGCCAATGCCTGACCGCGGTGGCGGGCGAGTGGGGTCTGGACCTGGCGGCGCTGGCGGCGCTGGGCAAGCGGCCCGACAGCCCGAACGGCCTGGGGCTCACGATCGACGATTACCCGGCGGAGGCGCTGCGGCAGGCCAACCAGGGCCGCGTGGTCATGCGGATCGACGTGAGCGCCGCGGGCCGGCCCACCGCCTGCCTGCCGGTCGCCTCCAGCGGCAGCCCGGCGATCGACGCCGCCGCCTGCCACAGAGCGATGAGCGACCGAGCGCAATATATGCCGGCGCTGGATGCGGACGGCCACCCGGTCGCGGCGCGGGTCGTCTTCATGGCGACTTTCCGGCTGCCGGACGGCTGAGCCATGGCCCGTCACGCCCTCGCTCTCGCTGCGGTCCTCATGGCCGCGCCGCTCGCCGCTGCGGCCCAGCCTGCCACGCCTGTCCCCGCGCCGGCCCCGGCTCCGGCCCCCGCGGCGCGGCCCTGGCAGGTCGATTGGGGCCAATATTATTGCTCGATGATCCGCAAAGCGGAGCCGGGGCGACCTTATGCCACCGCCTTCGTCTCGGTCCCGGGCGCCTCCAATATGCATATCGCGTTGGTGCCGGACGTGAACCATGCCTCTCCGGCCAATGTCAGCGACGTCGTCCTGATGCCCGCGGGAACGAGCTTTCACGTTGGCCGCGCGCTCGAAGTGACCCGGGCGGCGCCGATCCAGCGCCTGTTCGACCTTCCCGAGGATTTTGCGGAGCAGCTGGCCGGCGCGGAGGCGCTGGAGCTGCGGGGCGGCGGCCAGGTGCGCGGCCGCGTTCCGCTCGCCGGAGTCCGTGCCGCGCTCGTCGCCCAGCGCCAGTGCATGAGCGAAGTCGCGCGCGAATGGGGGCTGGACCTTGCGGCGCGGGCCGCGCTCCGCCGCCGGGTCCAGGGCAATAACGGGCTCGGCTTTACCAGCAATGATTTCCCCCCCGAAATGCTGGACAGCGTGAGCCAGGCCCGGGTGGTCCTGCGCATCGACGTCAGCGCGGCCGGCCGCGCGACCGCCTGCGCGGCCGCCTGCGAGCAGCGGCAGCGCCGCGATCGACCGGCGGGCCTGCGCCGTTGTGATGGAGCGCTCCCGCTTCACGCCAGCGCTCGACGCCGCCGGCGCGCCGACCGCGACGCGCGCCGTGTTCGTGGTCAATTTCCGGCCCTGGGGCAGCCACTGAGCCCGGGCGACCCGCCCTCCTGTCGCGCGGGGAATGTCGCGATCGGACATGGAAAGGTGAGGCAAAAGCGAGGCCCGGAACGCAGGTTCGCTTTGGCCATCTTTCCCGATCCTGCCCCGCGACGGCGCCGCGAAGGTGACGAACCTCAGGCCCCGTCGCCGGTTCTCGCGCGCCGGCGCGAGGGCTCGGCCAGGTCCACGGCTCCGCCCCCGATCCGGATGCCGCGAAACGCCTGAACCATTCCGCCGGGGTAACGCCATGGTCCCGGTCATGGTCGCTCCTTCGGGGTGAAAAAAGGAGCCGGCTATTTATACCGAATCGGGGGCTGTAGGAAAATCGTTTTTCACCCTTTGTTCCATTCTCGCCGCCCCAGAGGGCGAGGCGGTCATGGACCGGCCCTGCAAATTAGCAGGTTGACCTTATGCTCACATGAGCGCCGGGCTTTCCCATAGTCCGGAGGCGAGGCGAGGAGACGGCATGGTCAGGGTAATCGGTTTCAAGGGCTGGGATCAGAGCCTGGGGAAAATGATGCCCTCGCGGCTGAAGGCGACGGCAGGGGCGCTCGACCGGAACCGCTCGGCGCAGCCGATCGCCGGGTCCGAGGAAGACGTGCCGGACGCCGCGATCGACGGCAACGGCTTCTACGATCCCGACGCCAGGCCTCCCCCCGGAGAGACACGATAAACGCCTGGCGCGAACCGAGGAAATCGCATGTCCTATTACCTGTTGAAGTTCCACAAGACGGGCAAGCGTGCCTATGGCGAGGCCGAAAAGGTGATGATCCAATCCGAGGACCTGCCGCGCGCGAAGGAAAAGGCGGACGAGATTGCCGAGAGCGACGGCGGCGGCAAGGCGATCCTCCAGCTGTTCACCGAGATCGGGCTGGTCGCCACGCGCACCGAAGAAGGGGTGTGGAGCCGCTGAGGGGGGGCAGGGCCGGGTGTCTGGCTGATTCGTGTCCTGGCACCGTAATCCCGCGGCCGGGAGACCCTTCGTATTTGCAAAGCGTTAGGCAGGCCGCGGCTATGCCGGGGGCGTGTCGAAACATTGGGCTCCGAAGCGCAATCCCAAGGTCGTCGCCCTTGAGCAGCTCGGGCGCGCATCATCGGCGCGCGGGCGGCGGCGGGGCACGACGATCCGGGGCAAGGAGCTGCTAGGGATGGCGGCGGCCGGGCTGCTTGCCGGTGGAGTGGTCTTCTTCGCCAGCACGAGCCGGACCGAAAGCGCCGCCGCGACCGGCACGGAGACGGGCGATCCGGCCTATGTCTCGGTGATCGACGGCGACACGTTCGACTATCGCGGGGAGCGCATCCGCGTCGCCGATATCGACACGCCCGAGGTGCACGGCCAGTGCGATGCGGAAATCCGCCTCGCCGCGCAGGCGACGATCCGGATGCGGGCCTTGCTCTATCAGGGGCCGTTCGAGCTTCACCCGCTGGCGAGTGGCCGCGACCGAGACCGCTATGGCCGCCAGCTCAGGATCGTCACGCGGAACGGGCGGAGTCTGGGGGATCAGCTGGTGCGCGAGGGGCTGGCGCGGACCTGGTCGGGGCGGAGGGAGCCTTGGTGTTAGTTATTGTTTGCGACGTTTTGCAGTGCGTCCCTCACCACACCCGCCGCCGCCAATATCGCTGACAGAGCGTTTCGATCCTTTTCATCAATATGTTTAGCGTAAAGCCTATAGAACTCCGGCAGTAGCGCATCGAATGTATCGGAGGTGAGGAACACCCGATCGTAATAGACCTTGAGACCTTTCCCGATCTTAGTCGCCTGAAATGAGCTGATTTGCTGTATATAACGGGTGACTGTACCGCACGCCGAATTAATGCTCTCTTCCTCAGATTGATTGTTTAGTACCCAAATTGCGCGGCCGATTTCGGCTGCGCGAGTGAATTCTGGTGTCTCCGAAACAGTGGACAGGAAATCATCAATTGATTCATAGATGTGAACCTTCCCCCAGTTCACATCTTCCCATTCCACTTGCAGGGATTTTCGTGCTTCATCAGGTTTGAGCGGAGATCTATAATCTTTTCCGTCCTTCGTTATGATATGAATATCATCGCAGAATCCGCTCTCACTCAGGAGAGCTTCCCAGATCAGCCGATCACCAAGAGCTTCCCCTTTCCCCGGGGGCAAGTGTGAGGCGGCACGTTGTGCCGCCTTCGCCCGAAGTTCGGGCGTGCTCGGAATTCGCACACTGGCCTTTTTGATGGCTGCGAACCACTCATCCATCGGAAGGGCGTGGCAACTTGCAGCTTCCGCATACCATTCTGATATGCCTTGATCGGTGGCAGCCAGCTTCCGTCTTAGCGACCGGGCTGTCTCACCTTCTGAGTGCGTTTCAATTAGGGGCGGCAAGCCCCCAATCGATTTCGCCGCGCGCAAAGCCTCTATCGTAGACGCTATTACGTCCTCGCGATTCGATAGATATTCTTCCTCTGTCTGCTGCGGAAGCAGCACTTGAATGCTTGCATTTTCGCAAAGGGCGCGGAACTTGGCCAAGCCCTCTGGGACAACAGCCTGCGATCCCAGCAGGTTAAGATAGACATTCGTGTCTATGTAAACCTGAAGGTGCATACCTTACTCCGCTGCGACGCCCGCGCGGGTGAACATGTCGTCCCCGTCGCCACCGGCCTCAGGCGCATCGTTCGCTGCCTTCGCCTGCTGCCGGCGGTCGAAATTGCTCCAGACCTCGCCCCACTCGCCGCGGGTCGCGGCCTTGGAATATTCGGTGGCGCGCTGCTCGAAGAAATTGGCGTGCTCGACGCCGTTCAGCAAAGGCGCCAGCCACGGGAGTGGATGCTCGTCGATCATGTAGATGGGCTGGAAGCCGAGCTGGCCGAGGCGCCAGTCGGCGATGTAGCGGATGTATTTCTTGATCTCCTTCGGCGTCATGCCAGGGACCGGGCCCTGCTCGAAGGCGAGATCGATGAAGGCGTCCTCGAGCCGGACCGTGGTCTGGCAGACGTCCATGATGTCGCTCTTCACGCTCTTGGTCAGGCAGTCGCGCTCCTTCACGAAGGCGTGGAACAGGCGGGTGATGCCCTCGCAATGCAGGCTCTCGTCGCGGACGGACCAGCTGACGATCTGGCCCATGCCCTTCATCTTGTTGAAGCGCGGGAAGTTCATCAGCATGGCGAAGCTGGCGAAGAGCTGCAGCCCCTCGGTGAAGCCGCCGAACATGGCGAGCGTCTTCGCGATGTCCTCGTCATTGTCGACGCCGAAGGTCGCCAGGTAATCGTGCTTGTCCTTCATCTCCTGATATTGAAGGAACATGCCATATTCGCTCTCCGGCATGCCGATCGTGTCGAGCAGATGCGAGTAAGCGGCGATGTGCACCGTCTCCATGTTGGAGAAGGCGGCGAGCATCATCTTGATCTCGGTCGGCTTGAACACCCGGCCGTACTTCTCGTGGTAGCAATCCTGCACCTCGACATCCGCCTGGGTGAAGAAGCGGAAGATCTGGGTGAGCAGGTTGCGCTCATGCTCGGTCAGCTTCTGCGCCCAGTCGCGGCAATCCTCGCCGAGCGGCACCTCCTCCGGCATCCAGTGGATCTGCTGCTGACGCTTCCAGAATTCGAACGCCCAGGGATATTCGAACGGCTTGTACTGCTTGCGGGCTTCTAGGAGGGGCATCAGTCAGACTCCAACCGGAGGTTGTCATTCCCTCCCTCCCCCTTGTGGGGAGGGCTGGGGGGGGGGTGCGGGCCGGCGGACCGCGCGCGACT
>JBGAHY010000004.1:0-108727 GCA_044225925.1 Allosphingosinicella sp.
AACCACCGAACTGTTACATCTGGGTGCACCACCTGTAACACACGCCGAAAATAAGCTGCGGTTTCTCAAGGGTTTAAGGTCAGGGGTTCGATCCCCCTCGGCTCCACCATTTTCCTCTACATCCCGGGTGAAGCATGGCGTCGATCTATAAGATCCTGCGGCCTGACGAGTGGCTGCGCCTGTCCGCCGAAGGGGTCTTCCAGGGGAGCCCTGTCGACCTCCATGACGGCTTCATTCACTTCTCGGCAGCGGATCAGGTGACGGAGACCCTCGCCAGGCACTTCGCCGACGAAACCGAGGTTGTGCTGTTGGCGGTCGACGCCGATGCGGTTGGCGACGCGCTCCGCCGGGAGGTCTCGCGAGGGGGTGCGCTCTTCCCGCATCTCTATGCGTCGCTCCGCTTGGGCGATGTCCTGGAGGTTCGCCGGCTCATGGCCGAGCCGGGCCGCCGGGGCTGCTTTACGGAACCGGCACCCAGCGAATAGATGGCGGCAGACGGACCAGCGGGAGACTCGGGCATGGAACAGCGTCAACTCGGCCGGAGCGGACTGGAGGTCTCGGCGCTGGGCCTCGGCTGCATGGGCCTGAGCTATGCCTATGGCACCGCCCCCGACCGCGCGGACGCGATCGCGACCTTGCGCGGGGCGTTCGAGCGCGGGATCACCTTCTTCGACACCGCCGAGGCCTATGGGCCCTATGCCAATGAGGAGCTGCTCGGCGAGGCGCTGGCGCCGATCCGGGACGAGGTGGTGATCGCCACCAAATTCGGCTTCGTCGAGGGCTCGATCGTCAAGGGGCTGGACAGCCGGCCGGAGACGATCCGCGCGGTGGCGGAAGCCTCGCTCAAGCGGCTGCGGACCGACCGGATCGACCTGTTCTACCAGCACCGGGTCGATCCCGACGTGCCGATCGAGGAAGTCGCCGGGACGGTCCGCACGCTGATCGCCGAGGGCAAGGTCAAGCATTTCGGCATGTCGGAAGCCGGCGCGACCGCAATCCGGCGGGCGCATCAGGTGCAGCCGGTCGCGGCGCTACAGAGCGAATATTCGCTGTGGTGGCGCGAGCCGGAGGCGGAGATCTTGCCGGTGCTTGAGGAGCTGGGCATCGGCTTCGTGCCGTTCAGCCCGCTCGGCCGGGGTTTCCTGACCGGCGCGATGGGCGCGGAGACCACTTTCGGGGCGGACGATTTCCGCGCGCTGATCCCGCGTTTCTCGCCGGAGGCGATCAAGGCCAACCAGGCTTTGGTCGATGCGATCGGGCGGATCGCGGCGGCGAAGGGGGCGACCCCGGCGCAGATCGCTTTGGCCTGGCTGCTGGCGCAAAAGCCCTGGATCGTGCCGATCCCCGGGACGACGAAGCTGCATCGACTGGAGGAGAATATCGGGGCCGCCGCGATCGGGCTGGATGCGGCCGATCTCGCCGATGTGGAGGCCGCACTGGCAGGCATCGAGGTGCAGGGCGCCCGCTATCCCGCCAGTCTGCAGGCGCGGGTGAATCGCTGAACCAGAGGTTCGGCCGATTGCCAGCTCAATCGAAACGGCGCAGGATCCCGCCGACCTAGCCGGAGACGAGCCATGCCTTTCCTCGCCTTGCTGATGGCGGCCGCGCCCGTGACCGGTGGCGCCCTCCCAGCCTGCCGTCCCGCCCAGCTCCGTCTTTCGACCGACAGCGGCGACGGGGAATTTACCGGCATGTCCCATGACGGGGTCGAGCTCTCGCTCCGCAATCGGGGTCGCGACTGCCTGCTGCCGGCCTTGCCGCTGGTGGAGCTGCGCGATGCGCGGGGCAGGGTGCTGGCGGCGCGGCGCGCGCCGTCCGCGGGCAGGCATCCGGCCTCGGTGATCGTCACCGCCGGGCATCGGGCGGCGCTCACCCTGCGCTGGACCTCGGGCGCGGTCTTCAACCATAGCCGGCATGTGAATGCCGCCAGGGTCTCGGTGCGGATCGGCGCCGGCATGGTCAGCGCCCCGCTTGCGGCGGCGCTCTACGGTCCGGCCGGCCGGCCGGTGGCCTTCGACCAGAGCGTGGCCCGGCAGATGGAGGGA
Source organism: Allosphingosinicella sp. (assembly GCA_044225925.1). Taxonomy (GTDB): domain Bacteria; phylum Pseudomonadota; class Alphaproteobacteria; order Sphingomonadales; family Sphingomonadaceae; genus Allosphingosinicella. The sequence continues at coordinate 2,046 of JBGAHY010000004.1, forward strand.
ATGCCGGCGGACGAGTAACCGCCGCCCACGTAATCTTACGGCATCGCCCTTAGCCCTTCCTCAAAGCCTCCTCTGCTCAATGGCGGCGGGCTTTTTGGGGGGCGATGGATGTTGCGGGTAAGGAAGGAGGATCTGCGGCTCGGCATGTTCGTCCAGTCGCTGGAAGGCTCCTGGTTCAATCATCCGTTCTGGAAGACGAAATTCCTGCTCAGCGAGGGCGAGGATCTGCGCGCGCTGCAGAGCAGCGATATCGACGCGGTCTGGATCGACCCGACGAAGAGCGCCGCCCCCGCCATCGCCCATCTCACCCCGCCGTCAGCCGCAGCCCCGGCCAGGGTGGAGCCGGCGTCCGCCGCGGCTGAGCCGGAGGCCGGGGCGGCGCCCGAGGCCGCGCCGAAGCCACGGCGCCAGCGGCCCAATGAATATTATGCGGCGCAGACCCTGCTGGCGGACTGCAAGAAGGCGGTCGGCGGCCTCTTCGCGCAGGTGCAGAGCGGCGATGCGGCCGCCGCGATTGCGGCGGCGACTCCGGTGGTGAACGGCATCGCCGAGTCCGTCTCGCGCAACCCCGAGGCGCTGCTGACGCTGACCCGGATCCGGAGCCTCGACGAATATAGCTACGCCCATTCGGTCGCGGTCTGTGCATTGATGATCAACCTGGCGCGCGAGCTGCAATTGCCCGCCGATTATCTGCGCAAGGCGGGCCTTGCGGGCCTGTTCATGGACGTCGGCAAGGCCTTCCTGCCTGCCACCCTGCTCGGCAAGGGGGGCGCCTATTCTCCGCCCGACTGGGCCGAGATGCGCGAGCATCCGAAGCTTGGCGCGGAGGCCGTCACCGCCTCGGGCGAGATGTCCAGAATCGTCGCCGACGTCTGCCTCCACCATCACGAGCGCTATGACGGGAGCGGCTATCCGCACAGATTGAAAGGGGACCAGATCAGCCTGTTCGCCCGCATGGCGGCGATCTGCGACACCTATGACGCTTTGGTCTCCAAGCGCCCGCACCGCGCCGCTCTGGGGCCGTCCGAAGCCGTCGCCGAAATGTACACGCTGAAGGGCCGGTTCGACGAAAGCCTGCTCAACTCCTTCATCAAGAGCGTCGGCATCTATCCCGCCGGCAGCCTCGTCCGGCTTGGCTCGCACCGCCTCGGCTGCGTCGCCGCGCAGCGCCGGGACCAGCTTACCAAGCCTTTGGTCCGCGTTTTCTATTCGATCCTCGAGCGGGCGCATGTGCCGGTGCAGGAGCTGGACCTCGCCGATGTGCCGGAGCCGGACCGGATCGTGGGCCGCGAGGAACCGGCGCGCTGGGGCCTGACCAACTGGGACGAGTTCGCGCTGACCATCCTGCAGGGCCAGAAGGCGAAGCGCGCCGCCTGACAACGCGGTCCGGGGCGGCTAAAGGGGCTGGCGACTCCTCAGCCCTTCCCGGAGATTCTTCATGACCGCCACCCGTGCCTTTGCCGCCCAGAACGGCCAGACCCCGCTCGCCGAGATCAGCATCGACCGGCGCGCGCCGGGGCCGCAGGATGTCGCCATCGACATCCTCTTTTGCGGCGTCTGCCATAGCGACCTGCACACCGCCCGCGGCGAATGGGCCGGGGTGCGTTTCCCGAGCGTGCCCGGGCACGAGATTGTCGGCCGCGTGACCGCGGTGGGCGGGGAGGTCTCGAAGGTGGCGGTGGGCGATCTGGTCGGGGTCGGCTGCCTGGTCGACAGCTGCCGGACCTGTCCGTCCTGCCAGGAGGATCTCGAGCAATATTGCGAGGGGCCGCACGGCTTCCAGGGCACCTATAATGGCTGGGCGGACGGCTCGGGCGAGAACACCTATGGCGGCTATTCCGCGGCGATCACCGTGGACCAGCATTTCGTCCTGAAGGTCGGCCATGACGAGGCGGACCTCGCCGCGGTCGCGCCGTTGCTCTGTGCCGGCATCACCACCTGGTCGCCGCTTCGGCACTGGAAGGTCGGGCCGGGGCAGAAGGTCGGCGTGGTCGGCATTGGCGGGCTCGGCCATATGGGCGTGAAGCTCGCCCATGCGCTGGGCGCGCATGTGGTGGCTTTCACCACCTCGGCGGAGAAAAAGCAGGAGGCGCTGGACCTCGGCGCGGACGAGGTCGTGCTGTCGAAGGACCGGGACGAGATGAAGGCCCATATCGGCAGCTTCGACTTCATCCTGAATACGGTCGCCGCCTCGCACAATCTCGACGCCTTCACCGCCTTGCTGAAGCGGGACGGCACGATGGTGCTGGTCGGCGTGCCCGAGACGCCGCATCCCTCGCCGTCGGTCGGCGCCCTGATCTTCAAGCGCAAGGCGATCGCCGGCTCGCTGATCGGCGGCATCGCCGAGACGCAGGAGATGCTCGATTTCTGCGCCGAGCACGGCATCGTCTCGGACATCGAGATGATCAACATGCAGGAGATCGACGCGGCCTACGACCGGATGCTGAAGAGCGACGTGAAATACCGCTTCGTGATCGACATGGCCTCGCTGAAATAGGCTCAGGTCGAGAAGGGGGCGCTGCCCTCGACGACCTCCTGGATCATTCGTGGCGCTTGCCCCGCCTGCCAGAGCGGCACGCGGGTGCGGGCGCGGTAGAGGAGCGGGCCCCCGTCCGGCGTCGTCGCGCGGGTCAACGGGCGCGGGATGCAGACGAATTCGGTGGTGAGCTCGGTGCCGGTCACGCGCACGACCGCATAGCCGTGGCCGCCATAATCGGCGAAGCTGAGGTGCGGCGAGACGTCGGGATTGCTGACCGCATGGGCGGCCGCGAAGTCGCCGTTGCTTTCCTTGAAGGCAAGCGCCGAGCGGACCCCGTGCATGATCGTCATGTTCATCTTGTGGCCGTCGGGGCCGTTCGGCCCGTCATGGACGTAGAGCGCGCGCAGCGGATGATCGCGGCGCATTCCCTCCGCCCCTTCCGCCAGGCCGACCTGGGAGATCGAGCCGGTGATGAACTCGACGCCGACCGGCTCGTAGGCGAGGGGTGGAATGTGCTTGGAAAAGGTGCCCGCCCAGAAGCTGTGCCGGTCGCCGGCGACGATCGCGAGGCCGGTGATGCCGTCGTGCTTCAGCGCGTCGGCGATCTCGCCATGCTCGATCTCATAGCCGCCGCTGATCAGGCCGTAATCGTTGACCGGCCAATTGGCCTTGAGCGGCTCCGGCAGGTTCTGGATATCCATCCGCCAGCGCATCGTGGCGAAGCTGTGGCCCCAGATCTTCCACGGCTTGCGTGACGTGCGCAGCTGATCGAGCAGCCAGGCCTTCTGCTCGGTGCCCAGATAGGCCTGCCGCACATTGTCCTTCGCCGGATTGGGAATCTCCCGACCGGCCCAGGTGATCGTCGCCGGCGGGTGGCCGTCATTATAGTCGCGGCCGCCGTCGATGATGTTGTTGATCGTCTCCGGATAGACGAACGGAAAGCCGGTCGGCTGGGGGATGTCGCCGGAGGGTTGCGCGCCCTGGAAGCTGCGATTGTCGGTGATGATCAGGTCCGCATTCCGGCCCCATTTGACCGTCCGGTAGATCTTCAGGCTGTGGATCGCGGTCTGGTTGTTGGCTTCCGTGCCGACGCCGAGATCGTCGACCTGGCTGATCAGGACATTCTGCACCTCCGGCGCATGGAACCGTTCGAGGTCGAAGCCGCTGGCCTGGACGGAGCGGGACGGCAGGAATTCGAACCAGGCCTGGGCGGCGGCGACCTTCTTGGTCTGTGCCGGGCGGGCCTGGCCATCGAACACCTGCATGCTCTGATAGCCCTGCCAGGAGAATTCGTGATTGTCCCAGACCGGAATGAAGGGGAAGCGGGCGCGGGCGTCCTGCAGATCGGGATCGAGCAGGTAGGATTTATAGGCGGTGCGATAATCGGCGAGGTCGACCGGGAGGTGATAATCGTGGAGCTTCTCGCCGGTCGGGTAGCGGAGGTTGCCCTGCAGAATGCGCGTCCCCTTCCTGCCGTTCGGCGTATCCTCCGGATACCAGGTCACCTCGTAGATGAAGTCGCCGAGGTGGAGGACGAAGGCGAGCCGGTCGGCGGGGTCGGCGCGCTCGTCCTCGAAGATCATCCGCTTGTAGGCGTTGCAATAGCCCTGGGTGACGTCCTGGCAGGAGACGAAGGCAAAGCGGAACGGGCGGCCGTCATCCTCGGCCGGCGCGGTGAGCGTGCGGCCGACGCGGCTGCCGGCGCCATGCTCGTCGGTGAAGCGGTAATAATATTCGGATGCGGGGCGGAGGCCGGCGGCCAGGAAGCGGCAGGTCCAGTCGGTCGTGGCGTCCACCCTTGTGGTGCCGCGCGCGACGATGTGGCGGAAGGCGGGGTCGGACGCGACCTCGACGGCGAGGCGATAGGCCTGTGCATTCCCCTCGGGCGCGCGGCGGGTCCAGAGGATGACGCTGTGGGCGTCGGGATCGCCCGAGGCGACGCCCTGCGGATAGGCGGCGCGCTGCTCGCGCCAGGCGGCGGCGAAGGCCTTGCCGGGGCCGAAAGCGAGCGTGGCGCCGAAGGCGGCGGCGAGGGCGGTGAATTGACGGCGGTTGGGGCGTGCAGAGACAGTCATGGCGAATCACCATTTCTTACTGTCCCCGCGGAGCGTTGGAGCAAAGCGCCCTGCGGAAGTCCCGTTTATTCGACGAACTGCATGTTTCAGCGACGATCCGATTGGCCCGGAAAACGCCGCCGCAGCTCCGGGGTGAAGGCGGCGAGCAGGAGCAGGAGGGCCGAGGGCAGCAGCGCCCAGGCGAGCGTGGCGAACGCGACCTGCCGCTGCTCCGCAGCTTCCGCCGCCACGTAGCGGGCGCGGATCGCGTCGGTGCAGTCGCGCATCTCCAGCCCGCCGACCGGCCGGACCGTGTAGGACAGGCCGTCGCGCGACGATTCGAGCCGGGCGTCGGTGCAGCTTTGCATCGCCTCCCGATAGCCCGCGCGCTGCTGGTGGGGCTGGATCGCCCGGTGGTTGCAGTAGCCGATCACTGCCCAGCCGAGCAGCCACAGCGCGACCACGGCCAGCGCCTTGCGGAAGAGCGGAGTCTCGGTGCGCCGCTGCGCCATGCGCGAGAGCATAAGCGCCGTGCGGTTCGGTGCAACGTGCGTTCGTCGAGCCATGGCGCGGCTCAACGAACCGTGCGACGATCCACGCTGCAAAGTCGGGAGTCGTGCGACGTGCGGGGACTAGGCGCAGGATTGCTCGGGATCGCGCTCCTGGCCGGCGCCTGCACGACGTCCGGGGCGGAAGACAATTCCGCCACCCAAGCAAATCTGAGCACCATCATGAACGCGGTTCCGCCGGCCGACTGCCCGGAGGAGGAATTGTCCTGCGGGAAGCAAAGGCCAGTCGTCTCGGACGGGGTCACTCGGTTTCGCAACGAGGACATGTACCTCAGCGCCATCTTCCCAGCCGGAAGCCAAGTCTGCATGACCCGCTCGGGCGATACGCCGCGTGGCTTCTTTGCCGTCTACGGCGCGCCACCCGGCTGTCCGGAACGACCGGAACGGCCGCCGCGCTTCATCGTCCTGAGCGCGATGTTCAATGCCGCCTTTTACGTCAGGGCCGAGGAAATCCTCGGTGGCGATTGTCGGCCGCTGTCCGCCGAAACAGAGCGACGCCTTGGCGCGCCACTCGCCATGCACGGCCTCCGGACGCTGGTTTGCGAAACCCGGAGCGCCGGCGGTTCGATCGAGATCAGCATGAACTTCCTCGGCGGGCCGTGGTGGGAGGGCGAAACGCCCGGCAGTCGACGACGGAAGGTCGTCTACGTCTTCATCCTCAACACCACGCCGGACCATTTCGACGAGGATCTGGCGCGGTTCCGCCAAGTACTGGCCAGCGTCAGGATCGCAACGCTGGACTAGCCGCCGGCGTAGCTCTCCAGAAAGCCGCACCGCGTGCAGCGCCAGGTCGCGATCTCCACCGGTTTCCGGCCGCGGAGCTTGACGTTGCCGAAGAAACCCTTTTCCGGCGGTCCTTCGACCCAGCGGCTGACGCCGCAGCCGCCATGTTCCTTGTCGATGACAAAGCCCTCCACCATCGAGGACTGGCATTTCGGGCATACGGGGTTGCGGGCCATTCGCTCCTCCTAGCGCGTGCCGTAGGTCCGGTCCCCCGCGTCGCCGAGGCCGGGGACGATATAGCCATGGTCGTTCAGGTGCTCGTCCATGCCGGCCGCCCAGATCGGCACGTCGGGATGGGCGGCGCGCAGCGCCTCGGCGCCGGGCTTCGCGGCGAGCAGGCAAACGAAGCGGATGTCGCGGACGCCGGCTTCCTTCAGCCGGTCGATCGCGGCGATGGCGGTGTGGCCGGTGGCGAGCATGGGATCGACGACGACGACCAGGCGCTCGTGGCAATCCTCCGGCGTCTTGAAATAATATTCGACCGCCTCGAGCGTCATCGGGTCGCGGTAGAGGCCGATATGGGCGAAGCGGGCGGACGGCACGAGATCGAGCAGGCCCTCGGCCATTTGCAGCCCGGCGCGCAGGATCGGGGCGATCACCAGCTTCTTGCCGGCGAGCCTGGGCGCGTCGGTCGCGGCGATCGGGGTTTCGATGCGGACGGTCTCCAGCGCGAGGTCGCGGGTCACCTCATAGCAAAGCAGGGTCGCGATCTCGCGGACCACCGACCGAAACAGCTGGATCGAGCTGTTCTTGTCGCGGAGCAAGGTGAGCTTGTGCTGGACAAGCGGGTGGGAAACGATCGTCAATCCGTCCATGTCGCGTTCCTAAAAGACTGTGCCGTCTGAGATGATGGTGAAAGGGGGGCCGCCGCCGGGACGCTTTTCGGCGGCGATGCGCCGGCCGGCCGCCCAGCTGCCGCCTTCGAGCATACGGGCGAGGGGGAAGCTGGCCTGGTCGACGCCGAGCCGCTCGCGGACCAAGGGCGCCATGCGATCGAGCAGGGCGACGGTCATGGCGCGCCAGGCGACGATGAGCGGGTCGGAGACGTGATGGCTGCGGGTCGCGTCGGCGGGGTCGGTGAGGGCGATCACACCCAGGTCCACGAACAGGCCGCCATTGCGATATTCGGCGAGGCCGGTGAGGCCGTCCACGTCGCTGACCGTGATGCCGGATTCCTCGAGCGGCTCGATCAACGAGTAAGAGAGCCATTGCGAGAGCTTGTGGAGCGGGACGAGACCGTCGGTGGCGTCGTCGCGCTTGATCGCCGGATGCCGCCAGCAATCGCCGAGGTCGATGCCGTCGATCCTGAGCCGATCCGCCCAGATCGGGCCAAGCGCTTCGAGCAGGGCTTCGAGGATCGCGGGGGCGGGAAGGGTGCCGCCTTCCGCGCAGGCGGCGAGCGTGTCGTAGAGCCCGCCGGGGCGCCCGCCCGGGAACAGGTCCGGCCGGGCCAGCACCTGCGCGCCGAGCCGGCGGAGCAATCCCGCCCGCCCTTCGAGGCCGAGCAGTGGGTTGTCCTCGCTCACCTGAAAGCCGGCTGCCAGCGTCGCCGCTTCGAGCGTGGCGAGATTGTCGAGGGCGCCGGCCTCGACCATGCGCTGGCTGGCGACGGCGAGGCCTTCGGAGCGGGTGTAGGTGCCGCCGCTGCCCGGGTCGACATAGCGCCAGCCGGGGCCGGTGCCGGCGTCGAGCAGCACCGATAGGATGACCAGATCGAAGGCGGCGCGGCCGCGCAAAGCCGGATCGCCTTCCGGCAGACGCGGCGGGCCGGCGACGAAATGCCGGGCGCGGGCGTGGAAGGGGATATCGAGGTCCGGATAATTTTCGCGAGTCACCGCGGCCGTCAGGTCCGCGGCCTCGCCCAGCCGGTCGAGATCGACCCGCCAGCCCTCGACCTTCCCCGCCAGCGTGAGGTCCAGCATCTCGTGCGCGCGCTCGCGCACCGCCGCCGCATGCAGCAGCCCGCGCACCGCTTCTTGCCCGTTGGTCACTATGTTCAGAACTTCTCGAGGTCGCGGCCGACGGTGCTCTTGAGCTTCTTCTTGCTCGGGGCGCCGTCGGGCGTGAAATAGCCGGCGGCTTTCTTCGCCTCCATCTCGACGCTGGCATCCTCGGGGATCAGCCAGTCGGGAATCGGCACGCGCTCGCCAATCTCGATGCCGCCGCCCGCGAGCGCGTCATATTTCATGTTCGACATGGAGACGAAGCGGTCGATCCGCCTGATGCCGAGCCAGTGGATGATGTCCGGCATTAATTGCTGGAAGCGCGCGTCCTGCACGCCGGCGACACACTCGGTCCGCTCGAAATAGGTCGCGGCCTGGTCGCCGCCCGGCTGGCGCTTGCGGGCATTGTAGACGAGGAATTTGGTCACCTCGCCAAGCGCGCGGCCTTCCTTGCGGTTATAGACGATCAGGCCGACGCCGCCCTCCTGCGCCTGGCGGGTCGCCTCCTCGATGCCATGCGTCAGATAGGGCCGGCAGGTGCAGATGTCGGAGCCGAACACGTCGGAGCCGTTGCACTCGTCATGGACGCGGCAAGTGAGCACCTTCTTCTTGTTGCCGAGGAACGCGGGGTCGCCGAAGATGTAGAGCGTCATGCCGCCGATCGGGGGCAGGAAGACGCTGAGATCGGAGCGGGTGATCAGTTCGGTGTACATGCCGCCGGTCTGCTCGAAGAGGCAGCGGCGCAGGTCCGATTCCTTGACCCCGAACCGCTCGGCGATGCCGGGCAGCCACCAGACCGGATCGACCGCGATCTTGGTGACCGAGACGTCGCCCGCCTCGTGCACGATCTCGCCGTCCACCTTGAGCCGGCCCGCCTCGATCGCGTCGTGGATCTCGGGAAGGGTCAGCCGCGCCTTGGTGATGGCGATGGAGGGGCGAAGGTCGATGCCCTCGGCCAGCAAGTCCCCGAAATCCTGCGCGACCCGGTGGCCCCAGGGATCGAGCGAGACGATCTTGGCCGGATCGCCCCATTGCTTGTGCGGCCCGATCTCGCAGACCGGCGAGGTGTCGTTCAGATCCGGGCGGGCGGACGGGTCCATTGCGCCCGAGGAAATGGCGAGCGCGCGGTAGATGGAATAGGAGCCGCCATGCGCGCCGATCGCGTTGCGCAGCGAACCGGCATTGACCGTGGCGATGACCGGGCCGCGCTCGTCTGCGGTCGGGGCGCCCCAGTGGATCGGGAAGCGCGCGGGGCCGCGCGAACCCGGGTGCGAGGTCAGGCGGATATGGCCGCTCTTCGCCTCAGGTGACGTCATTCAGAATTCCTCTCCGCAACAGCGTAATCGACAAGGCTACGCCAGCGGGGGCCGGGATGCCAAGTCTTTGTCTCAGCCGGCCGGCTGCTGCGCCCGGCTGCGCAAGGCGGGGAGGGTGAAGACGAAGCTGTTCGGCGCCTGTGGGCGGTGGCAGGCCAGGCAGACCGCCTGGTTCAGCCGCGCGTTGCGGACATGGGCCGCGTCGAACACCGCGAAGTCCCAATTGCCGTTGCGCAGCAGGGCCGGAACGGTCTCGCCCCAGCCCGCCTGCGAGGCCATGGCCGCGTATGAGGTCGCCGCGCCGCTGGCGTCGCGGTTCACGACGACGATCACCGAGCCGTCGGGCAAAGGCCGGTTGGCGCGGGCCGCGGCCAACGCCACCGCATTGGCATAGCGTTCGGCGGTGGTGCCGTTTTCGCCGGGGACGCGCTCATAGCTCGTGAAGCCGGTCGGGAAATTGGCGGGAAAGGTCATGCGCGAGGGGATGGCGGGTCCCGCCGCAGCGGTCGTCGTCCCATGAGCGTCGGTCGCAGAAGCGGGCTGGCTGTGCCAGTAAGCGGCGAGGGCGTTGATCTCGGCATCGCTGAGCTGACCCGCAATTGCCTGCATGGCATCGTTACGGCGGGTGCCGGCCTTGAACGCCTGGAGCTGGGCGACGAGATAGGCCTGCTGCTGGCCGGCGAGATTGGGGACGCGGGGATTGCGGCTGATCCCGTTGTCGCCATGGCAGGCCTGGCAGGCGGTGACGTCGACCGGGACCGAGGGCTGGGCTGGCGCCGCCATCGGTTGCTGCGTGGCGAAGGCGCCCGCGCCGAGCGACACGCCGAATGCCGCCAGCGCGACACCCAATGAAATCCGAGCTGTCCGCATCTTTCCGCTCCCCTTGGTCTGTGTTTGAGCGCGGCAATACACCTGGCGGATGCGGCGGGCAATTGTCAGAGGGAACTCCCCTCCCTGCAAGGGAGGGGACGGGGGTGGGTGCGAGCACAAGCGAGCCCGCGATCCTGGTCCGGTGAGCGCCTGGCGGCGCTACCCACCCCTAACCCCTCCCTTGCAGGGAGGGGGACTTTGGAGCTTCCAGCCCGAGCCAGCCAGCCATCAGTTCGAGCTCCGCCAATAATCGCTCGCGCGTTTCCGGCGGCGCCTTGTCCTCATAGGTCGCCTTCTGGACGCGCAGCACGCCTTGCTGCCGGTCGCTCTTCAAATCGACGCGGGCGACGAGGGCGCCGTCCATCAGGAAGGGCAGGACATAATAACCGTGCTGGCGCTTCGGGCCGGGGACGTAGATTTCGATCCGGTAGCGGAAATTGAACAGCCGCTCGGTGCGGGCGCGCTCCCAGATCAGGGGATCGAAGGGGACGAGCAGGGCCTGGCCGGCGATACGACGCGGGATGCGGGCCTCGGGATGGAGGAAAGCGGGCTGGCGCCAGCCCTCGACGGTGACGGGGAGCAGGCGGCCGTCCTCGACCAGGCTCTCGACGGCACGGCGATTGGCGTCGAGATCGAGCCGGAAATAATCCCGCAGGTCTGCCATCGTGGCGACGCCCATGGCGCGGGCCGCAATCTCGACCAGCGCCCGGTGCGCGTCGGCGGGCTCGGGCGCGGGGAGGGCCATGATCGCCGGCGGGATCACCCGCTCCATCAGATCGTAGACCCGCTCGAAGCTGCCGCGCCGCGTGGCGGTGGTGATGCGGCCGGACCAGAACAGGAATTCAAGCGCCTGCTTGGTGTGGCCCCATTCCCACCAGCCTCCGCCCTTGCGGGCTACGGCTGGCAAGCCAGCTTCCACCTCGGATGAGGACATCGGGCCTTCGGCTTCGATGCGCTTCAGGACGGCATCGGCCTCAGCCCGGCGCTCATGGGCGAAGGCCCGCAGCGCCGTCCAGCCGCGCTCGCCCCGTGCCGCCTGCTCCATCCGCCAGCGGAGCAAAGGCTGGAGGGGGAGGGGGAGCAAAGACGCCTCATGCGCCCAATATTCGAACAGCCGGCGCTTGCTCTTGCGGCCCCACGCGGCCTCGTCGAGCAAGGCCCGGTCATAGGCGCCGAGGCGGGAGAAGGCCGGGAGATAATGCGCGCGGGAGAGGACGTTGACGCTGTCGATCTGGTGCAGGCCGAGCCGATCGATCGTTTTGGCGAGATGGCCGCGGGTGACGTTTGTCGGGCGAGGGACGCCGAAGCCCTGGGCCGCCAGCGCGATCCGCCGCGCGGCCTTCAGGGACAGGTCATTCGAGCCGCGCGCCATGGCGGCATCAGAACAAAGTGGGAACCCGCTGTCAATGCGGGTGCGTCGACCGGGCCGGGATCGCTAGAAGCGCGTCCCGAACCTGAGGCCGATCGTGCGCGGCGTGTTGGTCACGATATAGGGCCGCTGGAAGCATTGACCGCATTGCTGGCCGCGGGTCAGCTGGGCGCGCTCGTCGAAGGCATTTTCGACGAACAGCTCGGCGGTGAATCGCGTCCATTCGATGCCGAAGTTGAAATCGGCCGTGGTGTAGCTGCTGAGCCCGCCAGTCGCGACGACCGGGTCGACCGGGTTGCCGGTGAAGGGCTGGAAGATCAGCCGGCGGAGATCCGCGGTCGCCGAGCTTTGGTGCGTCATCGTCGCCTGACCGTGCCCGGTGCCGCCCGCGAGCGGGAATTCGTAGCGGGCGGACGCGTTGATCTTGAAGCGCGGCGTCACCGGCAGCCTTGTGCCGGCCGGCGACGAGATGACGTTGACCGGCTGTGCCGCGCTCGGCTGGCAGGTGAAGGTCGGGTCGTCGAACAGGCACAGGTTCCGGCGCGTCTTGGCGTCCGTATAGGCAGCGCTCGCCGACAAGGTGAATTGCGGCGTCGCGCGCCAGTTCATCTCGAGCTCGCCGCCGCGAATCCTGGCGTCGGGCCCGTTATGAATCTCGGTGAAGCTGTTGGCGCCGAGGAAGGAATATTGGAAATTGCTCCATTCCTGCCAGTAGAGCGCGCCGTTCAGCCTGAAGCCGCCGGGCCAGGTGGTGTGGAAGCCGACCTCGTAATTGGTCAGCGTGTCCTTGGCATAAGGCGGAATGGTCGCCCGGCGGTTGATGCCGCCGGGCCGGAAGCCCGACGACCAGGTCGCGTAGACCATCTGCCGGTCGGTGATGTGCCAGGTGAGGTTGAGGCGGTAGGTGAGGCCGTTGCCGGTGGTCGACTTGGGATCGACCTGGCCGCCGTTGAATGTGCCGAGATCGGTACATGGCGTGCCGGGCACCACGCCCGGAATCAGCGTCCCGCCGGGATTGTCGCGCAGGATCTGCCCGGTCGTGGTGTAGCAGCCGGCGACGCCGGTCCGCGAACTGCCGGCGCCATTATAGGGCGGGCCGGCGGGGTTGCGGCCGAAGCCGAAGAACCCGATCAGGCTGTTGTCGTAGCGATAGGCCCTGAGGCCGCCGGTCAGCGTCACCGTCGGGACGATGTCGTAACTGAGTTCGCCGAACGCGGCATAGTCGCGGTCGACGCGGTCCTGCTCCGTGAGCCACAAAGTGCCAGGGAAACCGTTCACCGACAGCGCCGCGCCAAGCCCGGTCACCTGATAATCCTGGTGGATGCGGTGGAACTGCCGCTGGTAGAACAGGCCGCCGACGAAGCGCAGCCGGTTTTCCGCCGGCGAGGCGATCCGCAATTCGTGGCTCATCTTGGTGAAATGATCGCGGCCGATAATGTGTTGCGACGGGTTGATGGTGTTGCCGTTATTGTCCTGGAGGTAGAAATAGCCGGCAAGGCCGCCGACCGCCGAATAGAGATTGTCATAGGCCTCGGCATAATCGGTATAGTCCGCCGAGCTGTGAATCTGCCGGTCGAGATAGGCGCCGGCATAGGTCAGGTCGAAATTGCCGATCCGTCCCTCGATGGTGAGCGCGGCCTGCCAGAAGCGGTCGTGATTGCGCTCCGGGTAGAAACGCTGGACGTTGAGATCGCCGAGCCTCGGATCATAGGCGAATGAGCCATGCGAGCGCTGGTCCTGGCCAAGCACCGAGGCGCGAAGCGTCCAATGCTCCGCCAGATCGATGCCGAGCGCGGCGCGGCCGCCGACCGTATCGACGTCGTTATAATTGTTCTCGACCAGAGCGTTGTTGTTGACGGTGATGCCGCCGGGCTGCGGCAGGAAGCTGCGCGTCCCCGGGATATTGTCGATATAGCCGGCGTCATGCTGGTACCAGGCGACCATGCGCACCGCCGCATTGTCGCTGAGTGGAGCGTTGAAATAGCCTTCGAGCGAGCCGCCGATATTGCCATGGCGGACGCTGTTGATCTGGGCGTCGATCGCGCCGGAAAAGTTCGAAGTTTCTGGCTGGTTGCTGATGATGCGGATCGTGCCGGCTTCGGACGAGGCGCCATAGAGCGTGCCCTGCGGCCCGCGCAGCACCTCGATGCGGGCGATGTCGTAGATGTGGACGTCGAGCGTGCCGCCGATCGTGGTGACCGGCTGCTCGTCCAGATAGACGCCGACGCTGGGGAGCGAGCCCGAATGGTTGCCGTCGCCGCCCGACGCGACGCCGCGGATATAGACGTTGGTCGTGCCGGGCTGGAGCGTCTGGTAGGAGATGCTGGGCAGCAGGCGCGTGTAATCCTGGAAGTTGGAGACATTCTGTTCCTGGAGCTGCGCCGCGCCGAGCGCCTGGATCGAGATCGGGACGTTCTGCAGATTCTCCGAACGCTTCTGGGCGGTGACGATGATCTCCTGATCGTCGGCGGCGGCGGTCTGGACCGGCTGGGCAGCGGGGGCTTGCCCGGTCTGCGCGAAGGCGGCGCCAGAGCCGCAAAGCATGGTGGTGCTGAAAAGGCCGAGTCCGGCCAGAGTGCGCAAGGACGAAACCGGCATGTTCTTTCCCCTTCGAACGCCCGGGGAGCAGGTTCTTCCGCTTTTTAACATGCGTCAAACTGGTTTTGCCTACGCAACAAAAGCGTCGTCCGGCTGTGTCGGTTTTGCCACGCCTGCGGTTCTCGCGGTCCTTCGGATCTTTACCCTGCGGCGTCCCAGCTTTCGAGCGCGGGGCCGAGCGCGTCCCTGAGCGGATCGAGCCACGGCGCATAGGCGCGCCACTGGCCAACGCCCTCGCGGTTGATCGGCCGGCGCACCTGCTCCGAGCTTGCGGTGCGGACTGGGCGCTCGGTCTCGTGGAAGGCGAGGCAGGCCGGCTCGAAGGGCAGGCCCAGAAAGTCGAGCAAAGCGCGGATTTCGGCTTCGGGATCGTCGATCAGCCGCTCGTGGATCAGGCGGTAGGGCGGCGCGGGGAGCACGGCCCCGAAATGCCTCATCAGCGCGACATAGTCCGCATAATAACGCCCCATGTCGGTCAGCGAATAGCTGAATCCCTGGCCGCGGGCGTAATGTTGCTTGTAGTTGGAGAGACAGCAATCGAGCGGGTGACGGCGGGCGTCGATGATCTTCGCGTTCGGCAGGATCAGGCGGATGAAACCGGCATGGATCCAGTTGTTCGGCATCTTGTCGATGAAGAAGGGCTTGCCGCTCTTGCGCTGGATGCGCGTGCGCTCGAGATATTCCGCGCCCAGATCGGCAAGCGCACCGGCATTGAGTTCGGCGAGGCGCTCGGGATAGGCGCCGGCCTCGCCGCCGGGCTTGTCGCCGCCATCGATCCGCCGGACCAGCTGCAGGATGTCGGGCAATTCCATCGTGCCCTCGACCTGGCTGTGCGAGGCGAGGATCTGCTCGACCAGGGTCGAACCGGCGCGCGGCATGCCGAGGATGAAGATCGGATCGGGGTCGGGGCAGCCCTGGCCGGCGCGCGCCGCGAAGAAGTCCGCGGTGAAGAGCCGTGTCAGGCGCGCGACCAAGGCGTCGGTCTCGGCGATGCGGAAGCCGACGGTCTCGCCGCGCAGGGCGTTGCCTTGGGCATAATGGGCGAATGAGGGCTCATAGTCCCGCCGCTCCTCATAGGCCCGGCCGAGCGCGAAATGGAGGTGGAAGCGATCCTCGCGCGCCAGGTCCGGCCCGGCGAGCGCCGCCTGCATCGCCGCCAGATCCTCGTCCGAAAAGCGCATGGTCTTGAGATTGGCGAGGCTCCACCAGACCTCGCCAAGCGCTGGCGACAGCGCCAGCGCGCGGCGATAGGCGGCGATCCCGTCCTGCTGGCGGCCGACGGTCTTCAACGCATGGCCGTAGCTCATCCAGACCTTGGGCTGATCGGGCACCTTGGCGAGCACCTGCTCATAGACCAGGATCGCCTCCTCATAGCTGCCGATCCGGCCGAGCGCCGCCGCCTTGAGATTCTGGTTGCCGGCCTGAACGGCATCGGCCTCCTGCAGGGCGTCGACCGCTTCGACCGCCTCGGCGGGCCGGTTCTGCTTGTAGAGCACGGTGGCGAGATTGGCGCGGGCGGGGGCGAAGCCGGGCGCCAGCTCCAGCGCGCGGCGCAGCAGCTTTTCCGCATCCGGCAATCGCCCGATCCGCGCCGCCAGCTCCGCCATCATCCGGATCGCGGCGACGTCGGTCGGCTTCGCATGCAGGCGGGGACGGAGAATGGCCTCGACGGTCGGCAAGTCGTTGTCGAGCAACGCCTCCGCCGCGCGCATCAGCTCGGGATCGTGGACCGAGGCGCTGATCGCATCGAGCTCGGCCTGTTCGGCGGCTTCGTCCTCGCCGGTGCGTCGAAGCGCGGCGCCGAGCAGGCGATAGGCGTCGGCGTTCCGGGGCGATGCGCGGAGGATTTCGCGGGCCTGCATGGCGGCCAGGGCGGGATCGTCGCGCAGCAGGCGGCTCGCGAGCCGCAGCGCGTCCTCCACCGTCCCTGTCGCCGCCCCGTCCATGCTTGCTGGCTAGCGCAAGCGCGGCAGCTTTGCGAGGAGCGAAGCTTCGCTTCGCTCGCAATGACGGTTGAGGGAGCGGCGCTTCTGATAAATACGTTGCCCCATGGGATTCCTGATCGACCTGATCCTCGATTGGCTCGGCGTAAGTGCTGCCGATCATGTGGCCCGGAAAACGCCGCCTTGGGGGTGCGCCATAATCATGCTGGCGTTCGCCGCTGGCCTCATTGTCCTGCTATTCTGGCTCGGTTCGCGTTAGGCTGCTTCTCGCTCCGGCGGGGAAATGATAGATTCGCGTGCAAAGGAGAGGCCGATGTTCACCGAGATGAAGGAAGGCACGCGCGACGACTGGATGCATATCGCGCAGGAGCACGGCAAGCATCAGGTCTCCGCCGCGCCCCGGCAGATCATGGAGAGCCTTGCCCGGCTCGACGCGATCGAGGTCGGCTTCGCGGCGACGCAGCTCGGCCACTCGCTGATGGCGGGCACGCTGGCGCGGCGCTCCGGCGCGAGCGACGAGGAGGTGGTGGCGGCGCTTTGCCACGACCTCGGCAAGCTCTTCTCCATCCCCAATCACGGCGCGATCGCGGCGGAGATGCTGAAGCCCTATGTCCGCGAGGACATCTATCACGCCGTCTACTGGCATCAGGAATTCCAGGGCCGCTATTATTTCGAGCATCTGGGGCGTGACCCGGAAGGGCGCGAGCGGTTCAAGGACGAGAGCTGGTATGCATTCGCCGAGAAGCTGGTCGACGAATGGGACGCGCCGGCCTTCGATCCGGATTTCAACGCCGATCCGCTGGAAAGCTTCGAGCCCGAGGTGACGCGGGTCTTCTCTCACCCGAAGGCGATGATCAGCTGAGCCAGCCGCCCACAGCGACCGCATAAGCGCGGCCCACGGGGATTTCAGAGCCGTCGCTGAGCGTCAGCAGGCTGCCGCCGCCGGGGCGGGGCGCCGCGCTGACGACATGGGGGCGGTTGACGACATAGCTCTTGTGCACGCGCGCGAAGCGCTCCGGCAGCGTGGCGAGCAGTTTCGCGAGGGTCATCGTCACCAGCAGCACGCGGCCGTCGCGCAGCACTGCCTCGCAATAATCGTCGGCGGCGCGGAGGTAGAGGATATCGCCCTCGGCGACGCGGTGCATGCGGCTGCCGTCTTTCAGCGCGACGATCCGCTCGCCGGTGCGCTCCGCCTCGGCCAGTCGCGCGGCGAGGGCGTCGCCGCGGCGCGCCTGCTCGTCCCGCTCGGCCCGGGCGCGGCGGAAGTGCAGCACCTGCTCGAAGACGAGGGCGATGAGCAGAGCGGCAAGCAGCAGATACCAGGACCGGTCCAGAAAGCGGGCATCCTCCCGGAGGGCGAGGCCCGTTATGGCAAGCCCGGCGCAGAGGCCCAGCGAGGCCGCTCGCGGCTGGGCGCGGATAGCCAGGGCGGCGGCGATTGCGACCGCGAGGCCGCCGGCGATCAGGGCGCCGAGCGCCTTCAGGTCATACCAGGGGCTCAGGACCAGGCAGGCAAGGGCCGCCGCGGCCGTGCCGCCGACCAGCCAGCGACGACGGGCCGGCGCGAAGCGGTGCGCCGCATAGGTTGCGATCAGGATGGCGGTGAGCGCCGAGAGCAGCGCGATCAGGCCAACCCGCGCCAGATGCCAGGGATAGGAATAGGAGATGAACGCGCGCGCGACCTCGGTCAGCAATTGCAGGCTCGCCGTTCCGGCGACCGCGGCCACGAGCAAGGCCGCGCGATCGCTCCGGTCAGACAGGAAGGCGGCGGCGAAATAGACGAGGCCGGCGAGCAGCGCCCCAAGCGACAGCAAAGCCGGGAGATAGTCGCGCAGGCCGGGGAGGGCCGGCGTCTCGTAGGGGGTGACCTCGATCGCGTGGACCGGCACGCGCACCGGCAGCCAAAGATGATGGGCCGAGAGACGTATGCTGAGCAGATTGTCGCCGGGCCGCATGAGGCGCGCGGGAACCACGAAGGTCGAGACAAAGCGGCCCGGGACTTCGTGCGCCGCATCCGCTCCGGGGAGGCCGTTGCGGCCGATCAGCTCCCCGTTCCAGCGTAGCTCGGCGCTCGCCATCGCGATCACCCAGACCATCGAGGGGCGGGCAAGGGGGAGGGCGGCCGGATCGACCCGGATCGTCCGGACCAGCAGCGTATCCGCTCCGTCGAGCCGGACGGTGCCGAGATCCACCACCGGACAGGTGGGCGCGGGCCTTACCGGCGGGCAGAGTCGGGGCGGACCCTGTTCGACCGGCGGCCCAGCCGCGAGCAGCAGCAGCGACAGCAGGGAAAGGAGCATCCGGTTCACGTCCTCCCTTATAGCGGCCCTGCACGCCCTGTCCCGGCGATCACCGAGGCCGGCCGTCGTTCACCGAGCGAGGCTGGTCTTGGGCGTGCCGAGACGCCAGCCAGCGGCGATCTCCATTCAAGGAAAGGCCGTGCCATGAAGCACCTGTTCGCCGCCCTCGCCATCGCAGTCGTCGCCACGCCCGCTGCCGCCCAGGAGCGGCCGCCACTGCGCTTCGAGCCCTTCGTCTTCCGGCTGCGGGACAATAGCGAGCTTATGGTCGAGCGCGGGCGCCTGCTGGTGCCCGAGGACCGCAACGATCCGCGGTCGCGCCGGATCGAGCTCGGCTTCCTACGCCTCCGTTCCACCGCGGCCCGGCCCGGTAATCCGATCATCTATCTGGCTGGCGGACCCGGCGGCTCCGGCTTTGCCACGGCGCGCGGCCCGCGCCAGCCGATCTTCCTGGCCCTGCGGCAAGTCGCCGACGTGATCGTGCTCGATCAAAGGGGCACCGGCTTTTCCAACCATATTCCGCCCTGCGCCGCGGCCCGCCGACTCGACCCGGCGGCGGGACTGAACGAGGCGACGCTGACCGCCTATTTCCGCGACACTTTGCGGGACTGCGTCGCACGCTGGCGCGCCGCCGGCGTTGCTGTGAACGGGTACACCACCGTACAGAGCGCCGACGATATCGAGGATCTTCGCCGTTCGCTGGGCGCCCGGCAGGTCGACCTGTGGGGGATTTCCTACGGCACCCATCTCGGCATGGCGATGATGCGCCGGCATCCGCGCTCCGTCGGCCGCGTCGCTTTCTCGTCTATGGAAGGCATGGGCCAGACGGTGAAGCTGCCCGCCCATGTCGACGCTGCCTATGCGCGAATCGACGCCGCGGTGGGCGGGGGCCTCGTGGCCCTGATGCGCCGGGTGCATGCCCGGCTCGACGCTGCGCCGCTGACGGTGACGGCCGGACCGGCGGAAGCCCGGGTGAGCTTCCGGATGGACAGTTTCGCGGCGCGGCGGATGGCCGGTGCACTGATGTCGGACCCGACCGGCTATGCCCGGGTTGCCGCAGCTTATGCCGCGCTCGATGCGGGTCAGGGGCAGGCCGTGGCCCAGCCGCTCTACGACTATTTCTACCGCGAACCGGCAAATATGGGGATGGGCGAGCTGATGGATGTCGCCTCCGGAATCACGGACGCCAGGCTACGGCTCGCCAACCGGCAGGCGCCCGCGTCGCTGCTCGGTCTCTCGGTCAACTTTCCGCTGCCGCAACTGCGGGGCGCGGTGGCGGGGCAGGATCTTGGCGACGATTTCAGGCGCGAGATCCGCTTCGGCAATCCGGTGCTGGTGTTCGAGGGCGATCTCGACGTGCGGACGCCGCTGGAAGAGCAGGCGATCGCGACCCGGGGCTTCACGCGGATGCACCGCATCCTGGTGCGCAATGGCGGGCACAATCTGTTCGAGGCGCATCCGGACGTCGCCGGCATCCTGATTGCGTTCTTCTCGGGCCGGCCGGTGACGGTCCGCGAGCTGACCTTGCCGCAGCCGACGCTGGGGCGGTGAGCCGGCGTCCCGGCACGGGACGGCCGGACGAAAATTAACCTTTCGGCCCCGCTTGTTAAGACTTGGTGAATCAATTCTTAATAGCGGGCATGAGCCGCCTCGCGCCCCTCATCACCCGCAGTCCCGGCCTGAGAGCCGTGGCCGTCGCCATGCCGGTCATGCAGGCGGAGCCGCTGACCGAAGCGCAGGCGGCGGAATGGGTGGCCGACTTGCGTCTGTTCACCACCGCCTGGCTTGGCGGCGTCGTCTTTTTCGGGACCCTGCTGAGCTAGTCGCAGCGGGCGGCGGTGGGTCACACCGTCGGCGGGAGGTGCTGCTCCATTTCATGCTCCAGCGGATGCTCGCAGGCCTTGTGCAGCGTCCAGCCGAGCCAGGCCGAGACCGTGCACATGCAGGCCGCGAGCAGCAGCTGGTCGGCGGCGCTGATGTCGAGCGCGGTCAGGCCCATCGTGAGCGCGATGCCGACCGCCATGGAGAGGGCGTTGACGATGTTGTTCGCGGCAACCGTGCGCGAGGCTTCGCTCTTCGGCACGGTGGTCGTGAGGAAGGCATAAAGCGGCACGACGAAGATGCCGCCAAAGATGGCGATGAACAGCAAAGCGAGGCCCAGCCAGACCGCGCCAGGATGTTTCAGGAAGTCGCCGACGCTGTACAGCGTGCCCTCGGGCGCATGCAGCCAGGTCACCGAGAGCCACCAGAAGGCGAGGACGAACAGGCCCATGATGATCACGGCCGCCGCGCAATAGCGCGCGGAAACCTCGCCCTTCAGCAGCCTGTTCACCGCCACGGAGCCGATCGCGACGCCGATCGAGAAGATGGCGAGAAAGACGCTGGCCACCGCCTTGTCGGAGGTGAGAGCGTTCTTCACCAGAGCCGGAAACTGGATGAACAGCACGGCTCCGATCGTCCAGAAGAAGCTGATCGCGACGATCGCCAGGAACAGCCGGCGGATCCTGAGCGTGGCTTTGACCAGCCGCGCCGAAGCGGTGAAGACGTTCCAGTCGAGCCGGTGGCCGTCCTCGAGCGGCGGTGCCGGCGGCACCTGGCGGCCGAAAATCCAGCCGACCAAAGCCACGGTCAGCACCATGGTCGCGGCAACCTCCGCCGAGATCAGCCCGGCGAGCAGGGTTCCTCCGAGAATCGCGACATAGGTGCCGGCCTCGACCAGGCCGGTGCCGCCAAGCACCTCCTGCTTTTCCAGATGCTGCGGCAGGATCGCATATTTGATCGGGCCGAAGAACGCCGAGTGCGTGCCCATGGCAAGCATGGCGAGCAGCATGAGCGGGATCGCCAGGCCATCCACCATGATCCCGCCGCGCGCCATCAGCAGACCACCCGCGCCGACCAGCATGATGACGATTTCGCAGGTCTTCACGATCCGGATGATCTTCGCCTTGTCCTTCGAATCGGCGAGCTGGCCGGAAAGGGCCGACAGGAAAAGGAAGGGCAGGGTGAAGAGGAGGGTGGTGAGCCCGGAGAACCAGTTTTCCGCCTGCTCATCGTGATAGTGCTCGTAAACGACGAACAGCAACACGCTCTGTTTGAACAGATTGTCGTTGAACGCCCCGAGCAACTGGGTGCCAAACAGGGGCAGGAAGCGCCGTGTGCCGAGCAGATGCCAGACGCCGGAGGAATGACTCATGAGAGGGATCGCGCTCCGGAAATGCGGACGAACGGGCAGCCGTGGATCATGCTCATGGCGCCCTCAAGAATCCGCCTTATGGACTTTCACCCGTGTTCATAGTCCGCCCGCGCGAAGGGGCACAAGCCCGCAATCCTTTGCGGCCTGGACGGAACCCGCTCCCATTCCCGGCTTTTTACGGTTAAGGGGCCGACCATGCTGACGCTGCCCAACCTGCTGACGCTCTCCCGGATCCTGGCGGTGCCGATTCTCGTCTTCCTGCTGTGGAAGCCGAGCTGGTGGGACTATGGCATCACCTTCGTGCTCTACTGCCTGGTCGGGATCACCGATTATTTCGACGGCTATCTGGCCCGCGCACAGGGCACGGTCTCCCGCCTCGGCCAGTTCCTCGATCCGATCGCCGACAAGATCATGGTGGTTTCGGTGATCGCGATGCTGGTGACGACGCGCCAGCACGGCGCCGTGCCGCTGATCGAGGGCTTTCACATCGTCCCGGCTCTGGTCATCCTGCTGCGCGAGATCACCGTCTCGGGGCTGCGCGAGTTTCTCGCCGGGCTGCAGGTGTCGGTGCCGGTCAGCGCACTCGCCAAGTGGAAGACCGCGCTGCAGATGTTCGCGCTCGGCGCCTTGATCCTGTCGGGCTCGGTGCCGCAACTGCCCTGGGTGCATCTGGTCGGCATCGTCTCGCTCTGGAGCGCTGCGGTGCTGACCGTGATCACCGGCTGGGATTATCTGCGGGTCGGTTTGAAGCATATGGATTAGGGAACTCCCCTCAATTGCAGGGAGGGGAATTACGCCGCCGCCTTCAGCGCATCCGCCAGTAACCGATACTCCTTCTCGCGCGGGCTGCCGCGGCGCCAGACCAGGGCGATGCGCCGTGACGGATGCTCGGCGTCGAGCGGGCGGGCGACGACATTGGTGCCTGCCAGCAACCCCGCCTCCACCGCCATTTCGGGCACCAGGGTCATGCCGAGCCCGTTGTCGACCATCTGCACCAAAGTGTGCAGCGAGGTGCCGAGGATCGCCGCCTCGGCGCGCAGCTCCGGCCGGTTGCAGGCGGAGAGGACATGGTCCTTCAGGCAATGGCCGTCCTCGAGCAGCAGCAGCTTGCTCTCGTCGATCGCCGCCGGCTTGACCTTGTCCGGCAAGGCGTCGGCGCCGCCCGGCGGGAAGGCGACCAGGAAATGATCCTCGAACAATTCCGCCCGCTCCACCTCGCCGCACGCATAAGGCAAAGCGAGCAGCACGCAGTCGAGCTGGCCGCGGTGCAGCGCCTTGCAGGCGGCAGCGCTGGTTTCCTCGCGGAGGAAGAGCTTCAGGTCCGGCCATTGGGCGCGGAGACGGGGGAGGAGCGAGGGGAGGAGGAAGGGGGCGATGGTCGGAATGACGCCGAGGCGGAGCTCCCCGGCGAGCGGCTTCCCCGAAGCGCGGACCATGTCCGCGAGATCCTCCGTCTCGCGCAGGATCCGCCGCGCCTTCTCGGCGACACGCAGGCCCAGCGGGCTGAAGCGGACGACGCGGCGGGTGCGCTCGACCAGGGTGACGCCGATCAGCGTCTCCAGCTCCTTGATCCCGGCCGAAAGGGTCGACTGGGTCACGAAACAGGCCTCCGCCGCCCGGCCGAAATGGCCATGCGTGTGGAGCGCCACGAGATATTGGAGCTGTTTCAGGGTGGGGAGGTGAACGTTCATCGCCTCAATCGATCAATAGGGCTGATCTAATCTGCCTGCGCGATGAATACCAGCCCCGGAACGGGTCGGCGCCGTGGCGATGGCGTAGAAGCGGACCGGACAAGCACGCCTGGCCAGCATGAAATCGTGCCTGCTTCAACTTCCTATCCGCAGTAGTTGATGCTAAGAAACAAAGATTGGGGGATGTCTAGAAAGACAAATTCCGGGGGTGGGCCTTTGGAGGGCTCGGTACTTCATTTTTCGTACGAAGCCGGCGAAGGCGTCATTCGCGCGAGTGACGGGCGACGATACACATTCGAAGCTAAGCAGTGGCTTTCATCGCCGGGTCCGACCGTCGGTGACGGCGTCGACTTTGAGCCTGAGGGGGCCGCCGCCGGGCAGATCTATCGCTTGGCGGGCGGGGCGGCGCCGGGTGCGGGCATGCCGGCACCCGCCTTCGGTCCGCCCGGCGCGGCGCCTCATCCCTATGTCTATATGCCGCCGCCGCCAGCACCGTTTCCAGGATCCAAAGCGAGCGTTGTTGCCGCCTGCCTGATGATCCTGGGCACTTTCCTGCCCTGGATTTCCGTGTCCTACAGCGGCCATGTGAGCCTGTGGGGAATCACCGAATATCTCCGCATGCTGGCCGGCCTTGCCTCTTACGGGCGGGGCAGCGCCGGCGGGGCCACGCTGGTCGTCTATCTGTTTCTGCTGCCGTTCTATCTGGTTCCATTCTTCGCAGCGCGCCTCATCTACAAGGAAGCGCGGGGCACCGCGACGCCAGGTTCACGCCGCCGCGTCGGCCTCTATGGGCTGCTCGCGCCTTGGGTGATGGTCCTGATTGCCTATATGATCCTCGCCAGCGCCCTCAATCCGCGCGGGTCGCCGGGCGGCATCGGCAACCCGCTGGCGATCATCTCGGTCGTCGGGGGAGGCTGGTATCTGGTGATGGGCTGCGGGATCGCGCTCACCCTGATCGCCTCATCGTCGCCGCGGCCCTATTTGGGCGCGGTCGAGCCGTCGGCCCCGGCGCCAACCCCGTCGGAGATACCCGCACAGGCACCGGCGCCGCCACCACCCCTGATCGCGGAGCCGGAGGCAGCGCCTGCGCAGGCGCCGGTCGCGGACACGGCGATTCCGGCCGCTATGGGCGGTGCCTGGGCCGATGGCGAGGTGTCGCGGAACCGCAACGTGGCTATCGTCGCCGCGATCGCGTTGGTGACCCTGATCCTGGTCGGCATCATCCTTGCGGCGGGGCGCGGGAGCGGACCGGCTGTGCGGAACGACGTCGCGAGCGCCGACCCGGTCGCGATTACTCCGGCCAGTAACGAGACCATGATGTCCACGATGCCGTCCGCGCCGACTTTCACCGTGACCAGCTCGACCATCGAGGCGACACCGGCCTCCGGCGGGCCGGCAACGGTGACGGCGGTGTTCTATTATTCCAACGCGGCGGTGGGGTCCGGCTACAGCTGTGGTTTGAGCAGTTTCCAGCAGTGGGCGGGCACGCTCCCGACCCAATCGGGCTGGGTGCGCTGCAGCTGGCAAAATGTGCAGCCGGGGCAATATTACGGGTCGCTCTCCGTCGGCGGCGTCACGACGCCGACGCGTGAGCTCATCATCCCGGCTGCTGCGCCGCCGCAGGCCGCGGCACTCGAGCCGCAGGCGCAGCAATTCGCCGAGCGCTATTTCACCAGCTGGTCGAGCTCCGACAGCGAGGCGCTGGCCTTCCTAGAGAACGCCTATCCGGGCACCGTCACCTTTTATGGGCGAGAGGTCGCCTCGGCGGCGGTCATGCGCGACAAGCGGGCGTTCGTGGCGCGGTGGCCCGAACGCAATTATGTGATCGATCCGGCGACCCTGTCCGTCGCCTGCAACGCCGGTACCAGGCGCTGCACGGTCTCCGGCAACGTCAATTTCCGCTGCCGCAACCAACTCCGCAACGAAACCTCAGTCGGCGTCGCCAGCTTCTCGTTCGAGATGCTGTTTCCCGAACTTGGCCGAAGCCTGATCATGGCTGAATCCAGCCAGCTGATCTCGCGCGTGCGCAATTGAGCCTGCACCCGGGCGGTCGGACTGGCATCCGGCGCTTTAAGATGGCCGCGTTCGCGGCGAGGCCGGTAGCGACGGTTCGCGGGGGGAGTAAGGCGGCCTCGACTCCGCTCACAAAAAGGAATCGCCCCCCATGCGCTACAACCCCCTCGGCCGGTCCGGCCTCTATGTCTCCGAGCTCTGCCTCGGCACGATGACCTTCGGCGGCGGGGACGGGATGTGGCAGGCGATCGGCAAGGTCCAGCAGGAGGAGGCGGACGCGATCCTGAAAGCGTCGCTCGATGCCGGGATCAACTTCATCGACACCGCGAACATCTATTCCGAAGGCGCGTCCGAGACGATTCTCGGACAGGGCCTCAAGAATCTGGGGATCGCGCGGGACCAGGTGGTGATCGCGACCAAGGCGCTTGGCCGGATGAGCCCGGGGCCGAACGGGGCAGGGGCGTCGCGCGGCCACATTCTCGACCAGATCGAGCAGAGCCTGAAGCGGCTGCAGCTCGATCATGTCGATCTCTACCAGATCCACGGCTTCGATCCGCTGACCCCGATGGAGGAGACGCTGGAGGCGCTCGACAATCTCGTCCGGCGCGGGCTGGTCCGCTATGTCGGCCTCTCCAACTGGGCCGCCTGGCACGTCGCCAAGGGCGTCGGCATCGCGGAGGCGCGGCGGCTGGCGCGGCCGATCTCGCTCCAGGCTTATTACACGATCGCCGGGCGCGACCTGGAGCGGGAGATCGTGCCGATGATGGCCTCGGAAGGCGTCGGTCTGATGGTCTGGAGCCCGCTCGCCGGCGGGCTGCTGTCGGGCAAATACAGCCGTGCGGACGAGCAGGGCGATGGCGGCCGCCGCGCCAATTTCGATTTTCCCCCGATCGACAAGGAGCGGGCGTACAACATCATCGACGCGATGCGCCCGATCGCCGAGGCCAAGGGGGTGAGCGTCGCCCAGATCGCCCTGGCCTGGCTGCTCCACCAGCCGGCGGTCTCCACCGTGATCATCGGCGCCAAGCGCATCGACCAATTGCAGGACAATCTCGGTGCGGTCGAGGTGGCGCTCAGCGCCGAGGAGCGCGCGACGCTGGACGAGGTGTCGAAGCTGCCGCCCGAATATCCGCGCTGGATGATCGACCGCCAGGGCGGCTACCGGCTGCCGGCGCAGCCGCCGCGTTAGGCACCGCTGACCGAGGTCTCGGCACCCTCGCAGTCGCGGAAGCGGGCGATGCGGACACCGTGCATCGGCGCT
Source organism: Allosphingosinicella sp. (assembly GCA_044225925.1). Classification (GTDB taxonomy): domain Bacteria; phylum Pseudomonadota; class Alphaproteobacteria; order Sphingomonadales; family Sphingomonadaceae; genus Allosphingosinicella. Next base: position 28,428 of record JBGAHY010000004.1, read on the forward strand.
GGCTCCTGGGTGAAAGCGATGCCGTTCGCCGCGCGCGCGGTGTAGAAGGCGTCGAGATCCTCGGTGCGGAAGCCGAGCTGGACGCTGCCCGCCGGATGCTCGTCGCTGGCCCCGTGCAGTGCCAAAGTGGTCCCGCCCGTGTCGAATTCGCTCCAGAAGGGCGAGGCGAAGCGGACGGCGAGGCCGAGAATGTCGCGGTGGAAGGCCACGGCCTTGTCCATGTCGGCCACATATTTGATCGCATAGACGAGCTGCATGGCAGGTCTCCTCAGGCGGAGGCGGCGTAGGCGTCGACCCGCGCGATGTGGCCTGCCTTTTCCGCATCGCTCAGGAACGAGCCGAGGAAGGAGTTGCGCGCCAACGTCGCCAATTGCTCCCGCCCGAGCCCGCGCCCGGCCGCGGCAGCGCGGTAATTGTCGTTGAGATAGCCGCCGAAATAAGCGGGATCGTCGGAATTGATCGTGGCGCGCAGGCCGAGTGCGAGCATCTTGTCGATTGGGTGGACGTCCATCGAGGGGACGTTGCAGAGCTTGACGTTGGAGAGCGGGCAGACGGTGAGCGTCATCTGCTCGGCCACAAGGCGGGCGGTCAGCGCCTGATCCTCCAGGCTGCGATTGCCATGGTCGAGCCGGTCGATGTGCAGCTGGTCCAGCGCCTCATAGACATATTCGGGCGGGCCTTCCTCACCGGCATGGGCGACGAGCTTGAGGCCGAGCGCCTTGGCCGCCGCGAAGACGCGGGCGAATTTGCTTGGCGGGTGGCCGAGCTCGGAACTGTCCAGGCCGACGCCCACGATCTGGCCGAGCCAGGGCTTCGCCTGCTCCAGCGTTGCGAAAGCGGCCTCCTCATCAAGATGGCGGAGGAAGCACAAAATGAGCTTCGAGCTGACGCCGTGCCGCGCCTCGGCGTCCGCCATGCCGGCGAGCAGGCCTTCCATCACCGTGTCGAAGCTGATGCCGCGATCGGTGTGGGTCTGCGGATCGAAGAAGATCTCGGCATGGACGGCGCCGTCCGCAGCGATCCGGTCGAAATAGGCAATCGCGAGATCCCTGAAGTCGTCGGCCGTCCGCAGCACGTTCGCGCCCTGATAATAGATGTCGAGAAAGTCCTGCAGGTTGGAGAAACTGTAGGCCGCCCGCACCTCCTCGACGCTGGCGAAGGGGATTTCCACCCCGTTGCGCGCCGCGAGCGCGAACATCAGTTCGGGCTCCAGGCTCCCCTCGATATGCATGTGCAATTCGGCCTTGGGTAGGCCCGCGATAAAGGCGTCGAGATCGGTCATGCGGGGAGGCTATCGCACGGCCGCGGTTCAGGCCAGCCCCGGCGCGCCGGGCGTCAGGCCTCGACGCCCGCTGCGATCGCCTCCAGCCGCTTCACCCGCTCCCGGAGCGAAGCCAGGTCACCCCGGTCGAAGCCCGGCGCCGCGCCCGAGCCGGCGGCGATTTCCAGCCGCCGGATATCGAGCCAGCCCAGCCACGCCCGCAAGGCGGCGAGCGAGACCATGGCGACCAGGCCGAGACCGGTGAGGGCCAGCAGAATCATTGGGTTTCCGCGAGCCTCTTCAGGCCCGGCAGCACGAAGGACGACCAGCCGCCCGCGAGCGCGTCGCGGATCATGCGGATCTGCTCGGGGTCGAACTGATCCCAGCCGCTATGGACGAGATCGACCCGCGTTCCCCCGCCGTCCGGGGTCAGCCGGATCGCGACCTCGGTGCGCGGCGTTTCGGGATAATACCAGGAGAAGACCATCTCCCGCGGCGGATCGAGCCGCAGCAATTCGCAATGGGTGGCGCCGGCCAGGTCGCCCGCCGCCCGCGTCGCCGCATCAGGCTGCATGTAGAAGACGTGCCCGATCCGCGCCTGATAATCGAGGCAGCCGAGCCATTGCTCGACCAGTCCTTCGGTGGTCAGCACCTCCCAGACGCGCTGGGGCGTCGCCGCGATGCCGATCTGCTGGTTGATGTCGTCGATCATGAATCTCCCTCCGCGATGCGTTTGAGCAGGGCGAGCTTCCCGCCCCAATATTCGTCGAGCCAGGCGCGCACCTCAGCGAGCGGCGCGGCATTCGTCCGGTAGCTGTTGCTCCGGCCCATCTCCGTCCGGGTCACCAGCCCGGCCTCGTGCAGCACCCGCAGATGTTTGGAGATGGCGGGGCGGCTGATCGGGAAGCGGGCGGCCAGCGCCTCGACCCCTCTCGGCTCCCGCTCCAGCAGCGCGAGGATCTCGCGCCGGGTGGGGTCGGCGATAGCCGCGAAGACGAAATTGCCGGACGTGCTCATGTTGCTCAATTAGTAACCATTTGGTTACGAGTCAAGCCGGTTCACGCGTCGTGAACCCGCCTCTGGTAATCGGGATGACACGGGCTTATCTCTGCTCCGTAACGGTAAGAGCGCGCATATTTTATGTCCTTCGGCTTGCTGGCCTATCTGGATTCGATCAAGGCACGGGACCCCGCGCCGCGGTCGCGCTGGGAAATCCTGCTTTATCCGGGGGTCTGGGCGGTCTTCTATCACCGCATCGCGCACTGGCTGTTCGAGGGGAAGCTCTACTTCCTCGCGCGCCTCGTAAATCACTGGTCGCGCTTCCTGACCGCGATCGACATCCATCCCGGCGCAAAGATCGGCAGGAATTTCTTCATCGACCATGGCTTCGTGGTGATCGGCGAGACCGCCGAGATCGGCGACGATGTCACCATCTACCAGCAGGTCACTTTGGGCGGGACCAACCCGACCAATGGCGAGGCCGGCAAGCGCCACCCGACGATCGACGACGGCGCGATCATCGGCTCGGGCGCGAACGTGCTCGGGCCGATCACCGTCGGCGCCCGGGCGCGGATCGGCGCGAACAGCGTCGTGACCCGCGACGTGCCGGCCGGGGCGACCATGGTCGGCATCCCCGCCCGCCAGACCCTCGTCGACGCCGAGCAGAGCTCGTCCAGCTTCCTGCCCTACGGCACGCCCTGCTCGCAGATGTTCGATCCGGCGACGCAGAAGCTCGAAATCCTGCAGTGCGAGCTGGAGCAGCTGCGCAAGCGCATTGCCGAGCTCGTCGAGGAGCGCGAACAGGCCAAGGAGGAGGGCGCCAAGCCCCGCCGGCGCGCAAGCAGCGGAGACCGGGCCTGATGGGCACGGTCCTCCCATTTCCGCACAAGGAAGCGGGAGGACAGCAGCAGACCGGCTTCACGCGTTTCGAGCTGAACCGCATCGTCGATCTCTATGGCCGGATGGTCGCCGCGGGCTTGTGGAAGGATTATGCGATCGCCTTCGCGCCGGACGCCGCCGCCTTCTGGGCCTTCCGCCGCACGGCCGAGCATCCTGAAATCAGGATCGAGAAGCGCCCGGCCTTGCGCGGCCGCCAGGGCATGTGGGCGCTGATCGGCGAGAGCGGGCAGGTGCTGAAGCGCGGGCATGAGCTCGGGCCGGTGCTGGCGCCGCTGGAGCGGCGGCTGCTGAAGCTGGTCGCCGGCTAGGCCCTGTACTCATAACCGGCAATGGTCGGGATTGCTCTGAGAAGCCCGCTGGCAAGGAGCGCCGCGCAGACGCGTAGCAGTCGCTACGCGCAAGCAAGCGACGTGGCCAGCGGGCTTCTCAGAGCAACCGCTTCGCGGCGGGCGGCTTTTGGCGCAGGGCCGCGTCGCTCGTCGGTCACGATGCATCAACATCGCTCCCTCCTCTCTCCTTGCCCTGCGCCAAAATCCGCTCCGTCACGGCCGTTGCCGGTTATGAGTACAGGCCCTAGGCCCGCCGTCCGCGCGACGGGGCGAAGATGCCCACGCAGATCAAGGCAAGGCTGAGCAGGGCCAAGGCGATCCAGCCCATGCCGATATGCGGGACGAACAGGTCCGGCGCGACCGCTTCGCCGAGCCGGCGCAGGATCCGGACGCCAAGGCTGATGTGGTGGTTCGGGTTGGCCGGCGTGAACAGGGCGCGGGCGCCGAGCGCGATGGCGACGGGGGCGACCAGACCGACCAGGCCGACGCCGATCCGCGCCCAGCGGCCGGACCGGCCGAGCCATTCCAGGACAACCAGCCCCAGCGCGCAGGCCGGGACGATGTAGAGGAAGTGGAACAGCCACAGGCCGGTCTGCATGTTCACGTTCACGGGCGCATAATCGCCGAGCGAGCCGGCCACGCTGACGATGTTGAACATGTTGGCGGTGACCGGGCCGAGCGTCAGGAACGGAAAGACGCAGGCGACCATCATCAGCAAGGCGATGGGCAAGCCCGGCCGGTCCAGCAGGAACGGCCGGGCGGAAGCACCGGACTCGATATCTTCAGGCACGGCCCTGCCTTTCACGGCAGGGCGGCGGGGTCAATGTATCGCGACTAGGCCGGGACCACCCGCGTCGTCGGCCGGTTCAACAAGGGCAGCTTCGCCTGCAGGGTCTCCGGCAGCGGGCCGACCACGACGCGCCGCGCATTGGCCCAGAAGGCGGAGAGCAGAAGCAGTGCCGAGCCGATGACCAGGGCGGTCAGCGCGACGCTGAGTTCCACCGCGCCGGACTGCTGGAAGAGCGCGTTGATCGCCCAGAGCACGTAGGCGAGGGCGGAGACCAAAAGAGCCCGCCGGTCGATCGCCAGCGCCACCACGGCAAGCGCCACATAGAGCAGGATCACGATGACCGCGCCGCCGATGCTGACGTCGCCCGTGGTCAGGCCGAGCAACGAGAAGACCGGGTGGACGATCATCGGCGCGGCGAGCAAATGCAGCCAGAAGGCGACGTCCGAGCGCCGCGTCTCGCGCTTCCGGTCCGACGCGTCCCAGCGCATCGCGAGCAGGAACGTGGCGATCCCGAGCAGCAGCACGACGCCCTCGATCATATGCTGGATATTCAGCCACTGGGCGCGCTGGATCGTTTCGGGCTGGTCGCCGATCAGCACCGAGGCGACGAGGGTGACGACGACCGCCGCCACCGCCGCGGCGCCGACGGCCACGGTCACGGGAACCTTGAAGCGCCGCCAGTGGGCGAAGGTGGCGGCGCAGCCGACCGCCGAGGCGATGCCGACGAGCACGAACATGGTCTGCGCGGTGACGTTGCGCTCGCCGACGATCAGCACCTCGGCGAACCAGGTCGCGAAGAAGGCGCCTCCCGAGAAGGCGAGCAACAGGATGATGCTCGGCAAGGCCATGCGCCGCTTCAGCGTGAAGAACTCGGCGAGGCCCCAGGCAACGGCGGCGACGAAGATCGGGCCGACAGGGGAGGGACCCTCATGATCGATCTTGGGGCCGAGATACTGGCCGATCCAGCCGACCGCGAGCAGCAAGATGGTCGCGGCGATGCCGACGAAGATGTCGTTGAAGCCCGTCAGAAGCCTGAAATGCTCCTCGTCCGCCGCCGGCAATTGCCGTTCCGTGGCGATGAAGTCGCGGAAGGCGGCGGCCTGATCGGGCGTCAGCACGCCACCGGCGACGGCGGCCTCAAGATCGGTTTCGCTGTACATATTTCACGTCTCCCACGCGGCCCCATGCCACAGGTGTATTGGTTTGGCAATACACCTGTGGCGGAACTGCGGGGTTCCGGCGCCCCTAATCGAACGTCTGGACCTTATTGTCGCCCGGGCCGGTCGGCGGGATCTTTCCGGCCAGCGGCCCGGCGAGGGCGCCCAGCGCCTTCCTGAGCGGCGTCCAGATCATGCCGATGCCGATCAGCACGACGCCGACGATCAATAGGGTGAGCATGACGTCGTCGACGGACTCGCCGAGCCCGCCATAGGGGGAATAAGCGTAGGGCGTCGCGCCATAATCCTCATAGCCATTATAGGGATTGTAGCGAGGCGTGGTGCCATGGATCAGGGTGTAGATGCCGATCCCGCCCGGCCAGGCGCCCATCAATACCCAGATACGGCGGTCCAGGATGATCCCGACCAGGGCGAAGATGATGAAGATCACGATCCCGCCGACCGCCGCGCCTTCCGAAGGGTTATTCAACAGGCCGAACAGGCCCATCAGGCCAAGCGTCGTTTCGAAGGCGGCGACCCAGTGCAGCCAGAAGGCGATGTCGGCCTTTTTCGTGGTTCGATCGATATCCTTCGCCTCCCACGTCTGCGCATAGACCAGGGTGCCGATGCCGATCAGGATCATGACGATGAACGACACGGTCCCGTCCGGATCCCGCGGCACCGCCGCGCCGAGCAGCGACATGATCGCGATCGCGACGCTGCCAAGGATGAGCGAAAAGGCGATCGGCTCGGCGAAGCGCTTCCAGTGCAGGTAGGCCGCACCTGCCGCCACCAGAGCGGAGACCGCGCTGACGATCTGGCCGGTGGTCCGGTCGCCGCTCGTGCCCAGCACCTGGGCGGCAAGCAGCATGATCGTGAAATAGACGCTGTAGACGAAGACCCAGGTCAGCGAGATGCCGGTCAGCGCCAGCCGTTTGCGCTTCACGAAATATTCGGCGAGGCCCCAGCAGAGCGCCCCGACCAGCAATGGAATGAAGAAGGACGGGGCCCGGCTTCCCACCTCGATCTTGCTGCCGAGCCAGCCGACGCCGAACATCAGCAGGATTGACGAGACGTAGATGTAGATGTCGTGGAAGCCGAGCAACATGCGGACATGCTCCTCGTCCGCGGTCGGCGTCCCGGTCCGGCTGGCGACGTAATTGCGCAGGCTGGCCGCCTGTTCGGCCGTCAGCGCGCCACCTTCCACTGCGTCTGCGATATCGCTGTGGCTGTACATGCGGACATCTCCCCTTGTCTCAACAACCAAGCCTCTGTTTTTTCATGGAAAGGGAGGATGGTCAATGAAGGACTTGAGGAGACTTCCGCGCTATTTGCCCTGCAGCAGCTGCATGATCGTCATGGCCTGTTCCGCGCCCGACTGCGGCACGGTCTCGTGCGCGCGGTCGGTAATCTCGGCATATTGCGCGGCGACCGCTTCCGGGGTTTGCTCGGTGAGCGCGGCGCCGCGGGTCAGCGTGACATAGGCCGCCTGCACCACGCCGGCGCCGGCGCCGAGAATGACGTTGGTCGGCGCCTCGTCCGAGACCAGGAACAGGGCCGCGGGGGCCACCGCTTCGGGCTGGAAGCGATCGAGCAGTTCGGGCGGGAAGATGTCCTCGGTCATCCGGGTCGCCGCGGTCGGCGCGATCGTGTTGACCCGGACATTGTACTTGGCGCCCTCCAGCGCGAGCGTCTTGGCGAAGCCGGCGAGACCGAGCTTGGCGGCACCGTAATTGGCCTGGCCGAAATTGCCGTAGAGGCCGGTCGAAGAGGCGGTCATCAGGATGCGGCCATAGGCCTGCTCGCGCATCGTCTCCCACACCGCATGGGTGGCGTTGGCGGAGCCGATCAGGTGGACGTCCACGACCGCCCGGAAATCGTCCATGCTCATCTTGGCGAAGCTCTTGTCGCGCAGGATGCCGGCATTGTTGATCAGGATATGGACGCCGCCCCAGGCCTCTTTCGCCTTGGCGACCATCGCCTCGACCTGGGCGAGATCGGTGACGCTGGAGCCGTCGGCCATCGCCGTGCCGCCCGCCGCGCGGATCTCCTCAACCACCGCCGCAGCGGCATCGCTATGGCCGGTGCCGTCGCGGCTGCCGCCGAGATCGTTGACCACGACCCTGGCGCCGCGCCGGGCGAGCTCGAGGGCGTAGGCGCGGCCAAGACCGCCGCCCGCGCCGGTGACGATGGCGACGCGATCCGTGAAAGTGATGCTCATCGGCGAAATATCCCCCAATCGGCTGGCTCCGAAAGCGAGCCGGTTAGGGGATAATCGCGCGGGCGAAAAGCCCGGGAGGTTTAGCCGTGGCGGCGGCCGCGATGACCGCCGACCTCATAGGTCTGGGTGCAATTGTCCGTCACGGTCCGCGAGCAGGGCGGCTTCTCGCCGGTGGACGGCTGGGTCGCGAAGGCGGCGGCCTGGTTCGGGTTGATCGTGACCGGGCCCGCCGGGACCGGCGCATTGGTGCCGGCCGGCGCGGTCGCCGGGTCGGAAACGACGGCGATGCCGCGCGCGTCGCGCTCGGGGGCGGTGTTGGCCGGCGCGACCGGGGTCGGCGGCGTGTCCTGGGCGATGGCTGCGCCGGCGGTGAACAAGAGGGCGGCGGCGAACAGAGATTTCATCAGATCCTCCTTGGTGCGGCCCGCGGGGGGGACGGGCGCGAACGGGGCTGGCCGCGGCACAACGCCGCGGATGATGACCTCTAAACGTCGATCAGGAAGATTGTTTCCGTAACGAAGTCAGCGATGCCCGTCGGCGTCCAGCGCATAGCCGGCCGAGCGGACGGTGCGGATGATGTCCGCCTTCTGGTTGGCGTTGATCGCCTTGCGGAGCCGCCGGATGTGCACATCGACAGTCCGCAATTCGATCTCGCTGTCCTGCCCCCAGACCGAATCGAGCAGCCGCTCGCGGGAGAAGACCCGGCCCGGATGCTCGAGGAAGTGGCGGAGCAGGCGGAATTCGGTGGGGCCGAGCGCGACCGCCGCGCCGCCGCGCTTCACCTTGTGGCCGGCCACGTCCATCTCGATGTCCGCATAAGCCAGCTGCTCGCCGACCAGAGCCGGGCGGACGCGGCGCAGCACCGCCATGGTGCGGGCGACCAGTTCGCGTGGGGAGAAGGGCTTGGTCACATAATCGTCGGCGCCGGTTTCGAAGCCGCGGATCCGATCGCCTTCCTCGCCGCGCGCCGTCAGCATGATGATCGGCACGTTGGCGGTCTCGGGAATGCGGCGCAGCTGGCGGCAGACCTCGATGCCGGAGAGGCTCTCCAGCATCCAGTCGAGGATGACGAGGTCCGGCGGGCTCTCGCGCGCCATGATCAGCGCCTCCTCGCCGTCCGGCGTGTGCTCGACCTCGAAATCCTCGCGCTCGAAATTGAAGACCAATAATTCGACCAGCGCGCGGTCATCCTCGACCAGGAGAATCTTTCCCTTAGCGGCCATAAGGATCGTTCCCGATCTCGTTCGCGGCGATGTTGGTCGTGTCGGCGCCCTTGGCGCGGTCGCCCAGATGCTCGCCGGTCGCGGCGAAATAGACCATCTCGGCGACGTTGGTGGCGTGATCGCCGATCCGCTCGAGGCTCCGGGCGACGAACAGGAGATGCGTCGCCGGGGTGATGTTGTGCGGATTCTCCATCATGTGGGTGAGGAGCGCCCGGAAGATCGAGTTGTAGAAATCATCGACCGCAACGTCGCGCTCGCGGACCTGCCGCGCCTTTTCGGGATCGCGGGCGGCGAAGGCGTCCAGCACATTGTGGACCATCTCGCTCGCGATCCGCGCCATTTCCGGGAGCAGGGAGACCGGGCGGACATGGCTGTCCTCGATGCTCGGAACGCGCTTGGCGATATTCTTGGCATAATCGCCGATCCGCTCGACCACGCCGGCGATCTTCAGCGCGGCGACGACCTCGCGGAGTTCGTCGGGGCCCGGCGAACGGAAGGCGATGATCTGCACCACCTCATTCTCGATCTGCTCTTCCAGCGCATCGATCCGCCGGTCGCGCTCGACCACCCGCCGGGCGGCGTCGAGATCGCCCCGGACGAGCGCCTCCATCGCGTCAATGATCGCCTGCTCGGCAATCCCGCCCATCTCGCAGACGGTGCCGCGGAGCGTGTCCAGCTCTTCCTCGAACGACTTGATCATATGGCCCGAGGCCATGGGTGACTCTCCTGGCCGGACCGGCCCTTGATCTGGCCCGCTCCCTGCGTCCGGGCCGTGACTCTTTGATGACAGGGTCAGGCCCGGGGCAGGGACACCGAGACGGTCGTGCCGACGCCAAGCTCCGACTGGATGTCGAGCCGGCCGCGATGGCGCAGGACGATATGCTTGACGATGGCGAGGCCGAGGCCGGTGCCGCCGACCGAGCGGCTGCGGCCCGGATCGACCCGGTAGAAGCGCTCGGTGAGGCGCGGGATATGGGCGGCGGCGATGCCTTCGCCCTGGTCGATCACGCTGATCTTCACCAGATCGGGCGCCGCATCCTCCAGCCGGACCAGAACCGGCGTACCGGGCCTGCCATATCGCAGCGCATTGACCACCAGATTGTTCAGCATCTGGCTGAGCTGGACCTCATCGCCCCCGACCAAAGCCTCGCCGGCCTTATTCTCGATCTCGATCTCGCGGCCCTTGGCCAGGGGATGGACCGAGGCGAGCACCTCCTCGATGAGGGGGAGGAGCGCGACCTTGTCCCGGGGCAAGGCGAAGCGCTCGGCCTCGATCCGCGACAGCGACATCAGATCGTCGAGCAGGCCGCGCATCCGGGTCGCCTCGCCGAACATGATCGAGACGAAGCGCTGCCGCGTCTCCGCGTCCACCGCTTCTTCATCCTGCAAGGTTTCGAGGAAACCCAATAATGTAGCCAGCGGAGTTCTCAGCTCGTGCGAGGCATTGGCGACGAAATCGACCCGGATCTGCTCGGCCGCGCGCTGCTGGCTCTGATCGACGAGGCGGACCAGCCGGCTGCCGTCGGGCAGGGGCGCGATGATCATCTCCCAGGGCCGGCCCACTTCGCCGAGACCCAGCAGTTCGATCCGCGCCGAGCCGTCCTCGCTCTCCTCGTCGCCGGCCAGCCAGGGCGCCGCGGCGGGATGGCGGATGGCGAGCCGGACATCCGAGCCTTCGATATGGGAGCCGAGCAGGGACCGCGCCGCCTGATTGGCGATGACGACGCGCCGGTCGCGGACGAGCAGCAGGGGCTCGTCAAAGGCCGCAAACAGATCGGGCGCACCGACCGCGCCCGTCATTTCGTCTGGTCCCGTCACTCTCCGCCTTCACTCCGTCCCATGGCGGGACGCCGCTGCCGTTTCGCTCGCCTTCGGCCGCGCTTTACGCTTAATAAAGCGCGGACGTGTATCGGATTCTTCATGAGCGCCACTGACGGACAAGCGGACGACGGGCAAGAGGCTGGCGGCAAGGGCTTCGTGCCCAGCCGGCGGACCGTGCTCGTGCTCGGCGCGGCTGCGGCTTCGACCGTCGTGACGGTGCGCCCCGCGCTCGCCCAGACGGCGGGCTCGGTGATGCATTGCGAAATCCCGGTGCCCGGCCCCCAGGCCGGCGGTCAGTATATTGCGACCGACGGCAGCCTGGTCGCCCCCGGCACGCAGGGCGCGGCGCCGCCGCTGGCCCGGCCGCTGAACGGGGAAGAGGTGAAGGCCCTGCTGCGCAGCGGCACCACGCCCGCCGGCACCGATCCGACCTCCGCTCAGGCCTATGCCAATTATATCAGGCGTCTGCAGGCGGGGATGAGCGGCTTCACCTGCTACGCCTCGCTGCAGATGCCGCGTTAAGCTGCTGGAAGATACCGGCATGGCCGGTCCCACCTACATTGCGGATGACGCGGAGGCGCTGACCACCATCCCGCTGGATGGGCTCAGCCTCGTCTATCACGCGCCATCGGGGGCGACCCATATCGTCGCGCCGCCGGCGCCGCAGATCCTGCAGGCGCTGGGGCGGGGCCCCGCCGATGCGGCGGAGCTGCTTCGTCGGCTGCACGAAGCCTATGACTTCGACGGCGACGAGGCGATCCACGCCCGCCTTGGGGAGCTCGAGGAAGCCGGGCTGGTGCGCCGGGCATGAGGCACGTTCTGAGCATCCAGATTGGCCCGGTGGGGTTCCGGATCGGCTCGGCCTGGAAGGCGCCGCTGGACGCGCTCGCCAAGCTCTACGCGGCTTATCCGCAGCCGGAGGACGGGCTGACGGACTTCACCGTACGGCTGGAGCCGGAAACGCCCTGGCGGCGCTATGTTCGGCCGGCGGTCGCGATCCGCGGCGACTATATCCTGCCCGACGCCGCGCCTTTGCCGCTCGCCCATGGCCTGCTCGCCGCCGAGATGGGCATGAACCTGCAAATGGCGCTGGGGCAGAAGAACTATCTGCTGCTTCACGCCGCCACCGTCGAGAAGGATGGCCGCGCTTTGGTCATGACCGGCGAATCGGGCGCCGGGAAATCGACCCTTGCGGCCCTGCTCGGCGAGCGTGGCTGGCGGCTGATGGGCGACGAATTCGCCCTGCTCGACTTGGCGAGCGGGCTGCTCATGCCGTTCCCCCGCGCGGTGAGCCTGAAGAATGGCGCGATCAGGGTGATGGAGGCGGAGGTGGACGCCGCCCGCTTCGGGCCGCGGCTGGAGGGGACGCCGAAGGGCACGATCCGCCATTTGACCCCGAACGCGACGGCGCTCGGCCGGATGGGGGAGGGGGCCGCCCCAGCCCTGATCCTCTTCCCGCGCTTCGGGCAGGCCCGGGATATCCGGGCCGTCGGCAAGGCCGAAGTGTTCATGCGCCTGACCCAGGCCTCCACCAATTATGTCGCGCTCGGCCGGCAGGGCTTCGATGCGCTGACCCGGCTGGTCGAGACCAATCCGGCGCTCGCCATCGATTATCCCGACACCGCCACGGCGATCGGCATGGTCGAAAGCTTCTGGCAGGAGCGCGCGGCGTGAACGGGAAGCTTCTCGTCCGCGCCTTGCGCGATCCCGCGAGCCTCGGCCCCGATACTGACTGGTCCGGCCTGATCAGCGCCGCCCGCGCCGAGCAATTGTCCGGCAGCCTCGCCGCGCGGCTGGAGGGGCGAGACGTGCCGCCCCGCGTCGCCGCCATTCTCGAATCCGCGCGCCGGGACGCGGCCTATGCGCGCACCCAGGCGCTCTGGGAGGCCGAGATGGCGCGCCGGGCGCTGGCGCCTCTGGGCGTGCCGGTGATCCTGCTCAAGGGCACCGCCTTCCACGCCGCCGATCTCGACGCCTGTGCCGGGCGGAGCGTCGGCGATCTCGACATCCTCGTGCCGCGCGCCGAGATCGAGCGGGTCGAGCAGGCGCTGATCGAGGCGGGCTGGGAGCGGCTGAAGCCCGCCGAGGGCTATGACGATCTCTATTACCGCCAGTGGATGCATGAGCTGCCGCCGCTCATCCACCGCACCCGCGACCGGATGATCGACGTCCACCACACCATCCTGCCGCTCACCGCCAGGCCGACGCCGGACGCCGAAGCACTGCTCGCCGACAGCCTCGCGCTGCCGAGCGGCCTCCGCATGCTCGCGCCGGCGGACATGATCGCCCACGCCGCAGCCCATCTCTTCGCCGATGGCGACCTGGCTGGCGGGCTCCGCAATCTCTGGGACATCGACCGGCTGCTCCGCCAGTTCGGCGCCGAGCCGGGCTTCTGGGACCGGCTCGAGGCGCGCGCCGCGCTGCATCAGCTTTCAAAGCCCGTCGCCCGGGCGCTCCGCCTGTCGCACGATCTGTACGCTACACCGCTTCGGGACGGAGCGCGGACGCGCCTTTCGGCTGCCGACCGGCTGTTCCGCGCCCGCCTCCTCGCCCGCAATTCATGGGGCCAGGAAGAGAGGAAAGCGCTTCGTTTCGCCTTTTACCTGCGCTCGCATTGGCTGCGCATGCCGCCGCTGATGCTGGCGCGGCACCTCTGGACCAAGGCCACGCGCAAGGGAGCCGAACGCGCCGCCGTTCGTTAGCCCGGGATCACCGATCGGAGATCCCGGCGATGACTCGCTCTTATCTTGCATCCGGCGCTGCGCTCGCGGCGCTCCTGCTTATTGGCGGCTGCGGCAGCGCGTCGCGCTATGCCATGGCCACCGCGGCCCAGGCCAATGGCACAATGCTGGCCGGTGCCGACATTCCACGCCCACCCGCCATCCCCGATGAGGCGACCGATGCGCAGGCCGCACCGCTGAACGACGCCGGCGAGATCGCCTCGGAAATCTCCGCCAACACAATGATCGAGGAGGTGCCGGTCAATGGCGGCCTCGCCTGGCGCGAGGACGGCCAGGTGGTGCGTACCGCTTCAAATGACGGCCAGCGCGTCGCCTATTTCCGCGCGGGCCAGAGCCGGCCCTTCTTCGTTCAGCGCGGCGGCCTTGCTTATGCCTATCAGGACGGGCGGGCGGCCCTGGCCTATGACAGCCAGGGCCGGCCGGCGCCGGTGCCGACGGCGGCGCAGATGGAGGCGCAGCGGCTCGCCGACCAGGCGCAGCGTGAACGCGACGCGGCAGCGCGGGCGCCGGCCGAAGCCGCGGGGCGCTAAACGCTCAGGGGATATTCGCGTCCTCGGCGCGGCGGGCGCGGCGCTCGGCATACCATTGCCGGATCATCTGCGACGTGCAGCCGGTGAAGCCGTTGGAGCCGACCACCGAGCAACTGTTCGGGCGCATGATCCGATTTTCCTCGTCCATGGCCTCGACCCGCGAGGCCCAGCTGGTCTCGGTCGGCTGGCGTTCGCGCAGGCGCCTGGGAATGCGGTAGCGCTCCTCCTCGGGGCGCCGGGCACAGACCACCACCTCATTGTCAGAGCCTCTCGGGCAGGGGTCGTTGCCAAAGACGACGAGCGTGGACTGGCGCGCCGGCACGTCCTCGGCATGGGCGGGGTTCGGTAAGAACATGGTGAGGCTCAGCAGGGCGGCCAGCCGGATCGGGGAATACGCCACATCAAATCCCTTTCGCGTGTCGCCCCTGTCGTTCTAGATGTGGGCGAGAAGCCGTCACGGTGCAAGTTGGATATGAAACGCTTGGCCGATCCTGGGAGTTGCCTGATGCGGAAGATCCTCTTGTCCCTGGCCCTTGCGGGCGCCGCCGGAAGCGGCGCCGCCGCCTTTGCTCAACCGCCGGCGCCGCCGGCCGGGCCGCAGGTCGTCGTGTTCATCAGCCCGATGGGAGAGCCCTTCCGCCGCTCGCAGGGGCCGGGCGAGCCGATCGAGCGCTGGTTCGCCGGCGCTGACACCGATCATGACGGCGCGATCGGGGTCCTCGAATTCCAGGCCGATGCGGCCCGCTTCTTCGCCACGCTCGACGTCAATCATGACGGCGAGATCGCACCCGATGAGATCGCCCGCTACGAGACCGAGATCGCGCCCGAGGTGCAGACCGGCATACGCATGGCCACCTTCGGGACGGGGCGCAACGACCGGAGCCTCAGGACGCGCCCCGGCGAGGGCCCGTTCGGCATGGGCAGCCAGGCTCTGCTCGCCATTCCCGAGCCGGTCGTCTCCGCCGACGCCGATTTCAACCGCGGGATCTCGCCCGCCGAATTCCGGCATACGGCGGGCCAGCGTTTCCTGCTCATCGACCGCAATCATGACGGCCGCATCACCCATGATGAACTGAGCCCGCCGCCCGAGGAACCGCGCCGCCGGCGCTAGAGGGCGCGCAAGGCCGGGATCAACTCGCGATAGTGGTCGATCACCGCGTCCGCGCCGAGCGCCTCGACCGGGCGGTCGCGAAAGCCGAAGCTGACGGCGACGAAGGGGGTGCCGGCGGCGCGCGCCGTTCCCGCGTCGATCATCGAATCGCCGACCAGGACGGTGCGCCCCCCGCCCGCCAGCCGGATCGTCTCCCGCAACGTGGCGGGGTCGGGCTTGAAGACCGGCAGGGTGTCGCCGCAGACAATGGCGGCGAAGCGGTCGGTCCAACCGAGCGCGTCGAGCAGCAGCCGCGTCATCCGCGTCGACTTGTTGGTGCAGACGGCGAGGCGGAGGCCGAAGGCGGCGAGATCGTCCATCGCCTCCTCGATATGCGGATAGGGCTGGGTGCCGTCGCAGACATGGGCGGCATAATGATCGAGATAGCGGGGATGCGCCTCGTCGAGCAGTTCTTCGGTGGAGCCGCCGGTCGCCTCCAGCACCCGGCGCAGCAGGTTGCGCGCGCCGTCGCCGATCATCGGCCGGATCGCCGCCTCCGCCAGCGGCCCGCGCCCGAAATCGGCCAGCATCCGGTTGATGCCCCCGGCAATATCGGGCGCGGTGTCGGCCAAAGTGCCGTCCAGGTCGAAGGCAGTGATGTCGAAGGGGAAAGCTTGCATGGGCCTCCCGCTATCCACCGCTATGGAAATGGCAAGCTTTCCGTGGCATTTGCCGCGCCATGACGAGGCCTGTCGCCGCCATCATCCTCGCCGCCGGCAAGGGCACGCGGATGAAGTCCGATCTGCACAAGGTGCTGCACCCGATTGCGGGGCGGCCGATGCTCGCGCATCTGCTGGCCACGGTCGAACGGTTGGACCCTGCCGCGAAGGTCGTCGTGGTCGGTTCCCAGCGCGAGCAGGTGGAAGCTGCCGTGGCCGGGTTGGGTGTCGATGTCGCGCTGCAGGAGCCCCAACTGGGCACCGCGCATGCCGTCTTGCAGGCGCGGGAAGCCCTGAAGGGCTTCGATGGCGATATCCTTGTGCTGTTTGGCGACGTGCCGCTGGTGCCGTTCACGACCATGACGGCAATGCTGGTTGAGCTGGAGCAGAATCCGGATGCGGCCGCGATCGTGCTCGGCTTCCTGCCCGACGATCCGCAGGGTTACGGGCGGATCATCACCGATGCCGACGGCAGCATCGCCAAGATGGTCGAGCATAAGGACGCGACCGAGGCGGAGCGGCAGATTCACCTCTGCAATTCCGGCATGCTCGCCATCCGTTCGGCCGATCTCTGGCCGCTGCTCGAGCGGGTCGGCAACGACAATGCGGCCCGGGAATATTACCTGCCCGATATCGTGATGCTGGCGGGCGCGGACGGGCGGCGCAGCCGGGTCGTCATCGGCGCCGCTGGCGACCTTGCGGGCGTGAACACGCGGCAGGATCTCGCCGCGGTCGAGGCTTATTGGCAGCGCTTCGCCCGCGCTGGCGTGATGGCCGCCGGCGCCACCCTGATCGCGCCGGAGACGGTGTGGCTCAGCTACGATACGAAGCTCGGCCGCGATGTGCTTGTCGAGCCGAATGTTTTCTTCGGGCCCGGCGTCACTGTCGCCGACAATGTCAGGATCCGCGCTTTCTCCCATATCGAGGGGGCGACGATCGCGTCGGGTGCCGAAATCGGGCCTTATGCGCGTCTCAGGCCAGGCGCCGAGATCGGCGAGGCGGCGAAGGTCGGCAATTTCGTGGAAGTGAAGAAGGCGAAACTGGGCAAGGGCGCCAAGGCCAATCACCTCACCTATCTCGGCGATGCCGACGTCGGGGCGGGAGCCAATATCGGGGCCGGCACGATCACCTGCAATTATGACGGTTTCTTCAAATATCGCACGGTCATAGGGGCGGGCGCTTTCATCGGCTCGAACAGCGCGCTGGTGGCTCCCATCAACATCGGCGCCGGCGCTCTGATCGCCGCCGGCTCGGTGATCACCCGCGATGTTGCCCCTGACGCGCTGGCGGTCGCGCGCGGCGACCAGGTGGAAAAAGCGGGGCGCGCTGCCCAATATCGTGAGCTCATGCAGGCCAGAAAGAAGCAAAGCTGAATGTGCGGAATCATCGGGATCGTCGGCAAGGAACCTGTCGCCGAGCGGCTGCTCGACGGCCTGAAAAGGCTCGAATATCGGGGCTATGATTCGGCCGGCATCGCCACTTTGGACGGTGGGCGGATCGACCGGCGCCGGGCCGAGGGCAAGCTCGCCAATCTCGCGAAGATCCTGCACGAAAGCCCGCTCGCCGGCACCACCGGCATCGCCCACACCCGCTGGGCGACGCATGGCGCGCCGACCGTGGACAACGCCCATCCGCATCTCGTGGGCGACGTCTCCATCGTCCACAACGGCATCATCGAGAATTTCAAGCCGCTCCGCGACGAGTTGATCGCCGACGGGCGCGTGTTCAACAGCCAGACCGACACCGAGGTGGTCGCCCACTTGGTCGCGCGCGAGCTGGAGCGGGGCAAGCGCCCGCGCGACGCCGTCGCCGCGGTGCTGCCGCGCCTGCACGGCGCCTTCGCCATCGCCTTCCTGTTCCGCACCGACGAGGATCTGCTGATCGCGGCCCGGCTCGGTGCGCCGCTCACCGTCGGCTATGGCCAGGGCGAGAACTATATCGGTTCGGATGCGATCGGCCTGGCGCCGCTCACCCAGCGCATCGCCTATCTGGAAGAGGGTGACTGGGCCTGTGTCAGCCGCGAGAACGTGCAGATCTACGACCGCGACAACAACCCGGTCGAGCGCGAAATCGTCAATTCGGGCGCCTCCGGCCAGCTGATCGACAAGGGCAATCACCGCCACTTCATGCAGAAGGAGATTTACGAGCAGCCTGTCGTGGTGGCGCAGACGCTCGGCTCCTACATCCGTCCGCTGGAACAGCTGGTGGCGCTCCCCGACATGGACTTCGACCTGCGGAGCATCGAGCGGGTCGCCATCGTCGCCTGCGGCACCGCCTCTTATGTCGGCATGATCGGCAAATACTGGATCGAGCAATTCGCCCGCGTCCCGGTCGAGGTCGATGTCGCCTCGGAGTTCCGCTACCGCGACCCGGTCCTCCTGCCCAACACGCTCGGCGTCGTCGTCTCCCAGTCGGGCGAGACCGCCGACACGCTGGCCGCGCTCCGCCACATGAAGGAGCATGGCGTCACCACCGCCGGGATCATCAACGTCCCGACCAGCTCGATGGCGCGCGAGGTGGACCTCTTGCTCCCCACCCATGCCGGGCCGGAGATCGGCGTCGCCTCGACCAAGGCCTTCACCTGCCAGCTTGCGGTGATGGCCGCGCTCGCGGTCAATCTCGCCCGGGCCAAGGGCAAGCTGGACGAGGCGGAGGAGCGCGAGATCGTGCGGCACCTGATCGAAGCCCCCGCCGCGATCAACGCCGCGCTCGATCATGATGCGGAGATCGAGGCGATGGCGCCGAAGATCGCCGGCGCCCGCGACGTCCTCTATCTCGGCCGCGGCCCCGATTTTCCGCTGGCCCTCGAAGGCGCTCTGAAGCTCAAGGAGATCAGCTATATCCATGCCGAGGGCTATGCCTCGGGCGAGATGAAGCACGGGCCGATCGCCTTGATCGACGACGCCGTGCCCCTGATCGTGCTGGCTCCCTCCGGCCCGCTCTTCGACAAGACCGTCTCCAACATGCAGGAGGCGATGGCGCGCGGCGCGCAGGTCGTGCTGATCTCCGATATCGACGGGATCGAGCTGGCCGGCGACGGCGCGATCGCGACGATCGAGATGCCGAAGGTCCATCCCTTGATCGCGCCGCTCGTCTACGCGGTGCCGGTGCAGCTCCTCGCTTATCATGTCGCGGTGGCGAAGGGCACGGACGTGGACCAGCCACGCAACCTCGCGAAGAGCGTGACCGTCGAGTAGCGTCCCGGAATACGGCAATTTCCGCCGGTTCCTTCCGCCCCCCATCCTTGTTATCGTCGCCGCCGCAAGAACAGAAACGGCGCGGGCGAGACTCTATGGCCGAAGCAGCGTTGATCGCGGTCGTTGACGACGATGACGATTTGCGCCGTTCGACCGGCGACTTGCTCAGGGCCGAGAATTATCGCGTCCAGTCCTTTACCAACGGCGCCGAATTCGTCGCCACGGACCCCGGCCCGCAATTTGCCTGCATTCTGCTCGACATCGAAATGCCGGGGCTGGACGGGATCGGCGTGCTGATGGCACTCAGGGACCGGGGCTTGCGTGTGCCGGTGATCGTGGTGACGGGCGTCGGCGATGTGCCGATTGCAGTGAAGGCGATGCGGCTCGGGGCGGTCAATTTCATCGAGAAACCCTATGCCCCCGACGATCTGCTCCGCTCGGTGCGCGAGGCGCTCGACGGGCCTGGCCCGCGCCACTTGCTCCCCGCCGATGGCGGCCAGGCACGGGCCAAGGTCGCCGCCCTCACCGAGCGACAGCGCTGCGTGCTCAAGGGGGTGATGAGTGGCCAGGTGAACAAGGTGATCGCCTGGGAACTCGGCCTCTCCGTCCGCACCGTCGAATCCTACCGGGCGCAGATGCTGGAGAAGCTCGGCGTGAAAAGCACCGCTGAGGCCGTTCGCATCGGCATTGCGGCGGGGCTGACGGAGGACGGCTAAGGTAAGGGGAGGCGGATATGGCGGTGGACGCATCGGTCATCGGCCTGAAGCATAAGGCGAACCTGCTGATCGACGAGAGCCTGACGGTGCCGCGCGTCTCGGACCGGTTCAAAAGCTTCGGGGACATGCCCCCGGTCTTCGCCACCGCCTTCCTCGTCGGCTTCATCGAGGCGACCTGCATCGAGGCGCTGGCGCCCTGGCTGGATGAGGGGCAGGGGACGGTCGGCACCCATGTCGACGTCAGCCATATCGCCGCGACGCCGGCGGGGATGATTGTCACCGCCGAGGTCGAACTGATCGGCGTCGAGGGCCGCGCGCTGCATTTCCGCGTTTCCGCGCGCGACGAACGCGACCTGATCGGCGAAGGCGAGCACAAGCGCGCAATCATCGACCGCGAGCGCTTCACGGCGCGGGTGAACAGCAAGCGGGAGGGCTAGAAGCCGGCTGGCGCACCCAAGAGGATTCGAACCTCTGGCCTCTGCCTTCGGAGGGCAGCGCTCTATCCAGCTGAGCTATGGGTGCATCGCCGGGAGGCGGGGCCTTAGCAAAGGCGGCCCCGGCCTGCCAGCCCTCTTTCTTCCTGCCGTCCCGTCAGCGGCGGCCGATCGCCACATAGTCGATCGCCATCATCCGCGAGCCGGGCATGCAGCGCACCGTGACGGTGATCGTCATCCCTTCCCGCGCCCGGTCGGTGACCGTCGTCATGTAGGACAGGCTCTGCCCCGGCTGGACCATCGAGGAGCTGAGGCCGAGGACGACGGCGTAGCGGTCGTTCTGGAACGGCGTCTGGAAGCGGATCGGGAAGGAATAATTGGTGGTGTAGCCCGGCGAACTGCGCGGGCAGGACACGGTGTCGTTGATCCGGACCTGGCCATAGGCCGCCTGGTCGGCGGTGACGGTCCGGTCGGCGTCCTGCATCGGCATGTTCTGCGCCGAAGCGACGGAAGCGGCGGCGAGCGCGAACGGCAGGATAAAGAGATGTTTCATGGTGGTCCCCTTGTTTGTCGGGGACGACGCTATCGCTCCGCGTCCGGAACGGTCAAGCCGCGTCCGCAGGCGCCTTATGGTTTGCCGGCGTCCGCCGGCGGTGGCGTCTTGGGCTTGAAGGCGCAGAGATCGGCGACGACGCAGCGCCAGCATTCGGGCTTGCGTGCCTTGCAGACATAGCGGCCGTGCAGGATCAGCAGATGATGCGCGCTGACCCGGTAGGGCGCCGGCGTCTCCTTCTCCAGCTTCGCCTCGACCTGGTTGACGTTCTTGCCCTTGGCGAGGCCCGTGCGGTTGGCGACGCGGAAGACATGGGTGTCGACCGGAAAGGCCTCCTCCCCGAACGCCACGTTCAGCACGACATTGGCGGTCTTGCGGCCGACGCCGGGCAAGGCCTGCAGCGCGTCCCGGTCCCGCGGCACCTCGCCGTCATATTGATCGACCAGCACCCGCGAGAGAGCGATGACGTTCTTGGCCTTCCCGTTGAAGAGGCCGATCGTCCTGATGTGATGCTTGAGCCCATGCTCGCCGAGCGCGAGCATCTGGGCTGGCGTCTTGACGTCACGGAAGAGATCCCTGGTCGCGCGGTTGACGCCGGCATCCGTCGCCTGGGCGGAGAGGGCGACGGCGACCAGCAACTGGTAGGTGTTGCCCGATTCCAGCTCGGTCACCGGATTCGGCGTGCGCTCGGCGAGGCGGCGGTAGAACTCGGCGATATCGGTCTTCTTCACCGCAATTCGTCCAGGGCCTTGCCGAGCCGCCTGAGGCCTTCCTCAACGATCGGCGTCGGCTGCCCGACACCCAGGCGGAAATGGTCGGCGAGGCCGAAGAAGCGGCCTGGGACGATCGACGTGTCCCAGGCCGAGCGCAGCCGGGCATCGAGCGCGTCGACATCACCCCGCTTCAGCCGGGGAAAGCAGGTGACGTTGTGGACCATCGGCGCCACCTCCAGGTCGTCGCGGCCGGCGAAGAACGCATTGGCGAGGGCGCGGTTATGGGCGAGCAGGGCAGGGGTGCCGGCCCTGACCTCGTCGAGCCGTTCCAGCGCCAGCAGCGACAGCCGCTCGGTCGCATGCGCCTGGGCGACGGAAAAGAGCTCGTTGAGGCGCCAGAAACGCTCGGTGAGCGCGGGCGAGGCGAGGATCCAGCCGCAGCGCAGGCCCGACAGGCCATAGACCTTGGTGAGGCTCGCCGTGCAGATGAAGGCGTCACCAAGCAAAGCCGCCGTCCGCTCGCCCGGCGCCGCGTCCAGATAGACCTCGTCGATCAGCACAAGCGGCCCAAGCGCGCCGATCGCCTGCAGCGTCTCTGTATCGGCCAGGTTTCCCGTCGGATTATGCAGGTTTGTCAGGATGATGAGCGTCGTTCTTGCCGTGACTTCTGCTTTCACGACATCCAGGTCGAGCGCGAAGTCCGGCCCCTGGCGGCGGAAATGCCGGATCTCGGCGCCGAGGAAGCGCGCCGCCGCGACCAGAGGCTCATAGACCGGATGCTCGATCAGCACCTCGTCGCCCGGCGCGATCAGCCCGGCCATGGCGAGCATGTTCGCCATCGAGGTGCCGTCCGCCGTCGTCACCATGTCGGGGATCACCCCGGCCTTGCGGGCAATCGCCTCGCGGAGCGGCGGATAACGGTAGCGGCTGGCGCCATCCAGTTCGAGCATGGCGGGATCGATCTGCCACTGGTCCATGTGAAAATGCGGCACTTCGCTGGAGCCGAGCGTGTAAGTGACCGGCTGCTGGTTCTTCGCCCAGTACATATATTCGGACTGAAGGATGCGGCTCATCTCCTTGATCGCCAATAGAGAAAAGCCGGAATGCCGGCGAGAAGGATCGCGAAGCCGATGGCGCTGTTGCCGGGGCTGCTGGCGACTGTGGCGATCACCACGGCGGCGCAGGCCAGCACGAACAGGCCTGTCGTGACGGGATGGCCGGGGGCGCGGAAGCCGTCGACCCCATCCGCGTCGCGCCTGCGGAAGACGAACAGAGCCGCCCCGGTCAGCGCGAACCAGATGAAATCGACCGAGACGACATAGGACAGGATTTCGCCGTAAGTCCCTGAAAGGGCGATGGCGATCGCCGCCACGCCCTGCAGGATGATGGCGAAGACCGGGGCGCGCGTGGTCGCGTTCACCTCGGCGATCTTGCGAAAGAACAGCCGGTCCTCGGCCATGGCGAAATAGACGCGCGGTGCGGTCAGCATGGACTGGCTGAGGAAACCGAGCGTGGAAATGGCGATGCCGAGCCCGATCAGGGTCGCGCCCGTGTCGCCGAGCGCGAGCTGCATGACCGCGCTCGCCGGCGCCTTGCTGGCGGCGAGGCCAGCGGGGCCGAGCACGAGCAGGCAGGTGAGCGCCACCATGGTGTAGAGCACGACCACGCCGATCACGCCCATCAGCAGCCCGCGGGCGAGGTCGCGCCGCGGATTGCGCATCTCGCCGGCGACGAAGCTGGAGGTTTGCCAGCCGCCATAAGCGAACATCACCGGGGTGAGCGCGGCGAGGATGCCGAGCGGCGCGGCGCCAGTGGACGGGGAGGGGGTTACTGAGGCGCGCCCGGCCAGCAGCAGCCCGCACAGCACGAGGGCGGCGATGGCGAGGATCTTCAGCACCATCAAGGCGCTCTGCACATTGCTGCCGGCCCTGACGCCCCAGCAATTGATCGCCGTGAGCAGGAGCAGGACGGCGGCGGCAAGCGCGCCGTCCGGTATCGCCAGCCCGGTCAGCTCATGGAAATAACGGGCGAAGGTGATCGCCACCGCCGCCATCCCGCCCGACTGGATGACGAGCAGCAACGACCAGCCGTAGAGGAAGGCGGGCATCGGTCCCCAGGCGTCGCGCAGATAGGCATATTGGCCACCCACTTCCGGCCGCCGCGCCGCCAGTTCGGCATAGACGAAGGCGCCCATGATCGCGATCGCGCCACCGATCAGCCAGACGCCGACGATCCAGAAGCCGCCGACGCTCTGCGCGACCACCGCCGGATTGACGAAGATGCCGGAGCCGATGATCCCGCCCATGACCAGCATGGTCGCATCGAAGAGGCCGAGCTGGCGGCGGAGCGCAGGCTGCGATTGTGGGGCCGGCTCGCTCACCCGAGTCCCAAAACGTCCTGCATCGTGTAGCGGCCGGGCGGTTGATGGTGCAGCCAGATCGCCGCCTCGACCGCGCCCTTGGCGAAGATCGCCCGGCTTTCGGCGCGGTGGCCGAGCTCGATCCGCTCGCCGTCGCCGGCGAAGATGACGAGATGGTCGCCCGCGACCGAGCCGCCGCGGAGCGAGGCGTAATAGATGCCGCCTTCCTCGCGTTCGTGCGGCCCTTCCTGCATCCGGTCGAAACGGTTCTTCTCTATGTTGGACGAGGCACCGCGCCCGGCATTGGCGGAGGCGCCGAGCAACAGCGCGGTCCCGGACGGCGAGTCCAGTTTGTGCCGGTGGTGCATCTCGACGATCTCGATGTCCCAGTCCGGCCCGAGCCGCCGTGCGGCCTGCTCGATCAGGCCGCGCAGGACGTTGACGCCGATCGAGGTGTTGGCGGTCTGCACGATGGGAATCGCCGCCGCGGCCGCATCGATGGCCTCATGATGGCCCGGCGTGAGGCCGGTCGTGCCGATCACGATCGGCGTGCCCGCGTCGACGGCGGCGGCGAGGTGGGCGGCGAGCGCGTCCGGCGCGGTGAAATCCACCAGCACGTCGCTGGCGGCGGCGAGCGCGGCGAGGGTCTGATGATCGCCATGGGCGCCGCCGTCCCGGTCGATGCCGCCGGCGATGGTCGCGCCCGCACCGACCGCCGCATTGCCGATCGCCCGGCCCATCCGCCCGTGCACGCCCAGGATGCCAATGCTGGTCATGCCCGCTTCATGGGCGAGCCGGAAGCGTGCCGCAAGCGGAACAGTCGCGCCGGGCGGGCGTTGGACGGGCCATTCAGGGAAGAGGAGGCCTAAATGGCTGATCGTGAAAAGGAAGTGATCGTCACCAATGATGGCGGCGGCGGTGCCGGCATGGGAATGATTGTCGGCGTGCTCCTGGTGCTGGCCGTGCTTGCCGTGCTGTTCTTCGTGTTCAAGGACCAGATCCTTGGCCACAGCACCGCCATCAATGCGGACGTGAAAGTGGAGACGCCCTCGGCCCCCGCAACGAAGTAGTTTTTAGCCGCCCTGCAGGTGGCGAAGCCAGCGCTGCCGCGCCCACTCATTGATGAGGGCGTCGGCAGCGTTTCGCTGTGGGCTGCCGGGCGCGAGGTCGGCATAGCGCAGGCTCTGCCCGGTCGCCGAGTCGCGAACCGTCTCCTGAAAGAAATCGAAGACCAGACGGTGGCCGTTCGCGGCGATCGTGCCGATCGCACCAGGCCGATCCAGGCTTCCCAGGAACTGGAAGGTGGGCTGGCCCGGCGGCTCGGCGACCTGCGCCCCTGCGGCGCGCAGGATCAGCGCCCGCATGTCGTCGAGCCCGATCACCGCCGGCATCGCGACGCCCGGCGCGCTGATGATGAACGGGATCCTTGTCTGCTGCTCGTTCAGCATATGGCCGTGGCCGAGGAAGCCGTCGTCGAACAGGGACTCGCCATGGTCGGCGGTCACCACCACGATCGTATTCTCAAGCACGCCAAGCCGCCGCAGCCGCTCGACCAGCATCCCGATCAGCCGGTCGTCATAAGCGACGGCGTTGCGATAGGTCTGCGTCACATGCTCGCGATTGCCGGCATTGATGTCGCCGCGGTCGATCGGTGTGCCCGGCAGCACCTGGTCCATGCCCGGGAAATAATAGGGGAAATGGGCGGACTGCAGGTTGAAATAGAGGAAATGTGGGCTTTGCCAGGCGGCGGGATTGCCCAGCCGGTTGTCGAATTCGCGGAGCAGCACCTTGCCGTCGATATTGAGCGAGCCCTGCGCGGTGAACGCGCCGGAGCGCTGGTCCTTCAGTGTGGTGCCATCGACGAAAATCTGCCCGCGGCGGAGGCCCACCAGCGCCGCGGTGTTCCCGAAGTCCTCGGCCTGGCCCGAGAAGGTGCCGACCTGATAGCCATTGGCCAGGAAGTCGCGGACCAAAGACTGGCGGTCGTCCACCGGCGCGAGCGTCCCGGTGAACAGGCTCTGCAGCGAAGCGGTGGTGAAGCCGACATGGGAGTAAGCCCGCGGCGCGACGCTGCCATGGGCGGCGAGCGCGTCGAGCGTCGGCGTGATCGAGCGGCCGTTCAGCTGGCTGCCGATCATGTCGCTGCGGGTGCTTTCCAGCACGATCAGGATGACATTGGGCCGGTGCGTGGCCGGGATCACCGGCGCCGGCTGGGCTGGCGGGGCGCCCGCGAAACTGAAGTCGCCGGCCAGCCCGTCCTGGTCGATCCCGTCGTTCGGAATGTCGAGCGCATAAGGATAGCGGCTGCCGTCGAACGGTTGCTGGTCGATCGGATAGGAGAAGTAGCTGTAGCCGTCCCGGTCGAAATCGGTCGCCTGCTCCAGCACGAAGGAGATGGCGGTGACGCTGTTGAACCGGCTCAGCGCCGCGCGGGCATCATCCACCCGGTTCACCGCGAAGAGCAGCGCCGGCGTCGCGACCAGCAGCGCCAGCCATTGCCGCCGCGTCGGCCGCCAATAATCCGGGAAGGCCGCCGCCGCCCGCCAGCGCTTGCGGAAGAAGAAGCGCACGCCCGCGTAGAAGACCAAAGCCAGCCCGCCGCCGATCGCCATCAGCCCGGCCTCGCTCAGCGAATAGAGCAGAGCGTCGGTCAGGCTGCCGCCGCCGAGATTGCGGACGATCTGGAAGCTCATCGCGTCGGAGAAGAAAGCGAGCGCCTCATATTTCGCGACCAGGATCGCCGCCCAGCCGCCACCGACGAAGAACAGGAAGTTGAAATGGAAGAGCGGGCTGTCCGGCCGCTTGCGGTGCAGGCGGCGCATCAACCGGTAGAGCAGGAGGAAGACGAGCAGCTGGCAGAGCAGCAGCCCGAGCACAAAAGCGCCGATCTCCAGCGGCGTGTCCAGCGTCTGCGACATGCCGAAGCCGCCGCCGAACAAGGCATATTTGCGCTCGGCAAGCAGCAGTTCGAAGATCAGGCTGATCAGGATTGTCGCGGGCAGGGTGAAGCGCGCCGCCGCCGCCCAATTGACGCGCAGCCTCTTCTTTTCGGGCAGGGCGGCAAGCTCGGCCGACATGGCCGTGGTTAATAGGCGCGGGTTGTTAAGATGGGGTTTGCGGCAGGCCTCAGCGCCGCAGCAGCTTCAGGCTGAACCAGACCCACCCCGCAATCATCAGCACGCCGCCGACCGGCGTCACCATGCCGAGCCAGCGCGCGCCGGTCAGCGCCATCACATAAAGCGAGCCGGAGAAGATCAGGGTGCCGAGCGCGAGCAGCCAGACGGAAAGGCGCGTGCCCGGCAGCCGCGCCGCACCGATCGCGACCAGGCCGATCGCCTGCCACATCTGATATTGCACCCCGGTCTGCCACCAGCCGAGCGCCTCCGGCGTCAGCACGGCGCGCAGGCCATGCGCCCCGAACGCGCCGAACAACACGCCCAGCGCGGCGAGCAGGGCGCCGATCAGCAGGGGCAGCCGTTCGTTCGGGCTCAGCCGACGAGCAGCCCGTGCTTCTTCTTGCCCGCCGAGATGCGGACCTCGCCCGCCACAGCGACCGGCCCGTCCTCGGTCACCGCCTCGCCATTCACCCGGGCGCCGCCCTGCTTGATCAACCGCCGCGCCTCGCCCTTCGAGGCGACCAGGTTAAGGCCCACCAGCGCATCGACCAGGCCGATCTCGCCGGACACTTGCAGCCTCGGCAGGTCCTCGCCGCCCGCGCCTTCCTCGAAGGTCTTGCGCGCCGTCTCGGCCGCGCCGGCGGCCGCCGCCGCGCCGTGCAGCATCGCCGTCGCCGCATCGGCCAGCGCCTTCTTGGCGTCGTTGATCCCGGCGCCTTCCAGCGCTTCCAGCCGGGCGATTTCGTCGAGCGGCAGATCGGTGAACAGGCGCATGAACTTGCCGACGTCGGCATCCTGCGTGTTCCGCCAGAATTGCCAGTAATCGTATGGGCTGAGCTGGTCCGCATTCAGCCAGACCGCGCCTTTCTCGGTCTTGCCCATCTTGCCGCCGTCGGCGGTGGTGATGAGCGGCGTGGTCACGCCATAGACCTCGACGCTGTCCATCCGCCGGGTCAGCTCGATGCCGTTGACGATATTGCCCCATTGATCGGAGCCGCCCAGCTGCAGCCGGCAGCCCGCCCGCACCGCCAGCTCGCGGAAATCATAGGCCTGCAGGATCATGTAGTTGAACTCGAGGAACGAGAGCGACTGCTCCCGATCGAGGCGCAATTTCACGCTGTCGAAGCTCAGCATCCGGTTGACCGAGAAATGCTGCCCGACCTGGCGGAGGAAGGGGATATATTCCAGCGCGTCCAGCCAGTCGGCATTGTTGACCATGACCGCGTCGGTCGGCCCGTCGCCGAAGGTCAGGAAGCTCTCGAACACCCGCTTGATCGAAGCGATGTTCGCCTCGATCGCCTCATTGGTGATCAGCTTGCGCGCCTCGTCCTTGAAGCTCGGATCGCCGATCTTGGTGGTTCCCCCGCCCATCAGCACGATCGGCTTGTGCCCCGCCTGCTGCATCCGGCGGAGCAGCATGATCTGCACCAGGGAGCCGACATGGAGCGACGGCGCGGTCGCGTCGAAGCCGATATAGCCGGGCACGATCTGCTTCGTCGCAAGCGCGTCGAGCCCTTCCGGATCGGTGATCTGGTGGATATAGCCGCGCTCGTCGAGCAGGCGGAGGAGATCGGATTTGTATTCGGTCATGGCGCCGGGCGGTTAGCATGGAGGCGTAAGGTTGGAAACGACCTTGGGAGGAGGCTTCGCACTGGTCCCGCATCCCGGCCACCCGCCACGCGCGGTGGCGGGGGTGACCTGCAGCCTGGTCTGGCAGAGCGCGGGCGCATGGGTGATCGACTTCATCGTCGGCGCGGCACCGGAATTGCTGAAGCTTCCCGCTGCGGCGGTGCCGGAACGCGCCGACGATCTCTGGCGGCACACCTGTTTCGAGCTGTTCCTGCGCGAGCCCGAGGGCGAGGCCTATCGCGAGTTCAACTTTTCGCCATCCGGCCAATGGGCGGCCTATGCTTTCGATGGCTATCGCACGGGCCGACGCTCGCTGGAGGTCAATCCGCCGAGCATCGTTTCGAATGATCCCGCTCAGTTCTTCACGGGCATGGACGCGAGGCTGCAATCGCTGGGCCTGGACGTGGAGTCGATCGGTGCGCTCCTCGCGGCCACGCCTCCGCCGCCTGCCGCCATGCAATATGGCCTGCAGGCGGTCCTGGAAGACCCGGCGATGGCCGATGGCCGTGACTGGCGTGCCGGGCTCTCCGCCATCATCGAGGAGGCGGACGGCACCAAATCCTGGTGGGCGCTGGCGCATCCACCTGGCAAGCCGGATTTCCATCATCCGGATTGCTTTGCACTCGAACTCCCGGCACCTGACGGAGCATGAACTTCGGCATCGACCGGCTGCTCGCCGACCCTGATCTGCGCAAGCCCCTCGCAGGCAAGCGCGTGGCCCTGCTCGCGCACCCGGCCTCGGTGACCGCGGACCTGACCCACAGTCTCGACGCCTTGATCGCCGCCGGCCTCAACGTCTCCGCCGTCTTCGGGCCACAGCATGGCGTGCGCGGCGATCTTCAGGACAATATGATGGAGTCGCCGGATTATACCGATCCCACCTACGGCATGCCGGTGTTCAGCCTCTATGGCGAAGTCCGCCGCCCGCGCGGGCAGTGGATGGGGACGTTCGACGTCTTGCTCATCGACCTGCAGGACGTCGGCTGCCGCATCTACACCTTCGTCACGACCCTGCTCTACGTGCTGGAGGCGGCGGCCGAGCATGGCAAATCCGTCTGGGTGCTGGACCGGCCCAATCCCGCCGGCCGCCCGGTCGAGGGGCTGACCCTGCTGCCGGGCTGGGAGAGCTTCGTCGGCGCGGGGCCAATGCCGATGCGCCATGGCCTGACGCTCGGCGAGCTCGGTCACTGGTTCATCCATCACTTCAAACTCGACTTGGATTATCGCGTGATCGCGATGGAGGGCTGGCAGCCGGACGCGGCGCCCGGCTTCGGCTGGCCGCCCGAGCGGGTCTGGATCAATCCGAGCCCCAACGCCGCGAACGTCAACATGGCCCGGGCTTATGCCGGCACGGTGATGCTCGAGGGCACCAACCTGTCGGAAGGGCGGGGGACGACCCGGCCCCTGGAGCTGTTCGGCGCGCCCGATATCGACGCCAAAAAGGTGATCGCCGAGATGCGCCGGATCGCGCCGGACTGGCTCGCCGGCTGCACATTGCGGGACTTCTGGTTCCAGCCGACCTTCCACAAGCATGTCGGCCAGCTCTGCAACGGCATCTTCATCCATGCCGAGGGTGGCGCTTACGACCACTCGGCCTTTCGCCCCTGGCGGCTGCAGGCGGCCGGGTTCCGGGCGACCCGCTCGCTTTATCCGGATTATGACCTCTGGCGCGATTTCCCTTATGAATATGTCTTCGACAAGCTCGCCATCGATGTGATCAACGGTGGCCCGGGCCTGCGGGAATGGGTGGACGAGGTGACCGCCGCGCCCGCCGAGCTTGATGCGATCACCATCCCCGACGAGGAGGCCTGGGCGGAAACGCGCCGGCCGCATCTGCTCTACTGATGCGCCGCCTCCTGCTCCTGCTCGCGTTGCTGCTCCCGGCCCCAGCCGCGGCGCAGGACATGCCGCCGATCCTTCCCTTGCGCGAGCGTGCCCGGGTGCAGGATGCCTGGCTGGCGGAACGGCTGGAGACGATCGTCCCGCGCCTGATGCGTGAGCAACATGTCGACATGTGGGTGCTGATCGCCCGCGAATATCTCGAAGACCCGGTGATGACGACCATGCTCAACGCGACGAGCATGCGCGCCCGCCGCCGCACAATCCTGGTCTTCCACGATCCGGGCGGAGGCAGGCCGGTCGAGCGGCTGACGGTCAGCCGCTACGGGCTTGCCGGCCTGTTCCAGCCGAGCTGGGATCCGGCGACGCAGCCCGACCAGTTCGCCCGGCTCGCCGCTTTGGTCGCCGAGCGCGATCCACGCCGGATCGCGGTCAACGTCTCGCCCAACACCGCCTTCGCCGACGGGCTGACCCACAGTCAGTATCAGGCCTTCATCGCCGCGCTCGCGCCGCGCTTCCGCGGTCGCGTCACCCCAACCGACGAGCTTGCCGTGGGTTGGCTGGAGACGCGCATCCCGGCGGAAATGGCCCGCTATCCCGAGATCGTCCGCATCGCCCATGCGATCATCGCCGAGGGCTTTTCCGGCCGTACGATCCGCCCCGGCACGACCACCGCCGACGATCTCGTCTGGTGGTATCGGGAACGGATCGCCGCGCTCGGCCTCGACACCTGGTTCCACCCGTCCGTCGAGATTTTCCGCCGCGGGTCGCCGCAGCCGCTGGAAGGCGATGCGGTGATTCAGGCGGGCGACATGCTCTGGACCGATTTCGGAATCACCTATCTTCGCCTCAATACGGACACCCAGCAGCTCGCTTATGTGCTGCGCCCCGGCGAGCGCGAGGCCCCGGCAGGGCTGCGTGTCGGCATGGCCGATGCGAACCGGGTGCAGGACGGCCTGCTCGCCAGCTTCCGCACCGGGCTCAGCGGCAACGAAATCCTCGCCGCCGCCCTCGACCGCGCCCGTGCGGCGGGGCTCAGCGCCACCATCTATTCCCACCCGCTCGGCTATCACGGCCATGGCGCCGGCGCGTCGATCGGCTTCTGGGACAATCAGGCGGCCGACCCGCGCGGTACCCATCGCCTGCGTCCGGACACGGCCTGGTCGATCGAGCTCAACGCCCGCCGCGCGGTGCCCGAATGGGACGGGCAGGAGATCGAGTTCCGGCTGGAGGAGGACGCCTGTTTCGACGGGTCTCAGGTCCGTTGGCTGGACGGCCGCCAGACCGAATTTCATCTGATCCGGCGCTGACGGGCGCGGAGGGGGAGACAGGATGACCGCTCAGTTCACCCTGCTCGATTGGGCCGTGGTCGGCGGCTACATCCTGATCCTCGCCATTGCCGGCTGGCTCTCGACTCGGCGGCAGCGGACGGCGGACGATTATTTCCTCGCCGGCCACCACGTTCCGGTCTGGCTGATCGCGGTCTCGGTCCTTTCCACCACCCAGTCGGCGGCGACCTTCCTCGGCGCACCCGATTATTCCTATCGTGGCGACTATACCTATCTCGCCTCGAACCTGGGGCCGATCATCGGCGCCTTCCTGGTCGGCCGCTTCCTGATCCCGCGTTTCTACAGTGAGGGCGTGACCACCGTCTATGAACTGCTCCGCGCCCGCTACGGCGCGGTGGCGATGCGCGCGGCCGGCGGCATGTATCTGATCGGCCGGATCTTCGCGTCCGGCGCCCGGCTCTACCTCGCCGCGATCGCGGTCTCGATGATCGTCTTCACGGACATCCAGGCCTCGCACGTGCTTGCGGCCTCGGCCCTGCTGGTCGTGCTCGGCATCGTCTTCACCTATGTCGGCGGCCTGCGCTCGGTGATCTGGAGCGATCTGGTCCAGGTCGTCCTCTATGTCGGCGCGGCCCTGGTCGTGCTGATCATCCTCTGGAGCTCGATCCCGGCCTCGACCGGAGAGATCGTCTCGACACTCGCCGCCGAGAACAAGCTCAGGCTCTTCGATTTCTCCTTGGCGCCCAACGCGCCTTTCTCCCTGCTCGCCATCGTCACCGGCATCACGCTTCTGTTCTTCGCGAGCATGGGGCTGGACCAGGACATCACCCAGCGCTTCCTCGCCTGCCGCGACACGAAGGAGGGCAAGCGCGCGCTCTTCGCCTCCGTGTTCGCCGGCATTCCGGTCGTCTTCCTGTTCCTGATGATCGGCTCGCTGCTCCACATCGTCTACGACCGGGCGGACCTGATGGGGCACGCCGCGGGCGCCGCCGGGGCGGGGACGTTCGGCGGCGAGAAGATCACCATCTTCATGCATTATATCCTGACCCAGATCCCGCCGGGTGTGCGCGGCTTCGTCGCCGTCGGCGTGCTCGCCGCGGCGGCGGTCAACTCCGGGCTGATCTCCATGTCCTCGGTGCTGATCCAGGATTTCTACCGGCCCTGGGTCGAGCGGCGCGGGCCCAGACCCGAGGTCCACTATGTCCGCGCCGGGCGCATCGGCATGCTGGTGCTGGCGCTCGCCTTGCTCGGCATGTCCTATCTCTGCTTCTACTGGCAGCGTTATACGGACGCGCCCTTGCTCGATTTCGCGCTCGGGGTGATGACCTTCGCTTATTCCGGCCTGCTCGGCGTCTATTTCACCCTGTTGTTCACCAAGCGCGGCTCAACCGTTTCGGTGATCGCCGCGCTCGCCACTGGCTTCATCGCGATCGCGCTCCAGCAATCCTACATCGTCGACATGCTCGGCCTGCCCTCGACCTGGAAGAGCCTCGCCTTCCCCTATCAGCTCTGCATCGGCACCGCCGTCGCATTCGCCACCTGCCTGCTGGGCAACCGCAAGGCGCCCGAGACCATCTCCTGACTGGACTTCGGCCGTTCGAGGGTGAAGGATGGCGCCGCTTTTGGGGGAGGACAGAGTGCGCCGTCCGCCGATCCGTTTGCCGCTTTTCCTGACGGGCCTGATGCTCGCCGCCGGCCTGAGCGCGGCGTCCGCGCAAAACCGTCAGCGTACCCAGCCGCGCACGCCCCCCGCAACCGTGGCCGCGCCCGCCGCCGATCAGGATGAGGACAGCCCGACCGCAGCGCTGACCGCCTGCCAGCGGCGCGCGCAGGGGCGCCTGCGGGTCTGGGACCGGATCGGCGACGCCGCGATCGATGCGACGCGCGGGATCGGCCGCTTCGTCGGTGCCTCCGAATCGTCGGTCAATGGCGTCCTGCGCTTCGGCCATTCGCTGAGCGAGCGGGTGCAAAGGCAGCTCAATTGCAATGAGCAACAGCAGGCGGAGGTCGCGACCGCGCGGGCGATCAATGGCGGCGTCGGCACGACCAGCCGCTGGCGGAGCGACACCCGCGCCAATGTCAGCGGCTCCTCCACCGTCACCGCCGCCGACCGCACCGCCGCGGGCGCCTGCCTGACCGTCACCGACATCATCATCGTCGACGGCGAGGAGACGCGCGCGCCCAAGCGCATGTGCCGCCGTCCGCCAAGCAACCGCTACGTGCGCGTGTGAGGCTGGCCAGCCGTACGGGTTGAAGGACAGGGTGGCGCCGCTGCCCATGCCGCAGCCACCGCCGCCTCGCCGCCCTCGATCGGGCGATCGTGGGAGAGGTGCACCCGCTGCCCCGGCGCGGCCCAGGCGGCGCGGAAGGCGGCGTTGACCGCGTCGAGCCGGATCGCGGCGAGATAGGCCCGCGTGTCCTCTGGCCGGGCCGGGGCGGTCGGCACGATCTCGCGCCCGGTCATCTCGACCAGCCGGTCGGCGATGACGCTGCTCGCCTCGGGCGCGTCGAAGGCGCCCAACCGCTCGCTCTCCCGCTCCAGTTCGATCGCCAGCTCGTCGCGCGTGAAGCCGTGCTGCAGCGCGCAGCGCAATTCCTGCGCCGCGACGCTCACCGCCATATGCCAGTCATTGTCCAGCGCCCTGACGGCGAAGCGCGCGATCCGCGCCGTCCGGTAATAATCCTCGACCGCGGCGTCGGCGTCCATGAACGGCCGGTCGCCGCCGCGATGCCCGGTCACCCGCGCCGCCAGCATGTCCGCGCCCAGCGACTGCAGGAAGCCCTGATCGCGCGGCGCCGCCGCGTCGCGCGGCCCCAGCGGCGTCACCAGCGCCACCGTCGCCCAGGTCGGGCCGACCGGCGCGACGAGGACGCGGAACTCGGTCGTCTGCACCCGGCCGACCCGGCTGCCCGTCACCGCCACCTCGTCCGCGGCGTTCTGGACGTCTTCCGTCCGAGGCCCGGCGCGCCAGGTCCCGAACCGCGCCGCGATCTGCCCCTCCAGCCAGGCGGGATCGACTTCGCCGACGATGATGAGCGTGGCGCGGTCGGGCCGGTAATAGCTCTCGTACAGCCGGCGCAGCCCCTCGGCGTTAATCGCGCCGGCCTGGCCCTCGTCGCCGGTCAGCGAGACCTGGGCGATGCGCGTGCCCGGCGCGAAGAAGGCGATCTGGTCGCGGTCGCGCCGGTCGTCCGGGCCGGAGCGCTGCCGCACCTCCGCCAGGATTTCCGCGCGCGCCTGCGCCACGCCCTCCGGCGTCAGGTTCAGCTCGCTTCCCGTCTCGCGCAGCAGGAACAGCATCCGATCCAGCTGCGCCCGGTCCGGCCGCGCCAGATCGAGCCGGTAATAAGTATCGAAATCCCCGGTATGGGCGTTGTAGCCGGTGCCCTCGCGCAGCTGCTCCGGCCCGCTCAGCCGCGCCCGCGCGCCCTCCGGCACGTTGCGCGAGCCCATGAAGGCCATATGCTCCAGATAATGCGCCTCGCCCGGCGCCCCGTTCGTCGCCCCGACCTTGACCAGCAGCCGCACCGAGACCGCGCCGGTCGGCGTCCGGTTCGGCAGGATCGCATAGCGCATCCCGTTGGCCAGCACGCCGAAGCGGATGCGCGGGTCCGGCGTCAGGTCGCTCCGGTCGAAATGCCATGCGGTGCGGGTCTGGGGGGAGAGGGGCGCCGGAGCCTCCGCGGATGCCGGAGGGGTCCAAGTCAACGCGACGAGCACGCCTAGGAGATGAGCTGACTTCATCCTGCACGTACGAATCTGCCGCTCTCCCAGTCGCGGATGAAGGCCGATCCAATCGGCTCGTCGATCAGGTGCAGCCAGCTGTCGTCCCGGTTCAACACAAGCCCAAGAGAAACAAAACAGAACTCTCGCGCGTCAAGCTCGGCATCGCTCAGTCCGCGATAGTCCCCGCGAATCGCCCAGCCGCTGTCCGGATATGCATCTTCCGCCGTGGCCCGAGGTTCATCGCGATCTAGGAAGTGGACCGGTATTCCATCATCGATCACGCAGCGGTCCACAAGGCAACGCTCCAAATAGTGCCGCCGCGCCGGAGCATTTGGCGGCGCCTCATCGCGATCCATCGACCACCAGACGGCAATCACTTGGAACCGCTCGAATTCGACTATGTCCCCTAGTTGCAGAGCCGGAATCTCGTCTGGCTGGTTGTCGAGCCGGCCCACCATCTGGTCGTCATGGATGGCGTCTATCATTACCCACATCCGCTCCGAGTCCCAAGTGTCCCCTAGCTGCAAGGGGCGGAAGATGAGTTTGACCAAATCGCCTGGAGCCAATGCCGACAGCTCCTGAGGCGATGGCAGGAAGAAAGTATAGGGCGCTTCCGCCGCGATCGGCCGCGGATCGTCGAGCGTGTACACCCGGTCGCTCACGATTTCCGGCTCAGCGTCCGCATCGCATCGTCCAGCCCGGCGAGCGTCAGCGGATACATCCGATCCTGCATCAGCTGGCGGACGAGCTGGATCGAGCTGGTATAGCCCCAATATTTCTCCGGCACCGGGTTCAGCCAGACCGCCGCCGGGTAGGTGGTGGTCAGCCGCTGCAGCCAGGTCGCACCAGCCTCCTCGTTATAATGCTCCACCGAGCCGCCGGCGTGGCTGATCTCATAGGGGCTCATCGAGGCATCGCCGACGAATACGCATTTGTAATCGTGGCCATATTTGTGAAGCACGTCCCAGGTCGGCGTGCGCTCCTGGAAGCGGCGGCGATTGTCCTTCCACACCGCCTCATAGGGGCAATTGTGGAAGTAGAAGAATTCGAGATTCTTGAACTCCGTGGTGGCCGCGGAGAACAATTCCTCGGTGAGCTTGATATGCGGATCCATCGAGCCGCCGACGTCGAGGAAGAGCAGCAATTTCACCGCATTGTGCCGCTCGGGCCGCATCCGGATGTCGAGCCAGCCCTTGCGCGCGGTGCCGTTGATCGTCTCGTCCAGGTCCAGCTCCTCGGCCGCGCCCTCGCGGGCGAAGCGGCGCAGGCGGCGGAGCGCGACCTTGATGTTGCGGGTGCCGAGCTCGACCTGGTTGTCCAGGTTCCTGAATTCGCGCTTGTCCCAGACCTTGATCGCGCGCTTCTGCCCGCCTTCGCCGCCGATGCGGACGCCTTCCGGGTTGTAGCCACTATTGCCGTATGGGGAGGTGCCGCCCGTCCCGATCCATTTGTTGCCGCCCTGGTGGCGGCCCTGCTGCTCCGCGAGCCGCTTCTTCAGCGTCTCCATAATCTCTTCCCAGGAGCCGAGCGCCTTGATCTCGGCCATTTCCTCCGGGGTCAGATATTTCTCGGCGATCGCCTTCAGCCATTCCTCCGGCACTGGCTGCGCGTCCGTGCCATAAGTCGTCTCCAGCCCCTTGAAGACTTTGCCGAACACCTGGTCGAACCGGTCGAGCAGGCCCTCATCCTTCACGAAGGTCGCCCGCGCCAGATAATAGAAATCCTCCGGCCGCGCCCCGATCACCTCGGCGTCCAGCGCCTCCAGCAGCGTCAGATGCTCCTTCATCGAGGCGGAGATGCCCGCAGCGCGGAGTTCGTCGACGAAGGAGAAGAACATGGCGCGATCCTAGCGGCCCCGTCCGCTCAATTCCACCGCGGTTGCAGGATCAGCATGGACAGCACGAACAGCCCGTAGCCTGTGGCCGGGATTGCCACCGGGAGCAGCAGGAGCGTGGCGAGCCCGGTCTTGCCGCTGCGGCGCAGCGCCACCGCGCCGCCGATGGTGCCTGCAGCGAGGGCCAGGGTGCCGAGCCACAGGCCCGGCGCGTACAAGGCCGTGCCGTCGCTCACGCCCCAGAGGAAGAACAGGAGCAACGTGGCCGCGGCGATCAGGTCGATGCCGAGAAGGGCGCGATACATTGTCATTGCGGCCCCGCAATAACGCGATGGCGGGTGGCTGGAAATCCGCCGCCGCAGACCTGCGGCTGGCCGGTGAGGTTGGTTAACGGCCTTTCAACCAATTGGCCTTAGCCATTGCGCCACAAAGAGAACGGGGCATCTTGTGGCAACGAGCGCGAGCGAGCGGACGGACGGCGAAGCGATCAACCAGGTGGCCCGCGATTGCGGGTCGCTCTCGATCGAATGCAGCGACGTCGCCGGCTATGTCGCCGGCGTCAACGAGCGCATCTCCCGCAATCTCCAGATGCTCGACGGCCTCGAGGAGGTCACCACCCGCCTGATGGCCGATCAGGCCCGCGTCGCCGATTCGACCGACGAGGCGCGCGTCCTCGCCGACCAGGCCCGGGCCAAGCTCGATCAGGGCCGCGTCGCGATCGAGGACACGATCCGCATTTTCTCCGGGCTCACCGATCTCGTCGTCCAGCTGGGCGACCGCATGGCCGGCTTCTCCGAGGCGATGGCCCGGGTGCAGAGAGTCTCCTCCGCGATCGAGAGCATCGCCAGCAAGACCAACATGCTCGCCCTCAACGCCACGATCGAGGCGGCGCGGGCAGGGGAGGCGGGCCGCTCCTTCGCGGTGGTCGCCGCCGAAGTGAAGAAGCTCGCCCATGACACGCGCGGCGCCACCGGCGAGATTGCCGGCACCATCGCCTCGCTCACGCGCGAGGCGGAGGCGGTCACCAACGAGATCAAGGCGGGCGTCGAGAAGAGCCGGGTCGCGCAGAACTCGTTCACCCGGATCAACGACACGGTGCGCGACGTCTCGGACATCGTCGCTCTGGTCGACCGTCAGACCGACGGCATCGCCCAGGCGACCAGCCATATCCAGGCCAGCGTCGACAGCGTGAAGAGCGGCCTCTCCAGTTTCGCTGGCGACGCCCGCGACAATGGCGGCCAGCTCAAGGAAACCCAGGACCGGCTGAACCGGCTGGAACTGCTCTCCAACGAGATGCTCGACAAGCTCGCCTCGTCGGGCGTGCGCATCGACGACACTCCGTTCATCGAATATGCGCAGCGCTCCTGCCACGAGATCCGCACCGTCATCGAAGCCGGCGTCGCCGACGGCCGCGTCGCGATGGAGGCGGTCTTCGACACCCATTATGTCGTGATGCCGGGCACCAACCCGGTCCAGCACGAGACCCTTTTCTGCGCCTTTGCCGACGCTTACGTCCGCCCGATCCTCGACCGCCTGATGAGCGAGGAGCCGCGGCTGATCGCCACCGCGATCACCGACATGAACGGCTATCTGCCGACCCACATCTCGTCCCGCTCGCACCCGCAGCGGCCCGACGATCCCGCCTGGAATGCCGAGCATTGCCGCAACCGCCGCAACTTCCTCGACGATATCACCCGCCGCGCGATCGCCTCGGACAAGGAGGCGATGCTCGCGACCTACGGCATGGAGCTGGGCAGCGGTCGCTATCTGCCGGTGAAGAACGTGTTCGTCCCGCTCTTCATCCGCGGCCGCCGCTGGGGCAATTTCGAGCTCGCTTATCGCGACGAGGGCCTCGGCCAGGCCTAGTTCCCCGGGCGGCGGCTCATGAAGGCGAGCCGCTCGAACAGCATCACGTCCTGCTCGTTCTTCAGCAGCGCGCCGTGCAGCGGCGGGATCGCCTTGGCCGGATCCTTGGACTGCAGCACGTCGAGCGGCAGGTCCTCGTGCAGCAGCAATTTCAGCCAGTCGATCAACTCGCTGGTCGACGGCTTCTTCTTCAGGCCCGGCACCTCGCGGACCTGGTAGAAGATGTCCATCGCCTTCTGCACCAGCATCTTCTGGATGCCGGGGAAATGGACGTCGATGATCGCCTGCATCGTCTCCCGGTCGGGGAAGCGGATATAATGGAAGAAGCAGCGGCGCAGGAACGCGTCCGGCAGCTCCTTCTCGTTGTTCGAGGTGATGACGACGATCGGCCGCTCCTTCGCCGCGATCGTCTCGTGCGTCTCGTAGACGTCGAACGACATGCGATCGAGCTCCTGGAGGAGGTCGTTCGGGAACTCGATATCGGCCTTGTCGATCTCGTCGATCAGCAGCACCGGCAGCTGCTCCGAGGTGAACGCCTCCCAGAGCTTGCCCTTGCGGATATAGTTCTTGATGTCGTGGACCCGCGCGTCGCCGAGCTGGCCGTCGCGCAGCCGCGCCACCGCATCATATTCGTACAGGCCCTGATGCGCCTTGGTCGTCGACTTGACGTGCCATTCGATCAAGGGCGCGCCGATCGCGGCGGCGATCTCATGAGCGAGGATGGTCTTGCCGGTGCCGGGCTCGCCCTTGACGAGGAGCGGGCGGCGGAGCGTGACCGCGGCGTTGACCGCGACCTTCAGGTCCTCGGTCGCGACATAATTGGAAGTGCCTTCGAAGCGCATGGCCACCGGCCTAAAGGAGGCCCCTTACCGGTGCAAGCCGCCTAATATTGCCGCGCCTGCGCCCGCGCCTCGAGCAGGTCCCAGAGCGCGCGGTGCTGCAGCGCCAGTTGCTGGGCGCCGAACAGCAAGGCGCGTTCGCTGACCGCGGCCTCGTCCGCGACCGCCCGCCAGGTCGCCGCATCGCCGAAGCCGTGCGGCAGGATATCGACGCCGAGCCTTTTGGCCGCCGCCTCGATCACTTGCTTGCGGACCGGCGCCCAGTCGCTGGCGAAGGCGAGGGCCGCGCCGAGCGCGGTGCCCTTGCGGTCGGACTGGGCGAGGGTGGAGAGCGCGCCGCGCTGCGCCTGGATCGCCGCCTCGCTGGAGCTGCCGCCCGGCGTGGAGGGGATCGGCCCCGCCGCCACGGCGAGCCGGGTGAGCAGGGTCCGTTCCGCCGCCGCCGCCGCCGCCGCCTCGTTCAGCCAGGCGCGCGCGCCGGCGTCGTGGGTGCGGGTCGCGGCATGATCGATCACGCCCGGATGGCGGCCATGCAGCGCGCAGAGGAAATGGATCGCATCGGCCAGGTTGCGCGACGCCTCCGGCCCGCAGACCAGCACTTCGCTGCCGAACCAGGGATGGGTGACGCTGCCATGTTCGGCCACGCAGGCGGCAAGCAGCCCGCCGGTGCGGACGCCGTCAACCGATTCGACCGAGAGTGAAGCCATGAACAAGAACCTCCGGGCCCGCGGTGCGGCCTGTCTTGTGGCTGTCATAGTTCAAGCCGGTAAAGAGGGGGTGAACGCCGACGCAGCGCTTGCGCGGTAGCGCGCGCTGCAGCGCCGAGCGCAGGCGAGGATTTGCGCAGCAAACCGCAGCCTGGGCGTAGAGCCGCGGGGAGGCCGGCCGACAGGTCCGCGCAGCGGAGCCTGATCGACGTCACGGCACAATGGTGCCGTGGCGGACGGACTCAATAAGACACGAACGTCCCCACAAACGCGAAATACCCCACCAGCAGCGCCACCAACGCGCACCCGATCCCCGGCGGCTTCTCGGCGTCCCGGTCCGCCTCCGGCTTGAACCTGGGAATCGGGATGGGCGGCACCCAGGTCCGCTTCCCGCGCCGGCCGCACCAGCCCATGCACCGCCGCGATCACCACCACCACGCAGCAGACCAGGACGAAGAAGCAGACGAGGCGGATCGTGATGTCCCCCACCGCCGTGAACCAATTGCTGTGAGAATTCAGCCATCGGTCGACGTCGGCGAGCGTGAAGCCGAAGACCTTGCCGAGCAGGGTCAGCACGATCCCCGCCAGAAAGAGGAAGGCGGCGAGCAGCACCAGGGCCCGAAGCGGGCGGCGATGGCGAAGTAGATCCGGAACAGGCCCATGGCCCGAATTGGCCAGCCGCGCCGGCCCTGTCAAGCCGCCGCACCGCTTGGCCTCCCCACCTCGCCAATGCTACCACATCCACCGCAGCGCGCCCGGGAGGACGGCCGCGCCGCCCGTCCGCCAGCCTTCCGTCCTCACACCAGCAGGAGCGCTGCCATGGCCCGGCCCATCAAATTCGCCCATGTCGTCTACCAGACCCGCCGCTACGAGGAGATGATCGCCTGGTACCAGGACGTGTTCGAGGCCGAGATCGTCAACCGGGATCCGGCGCTCTGCTTCATGACCTATGACGACGAGCATCACCGCTTCGCCTTCGCCAATCTCGACCTCTTGAAGCCCGACGGCGGCGACGCCGACGCGCGCGGCCAGATCGGCGTCAACCACGTCGCCTACACCTATGCCAATGTCGCCGATCTGCTCGGCACCTACGAGCGGCTGAAGGCGGCCGGCATCCATCCCTATTGGCCGGTCCACCACGGCACCACATTGTCGCTTTATTATGCCGACCCCGACGGCAACCGCATGGAATTCCAGGTCGACGCCTGCAGCGCGGAGGAGGGCAAGGCGTTCCTCGCGGCGACGGACAATCCGGTGGGGGTGCTGTGGGACCCGGAGGCTTTGGTGGCGCGACTGCGCGATGGGGAGACGGAGGAGGAGTTGCTGGTCCAGCCGGCGGGGGAGCCTTCGCCGATTCCGGCGATGCACGGGATGACTTGATCCGCAGCGCCGAGCCGCCCTCCTTCGTCATCCCGGACTTGCCTGCTCTGAGGAAACTCAGGGATCCGGGATCCACCTTTCCCTCTCGAAGCAAGCCGCCGCTTAGCGCGAGAGACGCGAAGGGGCCGGCCGACAGGTCCGCGCAGCGGAGCCTGATCGACGTCACGGGACAATGGTCGCGTGGCGGACACTTATCGAACTATTTGGGAGGGTTGCTATGTGAGGGATCTGGTTGAACGAACTAGGAAGCGACGCATGTCTCTTAGGAAACTAAAACTGGGTCCGCCTGCCGATGGCTCAGGCTCACTGCCTGCATTGGAAACTATATGTGAAGATTGCGAGGGCGAGGGGTTCATCAATCAAAGGCGAGAAGGGCACGTCATCCGTTTGGGTGGCCAGTGCAACAAGTGCCGAGGACTGGGGACCACCCCGACCGAGGACGGAAGGAGGTTACTGTCCTTTCTTTTGCGCCACTGGCACTGAACCAAGCTGCGTTCAGGAATTCTTGGGGATAAATCGCGATCTATCATTGATCCCCGCGCTCATCGCTTTATACGGAGTTCCCCTTCTGTTCTCCGGAGAGGGAAATGAGTGAGCGACGCCGTTACCGCTGCAAAAATTGCGGCCACAGATTTGAGGCCGACGTTCTGTCGCGCGACGAGCGGTTAGAGGCCGAACGTGACCATCGGCCGCTTTCTCCGATTAGCTGTCCCGAATGCCGGAGAACCGATGTTCGGTTAGGTTGGGAGTAAGCGATGCGAGTTTTCGTGAGTTCATTAATCGCTGGATTCCTCGAGGCGCGCGCCGCGGCCAAGAGTGCGATCGAGACTCTTCGACATGAGCCTGTCATGGCTGAAGACTTCGGAGCGCAACCAAGTTCGCCGCAAATCGCCTGTTTGCAAGGGCTAAGATCGTCGGACCTCGTCGTGCTCATCCTCGGGGAAGGTTACGGGCAGCCGCAAACTTCCGGTCTCTCCGCCACACACGAAGAATATCGGGAAGCCAAAGGGTCTAAGCCAGTGTTGGCATTCGTGCAGGAGGGAATGTCCCCAGAACCGGCACAAAGCGATTTCATTCAAGAGGTACAAGGATGGGAGGGCGGATTCTTCCGGGTGTCGTTTAGCGACCCCGAGAACCTCAGGACGCTCATCACCCAAGCGCTCCATGATTATGAACTTACGACCGCGCGAACTCCCATCGATGCTGAGGAGCTCAGATCGCGCGCGGTGGAAATGTTGCCGGACGGGTCGCGGTCTTCCCATTCGGGCCGCTTGCTTCTCTCAGTGGCGATCGTCGCAGGGCCTCGCCAGCAAATCATTCGCGCTTCATCCATCGAAGATCCAAAACTCGCGGATCGCCTTCAGCAGGCGGCGCAATTCGGGACTACACGCTTGCTGGATGCGTCCTTAGGCACGGAGCGTTCGGTAATGAATGACGCACTGGTCCTTCAGCAGGACAGCGGGGCGTCTTTCGCAATCCACGAAGAAGGAAGCATGCAGTTTCAGGTGCCGCTAGGCCGAACTGATCGGGGCTCACGCTTTGATTCCATGGGCGCCTCGGTAATCATCGAGGAGGACGTACAATCCGCACTGCGCACTTGCTTGGAATTCACCAATAGTGTTCTGGAGGATCTGGACAAAACCCAGCGTCTTTCTCATCTCGGCCTGGCCGTGACCATCGCGGGCGGTGACTATCGAGGATGGCGAACCCGGGCAGAGCATGATGCGAGCCCAAGCAGCATTGAAATACCGATGTTCGGATCGAATGAACGCAGCCCGATCACGTTGGACTTCCCTCGACCAGCATTGCGACTGAATCGGAATGCGACCGTCGAAGATGTGATCGTACGATTGCGGCGCCAATGGCGAAAGCGGTCCTAGGACCTTAGCCAGTTAGGCCTTCTCTGATTCGCCCTCATGCACAAAGAGGACCTTTTGGTCGTCTCCTTGGCCGTGGACTAGACGCCAACGCGTGAAGCCTACCATCGGCCCACCTTGAGGAGGCAGGCTACTTTCCCCTGCTTGCAAGGGTATTGCGAAACGACTGGTCCCCTTCCGCCCAATGAGGAACGCACCGTTGCTCGCCATAATGAGAGCGCCTGGAGTGTGTTCCACATCCTCCCATCGACATGTGTCAGCCGGGCTAACCTCAAAA
The DNA here is from genome assembly GCA_044225925.1 of Allosphingosinicella sp. Taxonomy (GTDB): domain Bacteria; phylum Pseudomonadota; class Alphaproteobacteria; order Sphingomonadales; family Sphingomonadaceae; genus Allosphingosinicella. The sequence goes on from JBGAHY010000004.1 coordinate 72,561, forward strand.
CGTATGTCTGAAATTCTGAGCCCCGGAGCTCTGACCCAGGTTTCTTTCTCGCCAACGTGGAAGGGACTAGGCCCGTCGAGGGTGACTAGAATCTCATGCGAATTGATTTGACCCGCTAGGAAGTGCTCACACTCGGGAACGGACGGGAGAAATAATTCACCCACCTGGAGATCATGAACTCGAATCGGCGCTAGATCGCTAACGCGGAGCCAGTGATCCTTGGTCATTGGTCCAAAAAGCTCCGCATCTTCCGGCTCCGGCTCGGATGCTTCAGCTTCCGCAAGGCCTTCGCCTCGATCTGCCGGATACGCTCGCGGGTCACGCTGAACTGCTGCCCGACCTCCTCAAGCGTGTGATCGGTGTTCATCCCGATCCCGAACCGCATCCTCAGCACGCGCTCCTCGCGCGGCGTCAGTGACGCCAGCACGCGGGTCACGGTCTCCTTCAGATTGGCTTGAATAGCCGCATCCACCGGGATCACCGCATTCTTGTCCTCGATGAAATCGCCGAGGTGCGAATCCTCCTCGTCGCCGATCGGCGTTTCCAGGCTGATCGGCTCCTTGGCGATCTTCATCACCTTGCGGACCTTCTCCAGCGGCATGGAGAGGCGCTCGGCCAGCTCCTCCGGGGTCGGCTCGCGGCCGATCTCGTGCAAAATCTGCCGGGACGTGCGGACCAGCTTGTTGATCGTCTCGATCATGTGGACCGGGATGCGGATGGTCCGCGCCTGGTCGGCGATCGAGCGGGTGATCGCCTGCCGGATCCACCAGGTCGCGTAGGTGCTGAACTTGTAGCCGCGGCGATATTCGAACTTATCGACCGCCTTCATCAGGCCGATATTGCCCTCCTGGATCAGGTCCAGGAACTGCAGCCCGCGGTTCGTGTATTTCTTGGCGATGGAGATGACGAGGCGCAAATTCGCCTCGACCATTTCCTTCTTGGCGATGCGCGCCTCGCGCTCGCCCTTCTGGACCTGGTTCACGATCCGGCGGAACTCGCCGAGCGACATACCGGTCGCCTGGCTGATCTCGGCGATCTCGGTGCGGATGCGCTCGATCGCGCCCGCTTCCTGTTCGCAGAAGGCGGCCCATTTCTTGTCGAGCCCGCAGACGCTCTGCGCCCAGTTCTCGTCCAGCTCGTGGCCCATATAGGAATCGAGGAAAGCCTTGCGCGGCACCTTGTGGCGCTCGGCCAGGCGCAGCATCTGCCCGCCGAGCGTCGTCAGCCGGCGGTTGTAGCTGTACAGCTGGTCGACCAGATATTCGATCTTGGCGCCGTGGAACTGGACGCTCTCCACCTCGGCGGTGAGCTGCTCGCGCAGCTTCTGATATTTCTTCTCGTCATTGGCCGCGAAGTCCGCGCCGCCGGACATGGCGTCCATGCGGGTGAGCTGCAGCTTCGAGAATTTCTTGTAGAGATCGGTGATCGCCGCGAACTTCTCCAGCGCGGCGGGCTTCAGCGTCTCTTCCATCTGGGCGAGGGAGAGGGTGTTGTCCTCCTCCTCGTCGTCGGTCGGCCGCGGGGCGCGACGCTCGACCATGCTGTCTTCGTCCTCGTCGGCGTCCGCGGCGACTTCCTCGGGCTCTTCCTCTTCCTTGAAGCTCGGGCCGGCGGTGGATTCGGAGATGGTGTCGTCGCCATTTTCGGCGCCCTCGACCTGCTCGGCGGTCGGGCCCTTGGAGAGCATCGCCTCGAGATCGAGGATCTCGCGCAGCTGCATCACGCCGTTGTTGAGCGCGGTCGACCAGTCGATGATCGCGTTGAAGGTGATCGGGCTTTCGCACAGGCCCCAGATCATCGTGTCGCGGCCGGCCTCGATGCGCTTGGCGATGGCGATCTCGCCTTCGCGGCTGAGCAGCTCGACGGCGCCCATCTCGCGCAGGTACATGCGGACGGGGTCGTCGGTGCGGTCGACCGTCTCTTTCTTCTTCTCGAGCACGAAGGTCTCGACGCCGCCGTCCATCTCTTCGGGGCCGCTATCGTCCTCCTTCTGCTCGTCCTCGTCGGCTTCCTCATTCTCGACGATGTTGACGCCCATCTCGCTCAACGCGGACATTACGTCCTCGATCTGCTCGGACGACATCTGGTCCTGCGGCAGGGCCTCGTTCAGCTCGTCATAGGTGATGTAGCCACGCTTCTTGGCGCGGCTGATCAGCTTCTTGAGCTCGGCTTCGTTGAGGTCGAGCAGCGGCGCATCGCCGGACTCGGTCTTCTCTTCGGTTTCCGCAATGTTGGTCTTCGCCATCGAGCAGCCTTATCCCGTTTGAGGCCCTTTTCCGATTTCGAGCCGGGCCGAAGCCCCGGCGACTCGCAAATCGCGGCCTTGAAAATCCCTAGTCTCCGCCGCCCTCGAACAATGTCGCGAGCTGCCGATCCGCCTCGTCGCGCGCCGTCCGGAGCCGTTGCTGCTCGTCGAACGCCGCCTGGTCTCCCATATCCTTCAAACGCATTGTGGCCGCCTCGAGTGCCGCATCCAGCCCGGGGCGGGCGGCGAGCGTCTCTATGGCGAGAGCCAGATCGCGGCAGGCGCGATCCGGTTCGGCGTCACGTCGCGTGAAGGAAAATCCCAATCCTCGCTTGCGGCGAAGAATCTCCAGGAGAGACGCCCCGCCATTCTCGGCCAATATGGTATTGAGCGCCTCCGGATCAAGCGTGGCGTGCGTCATCGCCGCTTCCAACATCATATCGCGCAATTGCTTGGCGTCGCGATCGCCTAGGTCAAGCGATTCAATTTGCTCCCAATGGGCGCCGATCAGAGCGGGGAACCGGGCGAGCCCGACCAGCACGGCGCGGGTCAGTTCGGGGCTGAGGCCGGTGCGGCCCAGCGCCTTCGCCTCAGCCGTGGTCGGGCGGGGCGGGGGCGGGAAGCGGCCGCCGCCGCGCCCGCCGGCAAAGCCGGGCGTCCAGGGCCGGCGCTCCGGTTGCGGCAGGGTGAGCGCGTTGAAGCGGCCCATCAGTTCGTGGCGATATTGTTCGCGCACGTCCCCGTCCTGAATGGTGGAGACATGGTCGATCAGCCGGCGCCTGAGGCCCGCGCGCTGCTCGGGCGTATTGCGGGGCTCGGCGTCGCGTTCGTGCCGCCAGAGCCGGTCGATCAAAGATTCCGGGCTGTCGAGCAAGGCCTGGAAGGCCGCCCGCCCGCCGGCGCGGATCAGATCGTCCGGGTCCTGTCCGGCGGGCAGGGTCACGAAATTGAGCGAGCGGCCGGGGCCGACATGGGGCAAAGCCCTGAGCGCGGCGCGCACGCTTGCCTTCTGGCCGGCATTGTCGCCGTCGAAGCACATCAAGGGGGCGGGGGAGAGCTTCCAGAGCAGGGCAAGCTGGTGCTCGGTGAGCGCGGTGCCGAGCGGCGCGACGCTCTCCTGGAAGCCCGCCTGGTCCAGGGCGACAACATCCATCTGCCCTTCGACGACAATCACACGCCTTAGCTGACGGCTGGCCGGCCCGGCATTGTGCAGGTTGAAGAGCGTCCGGCCCTTGTCGAACAGAGGGGTATCGGGGGAATTTAGATATTTCGGCTCGCCGTCGCCGAGAATCCGGCCGGAGAAGGCAATGCAACGTCCGCGCGCGTCGCGGATCGGAAATATCAGCCGCCCGCGGAACCGGTCATAGGGCTCCTTGTCCTCAGTCTTGATGAGAAGGCCGGCCTCCACAAGCTTGTCTTCACCGAATTTCTTGAGAGCCGACTTGAGCCTGCCACGGCTGTCCGGCGCCAGCCCGAAGCCGAACCTCTGCCGGGTCCCGGCGCCCACATTGCGGTGCTTCAGATAGTCACGCGCCGCAGCACCTTCGCCAACATCCAGCTGCTCCGCGAACCACGAAGCCGCCGCCTCCATCACCTCGTACAGCCCCGCCGCGCGCTCCGCCTTTTCCTGCGATCTGGGGTCCGGCGCCGGCACCTCCATCCCCGCCGCGTCCGCCAGCTCCTTCACCGCATCCATGAACGGAAGGCCGCGCTGGTCGGTCAGCCAGCGGATCGCGTCGCCATGCGCCTGGCAGCCGAAGCAGTGATAGAAGCCCTTCTCGTCATTGACGTAGAAGCTCGCCGTCTTCTCGTCGTGAAACGGGCAGCAGGCCTTGAACTCCCGCCCGGCGCGCGTGAGCTTGGTGGTGCGGCCGACCAGGTTCGAAAGCGTCGTCCGGGCGCGCAGCTCGTCGAGAAAGGCAGGGGAGAGGGTCACCGGCCGCCGGTTCCCCTCATGCCGACAGCCGCGCCTTCACCGCCGCGCTGGCCTTGCCCATTTCGACGTCGCCGGCGTGGCGTTCGCGCAGCAGGGCCATCACCTTGCCCATGTCCTTGACGCTTTCCGCCCCGGTCTCCGCCACGATCGCGTCGATCGCCGCCGCGAGCTGGGCGTCGTCCATCTGCGCCGGGAGGAAGCTCTCGATCACCGTGACCTCCGCGGCCTCGGCGTCGGCCAGCTCCTGGCGGCCGCCTTGCGCGTACATCGCTATCGATTCGCGGCGCTGCTTGACCATCTTCTGCAGCACCTCAGTGACGAGCACATCGTCCGCGGGCGGGTTGGCGGAGCCCCGCAGCTCGATGTCACGGTTCTTCAGCGCCGCCTGGATGAGGCGGATCGCGTCGCGCTTTGCCGTGTCGCCGGCCTTCATGGCGCCGACCAGCGCCTGCTTTATGTCATCGCGAATCATGAGCCCTCTGGGCATGAAAAGGGAAACGGCCAGCATAATGAACCGGCCCGGCTTTTAATAGATTGACGCTCCACCGGCGCGGCTCTAGCGGCTGAGACTTAGCGACATCGCGAAACCCGAGAAGGAGTGCCCGCCACGATGGCCGACGCCACGACCCTGCCTGCGCGAGCCATGTGCTCGGATCGGACCGTCGGCATATGACTTCGTCACATGCCACCTACGATCCGAGTGGAGCGACGGGCGTATTGGTATTGGCGGATGGCAGCGTGATCTGGGGCAAGGGCTTCGGCGCGGAGGGCGAGGCGGTCGGCGAGGTCTGCTTCAACACCGCGATGACCGGCTATCAGGAGATCATGACCGATCCCTCCTATGCCGGGCAGATCGTCACCTTCACCTTCCCGCATATCGGCAATGTCGGCGCCAATTATGAGGATCTGGAGGCGGACAATCCGTTCGCTTTGGGCTGCGTGGTCCGGCAGGAGGTGACGGAGCCGAGCAATTTCCGCAGCGAGCGGAATTTCGTCGACTGGATGCGGGCGAATGGCCGCATCGGCCTCTCCGGCGTCGATACGCGGGCGCTGACCCGCAAGATCCGCCACGACGGCGCGCCCAATGGCGTGATCGCCTATCGCGAGGATGGTGCGTTCGACATCCCGGCCTTGCTGGCGAAGGCACGGGCCTGGCCAGGGCTGGAGGGGATGGACCTCGCCAGGGAAGTGTCCTGCCATCAAATGTACCGCTGGGCCGGGGGCAAATGGCGGTTGGGCGAGGGCTATGAGGAGCGCGAGCATGACGAGGCGCTCCCGCACGTGGTCGCGATCGACTATGGCGCCAAGCGCAACATTTTCCGCAACCTCGCCGATGCCGGCGCGCGCGTCACCGTGCTGCCTGCGACCGCGACGTTCGACGAGGTGATGGCGCACAAGCCGGACGGCTTCTTCCTCGCCAACGGCCCCGGCGATCCCGCCGCGACCGGCGAATATGCGGTCCCCGTTATCCAAGCCATGCTGGAGACCGGCAAGCCTTTGTTCGGCATCTGCCTCGGCCACCAGCTCCTCGGCCTCGCCGTGGGCGGCCGGACGGTGAAGATGCACCAGGGCCATCGCGGTGCCAACCATCCGGTCAAGCGCCTCGCCGACGGCCGGGTCGAGATCACCAGCATGAACCACGGCTTCGCGGTCGAGGCGGAGAGCCTGCCCGCCAATGCGCGGCCGACGCATGTGAGCTTGTTCGATGGGAGCCTGTGCGGCCTTGAGCTGACCGACCGCCCGGCGTTCAGCGTGCAATATCACCCCGAGGCGAGCCCGGGGCCGCAGGACAGCCAGTATCTGTTCGGCAAGTTCGTGGACATGCTGTGACGGTCGCAACTTTGTTCGCAGCATTGGCGCTGGTCGCCCAGGGCACGCCTACCGATGTCCGTGCAACTCGTGCTCCCGGCGTCTGGTGCCGGGGAATCCACATGCCGACGCCGACTGGGGGCGTGAACTTGCTTTGGACGACGCTTTCGGGCGCGCCCTCGGATCTGCAAGTCATCGCCCGGCGCATGCGCGATCTAGGTGTGCGTATCGAAGACAGGGGCGGGGAGATCCAGGCCTTTTACAAGGACGATCTCGACGCCCGCGCCATCGGTCGCCTGCTCAATGACGTGGACCGGGGCCAATTCGGAGCGGTCACGACGCGCGATTTCGCCATGGGCCTAGACACGCTGCCCGCAGACCGTTGCATTCGATTTAGAGAAAACTGATGCCCAAACGTACTGACATCTCCTCCATCCTCATCATCGGCGCCGGCCCGATCGTTATCGGGCAGGCGGCGGAGTTCGATTATTCGGGGAGCCAGGCGGTCAAGGCGCTGAAGGAGGAGGGCTATCGGGTCATCGTCGTCAACTCCAATCCGGCGACGATCATGACCGATCCGGAGACCGCCGACGCGACTTATGTCGAGCCGGTCACGCCCGAATATGTCGCCGCGATCATCGCGAAGGAGCGGCCCGACGCGGTGCTGCCGACGATGGGCGGGCAGACCGGGCTCAACACCGCGCTCGCGCTTTTCAAGGATGGGACGCTCGCCAAATATGGCGTGCAGCTGATCGGCGCCGATGCCGACGCCATCGAGATGGCCGAGGACCGGCTGAAATTCCGCCAGGCGATGGACCGGATCGGGCTGGAGAGCCCGAAGAGCCGGATCGCCCACAAGATGGATGACGCCATGGCGGCACTGGAGCATGTCGGGCTCCCGGCCATCATCCGCCCCAGCTTCACTTTGGGCGGCACCGGCGGCGGCATCGCCTATAATCGCGAGGAGTTCGAGGAGATCGTCCGCGGCGGCCTCGAAGCCTCGCCGACCGACGAGGTGCTGATCGAGGAATCCGTCCTCGGCTGGAAGGAATATGAGATGGAGGTGGTCCGCGACAAAGCGGACAATGCCATCATCATCTGCTCGATCGAGAATGTGGACCCGATGGGGATCCACACCGGCGACAGCATCACCGTCGCGCCGGCGCTGACCCTGACCGACAAGGAATATCAGATCATGCGCAACGCGAGCATCGCGGTGCTGCGTGAAATCGGCGTCGAAACAGGCGGTTCCAACGTCCAGTTCGCAGTCAATCCGAGGGACGGGCGGCTCGTCGTCATCGAGATGAACCCGCGCGTGTCGCGCTCCTCGGCGCTCGCCTCCAAGGCCACCGGCTTCCCGATCGCCAAGGTCGCCGCCAAGCTGGCGGTTGGCTACACGCTCGACGAGATTCAGAACGACATTACCGGCGTCACCCCCGCCTCGTTCGAACCGACCATCGATTACATCGTCACCAAGATCCCGCGCTTCGCCTTCGAGAAGTTCAAGGACTCGCAGGCGATTCTCTCCACGGCCATGAAGTCGGTCGGTGAGGTGATGGCGATCGGCCGGTCCTTCCACGAGAGCCTGCAGAAGGCGCTGCGTGGCCTCGAGACCGGGCTGAACGGCCTCGATGGCGTCCGGTCGCTTTACGGCGCGGCGAAAGAGGATATCGAGGCGGCATTGGCCGTGCCTTCGCCGGACCGGCTGCTCGTCGCCGCCCAGGCGCTGCGCGAGGGGCTGACCGTCGCCGAGATCCACGCCATCACCAAATACGATCCCTGGTTCCTCGAGCGCATCCGCGAGATCGTCGAGGAGGAAGAGGCGATCTGCACCTATGGTCTTCCAGGAGACGCGGCCGGGATGCGCCGGCTGAAGGCGATGGGCTTCTCCGACCGGCGCCTCGCCGAGCTCAACCTCAAGTCCGCGAACATCGCCGGCGGCGGGGTGAAGACCCGGGCGCGCTCGCACGGCCTGCTGCACGACGCGGTGAAGGCGATGATCGGCGCCACGACCGAGACCGAGGTGCGGCGCCTGCGCCACAAGCTCGGCGTCCGCCCCGTCTTCAAGCGGATCGACACTTGCGCCGCCGAGTTCGAGGCGAAGACGCCCTATATGTATTCGACGTACGAGGCGCCGAGCTTCGGCGAGCCCGAGGACGAGAGTCAGCCGAGCGACCGGAAGAAGGTCGTGATCCTCGGCGGCGGGCCGAACCGGATCGGGCAGGGGATCGAGTTCGACTATTGCTGCGTCCACGCCGCCTACGCCTTGAAGGAGGCGGGCTATGAGACGGTGATGGTCAATTGCAATCCGGAGACCGTCTCGACCGACTACGACACGTCGGACCGGCTCTATTTCGAACCGCTCACCGTCGAGGACGTGCTGGAGATCCTGCATGTCGAGGCGTCGCGCGGGACGCTCCACGGCGTCATCGTCCAGTTCGGCGGGCAGACGCCGCTGAAGCTCGCCCAGGCGCTGGAGGACGAGGGCATTCCGATCCTCGGCACCTCGCCCGACGCAATCGATCTTGCCGAGGACCGGGAGCGGTTCGCGAAGCTGGTCGACAAGCTCGATCTGCGCCAGCCGCTGAACGGCATCGCCCGCAGCCGGGACGAGGCGATCATGGTTGCCGAGCGGATCGGCTATCCTGTGCTGACCCGCCCCTCCTATGTGCTCGGCGGCCGGGCGATGGAGATCGTCGATTCGCCGACCCAGCTCGACGACTATATCCACACCGCCGTCCAGGTCTCCGGCGACAGCCCGGTGCTGATCGACCAGTATCTGCGCGACGCGATCGAGGTCGACGTGGATGCAATCTCGGACGGCACGGATGTCGTCATCGCCGGCGTCATGCAGCATATCGAGGAGGCGGGCGTCCATTCGGGCGACAGCGCTTGCTCGCTGCCCCCCTACAGCCTGGAGCCGGCCATCGTCGCCGAGATCGAGCGGCAGGCGCGCTTGCTTGCCACTTCGCTCGGCGTCGTCGGGTTGATGAACGTCCAGTTCGCGGTGAAGCACGGGGTGGTCTATCTGATCGAGGTCAATCCGCGCGCCAGCCGCACCGTGCCCTTCGTCGCCAAGGCGATCGGCGCGCCGGTCGCGAAGCTCGCCGCGCGGGTGATGGCGGGGGAGAAACTGGCGGACCTGCCGAAGCTGAGGCGGGACCTCAGTTATGTCGCGGTCAAGGAGGCGGTCTTCCCCTTTGCGCGCTTCCCGGGCATCGATCCGGTACTGTCGCCCGAGATGAAGTCCACCGGCGAAGTCATGGGGATTGCAAGCGATTTCGCGACCGCCTTCCTCAAATCGCAGCAGGGCGCGGGGCTCGACCTGCCGACCGCGGGCTGCCTGTTCGTCTCGGTGAAGGACAGCGACAAGCCGATCGTCGTGCCGGCGGTGCGCGGGCTGATTGCGTTGGGCTTCGACGTGATCGCCACCGGTGGCACCGCCGACTATCTCGAGGCGGAAGGGCTCGAGGTCGAGCGGGTCAACAAGGTCGCCCAGGGCCGCCCCCATATCGTCGACCGGATCAAGGACAATAAGGTCGATATCGTCTTCAACACCACTGAAGGCTGGCAGAGCCACAAGGACAGCGCCTCGATCCGCGCCGCCGCCTTGATGGCGCGGGTGCCCTACTTCACGACCGCATCCTCGGCGGTGGCCGTAGCGCAGGCCATCGCGGTGCTGAAGGAGCATGGCCTTGAAGTGCGCTCGCTCCAGGACTATTATTCTCCCTCCGGAGCATGATCCTTCCACATCGGCGAATGGTCAGGCGGTGCTCGCGCAGCGTCGCTCCGAAGGCCGTTTTGGCCGGGAACAATTTGGGTATGAAAGGCACCGTGAATGGCGACGGTCGATAAATTGCCGATGCTGGCCGAGGGCTATGAGAAGCTCCAGACCGATATCCGGCATCTGAAAACGGTCGAGCGGCCCGCCGTCATCGACGCGATCGAGGAAGCGCGCGCCCATGGCGACCTTTCCGAGAATGCCGAATATCATGCCGCCAAGGAGCGGCAGGGCCAGATCGAGGCGCAGATCGCGGACATCGAGGACCGGCTGTCGCGCGCGATGGTGATCGATCCGGCGACGCTGTCTGGCGACAAGGTCATCTTCGGCGCCACCGTCCACCTGCTCGACGAGGACGACAAGAAGATCAAATATCAGATCGTCGGCGAGACCGAGGCGGACGCCAAGGTTGGCCGGATTTCCTACGCCTCGCCGCTCGGCCGTGCCCTGATCGGCCGCCAGGTCGGCGAGGAGGTGGAGTTCTCCGCTCCGTCCGGCGACAAGTATTACGAGATCAGCAAGATCCAGTTCCTTTGATCGCTGCCGGCTAGGCGATGCGTCCGCCCGATAACTGGAAGAAAGCTCCGCTGACCGCCGGGCTGGCGCTTGTCACGATCGCGGCTTGGGTGGTCGCGGCCCTGTTCCGGCAGGAGGACGGGGCGATCGCGCTGTTCGGCTTCCTGCCCATGGGCGTCGGCGGCGCGGGGCTGGTGCCGGTCTGGCTGCAGCCGCTGACCGCGACGTTGGTCCATGCCGGCTTCCCCCACCTCCTGTTCAACATGATCGTCCTGGTCTTCTGCGGGCGGCCAGTCGAAGCGGTGCTTGGCACGCCAAGCATGGCGATCCTCTATCTGCTCGGGGCCTATGCCGCGGCTGGCGCGCAATATCTGGTCGATCCGAGCGCGCCGATGATCGGGGCGAGCGGCGCCATTTCCGCCGTGCTCGGCGCTTATGCGATGCTGTTCGGCCAGAACAAGGTGAAGGTCGCCAACCTCAGGCTCGCGAAATGGCTCAACGCGCTCTGGCTGATGACTGCCTGGGTCGTCCTGCAGATCTGCGTCGGGATCGCGCTCAGCGGCACCTCTTTCCTGACCGGCGGCGAGGGCGTCACGATCGCGGTCGCCGCCCATATCGGCGGCTTCATCCTCGGCGTGCTGCTGGCGAACCCGTTGCTGCTGTTCCGATACCGGAAGGCCTGAAGCTACCTCTTCGCCTTCGCCTCGTCCGCAGCGGGATCGAGCAGGCGGTGGAGGTGGACGATCATATATTTCATCTCGGCATCGTCGACCGTGCGCTGGGCCTTGCCGCGCCACGCGTCGAGCGCGCTCGCATAATCGGGATAGAGGCCGACCATGTCGATCGTGGCGAGGTCGAAATCGAGGCCGGTCGGATCCTTGACCCGGCCGCCGAACACGAAATGCAATTTGCTCATGGGCCGGGGCGGTTAAAACGGAAGGTGCATCGGCGCAAGTCCGGGGTCAGTCCTCGCCGCCGCCGGTGAAGCTGGCAACGGCCTCGCCGACCGTCTCGACCGCCTTGCTCTTCAGCTGGTCGAACTGCTCGCGGCCCGCGTCGATGCCGCGTTGGGCGGCATCCTTGGCTGCGCCGGCGACCTTGCGGCCCGCCTTGCCGATCAGCCGCGTCTCGCGTTCGGTGCGTGGCAGCATCGCGCCGACCAGGGCGCCAAGCAGGAAACCGCCGACCACCGCGCTCAGCGGATAGATGGCGAGCTGCTCGTTGGCCTTTCGCGTTGCGTCGGAGGCGCGGTTGCGCGCCGCCTCATAAGCGGAAGCGGTGCGCGCGCGCGCCGCCTCGATGGGGCCGCGCCGGCTCGTGTCGCTGTCCTTGGCCATGTTCTCGTCCTTCCTTACTCACCGGCGCAGCCGTGAAGCTGCGCGATCAACCTTCATGCTTCGTTTTCGTTGCCGCCTAGTTTCCGCCGCCGGCGCCGGGACACCAGGCCGCCGACGCCTCGCGCGATCGGCTTGCGCGCCAGAAACAGCGCCAGCCCGCCAAGCACCAGAGCCACCGTGCCGGGCCGCTTCTTCGCGGCCGCGACCGCATTGCCGGCCGCTTCCGCGCTCTTGGTCTTCACCCCGGTCCAGGCCTCGTTGGCGAGGTTGCCGGGTTTCAGCCGTTGTTGCGTCTCGCCGAGCGTGTCGAGAAAGCGGGCCTTGGCGGCGACCGCGTCGCTCTTCGCCTGCCGCAGCGCGTCGATGCTCATTCCCGGTCATCCCCGCGCGCCAGCGCCTCCCGCTCCGCTTCATCGCCGCCAAGCGCTTTCAGACCACCGATCCCAACGCGGACCAGGAGGAAGCCGGTAAGGAGCAATGCTGCGGCGACTGCGAGGCCGGCCCAGAGGGGGCCGATCAGGGTGGCGAGCCAGAGCACCAGTCCGAGCAGCATGGCGGTGACCGAGCAGATCATCAGCACAATGCCGATCGCCAGCGCGATCAGGCCGTTGCGCGCCCGCTTCATCCGCCGCGCCGCGATCGCCCGGTAGACCCCAACCCCCGCCTTCACATAGGCGCGGCCGTCCTCGGCGAGCCTGCCCAGCAGTTCGCCGATCGATTCGTCCTTAGGGTCCCCCGCCTCGGCCAAGCTCAGGCTCCGTCGTTCGCGGCCGCGCGGCCGCGCGGCGAATCGTCCAGGCCGGTCTTGATCAGCCGGACCAGCATGAAGCCGGCGACGGCGGCGATGCCGATGGCGATGCCGGGGCTCTTGCGGACGAAGTCGCGCGTGTCGTCGATCAGATCGTCAATCGTGCGGTCGCGGAGCTTGTCGGCCAGGCCGGAGACCGCCCCGGAGGCGCGATGGGCGTAATCGGCATAATCCTCGCCGAAGCGCCGTTCGATCGATTCCGCGGCCTCGCCAATCACCTCGCTGACGTCGTTGAGCAGCCCGGTCGCCTTCTCCTTGCCGCCGTCGGCAAAGCCGCGTGCCTTGTCCGTCGCCTGGCTGCGCAGGCTGGAAACCTGCTCGCGGACCTGGCCGACCAGCTTGTCCTTGGCGGCGACGAACGTGGCGACGCCGTCGGTCTCATCCTCAGCGGAAGCGCCGCGCACGACATGATCGGTGCCTTCGGGCAGAGCGGGCTTGCGAGGGGGCATATTGGTTCTCCACTTGGCTAAACGCCGACGTTGTGACGACGCTGTCTTTGTTCAAGCCCATGAACCCGCCCTTTCGCCTCTCGTTCCCCTTCGAGGAGAGGAAAGTTGCATGAGCCCGGACGGACCGATATTCGCCCGACCATCTCTTTCATATCTCATAACGAGGCCGCAACAAATGACCGCGATCATCCACGTCCATGGCCGCCAGATCCTCGACAGCCGCGGCAATCCGACGGTCGAGGTCGAGGTTTTGCTCGAAGATGGCAGCCTGGGCCGCGCGGCGGTGCCCTCGGGCGCGTCGACCGGCGCGCATGAGGCCGTCGAGAAAAGGGATGGGGACAAGAGCCGCTGGGGCGGCAAGGGCGTCGAGAAAGCGGTCGAGTCGGTCAACGGCGAGCTGGCTCAGGCGTTGCTCGAAATGGAGGCGGAGGACCAGGCCGAGATCGACGCCGCGATGATCACGCTCGACGGCACCGCCAACAAGTCACGGCTCGGCGCCAATGCGATTCTGGGCGTCAGCCTGGCGGTGGCGAGGGCGGCGGCCGATGCGCGCGGCCTGCCGCTTTACCGCTATGTCGGCGGCGTCTCGGCCCAGACTCTGCCAGTGCCGATGATGAACATCCTCAACGGCGGCGCCCATGCCGACAATCCGATCGACTTCCAGGAGTTCATGATCGTGCCGGTTGGCGCGCCAAGCTTCGCCGAGGCCTTGCGCTGCGGCACAGAAATTTTCCACACGCTGAAGCAGGGGTTGCACGATGCGGGCCTCGCCACCGCGGTCGGCGACGAGGGCGGCTTCGCACCGAACCTCGCCTCGGCCCGCGCCGCGCTCGACTTCATCATGACCTCCATCGGCAAGGCCGGCTACAAGGCCGGAGACGATGTCGTGCTCGCGCTCGATTGCGCGGCGAGCGAATTCTTCAGGGACGGCGCCTACCGGATGGAAGGCGAGGGCAAGACGCTTTCTCCGGAGGAGATGGCCGGCTTCCTTGCCGACCTGTGCGCCGACTATCCGATCCGCTCGATCGAGGACGGCATGGCCGAGGACGATCTTGTCGGCTGGAAGGCCCTGACCGACCGCCTCGGCGCCACGCATCAGCTGGTCGGCGACGATCTCTTCGTCACCAATCCTGAGCGGCTCGCCATGGGCATCGAGCAGGGTCTCGCCAATTCGATCCTGATCAAGGTCAACCAGATCGGCACCCTGACCGAGACCCTGGCCGCAGTCTCCATGGCCCACCGCGCCGCCTATACCGCGGTGATGTCGCATCGCTCCGGCGAGACCGAGGACACGACCATCGCCGACCTCGCGGTCGCCACCAATTGCGGGCAGATCAAGACCGGCAGCCTCGCCCGCTCAGACCGGCTCGCCAAGTATAACCAGTTGCTCCGCATCGAAGAGGAGCTCGGCAGCGCGGCCATCTATCCGGGGCGCCAAGTCTTCACTAAGTAAAGGTGCATGATCTTCCCGCTGCTTGCCCTGCTCGCCGGTCCTTCTGCCTTTGCTAGTCCGAGCTTCCCGACGGCTCCTTGCTCGGCGCGCGACGCCATTCGCGCCAGCGTCACCGAGATCGCGAGCCAGCCGGCCCGTTATTTCGGACGCTGCGTCACGGTGAGTGGGGCGATGTCCGGGGTCTCGCTGTATAGCGGGCGGGAGGGCTTGTATCGCGCGTTCCACTACGGTGCCGACGGCAATCAGACCGCCGCCGATCGGACCCATCGGATTGGCCTGGACAGCCAGCAGCTGCGCGAGTTGCGGGTGCGCCAGCCGCTCGCCAGCACCGTCACCGGCCGGGTCGACAGTTGCGAGGCGCGGCAGGTGCGGGCGGAACGAGCGGCGGCGTCGCATGGCGAGCCGGCGATCATCTTGCTCGGCGGCTATTGTCACTTCCAGAACGGACCGACGATCGTCGTCAGCGCTTTCCGGATCACCGAACGGGGCTATGAACGCCTGACCGGCGAAGCAGCGCGCCGAACCTTCGGCAATCTTGTTCCCATGCCCGATGACTGGCCGCAGCGCGCTGCGATCGAATCTCTTGTCGCCGATTTCCTCACGGCGCTCCGGGCCGGCGATAGGGGGACGTTGGCGGCGCTGCACGATATTCGGCCGGCGACGACCAACGAGTCCGACCGTGAAATCCTGTCCTGGCTGAGCGACAACCAATATTCGCCCTTCTTCCAGTTTCGCCACGCCGCACCGTCCCAGACCGCGATCTTCGTGAGCGCCTCCGACGGCGTGCCGATCGGGTCCGACGGCCATATCGCCGCCCGTGCCTGCTTCTGCCGCGCCGGCGACTGCACCGGACGCTGGCCGATCTCCACGAACGACGCGGACAGCGACGAGGCGCGCCCTTATGCCTGCACGGCGATCGAGCCGCGCGACTGGACGTCGCGCCACGCCGGGTTCCGGACCCAGGTGCGGACCAACGGCTGGCTCGCCGAGCCGGCATCGTCGGCCTTCCGGGTTGTGGGCAACAACTCGACTCGCTGACGGCTCGCTTCGACGGATTTCTGTGCATTAACCGTCAAAGGGGTTGATTCTCCTTCGCTTTACTGATTCTGTGGCTTTGTAATGACGGTGGGGCGGAATCCTTTGGCACTGATCCGGCGGGCGGCCTGGCCCGCCGCCGGCCTGCTGATCATCTGCTATTTCGTTGGCGCCGCCGTGGTTGGCGAGAACGGCGTGATGGCCTGGGGCGATTATCGCCGCGCCAAGGCCGAGCGCAGCGTGACCCTTGCCCGGCTCGAGACCGAGCGCGCCCGCCTGCAGCACCGGTCGGAACTGCTCGACCCAAGCCATACCGATCCCGACCTCGCCGAGGAAATGATCCGCAACCAGCTCGGCTATGTCCGGCCCGACGAGATCGTCATCCCGCTGGACGATGCCAGCCAGGCCCGCCCCGCCGCCCAGCGGCGCTGATTTTTCCGCAGTCTCCGAAGCCTGGCGCCATGTTGCGCGCCCGCCCGTTTGCCGCCATAGGATCGCCAGCCGTCGAGGCAGCCGTTTTAGTCAGGGAGAGAGCCGGTAATGGCCAAGGCAGCATCGCCGAAGCGCGCCGCACGAACGCCGGCCGCCGCTGCGGCGCCCCAGATTCCGAACCGCGAACGCCCGGCCGATCCGGCGCCCTATGAGGCGACGAAGGACGAGTTGCTCGAATTCTACCGGCAGATGCTGCTCATCCGCCGCTTCGAGGAGCGCGCTGGCCAGCTTTACGGGCTTGGCCTGATCGGCGGCTTCTGCCACCTCTATATCGGCCAGGAGGCGGTCGCCGTCGGCTTGCAGTCGGCGCTGACCGTCGGCAAGGACAGCGTGATCACCGGCTATCGCGATCATGGCCACATGCTCGCCTACGGCATCGATCCCAAGGTGATCATGGCAGAGCTGACCGGCCGCGAGGCCGGCATCTCGCGCGGCAAGGGCGGCTCGATGCATATGTTCAGCGTCGAGCATAAATTCTACGGCGGCCATGGCATCGTGGGCGCGCAGGTCAGCCTCGGCACCGGTCTCGCCTTCAAGCACAAATATGCTGAGGATGGTGGCGTCTGCCTCGCTTATTTCGGCGACGGCGCGGCCAATCAAGGCCAGGTCTATGAGAGCTTCAACATGGCGGAGCTCTGGAAGCTGCCGATCATTTTCGTGATCGAGAACAACCAGTACGCGATGGGCACGAGCGTCAACCGCGCCTCGGCCGAGGACCAGCTCTACAAGCGCGGCGACAGCTTCCGCATTCCCGGCATTCAGGTCGACGGCATGGACGTGCTCGCCGTGCGCGGCGCCGCCGAGACCGCGCTGGAATGGGTGCGCGGCGGCAAGGGGCCGGTGCTGCTCGAACTCAAGACCTATCGTTATCGCGGGCACTCCATGTCCGATCCGGCCAAATATCGTTCGCGCGAGGAGGTGCAGGCGGTCCGCGAGAAATCCGACCCCATCGACCACGCCAAGAAAGAGCTGGAGGCGATGGGCGTGACCGAGGCCGACCTCAAGGCGATTGACACCGAGATCAAGAAGATCGTCGTGGAGGCTGCTGACTTCGCCGAACAGGC
Organism: Allosphingosinicella sp.; assembly: GCA_044225925.1. GTDB lineage: Bacteria > Pseudomonadota > Alphaproteobacteria > Sphingomonadales > Sphingomonadaceae > Allosphingosinicella. The sequence continues at coordinate 89,486 of JBGAHY010000004.1, forward strand.
GCCCGAGCCGGATCCGGCCGAGCTCTACACCGACGTGCTGGTGGGGAGCTACTGATGCCGATCGAGCTGAAGATGCCGGCCTTGTCCCCCACGATGGAGGAGGGGACCCTCGCCAAGTGGCTGGTGAAGGAAGGCGACACCGTCAAGTCGGGCGACATTCTCGCCGAGATCGAAACCGACAAGGCGACCATGGAGTTCGAGGCGGTCGACGAGGGGACGATTTCGAAGATCGTCGTTCCGGAAGGCACGGACGAAGTGAAAGTCGGCGCGGTGATCGCGCTGATGGCCGCCGAGGGTGAGGACGCGTCTGCTCCCGTCGCTGCGTCGGCGCCCGCGCCTGCTCCGGCCCCTGCGCCCGAATCCGCCTCGCCGACCCCGCACCAGATGGAGACAGCGGCGCGCGATCTGGTCGCCGCGGTCGCGCATACGCGGGATGAGCCAGACGTGCCGGCCGGCACGGAGATGGTGAAGACCACCGTCCGCGAGGCTTTGCGCGACGCGATGGCCGAGGAGATGCGCGCCGACGGCCGCGTCTTCGTGATGGGCGAGGAGGTCGCTGAATATCAGGGCGCCTATAAGGTCACCCAGGGCCTGCTCGACGAATTCGGGCCGAAGCGGGTGATCGACACGCCGATCACCGAATATGGCTTTGCCGGGGTAGGTACAGGTGCGGCGATGGGGGGATTGCGGCCCGTCATCGAGTTCATGACTTTCAACTTCGCGATGCAGGCCATTGATCACATTATCAATTCTGCAGCGAAGACCAATTATATGTCGGGCGGGCAGATGCGCTGCCCGATCGTGTTCCGCGGTCCGAACGGCGCCGCCGCCCGGGTCGGCGCGCAGCATAGCCAGAATTACGCGCCCTGGTATGCGTCCGTCCCCGGCCTGGTGGTGATCGCGCCCTATTCGGCGGCCGACGCCAAGGGCCTGCTGAAGGCCGCGATCCGCAGCGAGGATCCGGTCGTGTTTCTCGAGAACGAGCTGTTGTACGGACAGAGCTTCGACGTTCCGAAGCTCGACGATTATGTCCTGCCGATCGGCAAGGCCGCGGTGGTGAAGACCGGCAAGGATGTCACCCTGGTCTCCTATTCGATCGGCGTCGGCGTTTCGCTGGAGGCAGCGGCGGAACTCGCGAATGAGGGGATTGACGCGGAAGTGATCGATCTTCGCACACTTCGCCCACTCGACAAGGCGACGGTGCTCGCCAGCCTCAGGAAGACCAACCGCATGGTCTGCGTTGAGGAAGGCTGGCCGACCTGCTCGGTCTCGTCCGAGCTGCAGGCGATCGCGATGGAGGAGGGGTTCGACGATCTCGACGCGCCGGTGCTTCGCGTGACCAACGTCGATGTGCCGATGCCTTATGCCGCGAACCTGGAGAAGCTGGCGCTGATCAAGGTCGCCGATGTCGTCGCCGCGGCGAAGAAGGTCTGCTACCGCTGACGCCGCGCGCGTGATGGACCTCGATCCCGACCGCACGCTCGCTCTCGCCTACGTTCCGGCTGCGGCACGCCCCGCGGTCGAGGCCTTGTGGCGGCTTGACGTCGCCTTCGCCGCGATCCTCGCCACCGGCACCCAACCGATGATCTCGCAGATGCGCCTCGCCTGGTGGCGGGAGGCATTGGAGCGCCTGGACGAGGCGCCGCCGCCGGCCGAGCCGGTGCTGCAGGCGCTTGCCGCTGAGGTCCTGCCGGTGGTGAACGGCGCGGAGCTGGCGGCGATGGAAGAGGGCTGGCTGATGCTGACCTCCGAGCATGCGCTGACCGTGGAGGCGCTGGCGGACTATGCGCGGCTGCGGGGCGGCCTGCTCTTCACGTACACGGCGCGGCTGCTCGGCGACTCGTCCTTTCCGGTCGCGCTGGCTGGAGAGGCTTGGGCGGTGGGCGATCTCGCCCGGCACAGCCGCCGAGTCGGCGAAATCAAGTCACCGCGGCCAGCGGGGAAGGTGAAATGGCCGCGAAAGCTGCGGCCGCTCGGCATGCTGGCAATGCTTGCGAGACGCGATCTGGAACGGCTTGGCGCAAAGCGGGAAAAACAGGGAAGTCCGGCACGAATATTGCGCATGATCCGGCACCGGGTCAGCGGATATTGATCCATTATGGATGTATTGTCCGTTCTTGTTTTACAATAACGATGAGTCGTGATTAACCTCCCGCAAAACAGGGAGGAGGAAATGCGCAGAATCCTTGTCGGCACCGGTTCCGTGACTTTGCTTATACTGGCGGGATTCTTCGCCTGGAAAGGGTTCGCCCAGCGCAACGACAATCCGGTGCCGACGGCGCCGGTTCAGGTCGCGGCCTTGGACGCCGGGGACGTTCCCGAGGTTCCGGGCCAGCCGCCGGCGGCTGATGCTCGCACCCGGGAGCAACGCCGCTTCGACCGGGCCGATCGCGACAATGATGGCAGCGTCACGCTGGAGGAAATGACCTGGCAACGGCAGCGCAATTTCCAGCGCCTCGACGCCGACCACAATGGCCAGCTGAGCTTCCAGGAATGGGCCGCGAGCACCTTGCGCAAATTCGCCGGCGCCGATGCGGATCACAACCGTTCGTTGACCCGGGCCGAATTCGCCACCACCGCGCCGCGGCCCCGCCGCACGGCTGCTGCGCGCTGCGACTGCAATCAGCGCAGCGCTTCGGCTGGCGGGCGAGCCCGGGCCGCACGACGTCCTGCGGACAATTCGGAGGAGCCCCAGGCCGGCGAGGACGGCTAACTACTTCCTCCTATCGGCACGATGGGGAGGCAGATTAGGCCAGCCACTCCGCCAGATCGGCTTTGGCCCGATCGGTGTAGAGTTTCTTGCGGTCAGCCTTCTTCGTTCGCCCGCTCAGCTCCAGCGGGGGGAAGAGGCCGAAATTGACGTTCATCGGCTGGTAGCTCGCTGCGTCGGCGCCGCCGGTAATATGACCAAGCAGCGCGCCTAGCGCTGTCGTGGGCGGGGGCGGCGGAAGAGCGTTTCCTGCCGCCTCCGCAGCCGCGAAGCGCCCCGCGAGAAGGCCGACAGCCGCCGATTCCACATAGCCTTCGCAGCCGGTGATCTGGCCGGCGAAGCGGATATGCGGCGTGCTCCTCAGGCGCAGCGTGCCGTCGAGCAGTTGCGGGCTGTTGATGAAAGTGTTGCGGTGCAGGCCGCCGAGCCGCGCGAACTCGGCCTTCTCCAGCCCCGGAATGGTCCGGAACAGGCGGACCTGCTCGGCATGTTTGAGCTTGGTTTGGAAGCCAACCATGTTCCAGAGCGTCCCGAGCGCATTGTCCTGCCTGAGCTGCACCACCGCATAAGGCCAGCGCCCGGTCCTGGGATTGTCGAGCCCGACCGGCTTCATCGGGCCGAAGCGCAAGGTATCGACGCCGCGCTCCGCCATCACCTCGATCGGCATGCAGCCCTCGAAATAAGGCGTGTCCTTCTCCCACTCGCGGAACTCGCCTTTCTCGCCGTCGATCAGGCCCTGATGGAAGGCGAGATACTCGTCTTTGGTCATCGGGCAGTTGATGTAATCCTTGGTGTCACCCTTGTCCCAGCGGCTGGCCATCCAGCAGATGTCCATGTCGATCGTGTCGCGGTGGACGATCGGGGCGATCGCGTCGAAGAAGGCGAGGGCGTCGGCCCCGGTCGCCGCGCCGATCGATTCCGCCAGGCGCGCGGCGGTCAGCGGTCCGGTGGCAAGGATGGTGAGGCCGGAGACGGGGAGGGCGTCGACCCGTTCGCGGACGATCTCGACATTGGGATGAGCGGCGAGGCGCGCGGTGACTTCAGCCGAGAAACCGTCCCGGTCCACGGCCAGCGCCGAGCCTGCCGGCACCTTGTGCGCATCCGCCGCGCTCATGATCAGCGAGCCGAGCGCCCGCATTTCCGCGTGGAGCAGGCCAACCGCATTGCTCGCCGCGTCGTCCGAGCGAAAGCTGTTCGAGCAGACCAGTTCGGCCAGCCCGTCCGTCTGGTGCGCCGCCGTCATCTCGCCGCTGCCGCGCATCTCGCTGAGCCGCACTTTCAGTCCCGCTTCGGCGAGTTGCCAGGCGGCCTCCGAGCCGGCGAGACCGCCGCCGACGATATGCACTTGGTGAGTCATGGGCGGTTGCGATAGTCTGCCGGGACGGAAGGAGGAAGCCGTGTCCGGGCATGCGGAGCCCGTCTCGCGGCAAAACAGGGCGCCGAAGCTTATGCCACAGGCCCGACCAGCCGTCCCGCAACACTCGCCTGCCGGGGCTTTCGACTCTGGCGGCGAGGGGGATATTCCGGCACATGGCGACACCATGACCGCCGAGACCGCGACCGACAGGCCGACGATCAGCCTCATCATTCCCGCCTATAATGAGGAGGCTTATCTCGGCGCTTGCCTCGACGCAGTGATGGCCAATATCGCCGGCAAGGCGCTCGAAATCATCGTCGTCGACAATCACAGCACGGACGGCACCAAGGCGGTCGTCGAGCGCTATCCGGCGATCACTTATGTGTTCGAGCCGGAAAAGGGGATCACGCGGGCCCGCCAGCGCGGTTTCCTGACCGCGCGGGGCGATATCCTCGCCTATGTCGATGCGGACACCCATCCGCCTGCCGGCTGGATCGAGCAGATCTGGGAGCAGTTCGGCAAGAATGCCGGGCTTGCCTCGCTCTCCGGCCCCTATAGTTTTTATGACCTCAGCGGCATTCGCAACAAGGTCGCCTCGGGCTGGTTCGTCGCGGCGCGGCCCCTCTACGGGATCATCGGCTATATGCTCGTGGGCGGCAATTTCGCGATCCGCCGCGACGTGCTGGAGCGGATGGGCGGCTTCGATCCCAGGATCGAGTTCTATGGCGAAGATGCCGACATCGCCAAGCGGGCCAGGCAATATGGCAAGGTGCTCTTCAGCCCCCGCTTCGTCATGCCGACTTCAGGGCGGCGGATGAAGAAGCAGGGCTTCCTGAAGATGGCCGGCATCTATTTCGTGAACTTCTTTTCGATCGTGTTCCGCGGCAAGCCGGCCACGAAAGGCTATACGGACGTCAGATGACCGGACCCAAGTGCATCTTCACCATCGGCTATGAGGGCGCGACCCAGGCGGAACTGATCGCGGCCCTGCAGGGGGCGGGCGTCGAGCGGGTGATCGATGTGCGCGCCGTGCCGCTGTCGCGCAAGCCCGGCTTCTCCAAGAATGTGCTGGCCGCCGGGCTGAAGGAAGTTGGGATCGATTATGTGCATTTGAAGGCGCTTGGCACCCCGCCCGCCGGCCGCGAGGCGGCGCGCAAGGGCAAAATGGACGAGATGAAACGGATCTACGCCGCCCAGCTCGACACGCCAGAGGCCGGCGCGAGGCGGCGCAGATGATCGCGCTGGCCGAAGAGAAGCCATCGGCCTTGCTCTGTTTCGAGCGCGATCCCCTGGGCTGCCATCGCACGCCGCTCCGCGAAACGGTGCTTCCGCGCGTCGAGGTCGTCGACCTCTACGCCTGATCGGGGGCTGCGTCGGCGTCCTCCGGCCAGCGGACGAAGGCGCGGCAGATGAGGCCGCAGGCCATGCCGGTGATCAGCAAGGCAATTGCGAGCAGCCGGTAGGTCGAGAGCATGTCGGGGAAGAGCAGGCAGATGATTCCCGCCAGGCTCGCGCCGGCCAGCATCCAGAAGAACCATGAGCGCGCGCGCCGGTACATGGCCCCGAGCACCACCATCGCCGCCGCGCCCAGGGTGACCGGCAGCAGTGAGGACAGAAAGGCATAGCGCACGGACAGCAGCAGGATGAAGGGGAGGGACTGCGCCTCCGCCCAATGGAACACCTCGCCGCCGCGTGAGGCGACGAGGGTCGACAGCAAGGTGCCGGCGATGAAGAAGAGCGGGCCGGCGGCGAGCGCGGTGACGACGATCCCGGCGAGCAGCCTGGGACCGTCGACCAGCCGCTGGCGCTTATTCGGCTCCGGCGGCGCCGCCATCCCCGCCTTCCCCGGCCTGAGCCTCGGCACCCTCGGCGACAGTCTCGCCTTCCTCTTCGCTTTCCTCGATCCGCGCCGCGGAGACGACATGCTCGCCATCGGCGACGTTGAACAGGCGCACGCCGGCGCTGTTGCGGCCGATGACGCGGGTGTCGCCGACGCTCATCCGGATCAGCTTGGCCTGGTCGGTGACGAGCATCAGCTGTTCGCCATTATGGGCGGGGAAGGAGGCGACGACCGGGCCGTTGCGGGCGAGATTGTCGATATTGGTGATCCCCTGGCCGCCGCGGTTGGTCCGGCGATATTCGTAGGCCGAGGAACGCTTGCCATAGCCATTGGCGCAGACGGTGAGGATGAACTCCTCCGCCGCCTCGAATTCGGCCATGCGCTCCTCGCTCAACGTCGCCTCGCGCTCGCCTTCCTTCCAGGGCGCGGCTTTGAGATAGGCGTCACGCTCCTCGGTGGTGGCGTCGAAGCCCTTGAGGATGGAAAGCGAAATGACCTGATCGTCGCCGATCATACGGGCGCCGCGCACGCCGGTGGCGGTGCGGCTCTGGAATTCGCGCACGTCGGTGGCAGAGAAACGGATCGCCTTGCCGTTGCGCGTGGCGAGCAGCACATCGTCTTCCTCGGTGAGCAGGGAGACGCCGATCAACCGGTCCTCCGACCCCTCGTCGAAACGCATCGCGAGCTTGCCGTTCGAGGGCACGTTGGTGAACGCATCCATCGAGTTACGGCGCACCGTGCCCGTCGCGGTCGCGAACATGACGTGCAGCTTGCCCCATTCCTCCTCATTCTCGGGGAGCGGCAGGACGGTCGAGATGGTCTCGCCCTCGGCCAGCGGCAGCAGGTTCACCATCGGCCGGCCGCGCGTATTCGCCTGGCCCTCCGGCAGGCGCCAGACCTTGAGGCGATAGACCTTGCCGGCGGTCGAGAAGAACAGCACCGGATTGTGGGTCGAGGTCACGAACAATTCGGTGACCGCATCCTCGTCCTTCGTCGCCATGCCGGCGCGGCCCTTGCCGCCCCGCGCCTGGGTGCGGAAGGCCTCGAGCGGCGTGCGCTTGATGTAGCCGCCAAGGGTGACGGTCACGACCATCTCCTCGCGCTCGATCAGATCCTCGTCCTCGATCCCGTCCCAGGCAGGGGCGATCTCGGTGACGCGCGGCGTCGCATAAGCATCGGCGATCTCGTCGAACTCCGCGCGCATCACCGCGTAGAGCTTCACCCGATCGCCGAGGATTTCGAGCAATTCGCCGATCGAGGTGGCGAGCGTGCGCAGCTCGCCGGCAATCTCGTCGCGGCCGAGCGCGGTCAGGCGATGCAGGCGCAGTTCGAGAATGGCGCGGACCTGCGCTTCGGACAGTCGATAGCCGTCGGCCGACTGGACGTCCTCCACCGCCTCGACGAGGGCGATGTAGGGGGCGATCTCGGCCATCGGCCAGACCCGCGCAAGCAGGGTGGCCCTGGCCTCCGCCGGTGAGGCGGAGCCGCGGATGAGCCGCACCACCTCGTCCAGATTGGTGACGGCGATCACCAGGCCGAGCAACAGATGCGCCCGCTCGCGCGCCTTGGCCAGTTCGTGCTTGGCGCGCCTGGTGATCACCTCCTCGCGGAAGCGGACGAAAGTCTCGATGAAGTCGCGCAAGGTCAGCGTCTCGGGCCGGCCGCCACGAATGGCGAGCATGTTGGCCGGGAAGCTCGACTGGGCCGGCGTGTGCCGCCAGAGCTGGTTCAGCACCACGTCGGGGGTCGCGTCGCGCTTCAGGTCGATGACGACGCGCACGCCCTCGCGGTTGGATTCGTCGCGAATGTCGGAAATGCCCTCGACGCGCTTGTCCTTGGCCGCCTCGGCGATCTTCTCGACCAGGCCGTTCTTGCCGACCTGATAGGGGATGGAGGTGAGCACGATCGAGCGCCGGTCGCCGCGGCCTTCCTCGACCTCGTGGCGCGCGCGCATCAGGATCGAGCCGCGGCCTGTGTGATAGGCGCTCTTGGCGCCCGCCTGGCCGAGGATGATCGGCGCCGTCGGGAAATCGGGGCCGGGGACGATCTCGATCAGCTCGTCGATCGTGATCCCCGGATTGTCCATATAGGCTTTGCAGGCGGCGATGACCTCGCCGAGATTGTGCGGCGGAATGTTGGTCGCCATGCCGACGGCGATGCCGCCAGCGCCGTTGACGAGCAGGTTCGGGAAGCGCGCAGGCAGGACCTGCGGCTCCTCGCGCGACCCGTCGTAATTGGCGATGAAATCGACCGTGTCCTTGTCGAGATCGTCGAGCAGGGTCATCGCGACCTTGGCCAGCCGCGCTTCGGTGTAGCGCATGGACGCTGGCGGATCCGGGTCCATCGAGCCGAAATTGCCCTGGCCGTCGATCAATGGCACCCGCATCGACCAACTCTGGGTCATGCGCGCGAGCGCGTCGTAAATCGCGCTGTCGCCGTGCGGATGGTAATTGCCCATCACGTCGCCGACGATCTTCGCGGACTTGCGATAGGCACGGCCCGGAATCATGCCGCCTTCCTGGCACGCATAAAGGATGCGCCGGTGCACCGGCTTCAGCCCGTCGCGCACGTCGGGCAGGGCCCGGGCGACGATCACGGACATGGCATAGTCGAGATAGGAGGTCTTCATCTCCTCGACGATGGAGATGGGGGAGATGTCACTGGACTCGATGGTCGGCGGTACGCTGGCCAATGGGATTTCCTGGTTGTTGTCGGTGTCAAAAGGCGCAACAGCGCTGGCGAGGGGCGACCCTAGACCACGGGAGGCCTCCTGGCCACCCCGCGCGCACGCGCACGTACGCGCGCGCGAGGGGATTTCCGTGGAAAAGTACAAAAAAGAGCGTGTTATCAGATATATTGCCGCGTTCCGCCAGTTCAACGGCGGTTCAGGGGCGCGGCCCTAGAAAGCAGCCCCTAATAGCGTTATTAGCCACCGCCCGAGCGCCGGGTCAGGCTGGATTCGCCAGGCTCGGCATTTGTGACAGGAGGCTTCCCGATGAGAGCTCTGACGGCACTGACCGCCGCGCTGCTGGTAACGGGCGGTCTCGCCGTCACCACAGCCGAGGCGCAGGCGCAAACGCCGCGCTCGCTCAATCTCAGCCGGGACGAGCGTGACGCGATCGCCGCGCTGCAGAGCGCGGCCGTCGGCACGAACCGGCCGGCGCAGGACGCGGCGCTCGCCGCCGCCCGGGTGCGGGCGCAGGGCGTTTCCGCCCGCTATGCCGTCGCCCATTATCAATTCGAGATCGGCCGTCAGCGCGCCGACAATGCGATGCAGAGCCAGGCTGCCGAAGCGATGATCGAGAGCGGCCTCGCGACGCCGGAGGAAGCGCCGGGTCTGGTCGCCTATCTCGCGGGGCGCGCGCTCGCCTCGGGCCGCGACGCCGCGCGCACCGACCGCCTGATCGCCCGGCTGGTCGAGATGCAGCCGACCAACAGTGCCGCGCTGGTCGACTATGGCCAATTTACCGCGAGCCAGCTTCCCAGCGCCCGCGGCCCCGCAGCGATCACGATCCGCACCAATGCGGTGAGCCTGTTCCAGCGCGCCTTCGCCGCGGACAAGGCGGCCGGGCGGATTTCGCCGGAAAGCTGGTATCAGCGCGGGCTGGCGGTCGCCTATGACGGCACCCGGCCGCCGGCGAGCAATATGAGCTTCGCACCTGCGGTATTGTCTTTCGGCCGCGATCTGGTCGCCGGTTATCCGACGCCGGCCAACTGGCGCGACGCGCTCAACGCCTATCGCGACGTCGCCGGCGATCCGGCGCTTGAACTGGACATCCGGCGGTTGGCGCGGGCCGCCGGAATTCTGGCCGGTGAGCGCGACTATATGGAGTTCGCCACCGCGCTGGCCGACGCCCGCCTGATCGGCGAGGCGCGGGCGGTGATCGACGAGGGCCTGCGCGCCAATATGGTCGAGACTTCGCGGATCGCGCCGGCCTTGGCCACGCGGATCGCCCCAGCCGCTGTGGCCCGCGACCGCGCCGCCTTGGCCGGTCTCAGGGCCCGCGCCCAGAGCGGCACCGGCGCCGCCGCCCGTGGCGCGGCCGACAATTTCTACGCCTTCGGCCAATATGCCGATGCCGCGACGCTCTACGCTCTCGCCCTCCAGAAGGGCGGCGAGGATGCGAATCTGGTCAATCTGCGGCTCGGCGCGGCGCTGGCCATGGCCGGGCGCAGGCCCGAGGCCGAAGCGGCGCTGCGGCTGGTGACCGGCCCGCGCGCCGACCTCGCTGGTTTCTGGCTGACCTGGCTGGCGCGCCGCCCGGCCTGATTTCACTTTCCGCTTTTCGTGCGACAGGAGATTTTTCGATGACCACCACCAAGGCCGCGCTCGCGCTCCTGATGATCGGCGCAGCGACGCCAGCGCTCGCGCAAGGCTATGGGCCCGCCCCCAGGCAGGATGTCCCGAGTTCGCCGCCGGCCGCGCAGCAGCCGGCGGCCCAGGCTGCCCAGCCCGAGCGGCAATTTCATTTCAGCCGCCCGGAGCAGGTGGCGCTGCAGCCGCTTCTCACCGCGGTCCGCGCCAGCGACTGGGCGGCGGCGACGGCGGCGCTGCCTGCAGCGGATGCCGCGGCGCGCGGCGCCGACGCCAAATATACGATTGGCCAGGTTCGCCTCCGGATAGGCATCAACACCAACGACGTGGCCATGCAGTCGCGCGCGATCGACGATTTGATCGCCTCGGGCGGCGCCCAGCCGAGCGAGATGGCGGGCCTCTACCGCCAGCAAATGCAGTTCGCCCGGGCGGCCGGCGATACCGCGAAGGCCGACCGGGCCATGGCCCAGCTGGCCGCGCTCAACCCCAACGACACCTCGATCATCATCAACGAGGCCATCCAGAAAGCGGCGGCCCGTGATTTTGCGGGCGCGCTTGCCGGCTATCAGCGGGCGATCCAGATCACCCAGGGGGCGAACCAGCCGGTGCCGCCGGAATGGCGGCGCCAGATGGTCGCGATCGCCTATAATGGCCATCTGCCGCAGGTGGGGGGGCTCATGCGCGAGCTGCTGACCTCGGCCCCGACGACCGGCAACTGGCACGATGCGTTCGCCATCCAGGCTGAGCAGAATCCCACCATCAAGCTGGACGCGCTGCGGCTGATGCGCGTGGCCAATGCAATGAACAGCGAGGGTGACTTCCTGCAATTTGCCCAGGCCGCGAACGACGCGCGCACCTTCGGCGAAGTGCAGGCGGTGTTGCAGGATGGCCTGCAGCGGCGAGTCATTACCACCGCGAACGGGCTCGCTTATGCGCAGGAGCGGCTGACCCTCGCCACTCGTCGTGCCACCGAGGACCGCGCATCGCTCGCGGAGAGCAGGCGGGCCGCGCTTGCCGGTACGGCGGCTCAGGCGCTTGGCATGGGCGACGCTTACTACGGCTATGGCCAATATGCGGAGGCCGCCGAACTCTATCGCGCGGCGCTGCAGAAGGGGACGGACGCCGGCATCGGCAACCTCCGGCTCGGCGCGGCGCTCGTCCGAGGCGGGCAACGGGCGCAGGCCGAGGCCGCGTTCCGCGCGGTGACCGGGCCGGGCGCCGAACTGGCCCAGCTCTGGCTGCTCTGGCTGTCGACTCACGCTGGTTAGACTGGGGCCGGGCGTCCCGATTTGAGGCGGGGCGATTTAGCCGCTTCCGCACGATCCGCCTGCGGGTTAGGCCGTGGGCATGCGTTATGACGACATGCTAGCCACGGTGCTGGCCCAGGCCGCGGACCGGCCGGACCGGCAGGCGGCGCGCTGGCGTCAGCTCGTCGATCTGCTCGCCCAGCGCCGGCCCGGCGCGGAGGCCGGTCATGGCGAGGCCGCAGCCTATACCTGGCTGCGCGGCGCGCGGGCCGCGATCGACCCGCAGGTCCGCCGGGAATCCGCGTACGCCCTCGCAGGCCGGGAGATCGATCCCGGCCTGATCGCCTTCTTTGCCGAGGATATGCCGGCCGTCGCCGCGCCTCTGCTCGGCGGCGCCCGGCTGGACAATGAGGCCTGGCTTGCGTTGCTGCCCAGGCTCGGACCCGCGGCACGCTCATTGCTGCGCAACCGCGAAGATCTGCCGCCCGAAGTGAAGACCGCGCTTCAGGCCTTCGGACCCAGCGACTTTCGCATCGAGGGCGCGGTGGCGTCCGGGGCAACCGCGCCGGGCGAAGCGAGCGGCGATTCCCAGATCCGCGAGCTGGTCGACCGGATCGAGGCTTACCGCCAACGCCGCGAGACCACGCCCGCCATGCCGGCGGCGCCCGAAGCGGCGGCGCAGGCCTTTCGCTGGGAGACCGGGACGGACGGCGTATTGGTCTGGGTCGAAGGCGCCCCCCGCGGCCCGTTGGTGGGACAGAGCATCGCCTGGGTCGCCGGGCGCGGCCAGCATGGCGTGGACGGCCAGGCCGCTGGCGCCTTCGAGAAACGCAGCCCATTCCGCGACGCGCGCTTCACCGTGGCGGGGGAGGGCGCGGCCTCCGGCGACTGGCGCATTTCCGGCATCCCCTGGTTCGATCCGGCGAGCGGCGCCTTTCGCGGCTATCGCGGCACCGCCAGGCGGCCGCGGCCCGACGAGGTCGCGCGCACTGCGGCGGATGAGGAACCAGCGGGCGTGTTCGGCACGCAATTTCCCGCCGATTCGCTCCGCCAGCTGATCCACGAGCTGCGCACGCCGCTCAACGCGATCATCGGTTTCGCGGAGATGATCGAGGGCCAATATATGGGTCCGGCCGCTCTGCCCTATCGCGGCCGTGCGGCGACGATCATGGAGCAGGCGCGCGGATTGCTTGGCGCGGTCGATGATCTCGACACCGCGGCCCGCATCGAATCGCGGCGGCTGGACCTTGCGGACGGCGCCGCCGACGCGGTCGCTCTGCTCGTCCGCCTGCACGATAGTTACGAGCGGATCGCCGCGCAGCGTGGCGCCGCGATCCGGATGCAAATTGCCGAGGGCCTGCCGCGCGCCCAGGTCGAGCCGGGCGCCGCCGAGCGGATGTTTGGCCGCCTGCTTGCCGCGACGATCGGCCTTGCCGGGGAAGGGGAGACGATCGGGCTGGTGCTCGCGGGGTCCGGCCCCAGCCTGCGCCTCGCCATCGGCCGCCCGCGCGCGATCGAAGGCCTTGTCGAGAATGACCTGCTCGATCCGGGCTACAGCCCCGACGGCGACTGGCCGGGCGCGCCGGCGCTTGGCCTCGGTTTCGCGCTCCGCCTGGTCCGCAATCTCGCTGAAGCGGTCGGCGGCACGCTCGAGATCGAGCCGGACGTTTTCGTCCTGACCCTGCCAGCGGAAGCCGGCGAGGCGCCGCCCGCGACGCGGAGCGAAGGCTCTATCTGAGCCTTTCGCGTTGCCGCCGTGACGAACCCGTGGCATGGCGCGCCGCGGGGCCTGTAGCTCAACGGTAGAGCTGGCCGCTCATAACGGCTTGGTTGTAGGTTCGAGTCCTGCCGGGCCCACCAAACTTTCAGGTGGCCAAGTTTCCCCGAGATTTGGCGGAGTTCCGCCGCTTTTCTTTGACGTTTTGGTACTGTCCTTGGTACTGAATGGGCCAACGAAAGGCCCATCCCTAGTGCGGAAAGTCCAAGGAGCGGCGTACCTGTACGAGCACGACGGTCGATACGTCGTGCGGATGCAAGTGCCCGCAGCGGCGCGATCTAAAATCGGCAAGCAAGAGCTAAAAAAGGCGGTCGGTGCTGACTTACCGAGCGCGCGGAAAGCGTGTCACGGTATTGTCAGCGCTTTTTTGACGTTGATTGACGACGCGCTGGCTGGGGGGCTTGCGCGCGGTGCCAATGGCCCCAAGCAAATTGACAGGTCGGCAATCGACCTTGCTGTGCGCGCCCATTACTCTCGGATGGTTGTCCACATGCGCGGGAAGACCGTCGCGGGGCCAGATGAGCCCCACCCGGGATCGCGCATCGCCCGCATTCGCGCGTTCCGCCAGCATATCTCTATGATGTTAGATGCGTTCGACCGGGACGATTTTTCTACTATGAGCGCGCAGGCCGAATGGCTTTGCGAGGAACAAGGCTGGACGCTGGATCGTCAAAGCGATCTGTTTGCGTATCTCTGTAAGCAGGTGGCGAAAGCGCGCTTGACCTCGTTCCGGAAGGAGATGAGGCAACTAGAAGGCGACTTTTCGGCACCCGTCGATGTCGATCCCCTGTTTGCCGTCTCGTACGTCGCCAAGCGCGAGCACGAGCGCTCTCTCGGTGACCTGATCGACAAGTTTGTCGGAGTTCGCGAGACGGGATGGTCGACGTCCACCAAGAAAAACTACAGGATTATCACTCGCGTTTTGGAAGAGGTCTGCGGCCGCGATACCTTGCTGGCGGAGATTGACAGAGATTATTGCCGCCACGTTCGTGACATCCTGAAAGCTCTCCCGTCGAACTATCAGAAGAAATCATCGACCAAGGGAAAGCTAATACCGGAGGTCGTCGAGATTGCTAAGCGCGACGGAATGCCGCTCCTGAAGCCCGCTACAATTAACGCCCATCTCAATAAGCTCGGCGCAATTATTCGATTTGGCCGAGATGAGGGCTGGATCGTCGGCAATCCGATGGCCGGGATTGAGGTGGCTGATCCCGTTGACCCGCTGGATAAGCGCGACCCTTTCACGACCGAGCAATTGAACGCCATCTTCGCAAGCGAGCCATGGGCGTCCAAGAATTGGCGGCTGCACGGCAAGCCAGCGCGGTACTGGGTCCCGCTGATTGCGCTCTTTTCCGGAGCCCGACTGGGAGAGATTTGCGGTATTCGGATGGACGAGATTATCGACCGGGACGGAGTTGCGCTCCTACACTTCCGAAATCGGGATGACCGCACGATGAAAGGCGGTCGTGGCCGCATGGTTCCTGTGCATCCGGCCTTGCGGGATATGGGATTGATGGCGTTTGTCGCTGAGCAACGGGCCGCCGAGGAGACCTTCTTATTCCCAGAAGAAGGCTCAAACACATTGGGTCAGTGGGGCGACGCCACTTCAGATTGGTTTGGTAGGCTAGTCAGGCGGCTGAGGCTTCAAGGAACTATGCTCTCCACTCATAGCTTCAGGCATACGTTTGAGGACGCCCTCCGAGAGGCCGAATTGCACGATACGCGGCTGGGTGACGCATTGACCGGCCGCAGGCCCCGATCCGTCTCTGCGCGCAATTACGGATCGGGGTTTTCAACCGCCAAGCTGGTGGAGGCGATCAGCAGAGTGCGTTATCCTGGTCTCGACCTTGACCATCTGAGATTGCATTCGGGATATGCCTCGTGAGCTTCCCAAGCTGGTGGACTAGACGGTTTTTCGCCGTTTCGTCTGTAAACCACGACTAATATCGCCCTCGCAAAATCAAAGACTTGGGACAAGGGTGTAAACTACGGTCGGAGATGCCGCGTGGTGGTTCATTCACTAACGCAGGCTAGGTTTTTGTCTCACCTGTTTCATCGCCATTTGAGTGACTTTGCAACCCGTTGCAGCCATGCCAAGCTGAGTGCGATAGTTTGACCAGGACGCGAATAGGCGGTGGAGGAGCCAAGGCTTGCTTGAAAATCAACTCTTGGAGGAGTTCCGGCAACGCCTAATTGCCGAAACGGAGCTTGAAAAATCTGATCGTTCGGACCCAGAGGGCTCCGCGTCTGACATCGCATTGACGGAAGTTGTTCTCGGCTATTTGGAGGAGGCCGGTGTCCTAGGGGAGCACGATCTATGTGCGCACGAGGATGAAACGGGCAGAAACCGATGCCGTATCGTTGCCTACTCTCTTCCTGACGACAGCACGCGTCTCGAACTGATCGTCGCTCAGTTTATACCGGAAGCTGAAGGCACCCACCTTCCTAGCCAGGACATTGCCAAGTTGGCGGGCCAAGCGGCCCGCTTTTTCCGCTACTCTGCATCAGATGACCACGAGCGTTTTGAGGGGAATGTTTCTGCTCTTGAAGCAGCGGAGCGCATTCGCGATGAACTTGGCCGGATTGAGGATGTCCGCATTCATATTCTGACCAACGCTATTGTTCGGGACCGCAGCGTCGAGGGGTTAGAAATCGACGCACGACCGGTAGAATTTTCGGTTTGGGATTTGGAGCGGCTCTACCGTGCGGCTGGTGAGGAAGTAACCCGAGAACATATCGAAATCGACTTCACCAAATTGCTCGGGGCACCTGTTGCCGCCCTAGAGATGAAGCCACCGCCTGTCGAATATCAGACATTCCTTCTCGTGTTGCCCGGGGAGGCGCTCAGCCGGTTATATGATGAGTTTGGGGCGCGACTTTTTGAATTCAATGTGCGGTCGTTCCTTCAGGCGCGCGGAAACGTAAACAAAGGGCTACGAGATACTCTGAGGAACGAGCCTGACCGCTTTCTCGCCTACAACAACGGCTTGACAGCGACAGCAGATGAGATCGACGTAGGCCAGCTTCATGGTGAGACCGTAATCCGCAAGTTGCGGGGACTACAAATCGTCAACGGTGCGCAGACAACGGCATCGATCCATCGCGCCTCGAAGATCGACAAGATCGATATCAGTCGCGTTGCCGTGTCGATGAAATTGACGCGGGTGGAACCCGATAAGCTCGGCGAGTTCGTGCCGCTTATTGCGCGTTTCGCAAACACTCAAAATCCGGTTCAACTCGCGGACCTTTCCGCCAACAGCGATTTCCACATTCAGATTGAGCGCTTGGCGCAACAGGTGTGGGCTCCGGGAGAGGAGAGCCGCTGGTTCTATGAGCGTGCCCGCGGCGCATACGAAGTCGCGCGCCTTCGGCTGGGATCAACACCGGCCAAGCGGCGAGCATTTGATGCGGAGTGCCCGAAAGGGAGGCGTTTCACAAAGATCGACTTGGCGAAGGTGTGGATGAGCTGGTGGGAGCTTCCGCACGTTGTAAGCCGTGGAGGGCAGAAAAATTTCGCTGCATTCATGGCTGCCTTACCGGAAAAATTCCCGCCTGATTGGGTTCCCGATGCGGAATTCTATCGATCCAGTATCAGCTTGCTGCTGATTTTTAAGGCTGCGCAGTCCGCGGTTCGCAAGGCAGGCATCCAATCATATCGTGCCAACGTCATGACGTATCTGCTCGCGAAAATCGGCGCTGACTTCGGCCCTTCGTTCAACCTCGAAACTGTTTGGAACGCTCAATCGCTATCAGCTTCAATGAGCTTGGCTGCCGTCGAATGGTGCGCGCTGATCCATGAGGCGATAGTCGCGGGGGCTGGTTCGCGTAACGTGACTGAGTTCTGCAAGAAGGAGGAATGCTGGGAACGCATCCGCCTGCTTACGCTCCCCACAATCCAGCCTGTGCCGCCCGAACTCCAGCCTCAAGCGGGAGGCGTCGTCCCGGCAGTTGAACAAGCCACCAATCCGGACCAGGGTATGATCGACCGGTGCACGGCCCTAAATGGCGCTGACTGGGCTAGAATTGTCGCGTGGGGATCGACCTCCACCGCCGTAACACCGTTTGATCTCAAGGTTGCTCATACCGTGTCGGGCTACGCTATCGGCGGCTGGCAGCATGAGCTTTCCGAAAAGCAGGCGCGGATCGTTTGCCGTGTACTTGATGCCGCCGAGCACGCAGGCGTCCTAACCGCAGCGTAGGCTCAGAACCCTTCGGGGCGAATACGGCGCGAGCGTTTGCCTGGTTTGGTAGCAGTCTTGGTCGATCCGGTCTTTGCAGGCGCTTGAACCTTGGTCGGAGGCGCAATTTCTTGCACCGCGGCGGTTGCGGTCTGCCGCTTTGAATTTGGCTGCCATCTCGCGGCCTCAGCGATAAAATCCTCATCGCCTATAGCATCACTGACCAGCTCGTGGTCAAAATCTACCTTCACCAGCAGCGGGAACCTAACCGCTTGCCCAGATACAATCCCCTGGCCCGGACCAAAGGTCTGAAGGATATTGGCGTCGGCTTCGGACAGGTTTTCCATGACTGATCGGACAAACCGCTTGTCGTTTGGATTGACGATCCTGAGCACGAGAAAGCTATTACACTGCGCCAAAGTCGTTTCATCCAACCGGGAAGGTCGTTGGGAAATAAGGACAAGACCGGTGCCAAATTTTCGGCCCTCGGTGATGACCTTCCGGATCGTCGCCAACGATGGCGTCTCGTCGATCCCTTCTCGCCGACTGGGAATGAAGTTGTGAGCTTCCTCAACTACCGCCTGAAATGGCGGGATGCGATCTGAGAGCGTCAAACGATGACCGAAAAGTGCTTCAAGAACGATTGATACGATTGCCGACTGGTTGAGGTGATCGTAGCCAGCCAAGTAGAATATTGAAACCTGACCCGGACGGACGATATCCTCCGGCGCATCGGTAGGATCAGGCATCTCGTGAAAGGTGTAAGCATTGAAGCGCGGCTGTTCGCGCAGACGCTTATTATTCCTCTCCATTTGCTGGAGATTTTCCAGTACGAAAGACAAGGAGCGCTTTACCGCGTTTATGGTTGGACCGCGAACCTCTGCGAGTTCGTCCGCCAACTGGTCCTTGCTGCGCTTCTTGCTTGCGATGTTGTCGGCAAAATCCATCAGCCGCTGGATGAAGGTTGTTGCCTGTTCGCCGTCCGCAACATCGACGCCGTTAATCAGAAAATTGAAGAATTGCTGCTGTGGGTCTGTCAACGAGCGACCCATCTTGCCGATCAAATCGGATATAATGCCGATGTTGTTTTCCCAGACGCGCACGACCGGGTACATTATTTTGATGTCCGAACCACCGAATAGGTGCCGTTTTTCAAACAGGCCCAGATAGTCGCCATGCGGATCAAAGATCACGAGTGGATATTTCAGCTCTATCAGTTCGCGGATTATGCGCCGCGCTGCCACCGTTTTGCCGCCACCGGTCATCGCCAGGATGGCGAGGTGCCTAGAAACGACCTGCTTTGCGCTCAGGGTGACTGATACATCAGCCCGCCCAATGAGTGATCCGATCCGCAGTTTAGGATTGGCCTTGTCCTTCTTGGCATCTGCCGTGCGTTCGCCGGTCAGAAGCTGCCTCACCGCATCAGCATCGGGATAGAGCACAGCAGCGGAGGGTTTGACAGGGTAGGTCAGGGGCGAGAGTTCTGCCTGCCCGTCCGCATCGAACGTGGTCCCGAGGATAAGCACTTGGGCTTCCAGATGGTCGCGGCTGCCCGATAGGACAGTATCGATAAGATCGATGCTTTGGTTGGCCAGCTCCTGCGCAGCTTCAGCAGGAAAGAACGGGTTGAAGCGGTCGATAGAGATTACCCGACCCCAGACCGTGGCGACGTGTTTTGTGGCATCCGAGGCGGTTGGAACCTCGACGCGTGTTGCCACGATATCTCCGAGCTTGGCCTGCATGCTCTTCAAGATGAAGGTGTAACTGCCGGTCGATGCGCTACCGACAACGGTCCCAATTTTTGCCCAGTCGGCCATT
>JBGAHY010000005.1:0-108630 GCA_044225925.1 Allosphingosinicella sp.
GGGCCGGAGCGTGTCGGCGAGCAAATAAGCGTTGATCCTCTCCTGCCGCGCCCGCTCCTCCTGAAGGAAGGCCGGGGCATATTGCTGGACCGCGGTCTGGGCGGCGAGGCGGCAATCGGCGAGCGTCGGATTGCAGGCGCCCGGCTCGTCGAGCAGGATCTGCTCGACCCGCCCGCGGACGCTGCCAAGATCATTGTCGCCATAGAGCGACGGATCCTGCGCCATCAGCACCCGGGCGAGATCGAGTGCCGCCGGATCGAGCGCGGGCTGGGCGGCGGCGGGAGCGGGTGACAGGGCGGCAAGGGCAAAGGTCAGCGCGACACGATTGATCATGACAGCTCCTATTGCGGACATGGCGTCGGCGACGGCGACGGGGGCATGACGATGGCTGGCGGCTTCCCCTGCGTCCGCGGCAGACTGGCGGTGCGCTCGCGAAAGCTACGCCGCGCCTCCGCCCATGGCTCCGGCAGCCCGGCCTGGGCCCGGCATTCGATTACCCGTTGCTGTTCCGGCGAGGCCGGCCGCCACAATGCGCCCCACGCATCAGCGAAGACGTGGCCATCGGCGCTGCGAAAGAAGGTGGCGAGCCGTGCTAGTTGCTCGGGGCTCAGTCGTCCCATCAGCCCATAGGCCAACTCACGCTCGCGTTGCATTTGCAAGCGCCTCACGATGGCGGGGGCATATTCGCGTGCGACCGCGCGGGCGGCTGCCAGGCAATCGGCATTGGTGCGGTCGCAGGCATCGGGATAGCGAACGTTGAGAAAGGTCTCCTCAAGTCGCTGCTGTTCCCGGGTGACTTCGGCATCGGTGCTTTGTGCCCGCGGCAATGCCGTAAGCAGGAGCCTTGCGACCTCTACTGCGGCTGGATCCGGATCGGCGGCAACGGACGGCTGCGCCGCCGCGGACGCCCCCGACAGCAACGCCGCCGCGAAGAGCGGCAGAGCGCGGCTGCGGGGTGGCGCCCATCTCACCGGAAGGTCAGCCAGGCCAGAGCCGCGGCGCCGACCGCGATGCGGTACCAGGCGAAGGGCGCGAAGCCGCGTTTGGTGACGATCGCCATGAACCATTTGATCACGACCACCGCGACGATGAACGAGACGATGAAGCCGAGCGCGATGCCGCCGGCGCCCGCGGTGCCGAGCTCGTGGCGGTGCTTGAGCAATTGCAGGGTGGTCGCGCCGAGCATGGTCGGGATGGCGAGGAAGAAGCTGAACTCCGCCGCGGTCCGCCGCTCGATGCCGAGCGAGAGGCCGCCGAGGATGGTCGCGCCCGAGCGGCTGACGCCGGGGATCATCGCCAGGCACTGGATCACCCCGACGCCGATCGCCTTGCCGAGGCTGATGTCGGCGACGCCCTTCTCGGTGCCCTTGGGCGCGGTGCGCTCGATCACGAGGATGGCGATGCCGCCGATCAGCAGGGCCCAGGCGACCACCTTCGCGCTTTCGAGCAGCGCCTCGATCTTGTCGATGAAGATATAGCCGAGCACCGCCGAGGGGATGAAGGCGACGAGCACGTTGCGCACGAAGCGCCAGCTCTCCGCCTTGCCGCCGAACAGGCCGATGAGCACCGCCCAGAAGGTCCGCCAGTAGAGTACGATCACCGCCAGGATCGCGCCCAGCTGGATGACGACGTTGAACACCGCCCATTGCGCCGGATTGTAGCCGAGCAGCTCGGAGGCGAGGATGAGATGGCCGGTCGAGGAGACCGGAATGAACTCGGTGACGCCTTCGACGATGCCGAGGATCAGGATGGTGAGCAAGAGTGGCATGGCGTCCTTCGTAATCTGCCGGGAGGGCGTGTCCAGCGGCTAAGTGGAACGATGTGGAGGATATGCAGGGCTGGGGATTTGGGGGTTGGGAAACGGAGCCGATGCGGGTCTCGCAACGCTCCGGCCTTCGCCGAAGCACGGGAGTGCCAGGTCGATCAATCTGGTGCAGGCTGGACCTCCGCCGCATCGTCGTCCGGCGACTCCGAAGGGGGCTGCGAAACTCCAGCCTGCGTTGAAGGACGGCGCCGTTCCGGGATTCCCGCATCGGGCGGCTCGCTGCGGGCGCTGTCCGGATAGGGATCGAAAATGTCCTCGGGCAGGCGTTCCACTTCGGCCCTCGGTCGGTGCCGGTAATATTGGCTGACCCCTTCCTCATCGGGCGCCGGGCGACAGGCTTCCGGCCGGTACTCGTCCTCTGCCGGCCGGTGGCAGTCGATGAAAAAATTCGCGTCGCCCTCCACCTCCAGCACGTCGAGCAGTTCCTCGAACTCCTCGGCGACGGCGGCGACCAGCCTTTCGTCCTCCCGATAGGCTTCGGCCTTGCGGTCGGCGCGGGTCAGCATCGCCATGGCGAGGCGATTGTCGTGGCGGTGGCGGGTGCCCATCAGCAGGCCGTCCGCGCCGCGCAGCACTTCGGTCTGGCCCTTGAGGCCGCGCTCCATCAGCGCGTCCGCCTGGCGGCGGCGCGCCCGGCGGACAGCGGCGTCCCAGCCGATGGCGAAGGCCCGGCCGGCGGCGCGATTGGCGAAATTGTAGACGGCGGAGACGCTGATCTCCGCTCTGGCGGCGGCCTCCTGCACGGTCAGGCCGGCGGCGATGCTTTCGAGGAAGACCGCCTGCTTGACGCCGGACAGGCCGTCGACCCGGGCACGGCGGACGCGCGGGCCGGGCGGTGCGTCCGCGTCCGGTGCGGCGCCGACCATCGTGACGCTGCTGGCGGCGGCCATGCGCAACCCGTTGGAGACGCCGCGCCAATAGGCCTCGGTCTCCGCGTCGGTCGGGAAAGCGGGATGATCGGGGAGGCCGGGCTCGGCGGCCGGGGCGGGGAGCGCGGGCGGTTGAGGATCGTGCTTCACCGGCGAGCTTAGGACAGATGAAATCCTACATTGCAAGGTTTCGGTGGGCGACCTGCTTTCGATCCGTTGCGAACAGTCAGAGAAGCTGCCATTTTCGGTTGATGCGCAGGACTGTCGTTATCCTTCCCGCACTTACCCTAGCCGCCGCCTGTCAGTTGGGCGTGCCGGTGAATATCGAAGTCCGTAGCGGCGACAGCATTCAATTCACTATTCCTTCTGATCATACCGAGAACTTCTGCCTGAACGCGGCCACCATATATCGCGAGGTTTCAGGAAGAGAGACTGTTGTGTGGCGCATACGGCTGCAGCCGCATTCTACCGGGCGCTGCCAAACCTCGTTTGCGTTTCCGACTGCACCCGCTCAGTTCGTGACAGAAGTGAGCTCAACTCATCTGGCCCCCGGCTCCTATCGGGTCGAGATCAATGGCGGGCTGCCTCAGGCGTCGGGGGAGTTTTCAGTCCCATAGGGCATATGGCGACGCTCGCATTCCGCTGATGCGGCGCAAGGTCAATATCGCTCCTCATAGTGCTCCGGCAAAGGCCGGAGCGCTGGACGGATCGGGCGCGCCACCCCGCAGCGCTCCGGCCTTCGCCGGAGCACAAAAGGCTGGGTACGGAAGACAGCCCCGTCGTATTATTGACATGATTGTCAGTTTAGCTGGCGAAGATGACCGAGTCCGCTTTGCCGCCCGCCCATAGTCCGCACGTCCACGCGCTTGCCGTCGCGCCCGGCGACATCGACTTCATGGGGCATGTGAACAACAGCGTGTACCTGACCTGGGTGCAGGAGGCGGTGATCGCCTATTGGCGGCGGGTGGCGCCGGCTGAGGCGGTGGCACAGCATCTGTGGGTCGCGATCAAGCATGAGATCACCTACCGGCGGCCGGCCTTCCTCGAGGACAATGTCGTCGCCCAGGTGGTGGCCGAGGGCATGCACGGGGCGCGGGCCTTCTTCCACACCCTGATCAAGCGGGGCGAGGATGTGCTGGCCGAGGTGAAGTCTTCCTGGTGCTGCCTCGATGCGGCCACGCAGCGGCCGGCGCGGCTGGCGCGCGATGTGGTGCGGATGTTCGTCGGCGAGAAGGCGGCGGAGTAGGCGTCGCTCGCGCGCAGCGCGAAAAACAAGGGAATGGTTCACGCGGAGGCGCGGAGGCGCGGAGAGTTCGTGCCGCCGTCGATGCCGTGCTTTTCTTCTCCGCGCCCCCGCGTCTCCGCGTGCGTCAAATCGGATTGGGGCTTACGCCTTGGCGAAACGCCCGTGCTTGCGGAACGGCACCAGCCAGGCCGGGGCGACCGCGGCGAGCGGGGCGGGGTGGAGGCCGAAGGCTTCGAAGCCGGGGCCAGCCGTGACGCTGTCCTTCCGCATCATCAGCCACTGGTCCCAGGTGACCGGGGCGCCGGGCGCCCAGCCGGTGAGGCGCGGGAGCAGCTTGCCGAGCGCGTCGGGCAATTCCGCGATCGCGCGGTGGCGGCCGGTCGTCTCGCAGATCCAGCGGTTGAGCTCGGCCATGGTCATGACGTTCGGGCCGCCAAGCTCGTAGGTCTTGCCCGCATGCGTGCCCGGATCGAGCGCGGCCAGAGCGATCGCCTTGCCGAGATCGGCGGCGTGAACCGGCTGCAGCTTCCAGTTCGGGCGGAGCACCGGCAGGATCGGCAGCAGCCGCGCCATCCGGGCGAAGCGATTGATGAAATTGGGATCGGCGCCGATCGCGGAGATGTGCACGAGGGACGAAACGGCGGCCGCTGCCGCGGCCTCGGCGACATGGCGCGCGCCCTCGACATGGACCTGCTGGAACTTGCCCTTGAGGATGCCGACCAGGTTGATCACCGCATCGGCACCCTGCACCGCGGCGGCGACGGCGGCCTTGTCGGTGATATCGGCGCGGCCCGCCTGGAACTGGCCGAGCGGGCCGAGCGGCTTCAGATAGAAGGCGCGGCGCGGATCGCGCTCGGCGGCGCGGACGCGGACGCCCGTCTTCAGCAGCGACTGCGTGACGTAGCGGCCGAGAAAGCCGCCGGCGCCGAACACAGTGACGAGGATATCCGTCTTGGGAGGCATGGCGCGCCTTTGCCCCCATGGCGGCGCGTTGACAAGGCCCGAGGCGACCCGCAAAGCCCGCGGCCATGACCTCTACCAACGGGAATGGCGGATCAACGGGCGCGACACGCGATCCGGAACTGGACCGGGCGCGGCTGCGCGCCGTGCATGCGGCTTTGACCTCGGGCGACATCGCCACCGCGGGCAAGCTGGCCGAGGACGCGCTGCGTGACGGGATCGACCATCCGATGGTGCTCAACCTCGTCGCCGGGCGGCGCGAGGAGGAAGGGCGGCTGGAGGAGGCTTTGGGCCTGCTGCGGCGGGCGCTGGCGGCGGCGCCCGAGGCGATCGGGGTGATGAATGCGATCGGGCTGGCGCTGAACCGGCTGGGCCGCTTCGAGGAGGCGGTGGCGGCCTATGGCGAGGCGCTGGCCAAGGCGCCGGACTTCGCGCCGGCGCTGGCGAACCGGGCGACGGCGCTGATGGCGCTCGCCCGGCTCAACGCCGCGCGGGCGGATTATGAGGCGGCGGCGCGGGCCGATCCCGGCAATCTGCTGGCGGCGAACGGGCTGGCGGCGCTGGCGCTGCGGCGCGGCGACCCGGCCGAGGCGCGGCGGCAGGCCGAGGCGGTGCTGGCGCGCGAGCCGGGATTCCCCGGCGCGGTGACGACGCTGGCCGGCGCGGACATTGCCGAAGGGCGGCCCGCGGCGGCGGAGGCTGCGCTTGGCGAATTGCTGAAGGATCAGAGGCTGGACCCGGTCGACCGGGCGATGGCCTGGGGCCTGCGCGGGGACGCGCTGGATGCGCAGGGGGAATATGCCGGGGCGTTCGCGGCCTGGACCGAATCGAACGAATTGCAGCGGGCTTATTATGCGGCGGACTATGCCGAGCGGCCGGGGACCCTGGCGCTGGTCCGCGACCTGACGGCGGCGCTGGCGGGACGGCGGGTGGCCGCGGCCTGGGGCCATGGCGGCCGCAGCCCGGCGAAGAGCCACGTCTTCCTGGTCGGTTTCCCGCGCTCCGGCACGACCCTGCTCGAGCAGGTGCTGGAGGAGCATCCCGACGCCACCACTTTGGCCGAGAAAGAGTGCCTGATTGACGCGACGCGGGACTGGCTGGCGGATGCGGAGCGCTTCGCCCGTTTCTGCGAGGCGGATGACGACGCGCTCGAGCCCTATCGCGCGGCCTATTGGCGGCGCGTGGCGGAGGAGGGCGCGGACCCGGCGGGCCGGGTGTTCGTCGACAAGCATCCGTTCAACACGTTCAAGCTGCCCCTGATCGCGCGGCTCTTTCCGGACGCGCGCGTGCTGTTCGCGCGGCGCGATCCCAGGGACATCGTCCTCTCCTGCTTCCGCCACCGTTTCCAGATGACCGACCCGGTCTGGCAGATGCTGACGCTGGAGGGCACGGCGGCGCTCTACGATGCGACCATGCAGATGGTGGAGGCGAGCGAGGCGGCGTTCGGCCTGTTCACCCATCCGGTCCAGCTCGAGGCCCTGATCGCCGATTTCGACCGCGAGACGAAGGCGGTCTGCGCCTTCATCGGGATCGACTGGGACGAGCGCATGCGCGACTTCGCCGCCGGCGTGAAGGAACGCGGCGTCTTCACCCCGTCCGGGCCGCAGCTGGCGCAGGGGCTGAACGCGCAGGGCGTAGGCAAGTGGCGGGATTATGCAGACCAGATCGCGCCGGTGCTGCCATTGCTCGAGTCCTGGGTGGCACGGTTCGGCGCCGCCTGACGCGCGCACGTTGACACGGGCTGCGGAGAGAGCGGGCGAAGCCCCGGCAGCTATTCAGCCGGCGCCGGCGCCGTGAATCGGTCCGCCCGTTCGACAAGGTCGACCATGTGATCGGCGGCGTGAATGGTCAGCGGATGACGCGTGAAGCCCGATCTTGGCGAGATGTAGCCCGCCATCTCCCGCGCCATCGCGCGTTGTTCGTCCGACGCCGTGGCGAGCAAGGCGATCACCAGATTTTCCAGCGCGATGACGCGGATGTGGAGCGCGCCGAGCTCGGCCGGACCGTTGGCGGGCATCGGCGCTTCCGCGGCGCCGGACCGGGGCAATGGCAGCGGAACCGCCGGCGTGGCGCCGCCCTCATTGTCCCATCGCGATAGCGCACGCGCGCGCTGGCGCGGATCGTTGGCGGGATCGGCATGGGACATGCGGCAGCTCCTTTGCGGCGGGGATTCGTGTCGGCCGGCGCGCAATTTCATCGCTCGTGGCGCGCGACCGTTCATCGATAGCCCGCGTTCCCGATATAATCGCGCAGCCGAGCGTCCTCGTCCTCGCACTCGCCCGGCAATCTCTGCAATGCGTCGCGGGCATAAACGATCCCGACGGGGATGCGGTATTCATCGACGACCGGAATGCGCTGCAACCCCCGCGCGTCAGATCGCCGGGTAGGCGAGGCCACCGTCCCATGCTCGCGCAGCCGCAGTGAGCGTCGCCGGCTCGACCCCGCTTGCTCCCATCAGGTGAAAGACCGTGCGGCCGTTCCACAAGAGATAATCGGCCACGATGCGCCGATGGCAGCGCCACCACACGGCTTCGGAACACATGATCGCGACAGGCCGCTCGCCGGCCAGTTCGAGCAGGCGCAAAAGCCCGGCGCGGAATTCGTCGGACAGCGCATGATCGGCATAATTGTGGAAACTCCGGTTGGTCCAGAACCCGTTCACCTCGGGCGGGATCGTCCGGGATTTCCTGCGCAACCCGCCCAACTCGGCGATCCGGGTGTGGGCGATCTGCACGCGTGCGAGTTCGTCCGGCAGCGTGTCGAGATTATAGTGCGGATTGGTGCGCGATCGCGGCACGCTGCGGATGTCGACCACCTGCGCGACCGCGCCGACCCGGAGCAGCGCCACGAACGCCTCGAGCGTCCGCGTCGAATGGCCGATCGTGAAGATCGGCGGCGCCGGCGCTGCGCCAGGTTCAGTGGATGGACGGCCGGAGGACAAGGCTTCAGGCTCCCTTGGAGAACGTCAGATCGGCCTCCGCTGTTCCTGGAATTCCGGATCCTCGCCATCGCCGCCCGATGGCAGGCGGATCGAAGGAATTCGCTGGCGGCAGTCGATCCTTGACCCGATCCGGCCCGGTCAGTCGGAAAGCCTGGTCAGCGCAGACCCTTTGTGGAAGGCGATATGGTCCGTTTTCGCGCTCTTGATTTCATATTGCGGCGCCTCCGCAGTCGCGTGGTGAGTATAGCCTTTGACGTCGAAATCCTTCCGATGCACCCGGATGATCGTGCCGCTGACGCGCCCGGCTTCCGAATTCCAGCTCACTTTGTCATCGATCTTGAACTCAGCGATGATCGTGCCTCCCAAAACCCGGCATCAGCCCCAGACCGAGCGCCTTCGGACAAGGCCGAGCGAGGTGCGCATCGGGATAACACGCGAACGGGATGGAAGCTCCCCCCGCGCCAAGGGGCAGGTTCGGATTCCTCCGCTTTTCGCTCGCCTCTGAACGGGATCAGGGTAGCGCCGGGGGCTGTGGGGTCACGTCCTCCGCCTCCGCGTCGATCACGAAATGGGTCATCGACAGGCTGGTGCCGCCCAGCCTGAGGGCGGCGCCCAGGGTCGCGCCGTAGGCGGCGAGGCCGGCGGCGAAGGCGAGGCCGGGCATGCCGGCGAGGGCGAGCGCTGCCGCGATTCCCGCCGCGCCGGCCAGCAGGGGCGCGCTCGCATAGGCGACGGGCACGTGAATGGCGAAGCTGCGGGCGAGGAACAGGCGGCGAGCGAGATTGGCGGCGAGATAGGCGACGAGCGCGGCGGCGGCGGCGCCCTCGACGCCGAAGCGCGGCACCAGCGCCACGCAGGCCAGGATGTTCACTGCGGCGCCGATCGCGGTCAGCCAGATGATATAGGCCGGGCGGCGGTAGAGGAGGATGAGGTCCGAGACGCCATAGGCGCCCTGGATGCACTCCGCCGCGGCGAGTAGCAGCATGGCGAGATAGCCGGCCTCGAAGCCCGGCCCGATCCAGTGCAGCAAAGGCCGGCCGATCGCGACCAGGCCGACCAGCATCGGCAGCTGAATGGCGAGGATCAGACGGGTGGCCGAAGCCGTCGCCTGGCCGGTGCGGGCGGGGCCGACATGGCTGAGCGTGCGCGAGACGATGGGGGTCAGCAGGCCGTCGAAGCTCTGCCGGACCTGGCGGATCGGGGTGCGGACCTGCCGCGCCATGCCGTAAATGCCGGCCGGGCTTTCGCCGAGGAACAGGCCGACCAGATAGAGATCGAGCCGCCCGGCCAGCGCATTGGTGAAATCGCTGAGCGTCGGGAGGGCGGTCTCCTTCACGATGAAGCGCAGGCGCGCCGGCGAGAGCCGGTAGCTGCGGAGGTGGAAGGAGCCGAGGCACTGGCGGGTCCCGAAGAGCGCATAGCCAAGGGCGCCGAGCGTCCCCGCCCAATAGCCGATGACCAGCCCGGTCGCCTGGAAGCCGAGCGCCCAGGCCAAAGCCGAGACCGCGACCCCCGCATAAGGCTCGATGATCGAGCGGGCCCAGACCTGGTGACGCATCCGGTGCGTCCAGCGGGTGGCGGCGAGCAGGAGATCGAGCAGGCTCTGGCCGAGAATCATCGGCGCGAGCAGGAGCAAGGCGGCGGCGGTCTTGTCGGCCATCGGCTCATGCGGGATCAGGCTCGCGCCGAGCATCACCGGGGCGATGCAGACCAGGCTGGCGAGCGTCACCAGGACGATGCCGTCGAGGACGATGTGGGGCGGGGAGCGGCCGCCGCGCCCCTCGTCGAGCAATTTGAAGAGCTGCCGCTTCATGCCGGCGCCGCCGATGGTGACGGCGAGCTCGACGACGGCGACGGCGATGGTGAAGGCGCCGAACAGGGCGACACCGAACAAGCGGCCGGCCATCAAGACGAAGAGCAGGCGGGCGCCGAGGCGGATCAGGAAGCCGAGCGCGGCAGCGCCGCCGCCTTTGAGAATCAGACGCTGGGCGGCGGCGGTCACTTTGCGCTTGTATCCAGAGCGGCGGCAGTTGACCAAGCGCTATGTCCGGATCTGAGGCACAGGTGGAGCGGCCCGTCGCGGCGATCTTCCGCACCGCTTTGTTCAATCCGACCGAGCGCTTCATCCAGGAGCAAGCGGCGTCGTTGACGCGCTGGCGGCCCTTGCTGGTCGGGCTGGAGCGCAAGGGCGATATCGCGCCGGAGCTGAAGGAGGGGATGATCCTCCCCGCCAATGTCGCCGAGCGGCTGGCCTTCGCGGCGACGGGGCGGGGCGGGCGCATCGAGGCGCGGCTCAGGGCGGCCCAGCCGAAGCTGATCCACGCTCATTTCGGCACGGACGGGCTGAAAATGCTGAACCTGGCCCGCGCGCTCCGGCTGCCCCTCATCACTCATTTAAGGGGCTATGACGTGACCCGATCGCGCGCCGCCTTGCTCGCTTCGGGCCGGCCGGGCTGGAGCCGCTACGCGCTGCAGCGCAAAAGGCTGATGAATCAGGGCGATCTGTTCCTCGCCGTCTCGGACGCGCTCCGGCGCAAGGCGGTGGCGCTCGGCTATCCGGCGAAGCGGACGCGCACGCATTATAATGGCGTCGATCTCGATCGCTTCCAGCCCGGCAAGCGGCCGCGCGAGCCGGGGACGATCCTGCATATCGGCCGGCTGGTGGAGAAGAAGGGGACGGCGGACCTGCTCGCGGCGCTGGCGGGGATGACAGGCGTCAGGCTGGTCGTGATCGGCGACGGACCGCTGCGCGCCGCCCTGCAGCGGCAGGCGGGCGAGCTTGGCGTGAAGGCGCAATTCCTCGGCGCACAGAATGTCGGCGAGGTGGCGGAATGGATGCGCCGCGCGACCCTGCTCGCGGCACCCAGCGTCACCGCGCGCGACGGCGACGCGGAGGGGCTCCCCAATGTCGTGGTCGAGGGCGCCGCCTCCGGCATCCCGGTGGTCGCGACCCGCCATTCCGGCATTCCGGAGGCGGTTGAAGACGGGGAAACGGGCTTCCTGGTGCCGGAGCATGATCGGGCCGCCCTCGCCGAGCGAATCGGGACGCTGCTGGGGTCGCCGCATCTCAGGCGCGAAATGGGCTTCGCCGCGCGGGCCCTCGCCGTGGAGCGGTTCGACCGTCTCCGGCAGGCCGAGCGGCTTGAGGCGATTTATGACGAGGTGGCGGGGATCGAGCGGGAGGTCTGATCTGCCGAATATGTGGCCACAAAGGCTCGTGCGGTCTCGCAACGCTCCTGCCTTCGCAGGAGCACAAAAAAAGGAGGCTGACGAGCTAGTTCAGCTCCACCCACACCGGCGCATGATCGCTGGCCTTCTCCCGGCCGCGGGTGTCGCGGTCGACTTCGGCGGCGCGGAGGCGTTTCGCCGCCACCTTGTTCAGCAGCAGGTGATCGATGCGGATGCCGGCGTCGCGGGCGAAGCTGTGGCGCCAGTAATGCCAGAAGGTGAAGGCGGCCTCGTCCGGGTGGAGGTGGCGAAGCGCGTCGGTCCAGCCCTGTTTCAGCAAGGTCGCATATTGGGCGCGGGGCTCCGGCTGGAACAGCGCGTCGTCCGCCCAGCGCTCGGGCTTGTAGACGTCCCGTTCGGTGGGGATGATGTTGTAGTCGCCGGCCAGCACCACCGGGCCGTCCAGCTTCGCCAGAAGCTTTGCCCGGGCCATGAGGCGCTCCATCCAGCCCAGCTTGTAGGCGAATTTCGGGCTGCCGACCGGATTGCCGTTGGGGAGATAGAGGCAGCCGACCAGCACCCCGTTCACCGCCGCCTCGAGGTAGCGGCTTTGCAGGTCCTCCGGATCGCCCGGCAGGCCGCGATGGGTCTCGTGCGGGAGGCAGCCTTTGGCGAGGATGGCGACGCCGTTCCAGCTCTTCTGCCCGTGCCAGACCGCGCCATAGCCCGCCGCCTCGAGCGCGGCCTCGGGGAAGCGCTCGTCGGGCGCCTTCAATTCCTGCAGGCAGGCGACGTCCGGCTGCGTCTCGCCAAGCCAGTCGAGCAGGTTGGACAGCCGGCTGTTGATGCCGTTGACGTTGAAGGTGGCGATGCGCACCCCGCAGAGACTATTCGGCCTCCGTCCCGGTTCCCTCGCCGTCTGCGTCCGCATCCCGCCACCAGGTCTCGACCTCGCCGTTCAGCTTGACCGTCACCGGCATGCCGTTGCGGTCGACCGCCTTGCCGGCGGCGACGCGGATCCAGCCCTCGGAGACGCAATATTCCTCCACATCCTCGCGCTCGCGGCCCTTGAAGCGGATGCCGACGCCGCGCTGCAGCGCCTCCATGTTGAAATGGGGGCTGCGGGGGTTGTTGGAGAGGTGATCGGGGGGCGTGTCGGCCATCAGTTTGCAGTCCTTCGTGAAGCAATCCAGTCGTTGACGAGGCTTTCCAGCACGTCGAGCGGCACCGAACCGTTCTCCAGTACCACGGCGTGGAAATCCCTGATGTCGAAGCGGTTCCCGAGCGCGGCGCGGGCGCGGTCGCGCAGCTCCAGGATCTTGAGCTGGCCGATCATGTAGCTGGTCGCCTGGCCCGGATTGTTGAAATAGCGCTCCACCTCCTTGGTCGCGTCGCGCCGGGAGAGGAGGCCGTTCTCCATGAAATAGTCGATCGCCCGCTCGCGGGTCCAGTGGTAGCGGTGGATGCCGGTGTCGACGACGAGGCGGATCGCCCGCCAGATCTGGGTCGAGTACATGCCGAATTCGGCCATCGGATTGTGATAGAGGCCCATCTCGCGGGCCAGCCCTTCCGCGTAGAGGCCCCAGCCCTCCGCATAGGCGCCATAGCCGCCGAAGCGGCGGAACTTCGGCAGGACCGGCAATTCCTGGGCGAGCGCGATCTGGAAATGGTGGCCGGGCGCGCCTTCATGATGGGCGATGGCGTCGACCTGCGGCTTCAGCACCTGGTTCATGTCGGCGAGGTTCACGTAGAAGATGCCGGGCCGCGAACCGTCCGGCGAGGGCTGGTTGTAGAAGGCAACCGCCGCCGTTTCCTGGCGGAAGGCCTCGACCGCGCGGACCTCCAGCGGCGCGCGGGGGAGGCGGCGGAACCAGCGCGGGGCGGCTTCCATCGTCTCCGCGATCGCGCGGCGGGCGTCGGCGAGATAGGCGTCGCGGCCCGCCTGATCGTTCGAATATTTGAACTCGGGGCTGCTGTTGATGTGCTGGAAGAACTGGACGAGGGTGCCCTGGAAGCCGACCTCGCGCCTGATCCGCTCCATCTCCTGATGGTTGCGCGCCACCTCGCGCAGGCCCACGGCATGGATCTGCTCGGCGGTCATGGTCGTGGTCGTCGAGCGGCGCAGGCGATAATTGTAATAGGCCGCGCCATTGGGCAGCGACCAGGCGCCATTGTTGAGGCCGCGGGCGCGCGGCTCCACCTCCGCCAAAGTGGCGAGCATCGCCTCGTAGCCGCGGCGAAACGGGCCGGTGAGCGCGTCGCGGGCGGCGGCGATCAGCCGGTCCTTCTCGGCCTGCGGTATCTGCAGGCGGCCGACCTTGGTCTTGAAATCGGCGAAGAGCGGCGCGTCCGGCCCGTCGGTGAAGGGCGCGCCGGTCAGCACCCGTCGGCCATCCTCGCGCACCGGCGCGAAGTTGAAGGCGGGCGGGACGATGCCGAGCGCGGTCTGGCGGCGGATGTTCGCGCCGATCTCCCCCATCACCCGCTCGACCTCGCGCAGACGCGAGACATAGGCCTCGGCGTCCGAGACATTGTCGATCCGGTGGTTGTTGATCAGGAAGACGGGGATATTCCCCATCGGGCTGCCATTGTTGGTCGCCGGGAAGCCGTAATTGCGCCAGCGCCAGCCCTCGCGGTCGTCGGTCACCGATTTTTCGAACAGGCGGAAGGAAAGCCGGCCCTGCGGGCTCAGCCGGGCCGGGTTGAAGCGGCGGCGCAGTTCCGCGAGCTGGCGCTCCTCCAGCGCGAGCTGCCGGGCGCGATAGGCTTCGGTGTAATCGTTGAGGCGGTCATAGAGCAGGCGGCTGCCCAGCTGGGTCAGCTGCTGCGGATTGGTGGAGTTCTGTTCATCGAACGCGGCGTCGAGGAAGGCGGTCAGGCGCTGATCCTCGGTCTGCGCGGGGGCGGGCGCCGGGCTGGGCCGGGACGCGGGCTGGGCGAAGGCGATACCGGCAGTGGCGGCGAGAAGGGCGGCGGCGAGCGGAAGATGCAGCTTCACTGAGCGGGTTCCCTGTCTGAGACCCGGCGTGTTTAGCGCCTTCCGTCGTTCCGTCCAGCCGCGCTTTCCGCCTGCCTCTCCTGCGCCAGCCAGCACGGATCCCAGCTCGGCTCCGGGCCGAAGCGGCCGACGAGGAAGTCGACCAATGCCCGCACGCGGGCGGTGAGGGCGCGGCCGGGGGGCATGACCGCGTGGAGCGCGCCTTCCTCGGCGGGGTAATCGAGCAGGACCGGTTCGACCGCGCGCCGCTCCAGCGCCGGGGCGGCGATGAAGCTTGGCATGAAGGCGAGGCCGAGCCCGGCCTCGGCGGCGGCGAGCAGCATATTGCCATTGTTGCTGCGCAGCACCGGCGTCACCCGGATGTTCTCCCAGCGGCCGTTCACCTGGAAGCGCCATTGTTCGTGCGCGTAGAGCAGGATCCTGTGGCTGGAGAGGTCGGCCGGGCGTTCGGGCCGGCCATGCGTCTCGAAATAGGCCGGGCTGCCGATCACATGCTTGCGGACCGGTGCGATGCGCCGGGCGATCAGGGAGGAGTCCTGCAGGCGACCGATCCGGACCGCGAGGTCATAGCCGCCGCCGGCGAGATCGACGGTGCGGTCCTCGAACTCGACGTCCAGCTCGACGCGGGGATGGTCGCGCGCGAAATCGGCGAGCGCCGGGGCGAGATGGGTGACGCCGAAGCTGAGCGGCGCGGTCAGCCGGATCGGGCCGGCAATCTGGGTGACCGCCTCGGCCACCACCTCCTCGGCCGCGTCCAGCTCGGCGAGGATGTTGGCGGCGCGGGCATAATAAGCCTGGCCGATCTCGGTCGGCTGGGCGCCGCGCGCGGTGCGGGTGAGGAGGCGGGCGCCGAGCTGCTCTTCCAATCGCGCGACCCGGCGCGAGAGGACGGGCTTGGAGAGCCCCATCCGCTCGGCGGCGCGGGCGAAGCTGCCGGTCTCCGCCACCCGCACGAAGGACAATACGTCGACGATGTCGGTCGATGAGCGTTGCATAATCAGAAACACCATAATGCCGGATGCGCGGCTTCCGACAACACATCTAGGGGCTTATCTCCGGTTTCGCAACGCCACCCGATTTCACCCCAAAGGGAGAAGACAGATGAACATTCTCGTGATCAGCAGCAGCGCCAATGGCGATGCCTCCGTCTCCGGCCAGCTCGCCGGCCGCTTCGTCGACAGCGTCAGGGAGGCCAATCCCGACGCCACGATCGTGACCCGCGACGTCGGCGCCAGCCCGCTGCCGCACCTCACCAGCGAGACCGTCGCCGCGATCAAGGGCGAGCCGAAGAGTGCTGCCGAGCTGGAAGCCCGGGCGCTGTCCGACGAGCTGGTCGCCGAGCTGCAGCAGGCCGACGTGATCCTGATCGCCAGCCCGATGTACAATTTCGGCATCAGCTCCACCCTGAAAAGCTGGTTCGACCATGTCGCCCGCGCCGGCGTGACCTTCCGCTATACCGAGAACGGGCCCGAAGGGCTGCTCAAGGGCAAGAAGACGATCGCGATCCTGAGCCGCGCCGGCTTTTACAGCGAGGGGCCGGGGGCCGTCATGGACGGGCAGGAGCCCTATCTGCGCGCCATGCTGGGCTTTATCGGCCTCGACGACGTCACCTGGATCCGCGCCGAGAAGCTCGCCTTCGGGCCGGACGTGGCTGGCGCCGCGATCGAGGAGGCCGCGGCCGCGCTCGGCGCGATCGCCCGCACGCCGCTGCCGCTCGCGGCCTGAGGAGAGATCGACATGACGACCTTCAAGCTGATCAGCTTCAAACTGTGCCCCTATGTCCAGCGGGCGGCGATCGTGCTCGCCGAGAAGGGCGTGCCCTTCGAGCGGGTGGATATCGATCTGGCCAACAAGCCGGACTGGTTCCTGAAGCTCTCGCCGCTCGGCAAGGTACCGGTGCTGGT
Organism: Allosphingosinicella sp.; assembly: GCA_044225925.1. Lineage (GTDB taxonomy): Bacteria > Pseudomonadota > Alphaproteobacteria > Sphingomonadales > Sphingomonadaceae > Allosphingosinicella. The sequence goes on from JBGAHY010000005.1 coordinate 15,912, forward strand.
GGTGACCGAGGATGACGGGCGCGAGGAGGTTTTGTTCGAATCCGCGGTGATCGCGGAATATCTGGACGAGGTGCTGGCCCCCCGCCTGCACCCGGCCGATCCGCTGACCAAGGCGCGGCACCGGGCCTGGATCGAGTTCGCTTCGGCGACCTTGGCCGACATTGCGGGCTTCTATGCCGGTGATGCAGCGACCTTCGAAGCGAAGCGGATCGCGCTGGCCGAGAAGTTCGCGCGGCTCGAGGCCGAGCTTGGCGACGGGCCGTGGTTCGGCGGCGAACGCTTCGGATTGGTGGATGCCGCCTTCGCGCCGGTCTTCCGCTATTTCGACCTGTTCGACCGGGTGGCCGATCACGGCGTGCTCACCGGCAAGCCGAAGCTCGCGGCCTGGCGGGCGGCGCTCGCGGCGCGGCCCAGCGTCGCCGGCGCAGTGGCGGCGGATTATCCGGAGGCGCTGGCCGCCTTCATCGTCCGGCGCGACGGCCATCTGGGCCGGCTGATCCAGCCCGCGCTGGCGGCCTGACCTGAATAAAGCCCCTCTCCTTCAGGGGAGGGGATAGAGGGGTGGGGCAGGCCTGCGAGCCCCCCACGCGGCCGGTGAGTTTTCCCCGGACTCCGCCCCACCCCCGACCCCTCCCCTGAAGGGGAGGGGCTTTCTATATATGAGACAGGAGACTCACGATGATCGACGTTCGCAAATTCAATTCGCTCGGCCATGCCGATCATGGCTGGCTCGACGCGCGCCATCATTTTTCCTTCGCCGATTATTACGATCCGGCCCGCATGGGCTGGGGCGCGATCCGCGTCTGGAATGACGACAGGATCGGCGCCAAGACCGGCTTCCCGCCGCACCCGCACCGCGACATGGAGATCATCACCTATGTCCGCACCGGCGCGATCACCCATCAGGATTCGATGGGCAACAAGGGCCGGACCGCGGCGGGCGACGTGCAGGTGATGAGCGCCGGCACCGGCGTCCAGCATGCCGAATATAATCTGGAGGACGAGGCGACGACCCTGTTCCAGATCTGGGTGATGACCGACAAGCCGGGGGCGCAGCCGAGCTGGGGCGCTGCGAAATTCCCGAAGGCCGACCGGTCCGGGAGGTTCGTGACGCTGGCCAGCGGCTATGAGGAGGATGCGGGCGCGCTGAAGATCAATTCGGCCGCCCGCGTGCTCGGGGCGACGCTGGCGAAGGGCGAGACGGCCGAATTGGCGCTCGATCACGACCGCCACGCTTATCTGGTCGCGACCCAGGGCCCGATCGAGGTGAACGGCGTCCGCGCCGAGGCCCGGGACGGTGTCGCGATCACCGGCGTCGACAAGGTGATTGTCACCGCGCTCGAGGATGCGGAGATCGTCCTGGTCGACGCGCGCTGACCAAATCCCCTCCCTGCCAAGGGAGGGGCCAGGGGTGGGTACGAGCGCCAGCGAGTTTACGGACTCCGCGTTCGGAAGCGCCGTGCGGCGCTACCCACCCCCATCCCCGCCCTTCCAGGGAGGGGCGGTCTCTACTCCCGTGGGCGGCTCTGTTCCTGCGGGGGTTTTTCCCGCTCCACATAGATGGTCTTCGGCCCGGTGCCCCGGATCCAGGGCACCAGCCCGAGCAGGCCGAGCAGGCCGAGCAGGCCCCAGGGGAAGCCGCCCTCGCGGTCATTGTCGGCGCGGGTGAGGTTCTCGACCGGGTCGGCGAGGCCGTTCGGATAGGGCACGTCCGGCGACAGCTCGACCGGGGCGGGCGGCGGCGGCGCGGCCTGCTGGACGGGCTGGTTGACCGGTGCGGTCTCGACCGGCGGCGCCGTCGTGACGGGCGGTGCGGTGGTCACCGGCGGCGTGGTGACCGTCACCGGCGGCGGGCCCGGCGTCGGGGGCGGGCTCGGCGGCGCGGGGGCCGCGGGCGGGGCGGGCGTCGCCGTTCCGGTCGGCTGCTGGGCGAGGAGCGGGCTCGCCGTGAAGGCCAGAGCGATCAGGGAGGCGGTGACGATTCTCATTTTGTAACGCTCCTGCAACGACTTCGGGCCTGCACGCCGCTTTGGCCGGCACCTATATTCCGCCCGCCTTCTCGGGAAAACAAGTCGTCGCAGCAGCGGCTCCCGGCGCTTCCCACGAACCCCGCCTTCCGACAGGATCGCACGCACGGGTGGGGCAGGCGCGCTCCGCCCCTGTGCGGGGACAATATTCAGTGGCGATGTATGTGTATTCGACCGACGGCGCGCCCGTCGGCTTCGTCTTCGAAACCACCATTTACGATCTGACAGGGGAACCGCTCGGCCGCATCGTCGGCTGCCGGGTGCACCGGTTCGACGGCACCTATGTCGGCGAATGGTTCCGCGACATGGTGGTCAGGCGTCCGCAGGGCCGGCCCCGGCTGATCCCGCCGGCGCCGGTGCCGCCAAGGCGGCCGCCCGCGGCCAGCTCCTACAATCTGCGCGCGGTGGTGCAATACGGCTATAGCGACGCCTTCCAGGACCTCCGGGACACGGGCGGCGGCGGCTTCTACCGCGAGGCGGCGGAATAAAGGGTCAGCGCGAGCGGCATTCGGCGGTGCCGCGCGTCTCCTGGATCCCGTCATCGTCGAAGCGGACGTCGAGGCTGCGCGCGTCAGGCTCGATAGCGGTGATGTGCGCGGCATACCATTGGCCGTTGCCGGACCAGATCGCGTCGATCGCGCTGCCTACCGCCCAGTCGAAGGGCTTGACCTGATTGGCCGGACGGATGTCGCTCATCCCGTCATCATATTGAACGGCGACGCTGTCGTTCGAGCCGACACTGTGCACGCGCCCGGCGAACCAGAAGGGGCCGCCATTCCACTGGGCGAGGATGCGGTCGCCTTCATAATAGCTCATGTGCCGTCCCCCCCCTCAGGCAACCCCGTTGCAGCGCATCTCCTCGAACCGGTGCGTCGCAACGTCGTAGGTGAAGGTTACGACCCCGCAGCCGCCATCGGCGATCATCGGAAACTCGCGCTCCGTAGTCCAGCGGCGCATCCCCCGGAAATTGCCCGTCAGACTTTCATAATAAGCGGCGACCTTGCGAACGCCGTCCGGGCCCTGCCGCCACGCATAGGAATGAGAATAAGAGGAAAGGGGGTCGGCCCCCGGTGGCAACCGGACCTCGCGCTCGATCCGCTCCATGAGATCCAGTCGCTCAGCCTCTTCGCGGAGGGCCGCACTGGCTGCGGAGACCTGGTTGTTCTGCGCGGGCGCCCGGGCGCAGCCGAGGATGAGGAGAGCGGCGAGAAGCGGGAGCGGCTTCATGACGAGAGCGTTATCCTCCCGCTTCGCGATGCGCGCAAGCCGCGCTATCTTGCACCGCAAAGGAGATGGGCATGCGGATCACCTGGGCGTTGCTGCTGCTGGCCGGCTGTGCGGGCACGCCCGCAGGGACCAACGGGACTGCCGATAAGGCGCCGCCTCAGGCGCCCGCGCCGCCTCCGGCGCCTGGACCGACGGCTGATTCCTATCGCCCCGCGATCGAGGCGAACGAAGCGCCGTTCCGGGAGCGGGGCGCCCTCGTCGTGCATCTGAACGAGGAGGTGCGGGTCGGCGACATCAGGGTGAAGGTGCTCGAAGTATTGGAGGACAGCCGCTGTCCGCCGGACGTGGCCTGCGTCTGGGCCGGGCGGGTGCGCCTGCGCGTGCAGGTCAATGGCGGGGCTGAACAGGTGCTGGGGACCGACCAGCCGGTGAGGGTCGGGCGTCAGCAGGTCGAACTCGTCGGCGTGGCGCCAATCAACTGGGCGCATCCACCGGCGGGCGTTGATCCGAACGAGCCGAAGCGCTTCGCGCTCAGGCTGAGGATCTTCGATTGAGGAGAGCGGGCATGCGGAGCTTGTGGCTGTTCCTGGCGCTGGCGGGTTGCGGGGGATCGGCGCCGCCGGCGGGGCCGAACCTTGTCGGGCCGGAACCGCCGACGCCGGGTCCGCCGGCCATGCCCTTATCCGCGGAAGCGCACGCCATGCTGGAATCGGTCGAGCGGCCGTTCCGCGAGCCGGGCACCGTCACCGCGCGGCTGAACGAGGAGGTCGCGGTCGGCAATGTCCGCGTGCGTCCGATCGCGGTGCTGGAGGACACGCGCTGCCCGATCGATCTGGACTGTGTCCATGGCGGCACGTTGCGGCTGCGCGTCGAGGTCAGCGGGATCGGCGAGACGGAGATACGACTCTGGCAGCCTTTGCCCATCCCGGGCGCCGCTCCGCTCCGCCTCGTCGCCGTCGCGCCGCCGCGCTGGCACCAGCCACCGGCCGGCGTCGACCAGAATGCGCCGCCGCGCTTCGCGTTCAGGCGGGTCGGGCCGGACTAGTCGATGCTCCGCGCTTCGAGCGGTCTACGGCTGCGACAATCCCGGCGAGGAGATCAGAACCGCTCATGCTGGACAAAGGCGTGGAGATGATCAGCCGCCGACCTGTCTTCCTCGGTATCTCCACGCGATCTTGCAGCCATCTCTGATGCACCGTTGCCCGTTCGGGCAAAAGTGCTTCGAGAGGCCCCTCATTCGTCCACGCTACAAACAGATTCTGACCGTCGGTCCTGACGAATTTCTTGCCGAGAAAGAAGACTGCGATGATCTGAGTCATGACTATCCCGACTAAGCCAATAATGCAGATCAAGGAAATGACGGGTACCGGCCGCCACGGGGTTGAACGCCACAGATTCTCTGGCGAAAATACCTCGTGAAGCGAGCGGCTCCCGAAGAGCAGATAGATGACCGTGAGCACGAGGAAGGGACCTAGCATCCGCGCCAGCACTCTTGGCTTTGAATATTCGGCTATGGTGAGGTTATTCACGCCTAACAATCTGGCGAAATGGCCGGCAGTCGGCAATAGGTTTGGCTAGACCGCAGGCGCCCCTGCCCTACGATGATGCCAGGCAAATACCGCCGCCGCGCCGCGGTGCGGGCGCCAGGGCTCCGCCAGCGCGCGGATCGCCTTCTCCGTCGGCCGCTCCTCCATGCCGAGGATGACGCCGAGCTCGATCTGCACAGCGAGGTCGCCGGCCGGGAAGATGTCGGGGCGGCCTTCCGCGAAGAGCAGGTAGATTTCCGCGGTCCAGCGGCCGATGCCCTTCACGCTGGTGAGCCGCGCGATCGCTTCCTCGTCGTCGGCGGGCAAAGCGTCGAAATCCAGCCGGCCGGAGAGCACCTCCTCGGAAAGGCTGCGGGCGTAGCTCATCTTCTGGCGGGAGAGGCCGGCGGCGCGCAGGCCTTCGTCGCTGGTCGCCGCCATCTTCTCCGGGTCGTGAGCCCCGCCGGTCTGGACCTCCAGCTTGTTCCAGATCGCGGTGGCGGAGGCGACCGAGACCTGCTGGCCGATGATCGCGCGCAGCAAAGTGACATAGCCCTTGTCGCCGTCGCGGGGCTCGGGGACGCCCGCGCGGGCCAAAGCGGGCGCGAAGGCGGGCTCGATCGCCGCCAGCGCGTTCAGGCTCTTCGCGAGGTCCGCCTTCGAAATCCCCAAAACATGCTCCCGGCTTGCGCTTCGGCCGAGCGCCTAGCATAGGGCGCGGCGAACGCCTCCCGTTTCTTGCTTTCAAGGACCGCCATGCCCAGCCTGACGATCGTGACCCGCGACGGCACCGAACGCACCATCGAGGGCAAGGTCGGCTGGAGCGTGATGGAGAATATCCGCGACAACGGCTTCGACGAACTGCTCGCGCTCTGCGGCGGCTGCTGTTCCTGCGCGACCTGCCATGTCCATGTCGATCCGGACTGGTTCGCGAAGACCGGCGCGCGCAATGCGGACGAGGACGATCTGCTCGACACGTCGGATCACAAGACCGAGGTCAGCCGGCTGTCCTGCCAGATCCTCTATACGGCGGAGATGGACGGCCTCCGGGTGCAGATCGCGCCGGAGGACTGATTGAGTGGCGTCATCCCGGCGAAGGCCGGGACCTCGTGGAGTGAGGACGCGGCGCCTTTTCCGGGCTGAGGCCCCGGCCTTCGCCGGGGTGACGGCTCTAACCGGCCACGCTCGCCGCGTAGAGGGCCACCGCGGCCGCGTTCGACACGTTCAGGCTTTCGATCCCGCTGATCGGCAGGCGCGCCAGCGCGTCGCAATGCGCTTCGGTATTCTGCCGCATGCCTTCGCCTTCCGCGCCGAGCACCAAAGCCACGCGGGCCGGGCCGAGTGCCTCCGCGAGCGTCTGGTTCGCTTCCCCGGTCAGCCCGATCCGCCAGAAGCCGGCCGCGGCGATATCGTCGAGGGCGCGGGCGAGGTTGACGACGCGGACCCAGGGGACGGTCTCCAGCGCGCCCAGGCGGCCTTGGCGAGCGCCCCGGATTCGGGCGGAGCGTGGCGGTCCTGCGTCACGATGCCGAGCGCGCCGAAGGCGGCGGCGGAGCGCAGGATCGCGCCGACATTGTGCGGGTCGGTGACCTGATCGAGCACCAATAGCGGCTTTCCGTCCTCGGCGTCGTCGAGCAGGTCGGCGAGCAGGATGTCGTCCAGCCGCCCGACTTCGGCGACAATGCCCTGATGCGGCGCGTCGTGCGGCACCAGTCGGCCGAGATCGGCCACGTCGGCGAAGGTCACCGGGATGGAGGCCGGGATGTCATAGCCGGCCGCCGCCTCGCGCGTCGCCCAGATCCGGACGATGTCGCGGTCCGGATTGGCGAGCGCCGCCGCCACGGCGTGGCGGCCCCAGAAGCGGGGACGGTTCTCGGCTTTGGTCTGCTGCCTCGCCTTGCGTCGCATCAGTCGTCCTCGGGATAATCGAACGGATCGGTGGCGGTCGGCTCGGTCGGCACCGGCATGCGCGGCAGCGCGGTGTCGCGGTTGGCCGCGTTCAGCAGGAAGCTCGCCAGGATGATCGAGGCCTGGCGCATATCCTGCGCTTTCAGGTGATCATAGGTGTCGATGCTGGTGTGGTGGATGCGGCTGCCATAATCGAGCGGGTCCTGGATGAACTGGTACCCGGGAATGCCGGACGCCTGCATGTAGACATGGTCGGTGCCGCCGGTCGGCTGCAGCGAGACGGTGGTCGCGCCCATGCTGGCGAACGGGGCGAGCCACTCCTGGAAGATCGGTACGACCGCGACATTGCCCTCCGCGAAGATGCCGCGCAGGCGCCCGGAGCCATTGTCGATGTTGAAATAGGCGACGAGGTCTCGGTGGCCGGGAAGCGGGGTCAGCGGCCAGGAGTTGCGCCATGTGCGGTTGCGCGGGAGCCGGGCGAGCGCCGGGTCGGTCGGCATCGGGCGGCTGGCGAGATAGCGGTCGACATAGGCCAGTGAGCCGAGCAGACCCTGCTCCTCGCCCGCCCAGAGCGCGAAGCGGATGGTGCGCTTCGGGCGGATGCCGAGCCGGGCAAGGATGCGCGCCGCCTCCATGATCATCGCGGTGCCGGCGCCATTGTCCGAGGCGCCGTCGGCGGCCACCCAGGAGTCGAGATGGGCGCCGGCCATCACATAGCCGGCGCTGGGGTCGGTGCCCGGAATCTCGGCGATGATGTTGTACGCATTGTGGTCCTCGTCATGGAAGGCGACGTCGCTCATGATCTCGAGCGTCGGCGGCGCATCGGTGAGCGCGAGGCGGGCGAGCCGCCGATAATCCTCCGCCGCCATCTCGATCCCCGGCAGGCGCGGCGTGCCGCCGACCCGGTAGGAGTAACCGGTGCCGTGGAGCAGGCCGCCGTCGCGGGCCGACATGCGGACCCAGAGCAGGGCGCCCTCGCTGGCGAGGAAGGCGTCGCGGCGCTCGGCGAATTCGGCGGTGCGCATGGCGCGGGCGTTGGCGGCGGGGGAATTGGTGGGCTGGCGATAATCGTTGAGCCGGGCGAGATCGTCGCCGGTCAGGCGGCGGAAGGGCGCCTCGGCGGGCTCGGAGCCGCTGTCGGGGCGGGTGACGAGCACGATCTTGCCGCGGAGGCGCCCGCGCCACTGGTCGAAGTCGCGGTCCCGGTCCATCGGCGCCACGACGATGCCGCCGCTGACCGTCCCGTTGGTGCCGGGCGTCCAGGCGACGGGGATGATGCGCAGGTCCAGCGCACGGGGCGCCGTCATCCGCGCCGAGGCATGGTTCACCGACCAGCCGCGGCCGAATTCGAACGGATCGGCATGGACGTTGGCGAGGCCCCAGTCGCGGAAGCGCTGCTGCGTCCAGCGCTCGGCCTGCCGCATCTGCGGCGAATTGGTCATCCGCCCGCCGATTCGGTCGGTCAGATATTCGGCGGTCTGCATCACCTCGCTGTGGTTCAGCCCCTGATCGATGATCCGGTTGATCGCGCCCCGGTCCACCGCCTGGGCGGACGCGAGGGAGGGGGAGAGGATGAGGGAGGCGGAAAGCAATGAGGCGATGATGCGCATGAAGGACCCCTTATTTGCGGCGCCGGTCTAGGAGGGGTGAAGCGGGCGGGCAAGATAGGGAGCTCCGCACACGCCAATGCGTTGACAGAGCGGCGGTCCTTCGCCATGTGACCGCCTTCCCGACGCCGGGCTCCATGGACAGGTGGCCGAGTGGTTAAAGGCAGCAGACTGTAAATCTGCCCGCGTTAGCGTACGCTGGTTCGAATCCAGCCCTGTCCACCATCCCCTGATTTCCCGACATGTCTCGACCGTGGGGGCCGCTGCTGCAGGATCGCGACCGGTCAATCAGGGCTGTCGCCGGGCTGCGGCTCTCATTCGCCGTGCCTTTCGAAATCCTGCGGTTGAGCGCGTCTGAAGGTCATTCCCAGCGGTTCGAAGCAGCGGCGGGGATGATCTCGCCGCCAAATACCGGCCGAACCAGGAGGCATATGTTGCGCCTCTCCAACAAAGGACACGAAGCTGACCCAGCCGCATGACGCGACGCTGAGTCTCCCGCGGCGATCCTTCCGGATGAGCGTCATCTGCTGCTCCGCCCAATTCGGGCCATAGGGGATGATCATCCGGCCGCCGGGCCTCAGTTGCGCAATGAGCGCCGGCGGGATTTGGACGGCTCCCGCGGTTACGATGATGGCGTCAAAAGGCGCGGCCTCCGGCCATCCCCGATAGCCGTCACCAGTCCTGGTGTTCACGTTCGAAAAGCCGTGGCTGCGAAGGGTCTGCGCGGCCCGCGTTGCGAGCTCCGGCACGATTTCGATCGTGTACACCTCGTGCACCAGAGAGGCGAGAACGGCGGCCTGATAGCCCGAGCCTGTTCCGACTTCGAGCACGCGGTCAGCAGGCCGGAGCCGAAGGCGATGCGTCATATAGGCGACGGTGAAGGCGTCCGAGATCGTCTGACCCTGGCCGATCGGCAGCGGCTCTCCCCGATAGGCGTTCGCCCGCTCAGTCTCGGGCACAAAGTCCTCTCTGGGCAGCCTCCCGATCACCGCGAGGATCGCCCGCCGCCGCCGGTCGTCATGGATCCCGTGGGTTTCGAGCTGCGTCCGCACCTGCGAAACCATGAGCGCGCGCGCCGCAGACGGGTCGTTTTGCACTGCCTCCGTCGGGAGCGGCGTGGCCGCGAGAAACGTCAGAGCCAGCCAGTTGAATGCCATGGGGCGCCTTCCTCGCCCCTGAGACGCTCTGGCTACCCGATCTCAACATAATTGCCGTGCTTGAAATGGGCAGGGCGGCTCTGATGAGGCGCTCAGCCCAGCCAGGGCGGCAGCCGGTCGGCGTCGATCAGGGCCTCGATCTCCTGGCGCGGGCGGACCAGGGCCCAGTCGCCGCCGTTGACGAGGACCTCCGCGGTGAGCGGCCGGCTGTTATAGGTGCTCGCCATGGTCGCGGCGTAGGCGCCGGCGGTGCGGAAGGCGACGAGCTCGTCGGCGCCGACCCGGCCCATCTCCCGGCCCAAAGCGAAGGTGTCGCCGGTCTCGCAGACCGGGCCGACCACATTCGCCTTCATCTCCGCGCCGGACGGGCGGACGGGCACGATCTCGTGATGGGCGTCGTAGAGGGCGGGGCGCATCAGGTCGTTCATCGCCGCATCGACGATCACGAAGGGATCGGGGAAGCCGGGCTTCACCCGGATCACCCGGCTCAAGAGCACGCCGGCATTGGCGACGATCATCCGGCCGGGCTCGAAGATCAGGCGGACGCCCCAGTCCTTCACGATCGCCGCGGCCATTTCGCCATAGGCTTCGGGGGTCGGCGGGATGGGCAAGGTCCGGTCATAGGGGACGCCGAGGCCGCCGCCGAGATCGGCATGGCTGATCTCGTGTCCCGCCGCGCGGAGTTCCGCAATCAGCCGCCCGAGCTTTTCGAAGGCGGCGGCGAGCGGAGCGAGATCGGTCAGCTGGCTGCCGATATGGACGCCGACGCCCTGCACCTTGAGGCCGGGCAGCGCGCGGGCGCGGGCATAGGCCTCGCGTGCGTCGGCGATGGCGATGCCGAACTTGTTGTAGGAAGCGCCGGTCGAGATCTTGGCGTGGGTGCCGGCCTCGACGTCGGGATTGACCCGGAAGGCCATGGGCGCGTCCTTGCCGAGCGAGGTCGCTACGGCGGAGAGCATCTCCGCTTCCTCGACGGATTCGACGTTGAACTGGCAGAGCCCGCCGGCCAGCGCCTCGGCCATTTCCGGCGCGGTCTTGCCGACCCCCGCGAAGACGATCTTTTCCGGCGCGATCCCGGCGGCCACCGCGCGGCGATATTCGCCGATCGAGACCACGTCGGCGCCAAGCCCCTCGGCGGCGAGGGTGGCGATCACGGCGGCATTGGGGTTGGCCTTGACCGCAAAGGCAGTGAGCGAGCCCGGGCCGCAGCCCGCGACTGCCGCCTGGAAGACGCGGGCGTGGCGCTGCATCGTCGCGGTCGAATAGACATAGACCGGCGTCCCGACCGCTGCGGCGATGTCGGGGAGGGGCACGTCCTCGCAGTGGAGGATGCCGTCTTTCAGGTGGAAATGGTCCATCAGGTCCCCATTGGCACGGGGGACCGCTGCCGGTCGAGGAATATGCCGATCTCGTCCAGGCTGATGGACGTGTCGACAAAGGCACGGCCGATGCCGCGGGCGAGAATCAGCGGGACGCGACCGTCCTTCGCTTTCTTGTCCCTGGCCATATGGGCGGCGAGCGAGGCGCCGGTGCCGATATCGAGGCGCGTGGGGAGGCCGGCGCTTTCCAGATGGGCGGTCACGCGGGCGGCGTCCGCTTCTCTGCAGAGGCCGCGTTCGGCGGAGAGGCGGAAGGCAAGGACCAGGCCGATCGACACCGCCTCCCCGTGGAGCAGGGTATCGGAGAAGCCGGTCTCCGCTTCCAGCGCATGGGCGAAGCTGTGGCCGAGATTGAGCAAAGCGCGCTGTCCCGACGTCTCTCGCTCGTCGGCCGCAACGATCGCGGCCTTGGCGGCGACGCAGGTCGCGATGGCATGTTCGCGGGCTGCGGCGTCGCCGGCGAGGAGCTTTTCGCCATTGGCCTCACACCAGGCGAAGAAATCCGGGTCGCCGATGAGGCCGTATTTCACGACCTCCGCATAGCCAGCACGAAGCTCGCGCGGCGGGAGGGTGTCGAGGCAGAGCGGGTCGATCAGCACAGCGGCGGGCTGGTGGAAGGCACCGATCATGTTCTTGCCCGCGTCAGTGTTGATCCCGGTCTTGCCGCCGACGGAGCTGTCGACCTGGGACAGTAAGGTCGTCGGGATCTGGATGTAAGGGCAACCGCGCTTGAGGATCGCCGCGGCGAAGCCCGCCAGATCGCCGACCACGCCCCCGCCAAAGGCGATGATCGCATCGCCGCGCTCGACTCCATGCGCTACGAGCCGGCCGAGCAATACCTCCAGCGCCGCCCAGCTCTTGCTGCCCTCGCCAGGCGGGATGAGGATGGGCTGGACGTCGAGGTTGAGGCGCTGGCCCTGCAAAGCCCACACAGTCTCGTCGCTGACCAGCACCGGTCCTTTGCCGCGGGCATAAGGCGCGAGCAGCTCTCCGGCCCGGTCGAGCAGGCCGCTTTCGACCAGCACCGGATAGGCGCGGTCGCCGAGCGCGACCTCGATCCGCTTCATGCGCCGCCTCCGCATTGCGCGCGGTGCAGGAGTTTGTGGTCGGCGAGCACCAGCGCGACCATCGCCTCGACCACCGGCGCGCCGCGGAGAGCAACGCAGGGATCGTGGCGGCCGGTGACGCCGAGCGACGGCACCGAGGCTGGCGGCTTGAACGCGATGGTGAGGACGATCGGATCACCGGTCGCGATGCCGCCGGTGACGCCGCCGGAGGTGCCAGGGTCCGCATTGTCTTCGCCCCGCGCGCGCGCCGCCGCGAAGCCGGCGCCGATGCCGACGCCCTTTACCGCATTGATGGACATGAGCGCGCCAGCCAGCTCCGCGTCGAGCTTCGCATAGACCGGTGCGCCCCAGCCGGCGGGCACGCCGGTCGCGACGCATTCGACCAGTCCGCCGAGCGAGGAACCGGCGGCGCGGGCGGCTTCGATCAGATCCGGCCAAAGCGCGGGATCGGCCTCGCCGCCAATCTCGATCGCCCGCGCTTCGATGCGAACCTCGGGGATAACCAGCCGCGCCACCGCGCCGGCGGCGACCCGGGCCGCGGTCTCGCGCGCCGAGGCGCGGCCACCGCCGCGTGGGTCGCGGAGGCCGTATTTCGCCTCATAGGCTGCGTCGGCATGGCCCGCGCGGGGCGGGGCATTGGCGGGATAGTCGGCCGACCGGGCGTCGACATTGTCGATGATCAGGCTGATCGGCGTGCCGGTGGTGCGGCCGTCATAAGTTCCGGAGAGGATGCGGACCCTGTCCGGCTCGGCGCGCGGCGAGCTGAGCGGATCGGCCCCGGGGCGGCGCCTGTCGAGCCAGGGCTGGATGGCGGCCTCGCCGAGCGCGAGGCCCGGGGGGCAGCCATCGATGAGCGCGCCGATCGCCGGCCCGTGGCTCTCGCCCCAGGTGGAGACGCGGAACAGCCGGCCGAAGCTGTTGATGCTCATCGCGGCGTCCCGATGCACGCACCGAGCGAGGCCATGAGGGCGGCGAAGCCGGGAAAGCTGGTCGCGATCATCTCCGGCCGGTCGATCGCCACCGGCGCCCGCGCGGCGAGGCCGAGAATCAGGAAGCTCATCGCGATACGATGGTCGCCCTGCGTCGGCACGGCGCCGCCGCCGGCGACCTCGCCGCCGTCGATGATCAGGCTGTCGCCGTCCACCTCAGCCCGGGCACCGCAGCGCGCGAGCCCCTCGACGATCGCGGCGAGGCGGTTGCTTTCCTTGACGCGCAGCTCGCCGAGCCCGTGCATGACCGTGCGGCCGGTGGCGAAGGCGGCGGCGACGGCGAGGAGCGGGTATTCATCGATCATCGACGGGACGCGGTCTGCCGGGACCTTGACGGCACGCAGTGGCGAATGACGCGCGGTGACGTCCGCTACCTCCTCGCCGCCGACCATGCGCCGGTTCGCGAAGCGCAGGTCTGCACCCATTTCGAGCAAAGTGTCGAAGAGGCCGGTGCGCAGCGGGTTCATCAGCACGCCGTGGACAGTGACTTCGGAGCCTGGGACGAGCAGGGTCGCGACCAGCGGAAAGGCTGCGGACGAGGGGTCGCCGGGGATCATGATGTCGGTGCCGGTCAGGCGGCGGTTGGTGCCGAGGCGGACGGTGTTGCCCTCCACTTCGACGTCGCAGCCGAAGGCGGGGAGCAGACGCTCGGTGTGATCGCGGCTCTTCGCGGGCTCGGTCACCGCGACCTCGCCCGCAGTGTTGAGACCGGCGAAGAGGACGGCTGATTTGACCTGCGCCGAGGCGTGGGGGCTTTGATAATCGATCCCCAGCAGCCCACCGCCATGAAGGGTGACGGGCAGGCGATCTTCATTTGCCCGGGCGCCCATAAGGCGCAGCGGGGCCAGCACCCGGTCCATCGGCCGGGCGCTGAGCGAGGCGTCGCCGGTGAAGGCCGCGTCGATCGGGAATCCTGCCGCCGCACCCATCAGCAGGCGCGCGCTGGTGCCGGAATTGCCGCAGTCGATCGGAGCGTCGGGGCTGCACCAGGCCTCGCCGCGTAGCGTCCAGCAGCCCTCGCCGGTCCGCCTCACGTCCACCCCGAACGCGCGCAGGGCGGCCGCCGTGGCGAGCACGTCCGCGCCCTCGGACAGACCCTCGATCCGCGTCTCTCCCTCGGCCAGCGCGCCGAGGATCAGCGCCCGGTGCGAGATCGACTTGTCGCCGGGGACCGCGACATGGCCGCCGAGGGGCCCGCCGGGGGCCGCGCGCAGCAAGGCTCGCTCCGCCACGTCACTCATGCCGCATCCGATGCGGCGCGCGCGCCATCGCGAAGCAGCCGGGTGACCTCGGCGGCGACGTCCAGCGCCTGCGCGCCGTTCAGCCGCGGGTCGCAATGGGTCAGGTAGCGGCGGCCCAGATCCTCCTCGCGCAGCCCGCACGTGCCGCCGAGACATTCGGTGACCTCTTCGCCGGTCATCTCCAGATGCACGCCGGCCGGATGCACGCCCTCGACCGCGGCAATCTCGAAAAAGGCGCGGAGCTCCGCGAGAATGTCGGGGAGGGTGCGGGTCTTGCGGCCGGCCACGGTCCGGGTGTTGCCGTGCATCGGATCGATCGACCACAGAGCGCGGCTGCCCGCCTCACGGGTGGCGCGCATCAGGGCCGGGAGCCGCTTCACCACGTCCTGCGCGCCGAAGCGGCCGATCAGGACGAGCCGGCCGGCGCCGTTGCCCGGATCGAGCCGGTCGATCAGCCGCAGCAATTCGTCCGGCGTAAGCGTTGGCCCGCATTTGAGGCCGATCGTGTTGGCGATGCCACTGGCAAAATCGACATGGGCGCCGTCCAGCTGCCGGGTGCGCTCGCCGATCCAGATCATATGCGCCGAGGTCGCCCACCAGTCGCCAGTGGCCTCGTCCCGGCGGGTGAGCGCCTCCTCGTAGTTCAGCAGCAGCGCCTCGTGGCTGGTGAACGTCTCGGCGGGTTCGGCGGGATCGTCATGCTCCGCGAGGCCGAGCCGCCGCCGCGCGGCGCGGTGCATGTCCGGCAGGTCGGCATAGGCCGCGGCGCCAAAGGCCCGGAGCAGATCGAGCGTAACCTCGGATTGGTGATGCGCCTCAAGCATGCGCGCCGGATCGGGCGTGCGGCTTGCCGCGTCGAAGCCCGCGCCGTTGACGATGTCGCCGCGCCAGGAGGGGAGGGTGACGCCACCCACCGTCTCGGTCGCTGCAGACCGGGGCTTGGCGAACTGGCCGGCGAGGCGCGCGACCTTCACCACCTCGCCGATGCCTGTTTCGCTAATTGGGGCCTCGCCGATCATGGCCGCCATCTGCAGCAGCAGGGTGAAACTGCGGCGGACGCGGTCGGCGCCGAATTCGGCGAAGGTCTCGGCGCAGTCGCCGCCCTGGAGGAGGAAACCCTTGCCCGACGCCACTACGGCGAGCCTGGCCGAGAGCAGCAGGCTCTCCGCGAAGGGCGCGAGCGGCGCGGCCTCGGCAAGCCGGGATTCCGCCATCGCCAGCGCCCGCGAATCCGGATAGGCCGGCAGCTGCCGCGCCGGCTTCCCGCGCCAGGAGGAGGGCATCCAGCTCATCGCCTGAAGCTGAGGCGTGCGGGGGCAGCGAAGTCAAGGGGCGAGGGAGGGGATATGCCCGAGGTTCCGGCTACGGGGGCCATAGCGAGCGCGCCGGCGAGCATCGGCAATGTCGGGGTCGGCTTCGACATACTGGGCCTCGCCTTCGATGCAGCGCGCGACCGGGTGACGGCGGTGCGGGAAAAGGCGCCGGGGGCCAGGCTGGGCAAAGTGAGCGGGCTGGTGAAGAGCCTCCCCGATACGCCGGAGACCAATACCGCGCTTGCGGCCGCACAGGCGTTGCTGGACGCGGTAGGTGCGAATTTCGGCGTGCGGCTCTCGATCGACAAAGGCGTGCCCTTGAGCGCCGGCATGGGCGGCTCGGCCGCATCCGCAGTGGCGGCGGCGGCGGCGGTGAATGCGCTTCTCCCCCTTCCGTACGAGACTGCGGCGTTGCTCCCTTATGCTTTGGCCGGGGAGCGCGTCTCCTGCGACCCGCCGCCCTGGGACAATGTCGTAGCGGCCCTGTTCGGCGGGCTCGTGCTGGTCGCGCGGGAACGGCCGGCCAAGGTCCACCGTCTGCGCGTGCCGGCCGGGATCGTCTCCCTGCTCTTCCACCCGCCGGCGGAGACGGAGACCAGGGCGGCGCGGGGGCTGCTCAAGGCCGAAGTGCCGATGCGGACCGCGGTCGAGCATAGCCGGCGGCTCGCCGCCTTCGTCGCGGGTTGTGCGGCCGGCGACCCGGCGTTGATCCGCGCCGGCCTGGAGGACATTCTGGTCGAGCCACAGCGGGCGCATCTGCTCCCCGCCTTGCCGGCGGTGAAGGCAGTGGCTTTGGGCGCGGGCGCGCTCGGCTGCTCCTTCTCCGGCTCCGGGCCATCGGTCTTCGCCTGGGCGCTTGAGGAGGACGCCGACGCTGTGGCGATGGCGATGGCCGCGGCGTTCCGCTCCGAGGGGCTGGAGGCGAAGGCCTATCGCGCGCGGGTGGATTCGGCCGGGGTGCGGCTCGAGACATGAGATTCGTCAGCACGCGAGGGCAGGCGCCGGCGGTGGGGCTCAGCGCGGCGATCCGCAACGGCGCGGCGCCTGACGGCGGGCTCTATCTGCCCGAGACGATCCCGAGTGTTGCGCCAGATGCTGCGTTGCCGCTGCCGGACTTCGCGGCGCAGATGCTCGCCCCCTTCTTTGCGGGCGATGTGCTGGAGGGAGCGCTTCCCGCCATTTGCGCCGAGGCCTTCTCCTTTCCCTTGCCGATCGTCACGCCCGATCCGGCGGGGCCTGACAGGCGGGCGCTGGAGCTGTTCCATGGCCCGACCGGCGCCTTCAAGGATTTCGGGGCGCGTTTCCTCGCCGCCTGTTTCGCGCGGCAAAGCGAGCCGCTCACCATCCTTGTCGCCACCTCCGGGGATACGGGCGGGGCGGTGGGCGCGGCGACGGAGGGAAAGCCGAACCTCCGCACCCTGATCCTCTACCCGAAGGGCCGGGTCTCGCCCTTCCAGGCGCACCAGCTCGGCTGTTGGGATGCGCCGGTGCTGGCGCTGGAGGTGGACGGCGATTTCGATGATTGCCAGCGTCTGGTGAAGGC
The DNA here is from genome assembly GCA_044225925.1 of Allosphingosinicella sp. Taxonomy (GTDB): domain Bacteria; phylum Pseudomonadota; class Alphaproteobacteria; order Sphingomonadales; family Sphingomonadaceae; genus Allosphingosinicella. The sequence goes on from JBGAHY010000005.1 coordinate 32,896, forward strand.
CGCCTTCGCCGATGCGGACTTGTCGGCGCGGCATCATTTGACCTCGGCCAATTCGATCAATCTCGGCCGCCTGCTGCCGCAAATGGCCTATCTCGGTTGGGCGGCGGCGCGGGTCCATGCCGGGACCGGCGCGAAGCCAGGCCTGATCGTGCCGACCGGCAATCTCGGCCACGGCTTCGCCGCCCTCTACGCCCGGGCGATGGGCCTGCCGGTCGGGCCGATCATTCTCGCTACCAATGCCAATCGGACTTTGGCCGAGTGGACGGCGAGCGGGTATTACCAACCCCGCCCCGCCGTCGCCACCATCGCCAATGCGATGGACGTCGGCGCGCCGAGCAATTTCGAGCGGCTCGCGGCACTCGATCTGGAGGAGGTCGCGGTCGAACTGGTCGACGACGAAGCGATCCGGGCGCGGATCGCCGCGGAAGCGCGTGCATCTGGTTATATCTGGTGCCCGCATTCGGCGACCGCCGCCGAAACCTATGAACGGCTTGGGCCTGAGGCCAGGGCCGCGCGCCCATGGCTGCTCTGCGCGACCGCGCACCCGTACAAATTCGCCGACATCGTGGAGCCCTTGATCGGCCACCCGATCGCGCCGCCGCCCGCGCTCGCCGCGATCCTCGACCGGGACGCGCATGCCTTGCCGATCCCGGCCACCTCAACCGCGCTGGCGGAAGTGCTGGCCTCTACTGCTCCCTGAGCGCCGTCTCGCCGAGCCGGGCGATCGGCGACAGGATGTACTGGAGGATCGTCCGCTTCTCGCCGAGCAGGTCGACCTCGGCGGTCATGCCGACGCCGATCGGCATCTGGCGGCCGTCATTGTCGCGCAGATAGTTGACGTTCGTCCTGACCTTCACCGTGTAATAGCTCTCGCCGGTGCGTTCGTTGACGGTGGCGTCGGGCGAGATGGTGGTGACGGTGCCGTCGAGCACGCCATAGACGGAGCGGTCATAGGCGGTGATCGCGACATGGGCCGGCTGGCCGATGCGGACGAAGGCGATGTCGGACGGGCGGACCTGCGCCTCGATCACCAGGCTCTCGTTCGAGGGCACGATCTCGACCACCGGCTCGCCCGGGCGGATCGTGCCGCCGCGGGTGTTGATGAGAACCCGGTTGATCCGCCCGGCCAGAGGTGCGCGCAGCACGGTGCGCTGGGCGCGGTCGGCAAGCGCCGGCAAGGCCCGCTGGCGCGAGGCAAATTCGGCCTGTGCAGTGGCGAGCTCGGTGCCCGATTGCGACATCCATTCCTCCCTCTGCTGAGCCATTTGCGAGCGCGCCTCGGCGAGCGCCTGGCGGGCGCGGCCAATCGTCTCGCTGGCCGCCTGCATGTCGCTCTGCGCGATGCTCGCCGCCGCTTCGGCCTGGACCAGGCTGAGCCGGGGCTCGATGCCGCGTTCGACGAGCGGACGGATCAGCGTCGCCTCCTGCTGGCGCTGGCGATAGGCGGAAACGCGGGACTGATAGGTAGATTCGGCCTCGCCGATGGCGCGGCTGGCCTGCCCCATGCGCGCCTGACCAGCATTGGTGATGGCGGTCAGGCTCGCCATCCGCGCCGCGTGCAACGCCTGCTCGACCCGGATCTGGTCTGCGACGGCAGGATCGCTCGAGGCGGGATATTGCGGCGCGCTGCCGGTCACCTCGGCGGTCAGGCGGGCGATCTTGATCTGGAGGGAAAGAAGGATGGCCGAGCCGCTGCCCAGCTCCGCGCCGGAGGCGGTGCGGTCCAGCCGGATCAGCTCGTCGCCCTGGCGCACGACCTGGCCGGCGCGCACGAGAATGTCCTGGACGACGCCGCCTTCGAGATTGGAGACCACCTGCAGCTGCGAGCTTGGCACCACCCGGCCCTGGCCGCGCACCGTCCGGTCCAGTTCGGTGAAACCGGCCCAGACGAAAAAGGCGATCACGAACGCGACGATGATCCACAACAGCAGGCTCGAAGCCGCCTTGGGCTTCAGCCTGGTCGTCAGATCTTCGAGATGCGTGCCGTGCATGTGGCGCTCTATACTGCCTAAGCTCTTAAACGCCTAAATAGCCTAAGCTGCTGCCTGCGGGCGCATGATTTGCTTCAGCACCGTATCGCGGGGGCCGTCGGAGACGATCTTGCCCTGATCCAGCAGGATGATCCGTTGGGCGAGCGCCAGCAAAGGCGGGCGGTGGGTGATCAGGATGGTGGTGCGGCCCTTCAATTCCTCCTGCAGCCGCTGGATCAGTGCGCCCTCGGTCTGCGCGTCCATCGCGCTCGAGGGCTCGTCGAGCAACACGATCGGCGGCTTCCCGGCCAGCGCCCGGGCAATGGAGATGGACTGGCGCTGCCCGCCCGACAGGCCCTCGCCGCGGTCGGCGAGGCGCAGATCATAGCCATTGGCGATCTGGCCCATGAAGGAGTGGGTGCCGGAAATCTGGGAGACGCGGAGCAATTCCTCGTCACTCACCGTGGCGCGGCCCAGCGAGATATTCTCGCGCACCGAGCCGGTCAGCAGCACGCTTTCCTGCATCGCCGCGCCGATCTGCGCGCGCAGCGCCCGGGGATCGAGCTGACGGATGTCGGTCCCGTCGACCATGATCAGCCCTTCCTCGGGCGGATAGAGGCCGAGGATCAGGCGGGCGATGGTCGATTTGCCGGAGCCGACCCGGCCGAGCAATGCGACATGCTCGCCCGGCTCGACGGTGAAGCTGAGCCCGTCCAGCGCCCGCTCCGGCGCGCCCGGATAGCGGAAGCCGACATTGCGGAACTCAACCTTGCCCTCGACCCTGGAGAGGCTGAGCGCGTCGCCTTCCGGCCCCTCGGGTGGCATCTTCATCATCTCGTTGATCTGCCGGTAGGCAGTGCGGGTCGAGGTGATGCGGGAGAGCAATTGCGAAATCTGCGCCAGCGGCGCGATCGCGCGGCCGGCGAGGATCGAGCAGGCGATCAGGCCGCCCATGGTCAGTTCGCGCTCGGCGATCAGGCCGACGCCGACGATGACGACGCCGGCATAAGAGATGGTGCCGGCCGAGGTCGCGAAGGTGACGCCGATCGAGGCGACGAGGCGCTGGCGGAGCGAGCTGTCCGAATGCTGCTCCACCGCCTTGCGCCAGCGCTTGGTCAGCAGGGGCGCCGCGCCCGCCGTCTTCACCGTCTCCAGCCCGCCGATCGTCTCGACCAGCACCGACTGTTTCTGCAGGCCCTCGCCCATCGCCCGCGCGGAGAGGCGCTCCAGCGCCGGGTGGGTGAGCCAGCCGACCAGGATGACCAGAGGGACCATCAGGCCGGGAACGAGCACCACGGGCCCGCCGATGACCCAGACGATGAGCAAAGTGAGGATGATGAAAGGCACGTCGACAACCGCGGTGAGCGTCGCCGAGGCGAAGAAGTCGCGCAGCGCCTCAAGCTCGCGCATCAATCCCGCGAGCGCGCCGGTCGAGCCCTTCTTCAGTTCGAGCCGCATCGCCAGCATCCGCTCGAACACCGCATCGCCGATGTCGCGGTCGATCTGCGCGCCGGCATGGTCGACGAAATAGGCCCTGAGCAGCTTGAGCACGAAATCGAAGATGACGACGATGCCGAAGCCGATGGTGAGCGCGACCAGCGAGGACGTCGCGTTGTTCGGCACGACGCGGTCATAGACCGTCATCGTGAACAGGGAGGTCAGCAGGCCGAAAATGTTGATGACGACGGCGGCGATCGCGACCTTCCAATAGGTCGACTTGTTCGCGCGCATCGGGTCCATCAGCCAAGGGGCAAGCCGGGGCTCCGGGACCTTGATGAGTCTTTCGTCGCTCAACCTTCACCTCTGAGCCGATCGGGATCGACTTCCAATATGTCGAGCAACCGGCCCATCCGCGATAGCAGGACGTAGCGGGCGGCGTCCAATTCCGAGAGCGCCTGGATGAAGGCGGTGGCGCTTTCGAAATAAGCGTCTTCGGCCGCGACCACGTCGAACAGGGTGCCGCGGGCGACGCGGAACCGTTCCGCGGTCACGTCGCGGGAGCGCCGGGCAGCGATATAGGAGGCCTCCAGCGCGGTGATCTGGTCCTCCAGCGCGTTGACGTCCGACCAGGCGATGGCGGCGTCGCGCTCCGCTTCCTCGCGGATGCGGGTGGCGCGGGCCTCGGCGCCGCGGGCGCGGGCCTCATATTGCTCGGCGCGGGCGTCCGTGCCGCCGAAAATGCGGTAGCGCAAGGCGACGCGACCACGCACGTCATAGTCGCCCGAATTCTCGATCACGCCATAGCGGCCGGCATCGACGCCGGCGGTGACCTGCGGCAGCCGGTCGGCGCGGGCGGCGCGCGCTTCCTGCAGGCTTGCCGTCGAGCTCGCCTCGGCGCTCCGCACGCCGGCGGTGCCGGCGGCGGCGCTCATCGCCTGCTCGCGGCTGGAGACGATTCCGCCCGGCACTGGCGCCCGCTCCAGCCCGGCAGGGACCGGATTGCCGGTCAGTTCGCGGAAGCGCGCCTCGGCGCCGGCCAGCTGGCGGCGGAACTGGGCCAGGCGGGTATCGGCCTGGGCGATGTAGGAATCGACCCGGCTGAGGTCGCTTTCGGCGGAGACGCCCTGGCGGATGCGGACCTCGATCGCCCGGCGAAGATCCCGCTGGCTGGCCGAAAAGGCCTCGGTCAGCGCCACCACGGCGCGATAGGCGAAGACGTCATACCAGGCGGCGATGGCGTTGAGCGCGATCCGGTCGGCCTGCGCCTCCAGATCCGCCCCGGCCGCGCGGAGCCGCGCGCCTGCGGCCTGGATCCGCCGCTGCGTCGCGCCGAAATCCCAGATCGTCTGGGTCACGCTGAGCAAGGCGTCGGTGCGCTGGCGCGGGCGGGAACGCTCGATGATGTTGAACGGGTCATTGGCGAAATTGCGCGTGAGCACCCGATAGGATGTGACGTTGAGATCGACCGTCGGGAGCTGGCCCTGGCGGGCCTCCTCCAGCGCTCCGAGGGTCTCATCCTCGTTCGCTGCCGCTTCGAGCGTGCCGGGATGATTCTCGACTGCGCTGGCGATGGCGGCGCGGAACGGCTCGAACCGCGCCTCCACATGGCGCAGGCGCAGCACCGGATCGTTGCGGAAATCGATCTCCATCGGCCGGCCGGTTGGGGCAGGCAGGGTGCCGGACTGCGGCCCATAAGGGCTCGGCGCGAAGGCTGGCGCCTCGCGCGGGCGCGGCGGGACGGTCAAGCCGGACGGGCGCGGCGCCGGGATGGGCGAAGGCGGTCGCGCTGGCGGCTGCGCCTGGCCACCGCTGGACGTGACCGGCTGGGCGAGCGCGGACGCACTCACCGCAAGACCCATCAAGGCCGCGCATTTCCTCAGGCCACGCACCAAACCCCACCCAAAGTCGGGGGCGCGATGTACTGGTCCAGCGCCCGTAAGGCCAGCGATAAAGCATCGTGGGTGGCGCTTTTATGAACGAGGTCAGGGGCTTGCGTCGGCTTCGTCCCGATCCGGCACCGTCGCCCGCGCGGGTGTTGCCGCGGCGGGCGCGAAGCGGAGCAATGCATAGCCCGCCAACGCCGAGATCAGGGAGCCGGCGAGGGTGCCGATCTTCGCCTGTTCGGCGAGCGCCGGATGGCCCGGAAAGGCGAGGCCGCCGATGAACAGGCTCATCGTGAAGCCGATCCCGCAGAGCAGGGCGATGCCATAGATTTGCAGCCAGGTCGCGCCACGCGGGCGGCTGGCAAGGCCAAGGGCGACGGAGAGGCGGACGGCGGCGAAAATGCCGACTTGCTTGCCGAGGAAGAGGCCGGTGGCGATGCCGAGCGGCAGTGGTGACAGCAGCAACGCAGGGTCCACGCCCATGAGGGAGACACCGGCATTGGCGAAGCCGAACAAGGGGACGACGAGGAAGGCGACCCAGGGGGAGAGCGCGTGCTCCAGCCGGTGCAGGACCGAGCTGCCCTCGTCCCGGCCGAGCGGGATGACCATCGCGGCGAGCACGCCAGCGACGGTCGCGTGCACGCCGGAGAGGAGGATCGCGTACCAGAGCAGGGCCGCGCCGATGAGATAGGGCCAGAGCCGCGCGACGCCGGCCTTGCCCATCGCCCAGAGGCCGAGGAGAATGATCGCGGCCCCGGCCAAGGCGGTGAAATCCAGTGCATCCGTATAGGCGACCGCGATGATCGCGACGGCGCCCAGATCGTCGGCGATGGCGATCGTGGTCAGGAACAATTTGAGCGAGGCGGGGACGCGGCTGCCGGCGAGCGCGAGCACGGCGATCGCGAAGGCGATGTCGGTTGCCGCCGGGATCGCCCAGCCCCGCGCCAACAGGGGCGTGCCGCCGGCCAGCGCCAGATAGAGGAAAGCCGGCACCGCCATCCCTGCGACGGCGGCGATGACCGGCAGCCGGCGCTTCTCCCAGCTGGCGAGTTGCCCTTCGACGAACTCGCGTTTGATCTCGAGGCCCACCAGCAGAAAGAAGACGGCCATCAGCGCGTCGTTGATCCACAAATGGACGGTCATCGGCCCGAGCTTCGGCGCGAGCACCGGGCCGGTCTCGGCGTGGAGCAGGTGGCGATAGGCGTCGCCGAGCGGGCTGTTGGCGACGATCAGCGCCAGGGCCGCCGCCGCCATCAGCAGCAGGCCGCCGGCCGCCTCGCTGTCGAGGAAATGGCGCAAAGCCGAGCGGGGCCGGCCGGGTTTCAGTCCGTCTTGCATTGCGGGCTCCGGTCTAGCCGAGCCGGCAGAGGAAATCGAACGCAACCGGCAAGAGCCCGAGACGCAGATCTATCCAAATTTTTCCGCCGAAACGGAGACAGATTCACGGTTAACGGGAGACTAATGTACGGGGAGGAGCTGATTTGCACCGATATCGCTATCGCACATCCGTCCTCACAGGTCCCTGGCGCGAGACCGCGTTCGAAGCCGCGGATGATGCCGTGCGCGCGAAGCAGGCGGTGAACGAGGCCGCCGAAATGTCGGGACTGAGGTGGACGGTGCCGGGCTGGATCGAGGAGCGAATCACCAACGAGGTGACTCGCCTGAGGGGTTAGCCTTCGATCCAGCGCCGGTGCGCTGTGAGCCGCGCGGTCTCGAACGCGCTCATCGCCGCGACGAAGGCGTCGGCGCTGTGCCGGCCGCGCCCCAGAAACTCCAATTGTCCCTCCACATCCGGCTGTGCAGCGGCGAGCTCGCGCAGGGCCGCGAACTGGATGCGGTCGCACGGATGGGACGCGGCGAAACTCTCCACCAGATCGCGCCCGTTGCCGCCGCCATGATGGGCGGCGAGGGCGAGCAGAGCCTCGGCCGAGCTGCGGCTGAGGATGCCCGCAATCTTCTTCTCCTTCACGTCGAACCGATACTGGCTGAGGAAGGGCAGCGCCGGGGCGGCGTGCATGATGTTGATCGAGATCGACATGTCGTCGGCGGGCAGCTGGTCGTGCACGTCCTTATGGGCGCGGTAGAGCATCACCTTGCCGGGCTCGAGTCGCGCTTTCTCGATGAACCTGAGGTCCACCGCCTCGCCGGGAATGCCGGTGACGCGCTCATAGTCGTACTCGTAATATTCGCTCCAATAGCCCGGGCCGAGATAGCCCACGGTCAGGAACGAGAAATTATGGTCGTGCGGCACGTGATAGAAGAAGGGCGAGGTGCCGCTCGTCTTGAACACGCTGTCGCGCGGGCTCGGCCAGAAATTGGCCCGGACGAAATATTTCTCGCTCGCCCGGTGCAGCATGATCACCTGGCTGGAATAGCGGTTGCTGGCGCTCTGCCGGTGGCAGCGGTCCTTGAGCTCGGCGACCGCGATCTCCGCCAGGAAGTCGCGATTGTTGGCGAGCCGCTTCAGCAGCGGGCCGGCCGCGGCGAAGCTGTCCTCGTCGGTCGGCTCGAAATGCGGGTCGTTCAGCGCCTCGATCAGCTCGGGGAGCGTGATCGCGTCGGTCTCGGGGCTGGCGATGATGCGCGGCATCTCAGGCGGCCTGCAGCGACGCGGCCGGCCGGTCGAGCCGATCGAGCACGGCGCGGGCGGCGCGGCGCGGCTCCGGGTGCGGATCGGTCGCGGCCATGCGCTTCAGGTGCGGGAGGGCGGCATGGACGTCGAGCCCGAGCAGGTCCTTCATCACATGCCAGCGCACGAAGAAATCTGGATGGTCGAGGAAGGCGGCGATCGCCGGAAAGGCGGCCTGATGGTCCAGCTTGCGGAGCAGGGTGCTGATCATCTGGATGCGGGACGAGGTGTCGCCGGTCGCGGTGCAGCCGACATAGCCCCCGGTCACGCTGTCATATTCGACGCTGAGCGGCGCCTGTTCTACCGCGATTGAGGCCTGGAGCAGAACGAAGCTGCTCTGCATATGCTCGATCACATAGGATTGGCGGCGGCCGTCGATGATCAGGGTCTCGCCATCCGCGAGCTTCCGTTCGCCGGTGCGGCGGCAGACGCCGGCTTCGGCGGCATTGAAGCCGGGGCCGATCGCCGGCGCCTCCCAGAAGGAGAGGGTGGCGCCTCCGGATTTCACGAAGCGATAGACGCCGAGCTGGCCGGTAAAGCCGATCGACGCGGGGCCGCGCGGGCGGTCTTTCTTGGTGGCCATCTGCAACGCGCTGGTGACGCCCGCGGAGATGGAGACCTTCTCGTCCTCGAAGACGAGCAGGCCCGCATGAAGCTCGTTGCCGAGATTGCGAAAGGGCGGATTGAAGAAGGGGTCCGCCTGCATTTTCGCCGCCAATGCGGCGACGAGGGCGTCCACCCAGCTGTCGTCGGCGAGCAAGGCGGCGACCGTGTCGGCGACTTGTTCCGCGGTGCAGCAGGCCGGCAGCGACGCCATGGCGTCGTCGAACCGGCGATGGACGGGGCCGTGGTTCCAATCATGCCCGAAGGCGTCGATGGTCTGCTGGGTCTCGCGCTGCGCGTCGAGATCGCTGGTCCACGCCTTCAGGACGTTGCTGACAATCATCCTTCAATCCACCGGTTGTCCAGAAACGACCGGCCCGGCGGCGGGGTTGATCCCCGTCTCGCGCGCCGGGCCGCGGTCTCGTTGGAGGAATCAGGTGCCCAGATAGATGGCGATTCCCGCGGCGATGCCGAGGCAGAAAATCGCGCCGACTTCCTGCTGCTTCACCGAGCCGGCAATCCCGACTTCGGTGTCGAGCTCCGGGAGCTCCTCCACAATGATGTTGATCTTGTTCATTACTTTGCCTTCCCTACGACACTTCGACGGGAAGGCCTTTGCCAGAAAGTCGTTGAGACTTTGCTAAACGGCGGAACAGATTCCATTTACTCTATGGCGGGCTCACAGCACCCCGGGTTCATGCTCCCGGCGGTAGGCTTCGCGCATGGCCCGGAGCCGCTCCAGCTCCTTCCGCCCGCGGCCGACGGAGCGGATACAGAAGACGATGACTCCAAGGATGATGAGGATGCCGAGCGGCAGGAGCAGGCCACGCAGGGGCCAGTCCCTGGCCGCGCCGATGAGCCTCTGGCCCTCCGTCACGTAAGCGACGAGCGCCCCCAATAGCAGCATCAGGGGAAAGGCGATGATGCTGACGCGGAGGTGGCGAAGCGTTGTTTCCACCCGGCCGATCGACTGGTCGAGCATCTCCTCCGTGCCCCCGCTGAGTTGCTCAAGCTCGATCCGTCGCACCCGGCGCAGGCGGATGTTGCTGTAGAGGAGCACGAGGATCGCGGCCCCGCCAACCAGCACCGTGCCGGGCTTGGGATTGCTGGCGACGAGGAATATCACCACTGCGGCCACCGCGATAGCGGCGACAACATCGACGACCTGGGTGATGCGCGCGCGCCGGGCTACCGCCGCCGCGCTCTTCTGCAGGCGCTCCATTTCCGCGGGATCGGGTTGCTGCCGCCAGACGTCGCCGAGGCGGTCGAGATCGAAATCGCTCATTCGCCCCCCTCCAGCATCGCCTTCAGCGCGGCCTTGGCGCGGGAAAGGCGAAGCGCCAAAGCATTGGGCGCGATTTCAAGCATCTCCGCAATTTCGGGATAAGTAAAACCCTCCAGGACGAGGATGATGACTTGCCGTTGCGGGAGGGGCAACCGCCTTGTTGCTTCCATTAGCATTTTTCGTTCATTCATTTGCATCGCATGCTCCTCAGGATTGGGAGCATCGGCTTCGATCCGCTCGGGCAATTCCGCGACCGGGCCCTGGCGTACCTGCTTGGTGACAAAGGAAATCGAGCGGTTCTGGGCCACCCGGGCGATGAAGGTCTTCAGCGAGGATTCGGCGCGCCAGCTGGGCAGCGCCTGCCAGACGGCGAGGAAGATCTGCTGGGTCAGATCCTCGCGCAGGCTGGGATCGGCCTCGTAGGAAGAGGCGATGCGCGAAATCAGCGGACCATAATCGGCAACGATTGCCTCGAAGGGCGGCGTGGCGCCGGGCCCCTCGCTCATGATGGCCGTACTGGACGTCGCTCGAGCCCCGCCATCCCCCGGTAAGTCCTCGTCTTCCCCTCTTTCTCATAGCGCGGATCGACACCGGTGTCGCGCCTCTCGCGCGGCGGTCCGGGTCACTGTCCCATCGCCGGTCAGCGGCGCGGCGAATGTTGACGCCACGCCGCCCCTCCGGCAGGGAAGCGGCCGGAAAGCGGGTGTAGCTCAATGGTAGAGCAGAAGCCTTCCAAGCTTACGACGAGGGTTCGATTCCCTTCACCCGCTCCAGCTTTCAAGGACTTTGCGCCCGATCCTGCGCTTCAGCAGGGTCCTAGTTCTGCTTCAGCCAGTCGATCAGGTCGCCGAACGGAATGAGACCGTTGAAGTTGATTCCGCAGCAGCCGTCGGCGGACCAGCGCACGACCCCGGCGATCGGGCGGAAACCTTCGAGGGTGATGACCACCGCTTCGCCCGCCTTGGGCGCCTCGTCCTCAGCAGCCTCGATCTTCACGCCGCTCTGCGAGATGTCGCGGGCATGGACCCAGGCGGTGCGGGCGCCGCAGCGGAGCGTCGCCATCCGGTCGATCTCGACCCGCGGCGTGCGCGGCCGCCAGGCATTGTCGCCGCCCTGCGGCGCGGCGAGCAGCTCGGCGACGTCCACGCTGGCGTCGAACTGGACACCGGCATTTCCGCCACGCGTCCAGACCACGCGGCCGGTCACCGGCTGGCTGGTCTTCAGTTCGATCGACACGGGCTGGCCGGGCGTCAGCTGGCTGTAGACATGGGCCATCACGCCGCCGGCTGAGATGTTGCGGATCAGGCAGAGCTCGCGGCGGCCGTCGACGACGATCGTGCCGACGCGCAGGATCTTGATGTGGCGCTCGGCGGTACGGCGGTCCGGCGGCTGCGGGACGTCGTTCGAAAAGGAGAAGCCTGTCTCCACGACGCGTTCCTCTAAATACATCTTCCCGTTCCCTGCGAGAGCTTCTGCTCTTCGATTGCGCTGAATCTGCACCCGAAGGGATTTAAGAAGTACTTACTCGATACCCCGTTTCATCCGCACGCGTGGTGAACGGATTTTCACCAAAATCTAAGGGTTGCGACCTTGCGGGCGCGCCCGCGCCTGCGTTCACCTGATGCTTACGCTTTGTGTTTAGGCGGCGTTTGCCATGAACGCCCCGCTTCCGTCCGAGCTCGAGATCGATCCCAAGGCCCGGCTCCACGATCCCCGCCCCAAATCGGCGGTGAGCGCGATGACCGGTGTGGTCGGCCTGGCCGGCCTGTTCGCCTGGACGGTGGTGGCGCGGGTCTATGGCATGGCCGGACCGCTGGCCGGGCTCTGCGCCCTCGTCGCCTGCGGCCTGCCGATGGTGCTCTGGGCCCTGCTCGTCGACAAGGTGCACCGCAATCCCTCGACCGGGATCGACTGGGACAGCCCGCCGCGCAAGCTCCGCGAGATCGCCGATGTCAGCATCGCCAAGATCGCCGGCCTCTGGGGCATCTGGGCGGTCATCGGCACGCTTTACTGCATCGGCCGCTGGTATTGGGACGGCCAGTATCTCTTCTCCATGTATGTGCTCGGCTACGGCATCGTGCCGATGCTGATCCTTTCCGTGCCCTATGTCTTCTGGCTGGACCGGCGGCTGAAGGAGCCGAAGGATGGCGCCTGGCATTTCGGCCAGCTGCTGATCGGCCGGACCGACCGGACCGACCGGAACCAGCTCCACGATTTCTACCGGGCCTGGGCGGTGAAGGGCTTCTTCCTGGCCTTCATGATCTCGATCGTGCCGGGCAATTGGTGGGAGACGATCGCCGCCACGCCTGAGCGGATCACGCAGAGCCCGGTGGCGGCGGCGAACTGGCTGATCGCGGTCATGTTCATGATCGACGTCACCTTCGCCACGGTCGGCTATGTGCTGACGCTGAAGCCGCTCGACGCCCATATCCGCCGCGCCAATCCGTTCGCCGCCGGTTGGATGGCGGCCTTGATTTGCTACCCGCCCTTCATCCTGATGGGCGACGGCGGCCCGCTCAATTATGGGCAGGGCGGCGCGGACTGGACCTATTGGCTGCAAAATTATCCGCTCGTGATGGCGGTCTGGGGCGCGATCATGGTCGTGCTCACCGGCATCTACGCCTGGGCGACCGTGGCCTTCGGCATCCGTTTCTCGAACCTCACCCACCGGGGCGTGCTGACCAACGGGCCTTATGCGCTGACCCGGCACCCGGCCTATGTCTCGAAGAACCTGTTCTGGTGGATGTCGGCCCTGCCGTTCTTGGCGACGACCGGCTCCTATGTCGACATGATCCGCAATACCGCGATCCTGGCGATGGTGAGCGGGGTCTATTACTGGCGGGCGAAGACCGAGGAGAAGCATCTCTCCGAGGATCCGGCCTATGTCGAATATAGCGCGTGGATGGACCGGAACGGCCCCGTCACGCGCTTACTGGCCTCATTGAAGCCAGGTGCCGGCAGCGAACGACGGGACCAGCCTGAAGCCGGCCCCGTCGCCGCGGAATAACCCAAATAGTCATCCCGGCTTCCGCCGGGATGACTACTTCAATCCTATTCGCTGACCCGGAGCCGGTAGCGGCCGCGGCCCTCCGCCGAGAAGGAGGTCACGCGGATGATATAGTCGCCCGCTTCCTCCGCCTTGTACTGCAGCAGCGAATTCAGCGTGCCGCCGCTGTCGTCATTGCTGGCGAGCGGCTCAGCCTCGCGATTGTTCGCATGCAGCACCTGCACCACCGTGTCGAACGCGCCGCCGGGCGAGTCGAGCATGATCAGCCGCTCCTGGTTCCGGTCGAAATGGACGAGATAGTCGTCCACGCGGGCGCCATTCGAGCCGCCCTCGCCGTCGGAATTGGTGAGCGCGCCCTCATAGACACGGAAGGTCATCGCCGACATGCGCTGGAACTGGGTCAGCGGGGCCGGCAGCGGCGGCGCCATTTCGGCGCTGGCGCGATAGGCGCCATGGCCGTCATTGGCGAGCGGGGAGACCCGCAAGGTAAAGTCGCCGGTCGCCTCGGGGACGAAGGAGATGCGCGAGTTGGTGCCGTCGCCGCCATCGTCATTTTCCGCGACGGTGTTGTCCTCGCCGGCCCGGTACAGGCGCGCCATCGTATCGAAGGCCGTGGATTCAACCTTGATCGTGTAGCGGTGCCCGGCCTCGAGGTGGAGCGCATATTCGTCATAATGCGCGCCCTCGGCGCCATCGCGGGCGTCGTCATTGTCGATCCGGCCGTTGGTCGACCAGGGCACGGGCTGGCCCGGCGGCAATGGCGGCAGGGTGGCGAGGCTCGCCGTATAGGCGCCGCGGCCCTCGGCAGCGAAGCCGACAACGCGGAGCGTATAGTCGCCGCTCTCGGTCGGGGTGTAGTTCAGGCGCGGGTTGAGGCCGTCGCCATCGTCATTCTCCGCGACCGGCTCGTCGGAACCAGCGCGGAACAGCCGGGCGACCGCGTCGAAGGCGGTGGAGTCCACCGAGATCCGGTAGCGCGTCCCTGCCTCCAGATGGATCGTGTGATTGTCGTAATGCGGGCCGGTGCCGCCCGCATCGTCGTTGGTGATCTCTCCGGAGACCGACCAGGGTTGTTGCGCCGAGGCCGGCGCGGCCATGAAGGTGAACGCCATCGCGGCCACCGAAGCAGTCCAGAATTTCCGCATTGAGGTAACTCCCCGTCGAAATCGTTGGCACGATGAACCGTGCTGTTTCATCGATAGACCGTTCGATGTTGCGGCGAAATGAACAGGCCCGCAAGCCGATTGAAAGGAAAGCGGCGGGGCCCGCTATCCGTGTTGCTACGTAGGCGGTGCCGTCTCCCGGGCTATTTGCCGGCGAAGCGGTCGAGGGCGCGGATCAGGCCGTCGAGGACGCCCGGCTCGGTGAACAGATGGCCGCCATCGGGGATGATGTTCAGCTCCACTTCCGGCCAGGCCTGCTTCAGGTCCCAGGCGGAAACTGGCGGCGTGCACATGTCGTAGCGGCCCTGCACGATCACGCCCGGAATGTCCTTTAGCCGGTGCGCATTGGCGAGCAGCTGCCCTTCCTCGAGCCAGCCCTTGTTGACCATATAATGGTTCTCGATCCGGGCGATCGCGATCGCGAAATCGTCGCTCGTATGCTCGTCGATCACATGCGGATCGGGGAGCAGGGTGACGGTCTCCGCCTCCCATTTGCTCCATGCCTTGGCCGCTGCCAGCTTCACCCCCGCATCGGCGCCGGTGAGGCGCGCCTGATAGGCCAGCGACATGTCGCCGCGCTCGGCCTCCGGAATGGGGGCGAGGAAGTCGCCCCATTTGTCCGGATAAACCTCCGACGCGCCGAAGCTGTAGAGCCAGTCCAGCTCCTTCTGGCGGAAGAGGAAGATGCCGCGCAGGATCAGCTCGCTGGTCCGTGCCGGATAGGTCTGGGCGTAGGCGAGCGCCAGCGTCGAGCCCCAGGAGCCGCCGAAGACCAGCCATTTGTCGACGCCGACATGCTCGCGCAGCCGCTCGATGTCGTCGACCAGATGCCAGGTCGTGTTGGCCTCGAGGCTCGCATGCGGCGTCGAGCGGCCGCAGCCGCGCTGGTCGAACAGGGTGACGCAGTAGCGCTCGGGATCGAACTGGCGGCGATGATCGGGGCTGCAGCCTGCGCCCGGCCCGCCATGCAGCATCACCGCCGGCTTGCCCTGCGGATTGCCGCATTGCTCCCAATAGAGGCTGTGGCCGTCGCCGACGTCGAGTCGCCCGGTCCGATAGGGCTCGATCTCCGGATAGAGGGTGCGGCGGTTCGGGAAACGGGGATCGCTCATCAGAAGCTCTGCTCCGCGTAGATGCGGGAAATATCGCCCGCCCATTCACCATTGTACAGATCGAGCAGGCGCTCGGCCGGGGTGCGGCCCGCGGCGAGGATTTCCCGCAGCGGATCGAGGAAGCCCGATTCATTGTCGCCGGCCGCGTTGAGCCGGGCGCGGGCGTTGAGCCCGGCCTCGGCAATGGCGATGACGCGCTTGCCGAGCTCGAGCAGGCTCTCGCCGTCCGGTGTCTGGGCCTTCAGGCCCTCGGCCGGGACCGCGTCGCGCAGGCGCTGGCGCCCGTCGAGCGACCAGTGCTTCACCTCGTCCCAGGCGGCATCCAGCGCGGCATCGTCATAAAGCAGGCCGACCCAGAGCGCGGGCAGCGCACAGATCTTCCCCCAGCGCCCGCCATCCGCGCCGCGCATTTCGAGGAAGGACTTGAGCCGGACCTCGGGGAAGATCGTGGAGAGATGGTCGGTGAAGTCCGACACGAGCGGCTTTTCGCCCTCGAAGCCTTCCAGCCGCCCGTCCAGGAAATCGCGGAAGCTCTTGCCGGCGACGTCGTGATAGAGGCCGTCGCGGTAGACGAAGTACATCGGCACATCGAGCGCGAAGTCCAGATAGCGCTCATAGCCGAAGCCGTCCTCGAACACGAAGGGCAGCATGCCGGTCCGGTCCGGATCGGTGTCCGACCAGATGTGGCTGCGGAAGGAGAGGAAGCCGTTCGGCTTGCTTTCGGTGAAGGGCGAATTGGCGAAGAGCGCGGTGGCGAGCGGCTGGAGGGCGAGGCCGACGCGGAACTTGCGGGCCATGTCGCTTTCCGAGGCGTAATCGAGATTGGTCTGGATGGTACAGGTGCGCAGCATCATGTCGAGGCCGAGCGTGCCGACCTTCGGCATGTAGTTGAGCATGATCTTGTAGCGGCCCTTGGGCATGACCGGCAGCTCGGCGCGGGTCTTGTCCGGCCACATGCCCATGCCGAGGAAGCAGACGCCCAGCTTTTCGCCCACCGCCTTGCACTGGTCGAGATGGCGGGCCGCTTCGGCGCAGGTCTGGTGGAGATGCTCGCGCGGCGCGCCGGAAAGCTCCAGCTGCCCCGCCGGCTCCAGGCTGACCGCGCCGTCCGGGCCGGTCAACGCGATGACGTGACCCTGCTCGATGACAGGCTCCCAGCCATAATGCTGAAGCTCGTTCAGCAGGTCACGGATGCCTCCCGGCTCGTCATAGGAGGGCGCGCGGTGATCGGCGCAGCGATAGACGAACTTCTCGTGCTCGGTGCCGATCCGCCACGCTTCGCGCGGCTTCTCGCCTTTCGCGAAGACGGCGAGAAGGTCATCGCGGCTTTCGATCGTGCGTTCGGCCTTGCCGGTGTCGATATGGGTCGTCATCGGCGCGGCTTTAGCGAGGGCGATGAAGCGCCGCCAGCCGGTTTCGATAAGCCACCTATAAGCGAATTCTATCGTTCACCGTGCCGGGACCAGTCGCCGGCGGCGCCCATCCAGAGCGAGATGGCGGCGAGCGCGGCGGTGTCGGCGCGGAGGATCCTGGGGCCGAGCGAGACCGGGCGGGCCTGCGGAAGCGCGCGGATCGCGGCGCGCTCCTCGTCGGTGAAGCCGCCCTCCGGCCCAATCAGGATCGCCGCGGGGCCGGGGGCCGGGGCAAAGGCGTCGCCGCCGGCTTCGTCGGCGAAATAGAGGGCGCGATCTGTGGGCCAGTCCTTCAGCACGGCATCGAGCTTGCGCGGTTCGCCGAGGATGGGGAGGGCGGTCCGTTCGCATTGCTCCGCCGCCTCGATTGCATGGGCGCGCAGCCGTTCGAGGTTCAGCCGGTCGACGATCGTCCGCCGCGTGATCACGGGAAGCAGGCGCGCGACGCCAAGCTCCGTCGCCTTCTCCACCAGCCAGTCGATCCGCCCGCGCTTCACCGGCGCGAAGGTCAGCCAGAGGTCCGGCACCGCCTCCCGCTCGCGCAGCCGTTCGCCGACATGGAGGATGACGCGCTTCTTCCCCGCCTCGACGATCTCGGCCAGCCATTCGCCGGTGCGGTCGTCGAACAGCTTCACCTTGTCGCCCGGGCCGAGCCGCAGGACCGAAGCGAGATAATTGCCGTCCACCGTGACCGCCGCGCCCGAGGCCAGCGTCTCGTCGACATAGAGACGTGGCAGGCTATGCGGTGGCCAGGCGGGAGTGGAGCCGGTCATGCCATTCCAATACCGTTCGGCCTGAGCTTGTCGAAGGCCATTCTTTCTTCTTCCGGGAACAGCAGGAGAGGGCTTCGACAGGCTCAGCCCGAACGGGTAGGGGTTTCGAATGGAAGCGGCCACCGACATCGTCCCCGACAGCGAGCGGCGCGGGCTGATCGGCGCCTTGCCGGCGGCGTGGCGGCCCTATGCGAGCCTGATCCGGCTGGACCGGCCGATCGGCGCCTGGCTGCTCTTCTGGCCGGGGGCGTGGAGCGTGGCGCTGGCGGGGATGGCGCCGGCGACGGGTCGTGAGCTGGACGGCTGGATTTTGATCGCCTGGCTGGCGCTCGGCGCCTGGGCGATGCGGAGCGCCGGCTGCGTCTATAACGACATCATCGACCGCGATCTGGACCGGCGCGTGGAGCGCACCCGCCTCCGCCCGCTCGCCAGCGGCCGCGCCTCGCTGAAGGGCGCCTGGGCCCTGCTGGTGGCGATGAGCCTGATCGGCCTCGTCGTGCTGCTCCAGCTGCAGCGCACCGCGCAGATCGTGGCGCTGATCAGCCTCGCCCTCGTCGCGGCCTATCCCTTCATGAAGCGCATCACCTGGTGGCCGCAGGCCTGGCTCGGCCTGGTCTTTTCCTGGGCGGCCCTGGTCGGCTGGCCCGCCGTGACCGGGCGGATGGATGCCGCCGCTTTCTGGCTCTGGGGCGGCGCGGTCTTCTGGGTGATCGGTTACGACACGATCTACGCCCTGCAGGACAAGGAGGATGACGCGCTCGTGGGCGTGAAATCCTCGGCGCTGGCGCTTGGCAAGCATGCGCGGCTTGGCATCTTCCTCTGCTACCTCCTCGCCCTCATCCAGTGGACGCTGGCGATCCGCGCCGTGCGGCAGGAATGGTACGCCTCGCTCGCTTTGCTGCCGATGGGCCTGCACCTGCTCGGTCAGGTCGCGACGCTGAAGTCCGAGGATGGCGCCGACGCGCTCGCCAAATTCCGCTCCAACCGCGTGGCCGGCCTGCTCATGTTCGCCGCCTGCTATGTTGTCGGGACCGCGTGAGCCGGGCCGCCGGGTTGCTTTTCATCGCCAAGGCTCTACGTCGCCCCGATGCTCAGCGTCAGTGAGGCGGAAGGGCGCGCCGGCGCCCTGATCCACGCCGCCAGAAAAGCCGGGGCCGATGCGGCCGACGTCCTCTATATCGGCGATGCCGCGACCGAGGTGCAGGTGCGCCTCGGCGAACTGGAGGACGTGACCCGCTCCGAGGGCGAGGAAATTGGCCTCCGCCTCTTCGTCGGCCGCCGCTCGGCCAGCGTTTCCTCCTCCGATCTCTCCACCGATGCGCTCGCCGCCCTGGTGGAGCGCGCCGTCGCCATGGCGCGGGAGGCGCCGGAGGACCCCTATGCCGGCCTCGCGCCGGAGGACCGGCTGCTGCAGGGCGCGCCGCCTGATCTCGCTGCCGACGACAAAGCCGATCCCACGCCGGTCGAGCTCAAGGAACGCGCGCTCGCCACCGAGGAAGCGGCGCGGTCCGTTGCCGGCATCACCAACAGCGAGGGCGCGGGGATGAGCGCCGGGCGCACCGTCATCGCGCTCGCCACCTCGCACGGTTTCTGCCGCGGTTATTCGACCTCCGGCTATGGCGCCTATGCCAGCGTGATCGGCGGCGAGGGCGGTCTCATGCAGCGCGACAGCGCCAGCCACAGCACCCGTTTCTACGCCGATCTCGACGCCCCCGAAGCGCTGGGCCGCC
Organism: Allosphingosinicella sp.; assembly: GCA_044225925.1. Lineage (GTDB taxonomy): Bacteria > Pseudomonadota > Alphaproteobacteria > Sphingomonadales > Sphingomonadaceae > Allosphingosinicella. Next base: position 51,903 of record JBGAHY010000005.1, read on the forward strand.
TCGCCGCCGAGCGCACGGTGCAGCGGCTCAATCCGGGCACCCTGGCGAGTGGCGTGATGCCCGTCTTCTTCGATCCCCGCGTGGGCGGCGGCCTGATCGGCGCGCTGCTCGGCGCGATGGCGGGCTCGGCCATCGCCCGGCGCACGAGCTTCCTGCTCGGCCGCGAGGACGAAGCCCTGTTCGACAGCTCGATCGTCATCTGCGACGATCCGCATCGCCTGCGCGGGCTCAAGTCCAAGCCGTTCGACGGCGAGGGCGTGGCCACCGCCCCGTCGCGGCTGATCGACGGCGGCAAGGTGACCGGCTGGCTGCTCAACGCCGCCGCCGCCCGCCAGCTCGGCCTCGAGACCAGCGGCCACGCCACGCGCGGGGTCGGCGGCGCGCCCGGCGTCGGCGCGACCAATGTCCATCTGGAGGCCGGCGCCCTGAGCCCGGCGGAGTTGATGGCCGATGTGAAGCTCGGCCTCTACGTCACCGAGATGATCGGCAGCGGCGTCAATCCGGTGACCGGCGATTACAGCCGCGGCGCCTCCGGCTTCGTGATCCGTGACGGCGCGCTTGCCGAGCCGGTCGACGAGATCACCATCGCCGGCAACCTCGTCGACATGTTCCGCGCGCTCGCCCCGGCGAACGATCTGGAGCATCGCCGCGCGGTGAACGTTCCCACGCTGCGGGTGGACGGGATGACGGTCGCCGGTGCTTGAACGAATCGCCGATATCGCCACGGAAGCCGGCAGGATTGCCGCCGCCCGTTGCGGCACCGACTACAAGACCTGGGAGAAGGTCCCCGGCCATCCGGTCTGCGAGGTCGATCTGGCGGTCGATGCCTTCCTGCAGGAGCAACTCGGCGCACTCGATCCCGAGGCCGGCTGGCTGTCCGAGGAGACTTTGGACGACAGCGACCGGATCGAGCGGCGGCGGCTCTGGGTGGTCGATCCGATCGACGGCACCCGCGATTTCCTGCGTAACCGGCCGGGCTGGTGCGTCTCGATCGCCCTGGTCGAGGACAGGGTGCCGGTGCTTGGCGTGCTCGCCGCGCCGATGCGGGACGAGCTCTGGACCGCGGCGCGGGGCCGGGGCAGCTGGCGCAACGGCGAGAAGCTGCGGGTCAGCCCCCGCGCCGAGCTGGCCGGCGCGCGCGTGCCCGCCGACACCTTGCCGAAGGTGGACCGGGATCTGGTCCCGGTCGCCAAGCCAAATTCGATCGCGCTCCGCATCGCCATGGTCGCGGCCGGCGAGGCGGATTTGCTGGCGACCCTGCGCTGGGGCTTCGAGTGGGACATTGCCGCCGCCGCTTTGATTGCCGAGGAGGCCGGCGCGACCGTGACGGGCGCGCTCGGCCAGCCGCTCGCCTTCAACACCGCCTCGGGCGAGGCCTTCGGCGTGCTCGTCGCCACGCCCGGCATCCACGCCGCCGCGGTCGAGCGTCTGCGTGAGCGGGCGATGGCAGTGGTCTAAGCCCACGCGCCGTTCGTCGAACGGAATTCGCTTTTTGCTTCTGCTGCTTTACCCTGCTCCGCGAATAGGAGAGGAAAGATGGTGGGACGGTATCAGGTTCGGCTGCTGGCCGGATTGATCGGGATCGCCGCACTGGCGGGCCCCGGCGCCGCGCAGGACAATGCGCCGCCGCCCGTCGTCACGCCGCCGAGCCAGCTCGACCAGCAGCAGGCCGAGACGCTCGGCACTGGCCGGGACGTCGACGAGCGGATGACGGTCGGGGTCAACATTTCCGGCCAGGGGCCCTTCCCGTTCATCGTCGATACCGGCGCCGAACGGACCGTGATCTCTTCCGAGCTGGCGCGCAGGCTTTCGCTGCAGCCGGGGCGGACCGTCTGGGTCCATTCGATGAGCGAGGTCAGCCAGATCGCGACCGTGGTGATCCCGGCGCTGCAGGTCGGCAACCGCACGACCGACGCGATTCATGCCCCGGCTCTGTCCCGCGAGAATCTCGGCGCCTCCGGCATTCTCGGCGTCGACACGCTGCAGCGCCAGCGCGTCACCTTCGATTTCAAGCATCGCCAGATGACGGTGACGCCCGCGCGCGGGCCCGAGGAGCATTGGCCGGACGCCGATACGGTCGTGGTCACCGGGCGCAGCCTCTACGGCCGCCTCGTCCTCGTCGATGCCGCGGTGGACGGCCAGCGTGTCTGGGTGATCATCGATACGGGCTCGGCGGTCAGTGTCGGCAATATGGCGCTGCGCAACGCGCTCGCCCGCCGCAACCGCCTCCGCCAGATCGCACCCATCCGCATGATGAGCATCACTGGCGGGGTGATCTCGGCCGAATATGGCTTCGCCCGCCGGATCCGCGTCGGCGGGCTGGACGTCAACAATCTGCCGATCGCCTTTTCCGACGTGCATCCGTTCCGCCAGCTCGGGCTGATGAACCGGCCGGCCTTGCTGCTCGGCATGGACGCGCTCCAGCTCTTCTCCCGCGTCTCGATCGATTTCCCGAATCGGCGCGTTCGCGTGCTGATCGACGACGGGGCGATGCTGGAGATGGCGCCGCCGCGCATCGCCGAAGTCGGCGGGCAACGCCGGGCGAGCTAGCGTTCGGCGGCTTCTGCCGTCGCTCGTCGATCGCCGCAACCTCCGGCCGGTCGCGACGCCGCCCCGGCAGTTTCGCGCCTGGCGTCCGTGCACGTACTGTTACGGAGTGCTAAACCGGATATCCGGCCCAGTCTGTTTGGCGACGGCCGATGCCGTCGCCCCGAGGCAGCAGGAGGCAAGCATGACTGCAGATCCGGCTATGAACGCGCGCAAGGCAAAGCATGCCGTGATCGTCGCCCATCCCGACGCGGACAGTTTCACGATGGCGGTGGCCCGCGCCTATAGCGAGACCGTTGCCGCCCGTGGCCAGGTCGCAGTCCTTCGCGACCTCTATCGCCTTGGTTTCGATCCGGTTCTCAAGGCGGCGGAGCGACCGACCGGCGGCGCGTTCACGCCGTCGCCGGACGTCGCGGCCGAGCTTGAGGAGTTGCGCGGCGCGGACATTTTCGTGCTCGTCTATCCGATCTGGTTCGGCGCGCCGCCCGCGATGATCAAGGGCTATATCGAGCGCGTGTTCGGCGCCGGCTTTTCCGGGCCGACAAGGGCTGCGCATCTGCACAAGCCGACCCACGAACTGCTTGGCGGCAAGCAGTTGCTGACCTTCACCTCTTCGGGATCGACAAAGGACTGGCTCGATGCGCAGGGGGCCTGGCTCTCGCTGCAGACGATCTTCGACGGCTATCTGGCGCGGACCTTCTGGATGGACACGCCCGACCATGTCCATTTCGAATCCATCTTCGAAGGGGTCGACGAGAACCTCGTCCATGCGCGCGTCGAAGAGGCCCGCGCCAAGGCTGTCGGGGTTTGTGCACGCCTCGCGCGGGAGCTGGCCCGACCGGCCTGATTTTCCCGTTGGGACAGGTGAGCGAGCCGGCGGCGCAGTCAGTCCTGCCGCCCTGAAACGGCTGGTATTCTACCCATAGCGGACCGGCAGCTTTCGACCCTGTGTGGACATTCGACGCTCAGAACTCGGAAGCGTTTAATCCAAAACGCTGTCCAACAGCCGCCACTCGGGGCACGAGATCAAACCTGACCGCGCTGGTGTAGTTGATGACAGCGCACTTGCCGTAGTCCTCAAAGACGAAAGGCCGAGTGTCTTCGTCGTTTCCAAACTCAGCATCGAGAGCGTCGCGGAACGAAGCTATATCCGCATCCCCTATGGCAGGGTGGCTGCCCGTCGCCGCAAACTCGGAGGTGATGTGACTAAACTTGATGGCGTGCCTTTTGCGCTTTGCGGCTGTGTCGAAGTCATCCGACCATTTCCAAAGCAGAAGGTTCAAAGTCACGGTAAACTCCTCGCTGGTCGTTCACCGTAACTCGAAAATGTCCGCTTTCCACCCCGGGCTGCCCGGCAGCTATCGACCAATTGCGGTCGTTCGCGCGTCCAGCGCTGTGCGGGCGATCTAGACCTTGGGAACTCCCAACCGCGGGATCTCGATCTTCGGGCAGCGGTCCATCACCACCTTGAGGCCGGCCGCCTCGGCGCGCGCCGCCGCTTCCTCGTTGATCACGCCAAGCTGCAGCCAGACCGCCTTCGCGCCGGCGGCGATCGCCTCGTCTACCGCCTCGCCAGCGGCCTGCGGGCGGCGGAAGATGTCGACCAGGTCGATCGGCTCCCCGATCTGGCTGAGCTCGCGCCAGACATATTCGCCATGGACATGCTCGCCGGTGATCTGCGGATTGACCGGGAGCACGCGGTAGCCGCGCGACTGGAGGAAGGCCATCACCCCGTAGCTCGGCCGGTCGGGCCGGTCGGACGCGCCGATCATGGCGATCGTGCGGGTGCTGGCGAGCAGCGCGTAAATGTCCTCGTCACGGGTGAGCGGCATGAAATCCTCCTGCGGGCTGGCCAAGTTCAACGAGCAGCTTGCGGGCAAGCTCCCGGAAGAGCGCGGCATCCTCGCCCGTGCCGGCGGCGGGCGGCGTGCCGGCGTCGGAGGCGCGGCGGATTTCGAGCTTGAGCGGGATCCGGCCAAGGAAGGGGATGTCCATCACCTTCGCCGCCGCCTGCGCGCCGCCGCTGCCGAACGGATCGCTGACCTCGCCGCAATGCGGGCAGGCATAGCCTGCCATATTCTCGATGAGCCCGATCACCTTCACATCCATCTTGCGGAACATGTCGATCGCGCGGGTGGCATCGATCAGGGCGAGGTCCTGCGGCGTCGAGACGATCACCGCGCCGGCTGGCTTCCATTTCTGGATCAAAGTCATCTGCACGTCGCCGGTGCCCGGCGGCAGGTCGACGATCAGATATTCGCAATCGCCCCAGTCGCCCTCCATCAGGTTGGAGAGCGCCGAGGCGGTCATCGGCCCGCGCCAGGCGACGGCCGTGCCGGGCTCGATCAGCTGGCCGATGGAGAGCATGCGGACGCCATGCGCCGGCAGCGGCACGATCATCTCGTCGACCAGCTCCGGGCGGGCGCTCTGCCCCATGATCTGCGGCTGCGAGGGCCCGTAAATGTCGGCGTCGACCAGCCCGACCTTCTTGCCCAGCCGGCCAAGCGCGACCGCGAGATTGGCCGACACGGTGGATTTGCCGACCCCGCCCTTGCCCGAGCCGACCGCAATGATGGTCCGCTCCATTTTCTCGGCGGTCATCGCGATCTGGGTGTCGGCGACCCCGGGCACGCCGATCATCGCCGCGCGCACCTGCCGTTCCAGCCCGGCGCGCTGCTCGGCGGAGAGGCCGGTCGCCTCCAGCATGATGGTGGCCTTGCCGTCCTTCAGGCGGGTCATCGCGATGCGTCCCGCCTCGGCGAGGCTCCCGCGCCCCGCGGGATCGGGAATCCGGGCCAGGGCGGCGGCGATCGGGTCGTTCTCGTCGGACATGTGGGCCAGATAGGGGCTGCCGCGCCGCTTGCCACTGTTTTTCCGCAAGTCGCGTCCCTATAGGAGTGCGCATGAGACGATTTTTCGGTTGGGTCCGCAGGCCCGGCATCCTGGCCAGCGACAATCGCGGCGGGCCCTGGGGCCCCGGCGGCGGCGGCAGTGGCGGCGAAGGCGGCGGCGGCGGCGATGACGGCGGGCCGCGCAATCCCTGGGGCCCCGGCCGGCGCAAGCCCGGCCCGCGCGGCAATGGCAATGGCGGCAAAGGCGGTGGCGGCGACGTCACCTCGCTCGACGAATTTCTCCGCCGCAGCCGCGCCCGTTTCGGCGGCGGCCTGCCCGGCGGGCGGCGGTCCTATGTCCTGTGGGGCGTGATCATCGCCGTTCTGCTCTGGCTGGGCCTGACCACGATCCACCGGGTCGGCCCGCAGGAGAAGGGCGTCGTCACCACCTTCGGCTGGTATAGCGGGACGCTGGCGCCCGGCATCGGCTTTTCCTGGCCATGGCCGATCGGCGCGGTCACCACTGTCGACGTCGGGAGCGTCCGCGATCTCCAGATTCCCCAGGATCGCCGCGAGAACCTGATCCTGACCGGCGACCAGAATGTGGTCAATCTTGGTTATACGGTGCGTTGGAACATCCGGTCGCCCGAGCTCTACCTTTTCCAGCTTGCCGATCCCGAAAAGACGGTGGAAGAGGTTGCCGAGAGCGCGATGCGCGAGGCGGTGGCGCTGAAGTCGCTGGACGACGTGATCGGCGCCGGCCGCGGCGATATCGAGAACAGGGTGCTGCGGCGGATGCAGCAGGTCCTCGACGGCTACAATTCGGGCGTCCAGGTCCAGACCGTGACCCTGAGCCAGTCGGCGCCGCCGGCCTCGGTCAACCAGGCCTTCCTCGGCGTTTCGGCAGCCAGTCAGCGCGCCCAGTCGGCGATCAACGCCGCGCGCGGCTATGCCCAGCAGGTCACCGCCCGGGCGCAGGGCGAGGCCGCCCAGTTCGAGCGTATCTATGCCCAATACAGGCTGGCCCCGGACGTCACCCGGCGGCGCATGTATTACGAGACGATGGAGCAGATCCTGCAGCAGACCGACACCACCGTCGTCGAGACGCCCGGCGTGACCCCCTATCTGCCGCTGCCGCAGCTTCAGGGCCGGCCGGCGACGCCAACGCCCGCCCCGGCGCCGGGAGGCGGACGATGAGCCGCCTGCTGAAGAATCCGATCGCGCTCGGCGTGCTGGCGATCGTGCTGCTGATCCTGCTCGTCAGCACCGTCTCGGTCGTGCCGGAGACGAAGCAGGCGGTGATCGTCCGCTTCGGCGAGCCGGTCCGGGTGATCAACGCCTACCAGCCGGGGGCGGGCTTTGGCCCCGGCGGCGCCGGCCTGGTCTTCCGCATTCCGTTCGTCGAGCAGATCCAGTGGATCGACAAGCGCGTCCTGTCGCTGGAGATGGACGACCAGCCGGTGCTCTCCACCGATCAGCAGCGGCTCGAGGTCGACGCCTTCGCCCGCTTCCGGATCCGCGACCCGTTGCGCATGTACATCGCCTCGCGGACCGAGGAGAATCTCGTCAACCAGCTGAAGCCAATCCTCGCCTCCGCGCTCAGGAACGAATTCGGCCGGCGGCCGTCGCAGGCGCTGCTGACCGCCGAGCGCGGGCAGATGATGGCCAATATCACGACCGCGCTGAACCGCGTTGCCTTCCAATATGGGGCGGAGATCGTCGATGTCCGGATCAAGCGGGCGGACCTGCCCACCGGCACGCCGCTCGACAACACCTTCGAGCGGATGCGCACCCAGCGGCAGCAGGTGGCGGCCTCGATCGAGGCCGACGGCAACCGGCGGGCGCAGATCATCCAGGCCGAGGCAGATGCCGAGGCGGCAGCGACCTATGCCTCGGCGTTTAACCGCGACCCCCAATTCTACGATTTCTACCGTGCCATGCAGTCCTACCGGTCAACCTTCCTGGGCACCCGGGCGGACGGCCAGCGGGGCCGGTCGAGCATCGTGTTGTCGCCGAGCAACGATTATTTGCGTCAATTCCGGGGCGAGCGCTGAATGGATCGATCCATTCAATTTCCGTTCAGCCTCCCCATCTAGCAAGTGACGGGTCCGGTGGGCTGCGGACCCAAGGTGAAGGAAGGATAATATCGTGCGTTACGTCTATGGGATTACAGCCGCGATCCTGATCGGTGGTGCGGCGGCGACGCTCAGCAACCCGGTCGGTGCCCAGACCGCGCAAAACGAGCCCGGCTCGATCCAGGCCGCGCCGCCGCCAGGCGCGCCGATGAGCTTCGCGCAGCTCGCCGAGCGCCTGCAGCCGGCGGTGGTGAACATCTCCACGCGCCAGTCGGTGACCGTGCGCCAGCAGCAGCTGCCGCCGGGCTTCGAGGATTTCTTCCGCCGCTTCGGCGGCGAGGTGCCCAACCAGGGTGGCCAGGGCGGCGACGGCGGCACCGTCACGCAGCGCGGCGGCTCGCTCGGCTCCGGCTTCATCATCTCGGCCGACGGCTATGTCGTCACCAACAACCACGTCGTCGCGCCAGCCCGGCCGGACGCGGTCGTCGATCAGATCACGGTGACCCTGTCGGACCGCACCGAATATGAGGCGACTGTGGTCGGCCGCGACGCGCTGGCCGACATCGCCGTGCTCAAGATCAATCCGCGCGGGCCATTGCCCTTCGTCCGCTTCGGCGATTCGACCCGCGCCCGGGTCGGCGATTGGGTGGTCGCGATCGGCAATCCGTTCGGCCTTGGCGGGACCGTCACCGCCGGCATCATCTCGGCCGTGCACCGCAACATCAACAGCGGCCTCTACGACCGCTACATCCAGACCGACGCCTCGATCAATTCGGGCAATTCGGGCGGCCCGATGTTCGACATCCAGGGCAATGTGATCGGCATCAACACGGCGTTGATCTCGCCGACCGGCGGCAATGTCGGCATCGGCTTCGCCATCCCGGCCGAGCAGATCGCCCCGGTGGTCGAGCAGCTGCGCCGCGGCCAGCGCGTGCAGCGCGGCTATATCGGCGTCGGCCTCCAGACGATCGACGAGAGCCTCGCTTCGGCGCTCAACATCGAGCGCAACCGCGGCGAGCTGATCCGCTCGGTCACGCCGGGCGGCCCGGCCGATCGCGCCGGCATCCGCCAGGGCGACGTCGTCGTCTCCGTCGCCGGCCAGCCGGTCACGCCCGATGCGACCCTTGCCTACCTGGTCTCGCGCCAGGCGATCGGCGCCCGCATCCCGATGGAAGTGATCCGCAACGGCCAGCGCTCGACCGTGAACGTGGCCGTCGCCGCGCGGCCGAGCGACGAGGAGCTGAACCGGATCAACGGCATCGGCAACGACAATGACGGCGATTCGAACGACGGCGGCGATGCGGGCGGCAAGCCCGTGGACACCCAGTCGGCCGGCCAGCGCGCGACCCAGTCGGCACTCGGCCTCGCGCTCGAGGCGCTGACCCCGGCGCTCCGCCAGCAGCTGCGGATCAGCGACGCCAATATCCGTGGCCTCGTCGTCGGCACCGTCGATCCGAACAGCGATGCCGGGCAGAAGGGCGTGCAGGCTGGCGACGTCATCATCTCGATCGACAACAATGCGGTGGCAACGCCCGAGGCGGCCGCCGCGGCGATTGCTTCCGCCCGCGCGGCGCGGCGCGGCACGGTGCTGCTGCTCATCAAGCGCGGCAACAACCCGCCCGCTTATGTCGGCGTGGAGCTGAGCCGCCCGGCGGCGACGCCCGCCCCGGCCCCCGCGCGCCGTCCCTGACGTCCACCGTTAACTGCTTGCCGCATCCCCCCGCTTCGGGAATAGGATGCGGCAAGCGGATGGACGGAAAGGCTGTTTCATGGATGACGCCCACACGATCTTCATCGGGCAGGGTGGTGGCGGCCCGCAGAAGCCGCTTCTCGGCGGCCTGTTCAGGGGCCGCTGAGTGGCGACCGCGCCCGCCCCGGAATCGCCGCTGCGCGAGCTGACCATCCGGGCCGTCTTTCTCGGCGGCCTGATCACGCTCGTCTTCACCGCGGCCAATGTCTATCTCGGCCTGCGCGTTGGCCTGACCTTCGCGACCTCGATTCCCGCTGCTGTCATCTCGATGGCCGTGCTTCGCTTGGTCGGCGGCTCGAACATCCTCGAAAACAATATCGTCCAGACCATCGCCTCGGCGGCGGGGACACTGGCGGCGATCATCTTCGTCTTGCCGGGCCTCGTCATCATCGGCTGGTGGCAGGGCTTTCCTTACTGGACCACCGCTCTCGCGACCGCCGCGGGCGGCATATTGGGGGTGATGTTCTCGGTGCCGCTGCGGCGCGCGCTGGTCGTCGATACGCCGCTTCCCTACCCGGAAGGGGTCGCCGCCGCAGAGGTGCTGAAGGTCGGCGCGGGCAGCAAGGAAGGGGACGAGGAGAACAAGCTCGGGCTCCGCCTCATCATCTACAGCTCGGTTTCGGCCGGCCTCTTCACCATCGTTTCCAAGACCCGGTTGCTGGCCGAGGAGGTCGGCTATTTCTTCCATGCCGGCGCATCGTCGACCGGCGTGTCAGGCGGGCTTTCCTACGCCCTGTTCGGCGCCGGGCATCTCGTGGGCCTTTCGGTCGGCATGGCGAACTTCATCGGCATGGTCATCGGCTGGTGGATACTCTTGCCGATTCTGACCTGGGGGATTGCTGGCCCGGCGGATGAGGTTGCGGGGACCGTCTTCCGGTCGGACGTGCGCTTCTTCGGCGCTGGCGTGATCGGCGTCGCTGCCATCTGGACCCTGCTGAAGCTGCTCGGCCCGATCCTCAAGGGCATCAAGGGCGCACTGGCGGCCTCGGGCAAGCGCACCGGCGGCGAGGAATTGCCTCTGGTGGAGCGGGACATCCCGATCGGCCGGGTGGCCTTGGTCATCCTCGCCACGCTCGTTCCGATCGCCTTCCTGCTCTGGCAGTTCCTGAGCGCGACGCCGCTGGCTGGTGGCGCGGCAACCCTGATACCGCTGACGCTCGTCTTCGTGCTGATTGCCGGCGTGGTGATCGCCGCCGTGTGCGGCTACATGGCCGGGCTGATGGGGGCTTCGAACAGCCCGATCTCGGGCATTGGCATTCTCGCCATCCTCTCCGCCACGCTCCTGATCGGCCTCTGGTTCGGAGGCAGCGGCAGCGACGCGGAGCAGAAGGCGCTCATCGCCTATTCCCTGTTCACCACTGCGATCGTGTTCGGCATCGCCACCATTTCCAACGACAATCTCCAGGATCTCAAGACCGGCCAATTGGTGGGCGCCACGCCCTGGCGGCAGCAGGTTGCGCTCGTCTACGGGGTGATCTTCGGCTCGCTGGTGATCCCGCCGATCCTCAACACCCTGGCGGTGGCCTATGGCTTTGCCGGCCAGCCCGGCGCCGGGCCGGAGGCGCTGTCCGCGCCGCAGGCGGGCCTCATCTCGGCTATCGCCAATGGTGTCCTGGGCGGTGGTCTCAATTGGCCGATGATCGGGATGGGTGCCGGCGTGGGCGTGCTGGCGATCATTGTCGACGCTGCCCTCGGCAAGGCCAAACTGCTCCGCCTGCCCCCGCTTGGGATCGGCATTGGCATTTATCTGCCAATGGCGGTGACGCTGCCGATCGCGATCGGTTCGGTGCTCGGCTGGCTCTATGAAAAGGGGGCGGACCGCACCGCCAATCCGGCTTTCGCCAAGCGTATGGGTGTCCTGCTGGCGACCGGTCTCATCGTCGGCGACAGCCTCACCAATGTCGGCTTCGCCGGCATCGTCGCGGCCACCGGCTCCGGCTCACCCATCTCGCTTGTCGGCGACGATTTCCTGCCGGCGGCCGAGATCGGCGGCGTGGTCGTGTTCGGCGCCCTGCTCTGGGCGCTCTACCGCTACACGCGCCGCCTCGCGGCTACCCCCGCCACGCCTCCAGCCAGCGCGTGATCTGCGGCAGCCGTTCCCGGCGGACGCGGATGCGGTCGCGGATGCCGGAGATCGCGCGGTCCACGGAGCCGCGCGACTGCGGCGTCAGGTGGCGCGACGCATAATCATTGAGCTTGTCGATCATTGCCGGATCGGCCGAGCCGCCAGCCAGCTGGGCAAAGAAGCGTGACCGCGACGAGGCATCGACCAGAGGCTCGACCTGCTCGCGATGCGCGACCGCATAGTCGAAGGCGAGATCGGGATGATCGCCGGCGACCGCGCCGAAGATCTGGCTGGCATTGGTCGCGCCGACCTCGGGGGTGAGGGCGAGCTCCAGCGCGCGCCGGGCGAGGTTTTCGTCCTTCACGCTGCCGAGCAGCCGGTAGAGGTCAACCTTGACCTGCGAGCTGTGCTCGTCCCGCGCCATCCGCCGCAGCCGCTCCCAGGTCGCCTCGTCCGCATTGGCGGCGACGATCGAGAGGATGGTCGAGCGCAGCGGCCCGGCCTGCACGGACGGGTCGTTGGCGGCGAAGCGGCGATTGGCCTCGGCGACGGTCGCCGGATGGCCGAGCGCGCCCAAAGTCTGGATCAGCTCGTTCCGCAGCACGGCGTCTTTGGCCGGCTCGTTCGCCCGTGGCGTCCAGCCCAGCCGCTGCATGGCGGGCTCCAGCCTGGCGAAGGCGAAGCGGGCGGCGATCGCGCGGTGCGCCGCATCCTCGCCATACATGCCGTAAACGTTGGCAAGGATGCCGGCCATCCGGCTGAGCAGGCGCGAATTGCCGTTCGCCGGCGCCGCCCGCACCAGATTGAGCGCCAGATCCGCATCCTGATAGCCGGCAAGGCCGAGCGACCAACTGTCCGCAAGCAGCCCGATCTGGTCGAGCGGCCTCAGCTGCGCATAATTGCGGGTGATCGCGGCGAGCAGCGGGGCCGCATAGAGCGTCCGGTAATAGCCGGTCTGCCCGTAATTCACGACCAGGGTGCCGCAGCCCGGGACGGTGACGGCGCCCGCGCCATTCTGCACCATCGTCCGCGCCGCCGCGCCGCCGGCGGCAGCGATGACCGGCACCCGCCAGCGCCCGCCCGCCTGCGGCTCGTCGCGGCTGAACTGGCCCTGCGTCAGCGTGACCTGGGTCCGTCCGCCGGCGCAGCGCGCCCCGGTCACCCGGACCAGCGGCACGCCGGGCTGCAGCGTGAAATCATGGGCGATGGCGGTGACCGGCCGGTGCGCCGCCGTCTCGATCTCGCGCCAGAGATCGTCGGTGACGGTGTTGCCGAGCCGGTGCCGGCGGATATAGGCGCGCACGCCGTCCCGCCAGGCGGTCTCGCCGACATAATCCTCCAGCATGGTGATCACCGCCTCGCCCTTCTCATAGGTGATCGAGTCGAAGGCCTGGCTCATCTGCTCGACGGTGGTGATATGCTGGACGACCGGGTGCGTGGTCCGCAGCGAATCGAGCTGGATCGCCTGCTCGCGCCCGCTGATGCGGCCGAGCAAAGGCTCCCACTCCGGATGGATGGCCTGCGTCGCCTTGGTCGACATCCACGAGGCGAAGCCCTCGTTCAGCCACAGATCGTCCCACCAGGCCATGGTGACGAGATCGCCGAACCATTGATGGGCGATCTCGTGCGCGGCGACCTCGAAGATCGATTGCTGCCGGGCCGGGGTCGTGATCGCCGGATCGACGAGCAGAATATTCTCGAAGGAGAAGATCGCACCCCAATTCTCCATCGCGCCGAAGAACTGGCTGGTGCCGGGGCCGGCAACATTGTCGAGCTTGGGCAGCGGATAGGGCGTGCCGAAATATTGATTGTACCAGGGCACGACCTGCGCCGAGCTTTCCAGCGCCCAGCGGCCCTGCTCGCCGGCGCCCCGCCTCGTGACGACGCCGATCTCGACGCCCGCCGCACGCGTGGTGATCCGGTCCAGCTCGCCGACCGCGAGGAAGAGCAGGTAGCTCGACATGCTCGGCGTGGTCTGGAAGGTCACCGTGACACTGCCGTCCGCATTGGTCGTCCGCCGCGCCTCGGGCATGTTGCCGATCGCCTGCTGGCCCGCGGGAATGGTGACGCTCAGATCGTAAGGCGTACGGAAATTGGGCTCGTCCCAGCCCGGGAAGAAGCGGCGCGCGTCCGGCGCCTCGAACTGGGTGAAGAGCGCGCGCTTCGCCTGGCCGCTCTCGGTCGTGTAGTCGAGCGCGAACAGGCCGGCCGCCTGGGTGTAGATCTTGCCGCGATAGTCGATGGTCAGGCGGTGGCGGCCCGGCTGGATGGGGGCGGGGAAGCGGATGGTCGCGGTCTGCGCCTCCTCGTCCATTGTCGTCCGGCCCTGCGCCCCGTCCAGCGTCGCGCTCGAGAAATCCATATCGACCGCGTTGATCACGACCGTGTCCGTGGCCTGCAGCACGTCGACGTCGATCTGGACGCGGCCGGTAAAACGCAGATGCTCGGCGTCAGGCGTCGCGGCGATCGTGTAGTGGAGCGGGCGGACAGTGCGCGGCAGCTGGCTGGGCACCTGCGGCGCAGCGGCCGGCGTGCGGGCGGCCTGCGCCTGTGCCGGCGTGCCCTGGGAGAAGCTCAGGGCGGCGGCGAGCGCGAAAATGGAGGCGGAAAGCAGGGGGAGGGGACGCATGGCTTTGCTTTCTTAAGTCAAGTCCCCAGCGCCGGATGCGCCGGAGCGGTGTCGCTGTCAAACGAAACCCGAGCGCCCTCGGCGGCCCCGGATATTATATCAATATCCGAAGCCCTTGGCCTTGCGGTGACCGCCCAGGATATGTTCGGCCAGTTCGTGCGCGGTCCAGGTGCGCTGCACGCCAAGTTCATATTGTTTGACCAATTCGACAATGGCGGCGTTGACCGGCGCTTCCTCGCCCAGGGACTCCGCCAGCTTCACCACCTCGCCGTTCAGCCAGTCGATCTCGGTCGGCCGGTTCGCGGCGAAATCGTCGGCCATCGAGCCCCGGCCCTTCGGGTCGATTTTCTGGACCTTCAGGAAGACATTGTTGAAGACGAAGTCGGGCGAACCGATCACATGGGGCAGCAGATCCGGCCCGACCTTGCCGATCTTGGCGGGGCGGATCCCCTTCTTCTTCAGCAAGGCGATCGTCTCGATCATCGCGGCGGCGAAGACGCGGCGGAAATCGCGCTGCTTCAGCTCGGCGAGATAGGTCTGCCCGGAAAGCGCGTTGATCGCGTTGTTCAGGTTGAACAGCAATTTGCCCCAAGCCACGCCCTGCATGTCTTTCGACAGGAGCAGGCGCCCTGGCCGGTCGCCGATCCGCGCGGCGAGATCACGCATCGCCGCCTGGTCTTCGGCCATCAACTCCCCGCCGGTGGCGCGGTGCCAGCGGCCTGGGCCCAGATGCACGACATTATAGGGCACCATCGCCTGCACGACCTGCTGGCGGGGCAGGAGCGGGCGCAGGACGTCCGGGTTGGAGACGCCGTTCTGCAGGCTGATCACGACCGCGTCGCCTTTGGCGTGGCGGGTGATCTCCCTGGCTGCGGCCTCGGTGCCGGTGCTCTTCACGGTGAGCAGGATGATGTCCGCCTTGCGCAAGGCCTTCGGCTTCGTGTCGAACGCAATTCTGTCCGGCTCGAAACGCACGGCAAAGCCTTCGGGATCGCTGATCGCCAGCCCGTGCTCCGCGACTTCTTTCCTGATGCCCTCGCGGCCGAGAAAGGCGACGTCGAGCCCCGCGGCCAGCCAGCAGCCGCCGACATAGCAGCCGATCGAGCCGGCGCCGTGGACGACGACCTTCGGACCTTCGGCCAGGGCTCAGCCCCTTCCGCGATAGGCGGCGACGCCCTGGTCCGGGACCCACAGGCCTTCGGGCGGCGCGCCGGTCTGCCAGAAGACGTCGATCGGAATGCCGCCGCGCGGGTACCAATAGCCGCCAATGCGCAGCCACTTGGGCTTCATCTCTGTCGCCAGCCGCTGGCCGATGCCGACGGTGACATCCTCGTGAAAGCCGCAATGATTGCGGAAGGCGCCGAGGAAGAGCTTCAGCGACTTGGATTCGACGATCGTCTCGCCCGGCGCATAATCGATCACCAGATGCGCGAAATCGGGCTGGCCCGTGACCGGGCAGAGCGAGGTGAATTCGGGCGCGGCGAAGCGCACCAGATAGAGGGCGCCGGGCCGCGGATTGGGCACATAGTCCAGCACCGCTTCTGCGGGCGAGGCGGGCAGGGCGCTGGTGCGGCCGAGATGAGTCAGGTCATCCATCGGGGGCTCTCTAGCGGCTCGCTCCGCGCGGCGCTAGGAGGAGCCATGCGCCTGTCCCTCCTGCTCCCGCTCGCCTTCATTGCCACCGCCGCCGTCGCCCAGCCGCCGGCCCCGCAATCGGAGCGCGCCCGCGCCTGGTGGGCGACCGTCTCGACCCTCGCCGCCGACGATATGGAAGGGCGCGAGGCGGGGAGCGCCGGCCACCAGCGCGCCTCGGATCTGGTGGCGCGACGCTTCCAGGCGCTCGGCCTCGAACCGGCCGGCGAGAACGGCACCTTCTTCCAGGCCGTGCATCTGGAGGAACGGCGCTTCAACGAGACTGCGACCAGCGCGGCGCTGGTCACCAATGGCACGAGCGCGCCGCTTGCGGTGCCGGGCGACATCTATTTCCGCATCGCCGGGGGGCCGCCGCCGGAGCGGGTGGACGCGCCCCTGGTCTTCGTCGGCTACGGCTATCACCTTCCCGAGGTCGGGATTGACGATCTCGCCGGGCTGGACCTGCGCGGCAAGGTGGCCGTCGTGATATCCGGGGCCGGCCCGGCCAGTCTCTCCGGCGCGCTGAAATCGCATGCGCAGGCGGATCGCCCGCGCCAGTTGCTCGCCGCCGGCGTGGTCGGGGTGATCATGGTCGGCGGCTCGGCCAGCCAGCCCGAGCAATTGTGGGCGACGAGCAGCCGGGTCTTCACCATGCCGGGCATGTATCCCGCCGATCCCGCGGTGCGCAATCTGGGCGCACCGTTCATGACCGCGACGCTGAATCCGGCGTCGGCCGCCCGTCTGTTCGCCGGCTCCGGGCACGATTTCGAAGCTCTTTCGGCGGACGCCCGGGCGGGCCGGCCGATCCCCGGCTTCGCGTTAGTCCCCCGCTTCACCGCCAATCTCGTCACCACCGTCCGCGCGATCGAGACCCGCAATGTCGTCGCGCGCCTGCCCGGCAGCGACCGGCGGCTGCGGAGCGAAAATGTCCTGCTCACCGCCCATCTGGATCACCTCGGCATCGGCCGCCCGGTCAATGGCGATGCGATCTACAATGGCGCGCTCGACAATGCGGCGGGGGTCGCGGCCTTGCTCGATATTGCCGGCCGGTATCGCGCCGAGCGCGCGCGCCCGCGCCGCTCCATCCTGTTCATCGCGCTGACCGGCGAGGAGAAGGGCCTGCTCGGCTCGCATTGGTACGCCCGCGCGCCGACCGTGCCGCGCCGCTCGATCGTCGCCGATCTCAATTACGACATGGCGCTGCCGCTCTTCCCGCTTCGCTCGATCATCGCGCTCGGCGCGGACGAGAGCAGCCTCGGCGCGGAGGCCCGCGCGGTCGGCGCGAGGATGAGCCTGCCGATTGCGCCGGATCCCTTCCCGGAGCGCAACTCCTTCATCCGCTCGGACCAGTACAGCTTCATCGAAGAGGGCATTCCCTCGCTCGCCTTCAAGTTCGGCTTCCAGGCGGGGACGCCGGAGGCGGTGACCGAAGCCGCCTGGCGCCGGGACATCTATCACCATCCGGCGGACGACGCCTCCCAGCGCGTCTGGGCCGATGACGAGATCAGGCTGCACGATTTCATCGCCACTCTGGCGCTGCGCATCGCCAATGCCGATGCCAGGCCGCGCTGGAATTCGGACAGCTTCTTCCGCCGCTTCGCGCGCGACTAGGGGGATCGACATGGGGGCACGGGCGGTCATTCTTCTTTCCCTGCTCGTGGCGGGCAGCGCCGCCGCGCAGACCGCGCCACCACCGCCTTCCTCCGCCCCACCCCTGCTTCCGTCCGCGCAGGGGACCGCGATCGCCTCGGAAGTCTCCGGCGCGCGGGCAATGCAGACGGTGCGCGTCCTCTCCACCAACCACCGGATGCGCGGTTCCACCGGCTTCCGTGCCGCCGCCGAAGCGATCCGCGACCGGCTGCAGGCTTACGGCCTCGACGGCGTCGAGATCATCTCGCTCCCGGCCGACGGGACGATCTTCTACGGCACACAGCGCTCGCGGCCCGGCTGGAACGCGCGCTCGGCAGAACTCTGGGAGGGCAATGAGCGGATCGCCTCCTGGGCCGACCAGCCGCTCAGCCTTGCCCAGGACAGCGCCTCCGGCCGCGCCGATGCCGATCTGGTCGATATCGGCGCCGGCACCAGCGAGGCCGACTATCAGGGCAAGGACGTCCGCGGCCGGCTCGTCCTTACCTCCTCCCAACCCGAGGCCGTGCAGGAGCTTGCGGTCGGCCAGCATGGCGCGGCGGGGATCATCTCCTGGGCGCAGAACCAGCGCACCGCCTGGTGGGGCGATGACGAGACTCTGCTGCGTTGGGGCCATCTCAGGACCTTCTCCGACCATCCGACCTTCGCTTTCATGGTCCCGCCGGCCCGCGCCCGGGCCTGGCAGGCCCGGCTGCGCGGCGGCGAGACCATCCGGCTCCGCGCCAATGTCGATGCTGGGCGCGAGCCGAGCGCCTATCTGATCCCGACGGCGATCATCCCCGGTCGCCGCCGCGACCAGGAGATCGTCTTCTCCTGCCATCTCGATCACCCCAATCCGGGCGCGAACGACAATGCCTCGGGCTGCGCGGGCGAGCTGGAAGTGGCGCGGACGCTCGGCCAGCTGATTCGCAGAGGCGCCCTGCCGCAGCCGGAGCGGACCATCCGGTTCCTCTGGCCGGCCGAGGTCGAGGGCACGATCGCCCTGCTCAACGCGCGGCCCGAATTCGCCCGGCGGACGCTGGCGACGATCCATCTCGACATGATCGGCGGCAATAGCGAGATCACCAAGTCAGTGCTGCGCGTGCGCGGCTCGCCGCCAAGCCTGCCGAGCTTCGTTTCCGACGTCGGCTTCACCTTCGCGCACTGGGTGAACGACCAGTCCCTGCTGTTCGCCGACACCGGCGCGGCGCCCTTTCCCCTGATCGAGCCGGACGGCGACCGCCGCGCCCTGCAGGCGATCATCGGCGGCTTTGATCAGGGCAGCGATCATGAGGTGTGGAGCGAAGGCAGCTTCCGCGTCCCGATCATCTACATCGCCGACTGGCCGGACCGCTACATCCACACCCAGCGGGATCTGCCCGGCAATCTCGATCCAACCAAGCTGAGGCGCGCAATCTTCATTGCGGCGGCCTCCGGCTGGTATCTGGCGACGCTGAACAATGGACCTGGCCGATTGCTGACGCAGACCGGCACGCTGGAGCGGGCAGCGCAGATGCAGCGCCGCGTCGAAGCGTTGCTGACCGGCGGCGCGTCGGATGTCGATGCGAGCTCGCCATTGCGTTACTTCCGCGAATCCGAAAGCGCGATCGAGAGGTCCTACAGCCGCTTTGGCCTCATCGGAGGCAATGTGAGTCGGTTGGTGGACGCTCTGACGCCGGGCATCCGGCCGATGCCGCCATCCGGCCCCGTCTATCGCCGCATCCTCAACCAGGGGCCGATGAACGGCTTCGGCTATAGCTGGTTCGACGATCGCCTTGCCCGCGCCGGCCTCACCCGGCCGCGGCTGCTGTCGCGCGATCCGGAGGGCGAGGTGGCCAGTTACGGCTATGAGGCGCTGAACCTGGTCGACGGCCACCGCAGCGTCGGCGAGATCAGGGACTATCTCACCGCCACGCTTGGCGCCGTGCCGCAGGAGGAGGTGGCGGAATATCTGGACATACTCGCGCGCCTCGGCGTGCTGGAAAGGGTGACTCACTGATGGACCTGGGAATCGCCGGCCGGACCGCGATCGTCTGCGCCTCGAGCAAGGGGCTTGGCCGCGCCTGCGCGGTCGAGCTCGCCCATGCCGGTTGCCGCGTCGCAATCAACGGCCGCGACGCGGCGCAGCTGGCGCGGGTCCGCGACGAGATTGCAGCGGAGACCGACGCCGAGGTGATCGCCGTCCCGGGCGACATGTCCACGGCGGAAGGCCGCGCCGCCCTGCTTGGCGCGTTCGAAGAGGTCGACATCCTCGTCAACAACAATGGCGGCCCGCCCCCGCGCGACTTCCGCGCCGTCGATCATGATGCGATGCTCGCCGGGCTGGAGGCGAATATGATCGCGCCGGTCCAGCTGATCCAGGCGGTGATCGACGGGATGGTGGCGCGCCGCTTCGGGCGGATCGTCAACATCACCTCCGGCTCGGTCAAGGCGCCGCTCGCCGGGCTCGATCTCTCCAGCGGCGCCCGCGCGGGCCTCACGGGTTTCCTCGCCGGCGTCGCCCGGCAGGTCGCGCACGCCAATGTCACAATCAATCACCTGCTGCCGGGCATGATCGACACCGACCGGATCGCCGCGCTCAACGCCGCTGCGGCGGAGCGGACCGGCCGCGACGCCGCCGAGATCCGCGCCGAGCGCGAGCGGGGCATCCCGGCGAAACGGCTCGGGACGCCCGCCGAATTCGGCGCCGCCTGCGCCTTCCTCTGCTCGGCCCAGGCCGGCTATATCACCGGCCAGAGCCTGCTGATCGACGGCGGCGCCTATCCGGGGATCCTCTGACGCATGGACTCTTTGGTCTCCACGGACTGGCTGGCCGCCGAGCTGGGCGCACCGGACCTCCGCATCCTCGACGCGACGACCTTCCTGCCCGGCTCCGGCCGCGACGGCCGCGCCGAATATGAGGCCGCGCACATCCCGGGGGCCGTATATTTCGACATCGAGGCCGTGTCGGACCCGGACAGTCCGCTGCCCCATACGTGGCCGCCCGCCTTCCTCTTCGCCAGCCGGATGCGCGCGCTCGGCCTCGACAATCACGACCGGATCGTCATCTACGACAACAGCCCGATCCACACGAGCGCCCGCGCCTGGTACATGCTCCGCAGCTTCGGCGCCCGCCATGTCGCCATCCTGGACGGCGGCCTCGCCAAATGGGTCGCGGAGGGGCGGGCGCTGGAGAGCGGGTCGCCATCGCCCGGCGCCGGCCATTTCGCCGCCAACCCTCCCGAGCAGGGCCTGCTCGACAAGGCGGCGATGCTCGCCCTCGTCGGCGATCCAGGCCATGTCATCGCCGATGCCCGGCCAGCCAGCCGTTTCCGGGCGGACGAGCCAGAGCCCCGCCCCGGCCTCGCCGCCGGCCACATCCCCGGCGCCCGCAGCCTGCCGCAGAGCGCCTTCTTCCGCGCCGACAACAGTTTCAAAACCGGCGCCGAGCTTCGCGCCCTGTTCGACGAAGCCGGCGTCGATCTCGCCAAACCCCTCGCCGCCACCTGCGGCTCGGGCGTCACCGCCTGCGTGATCCTGTTCGGCGCCCACCTGCTCGGCAAGGCAGACTTCAGCCTCTATGACGGCAGCTGGAGCGAATGGGGTAGCGACCCCGCGACGCCCAAGGCACAAGGCCCCGCATGAGCAAGCGCAAGGATTTGAGGCCCGACACCAATCTCGTCGCCGCCGGCCGCCGGCCGGAATGGACGAGCGGGATCGTCAACCCGCCGGTCTTCCGCGCTTCCACCATCCTCTTCGACAGCGTCGCGGAGATGGAAGCGGCGGAGCCGCCGCAGGACGGCGTCCTTCATTATGGCCGCAACGGCACCCCGACGACATGGGCGCTGCAGGAGGCGATCACCGAACTGGAGCCCGGCGCCGCGCTCACCCGCCTCTATCCCTCCGGCGCGGCGGCGGTGGCCGGCGCCCTGCTCAGCGTCCTCGCCGCCGGCGACGAATTGCTCATGGTCGACAGCGCCTACGGCCCGACCCGCGCCCTCTGCGACACGGTGCTGAAGCGCTATGGCGTGACCACCCGCTATTACGACCCCATGATCGGCGCCGGCATCGCGGACCTGATCGGCGAGAAAACCCGCGCCATCTTCCTCGAAAGCCCCGGCACGCACACGTTCGAGGTGCAGGACATCCCCGCCATCGCCGCCGCCGCCAAAGCGCGGGGCGTCGCCACATTGATCGACAATACCTGGGCGACCCCGCTCTACCTCCCGGCGATCGGCCTCGGCGTCGACCTCTCGATCCTCGCCTGCACCAAATATATCGGGGGCCATGCCGATGTGATGCTCGGCTCCGTCACCGCGACGGAAGGCTTTGCCCAGCGTCTCGAGCGCACCCGCCGCATGCTCGGCCAGAGCGCCGGGCCGGACGACGCCTGGCTGGCGCTCCGTGGCCTCCGCACGCTCGGCCTCCGTCTTGCCCGCCACCAGGAGAGCGCGCTCAAGATCGCGCACTGGCTGGAACAGCAGCCGAAAGTCGCCCGCGTCCTCCACCCGGCGCTCCCCTCCTGTCCGGGGCACGAATTCTTCAGCCGCGACTTCAAGGGCTCGACCGGCCTCTTCGCCTTCGTCCTCGCCGGCGGCGACGCGGCCGCGCGCGAAGCCCTGATCGACCGCCTCGACCTGTTCGGCATCGGCTGGTCCTGGGGCGGCTATGAAAGCCTCGCCGTCCCCGGCGGCTTCACCCGCACCGCCACGACGCCGGATTTCGAGGGGCCGCTGGTCCGGCTCCATATCGGGCTGGAGGATCCGGACGATCTGATCGAGGATCTGGAACGGGCGCTGGCCGATTATCCGGGGTGATTGCGGAAAGCGTCGAACTACCAGTCGGAATTTCGTTTTTTCGTAGGGTGCATTTGGGCCCCGGCGCGGGCAGTCTATCTGAATGGCGCGCGGGATATTCCTTCATCGGGCGGACTCGATCTACGATGATCGACCCGAGTTACAATATCAATTCCCGAAACAATACCTGAGCCGGGCGTCCCAGTTCGTAGGCGACTGGATCATCTATTATGAGCCGCGGCGCGGCCCGACATCGCGTGGATATTATGCGATCGCCCGCGTGGAGCGGATCATTCCCGACCCGATTTCCGAGGGCATGTATATCGCGCTGATCGAGCCGGACAGCTATCTTCCGTTTGAGAAAGATGTCCCCTTTTCCGGGCCAAAAGGTCCGATTGAGCGTGGCGTGCTCAACGAGATGGGCAATATTTCCGGCAGGGCTCAAGCCGCAGTACGCCCTGTTTCGATCGAGGATTTCAATCGGATAATCGACTGCGGTCTGCCAGACGAGTGGTCCCTCCTACCGCGTACGGGTGACCTCACGAGGCTGACGCATAACCTGATCGGCGACGTGCAAATGCCATTTCAACCTGACGGCGAGCGGGAACGTGTAACGTTCTACAGCTCCCGAATCGTGCGCGATCGCGTGTTTCGCCGAATTGTACTCGACGCCTACGATTGTCGTTGCGCGATCACTGGCCTGAAGCTGATCAATGGCGGCGGTCGTGCCGAAGTGGAAGCTGCCCACATAAAGCCAGTCGAGGCGCATGGGCCGGACATTGTTACCAATGGCTTGGCGCTATCCGGCACCGCCCATTGGATGTTCGACAGGGGCTTGATCAGCCTCGGAGATGATCTGGAAATTCGGGTTTCGAGACAAGTAAACGATCCAGAGAGCGTATGGGGATTGGTCAATCCGTCTCGGCGAGCAATCATGCCGCTGCAATCGGCGCAACGGCCACATCCAAGCTATCTAGCTTGGCATCGCGAGCATTGTTTCAAGAACTAGAGCGGACTGTTCGAGCACCGTCTTCGAGCGCCGCGCCGCTTTTGCTTAATCCGATCTTAGCCTCCGCCCCGTATACCCCGCAGCGGAGGCCGAGAGATGCGCGAACTGACCAGACCGATTCATGCGGCGATGAACCACGTGGCGCGCGCCCAGCTCAGGATTCCGAGCCTCGGCCGGGCGACCCTTCGTTGCGAAGGCGCGCCGGATCTTCGCATCCGCGTCGGTAACGTCTCGCGCTCCGGCTTCATGGGCGAGGCGAAGGCGTCGCACGTGCGGGCCGGGATGATTGTGCGCCTGGTTCTGTCCTCCGGACGGGAGGTGCAGGGGGTGGTGCGCTGGTCGCTCAACGGGCGCTTCGGCGTGCACCTCGACGGCGCCTTCCGCCGCCATGAAATGCTGGCTTTGTCGCTGATGGCCGGCGCGAGCGTCAGCACATTGATCCTGCTCGCCTTCCTGGCCGCGGCCCTCTGGCTCTGACTCCGGCCGGCGCTCAGTCCGGCGCCCGGTCGTAAAACTCCACGAACATCTGCATCGGCCCCAGCGGCTCCACATAATGGACCTGCTGCGGCAGCAAGCGGCCAGGCGTGTCGGGATCGAGCAGCAACTCGCGCTCCGGCTCAAGATAGGTGAGCTTCACTTTGCCCTCCATGACGCGGACCATGCCCCAGACGCCCGCTTTCGTATTGTGCCGGCGGCGCAGTGCGGCCGGCAGGCTGGTCTCGTCGAAGACCGGTGTCGTGCGATAGGGAAGGGCGCCCATCTCAGGCGGCCATGCGGGTATCGTCCGCATGCTCCGGATAAGGGGCGACCTTCCTGGCGGGGGCATGGCCGGCGAGCTCGCCGGCGAAGCCATGATTGACGTCGCGGTGGTGCGCCTCGTCCGCGCGGACGGCCAGCACCACATCGCGCAAGGTCGCGTCGTGCGGCAGCTTCCAATAGTGTTTCGCGATCGCCGGCGCCGGCACATTGGGGCTGCGGCCCTCGTCCAGCTCCTTCAGGTAGAGCGTGTAGCTGATCACCGCCTCCTCCTCGAAATAGCCGACGACGCGGTGCGCGGTCCTGGCGCTGATCAGGTAGAGCGCGAAAAAGGCGACGTAGAAGAGCCACTGCACCACCATGATTACGAGCCGTTCGAACAAGGTCGGCTTCGCGACCTCGATGAAGGTCATCAGGTGCATCCGCTCATTCTCCGCTTCCTCCATCAGGGTGCGGATCCAGCCTTTGTCGTCGCACATGCGGCGCAGGCATTTCAGGTGATTGATCGTGGCGCCGACCATGCCGGGCACCGCCGCGACCGTCTCCAGCACGATGGCGCGGTGGCCGTAGCGCTTGGCGAAGAAGGTGTCGGCGCAGAAGCGCAGCAGCCTGGTGAAGCCGAGCGCGATCCGGTCCGAAAGATCGGCGGGCTTGTGGTGGACCTTGAGGTCGACGACGGGGGCGGCGGTCATTCTCTTTCTCCTCGGACAGGCATCAGGCGGCCTCGCGGGTCGGCGGGGCGCCGGGATCGATGCGGAAGTACAGGGCGAGCTGCAGGCTCTCGGCGATGCGCGCGGCTTTGGCCTGCAGCGCGGCGGCCGCCTCGGGCGGCATGATCTCGTCGGTGGTCTCGGCCCAGAGCGTGAGCCAGCGCGTGAACAGGGCGGGGCTGATCTGCGCGCGGTGTTTGAGGTGCGCCGCCATCGGATTGCCCTTGTAGCGGCCGCTGGTCAGCATCACCGACGACCAGAAGGCGGTCAGCCGCTCCAGATGGTCGGGCCAGTCGCCCACCGCCTGGTTGAACAGCGGGCCGAGTTCGGGGTCGGCGCGGACCCGCGCGTAGAACAGGTCGACCAGTGCTTTCAGCTGTTCCTCGGTCATGCGCCTGCTCCTAGAGGTACCAGAGGCCGATCAGGCCCATCGCCAGCAGGCCGAAGATCACGCAGACCGGAACGACGAGGATCTGGGCGAGCGCCGCTTTGCCGCTCGTCGGCCCGGTGCCGGTGATCATGCCGTCGGACATGAAGCGGGCGAAGTCCGGCCGCCGTGACGGGTCGTTCTCGACCTTGAGCAGGATCCGCGGCACTGCGAAGAAGATGCAGACGTAAAGCCCGCTGATCGTGATCGAGAACAAGGCCAGCGGCGTGCCGGCCATGGTCAGGAAGAACACGCCGATCAGCGCGGCATAGACGCCGACGATCATCCGCCCGAGCGCGGGCGGGAGGTCGGGGACGGCGGGCGTGGCGACCGGAGACCGCCGCGCGATTTCGCCCTCTTCGATGACGGTGAAGCTGTCGGTGAGCTGGAGCTGCTGGTGCCGCATGGGTTCCTCCGTTCGTCTGCGACTCATCAATCATGCATTCGCGATACATGTATCGAGGCGAATTGAAACATGCAACGGAAATACATATTATGTGCGACGAACCGTGAGGACCCGCCATGCGCCTGACGCGCTATTCCGATTATGCAATGCGCGTGCTGCTTTACCTGGGCGCGCGGCCCGACCGGCTGTGCGCGATCGCGGAAATCTCCGGGGCCTACCGGATCTCGCAGAACCACCTGATGAAGGTGGTCAACGATCTCGTGAATGCCGGCTATCTGGCGAGCGTGCGCGGCCGGTTCGGCGGCATCCGGCTGGCCCGGCCGCCGGCGGAGATCAACGTCGGCGCCGTGATCCGGCACACCGAGGACAGTTTCGACCTGGCCGACTGCGGGAGCTGCGTCATCGCCCGCGCCTGCGGGCTGACCGGCGCTCTGAACGAGGCGCTCGCCGCCTTCATGGCGGTGCTCGATTCGTATTCGCTCGAGGATCTGCTGGCGAGGCGCGCCGACTTCGCCGCGCTCTTCGCCCCGGCCGCCTGAGGGCCGTCCCTAGGCGGACTTCTCGCGCTGGCGCGGATGGCCGGTGGCGACCCCGCCCGACAGCTCCGACACCCAAGGATACACCTTCGCGACCTCCTCGGTATAGCCGAGGTTGAACACGGTCGCGCTCTTCACGGGCCGTTCGGGGCGATCGTAATAGGTGCCGAACACCTTGTCCCAGAAGAAGGTCGTGATCCCGAAATTGCCGTCCTCATCGTGGAAATGATGAGCCATGTGGCGCTTCTTCATCTCCGCGATCCGCTTCGACTTCGGCTTGTAGGCCAGATGCTGGATGCAGTGGACGAACTCGTAGAAGCAGGTGGTCAGGAGGCCGCAGGCCAATGCCGCCGCCGCCGCGCCGAAGCCCGACGTCCCCACCGGATTGTGGACGATGGCGTCATAGGCGGCGCCAAGGCCCCAGCCGATCGGGATCACGCCGAGCGCGATGGTCGGCAGCGTCGTGTGCAGCGCGCCGAACAGCACCTCGAGATGGTTCGGGTCCTGGTGATGGTCGTAATGGATCCGCTTCCAGGTGGAGGCGAGCCATTTGTGCCGCCACATCCAGCGGCTGTGCAGGATGTAGCGGTGGATGAGGAACCAGAAGAGCGGATAGACCAGAGCCGCCGCGCCGACCGCGATCAGGGTCGGAATGACAGGGGCCGGGCGCCAGAACCAGGCGATGATCGAGACCACCGACAGGGTCAGATAGGCGATGATCGCCGGATATTGGAAATAGGCGACGACCAGCTCGCGGAACGTCATCTTGTCGAGATGATGCTCGCGGTTCCAGAATCCGGTGCGGGGGGCTTCGGCTGTCTTCACGATATGTCCTTGTAACGCATAAGCGCGGGTCAGGGGAGCGCCTTCGCGTCCCCGATGTGGGGCCGGCCTATGAATATGCAATAAGGCGCTTTTTGGGCGGCCTCAGGCGGCCTTGCCCTCGCGTGCGGCAGTGATGCGGTTGGCGAGGTCCCAGTCCACCTGCCGGTCGACGTCGATCGGCCCCTCTGCGAAGGGCATCAACACGGGCGCGGTGCGGACCTTGATTCCCCGCGAGAGCGTCCTGAGCACGGTCCGCAATTTGAACAGCCGGCTCTTGTACAAAAGGAAGGCGAACAGCCCGAAGGCGCCGATCAGCCGCTTCGGCTTCTTCCCGAACTGCCCGCCCGAACGGAACACCTGCGCCCCCTCAATGCCTTTGGGCGTCAGGATCGCGTAGAGGTTGCAGGAGGAGAAGGCGCCGTCGCGGAAGCGGTGGAAGGCACGATTTCCTTCGGGATATTTCTCCAGCACATAGCTCGCCGGCGTGAGGCCGAGCGCAGCGTCTTCCCTGACCCCGTCCAGCGCATCGCAGAAGAAGGTCACCATTTCCTCGGTCTGCAGCGCATTGTCGCCGGTGGTGATGATCAGTGGCAGCATTTCGGGCGTTGCGACCGCGGCGACGCTGGTGCCGATATTGTCCTGGCTGGCGACATATTCGATCGTGTCGGAGCCGGGCAGCGTGCTCATTATCTGCCGCGCTTCCTCCATCGAATCCGGCTCGATCGCGACGATCACGCGCATCACCCGCGGGCTCGCCATCACGCCTTCGACGACGCGCTGCAGCATCGGCCGGCCCGCAATGTCGATGAAGCATTTGTGGGAGACGCCGCCGGCCTGGGCCAGCGGATCGAGATTGCCGCGGCTCGCCGCGAGCACCAAAGCGGTGTAGGAAATTCGCTCCCCCATAATGATATATTAGTTGCGAAGGCGCCGTTTAGGAAGAGAAGGCGGCGGCCAGCGGCGCGGTCAGCGCGCCAATCCGCGGCAATCGTGGCAGATCTGCAAGCGCCTGGCGGACCGTGCCCGGTGCATCGGGCGGCAGCAGCCCGGCGGTGCACCCGTCAAATTTCGCCCAGAGCTGCGTCTCGGTGAACGGGCGGGCGAGGCTGCCGGCGGGCCAGGGCACTTTCGTCTCGAAGCGCCGGCCGTCCTTCAGCACGACCTCCACTTCGGTTGGGAACTCGCCCTCCGCCTTGTCGACCGGGTGGCGGTGGATGCGCGGATAGAGCGCGGCGAATTCCGGCCGGCGCGCCGCCTCGTCAGTGAAGTCGGCAAGCGCGGCATTGCCGGTGAGCAGGATGCAGGCCAGGCCATATTCCAGGCTGAACTTGGCCTGCAGCGCGTCGGTTGGGGCCTGGTACATCAAATTGTTCAGATGGGTGACCGGGGCGCGGACATGCACCGCCTCGACCTCGCCGGCGGTGAAAACATGTGCGGCGATCAGATCGGAAAGCCCGTCCATCGCCCGGTGCGCGCTGCCGCAATTGGGGAAGCGCTTGAGCTTCAGGCCGCTGGAGAGGAGCAGCAAGGGCTCGCCCACCGCTGCCGTCTCGAAGCGGAGGTTCTGGCCATGCTCGACATGGGTGAGCGTGTCGCGGAGCTGCTCGTAATCCGGCCCGACCATCAGCCGGTTCATGCCGGTCGGTCCGTCCAGCGTGGCGAGGCCGGCATCCAGGCCGTTCCGGGCAAGGCTGGCGGCAAGCACGCCGGACTTGGCGGCGAGGCCGGCGTGGAGCGGCTTGGTCATGGTGCCGAATTGCGACATGAACCCCGCCGCCATGCTGGTCGCCATCGAGACGGCATAAGCGGCCTGCTTCGCGTCCAGCTTCAGTAGCCGCGCGCAGGCGGCCGCGGTGCCGATCGCGCCAACCGTCGCGGTCGCGTGCCAGCCCCGGTTGCGGTGCGTGGGGTTCACGCCCTGGCCGACCCGCCCGAGAATCTGCAAGCCGGCTATGTAGGCGTCGAGGCAGTCGCGCCCGGAGGCGTCCTCTTGCTCCGCCAGCGCGAGGATGGCCGGGGCAAGCACGGCGGTGGCATGCGCCTTGGCCGGATCGAAATTGTCGTCGAAGTCGAGCGCGTGCGCCGCCGTGCCGTTGACCAAAGCCGCCCATGGCGCCGCCAGCCGTGCGCCTTGCCCGATTGCGCTGGACGGCCCGACGCCCCACCCCGTGACCGTCGCGAAGACGCGCCGCGTGACCGGCTCCACCGCGCCGGGGATGGTGACCGCGATGATGTCGATAAAGGCCCGGTGCGCCGCCTCCCACGCCGCCTCCGGCCAGTCCGCCGGCGTCTCCGCCAGCCAGGCGCCATAAGCGAGGACGGGGTTGTCGTTCATCGCCAAGACCTAGACCAGCTTCAGCCGCCGCGACAATCCGCCCAGCGCCTCGCGGTCCTCGCGGGTCAGGCCGTAGCGCAAGGTCAGCCAGGAGGTGGCGCCCCAGAGCAGGAAGATGAGGGCGAAACGCCCCGGGCCGTTCAGAAGATGCTCCGCTCCCGCCATCAGCGCCACGCCGGCAAGGGCGATGCCCAGCCCCTGGAAGAGCTTGCGGTCGAAGGGCTGCAGACCGTCGCTGATCTGCAGCTCCAGCGTGGCGGCGTAGGTGGAGGCGACGGTGGCGATGGCGATCGCCCAGGCCATGCCGTGCGCGCCGCCATAAGGCGCCAGCCACCAGGCCAGGCCGATCCAGAGCGCGATCGCGATAAAGCTGTTCAGCAAGGGCAACGCACGGTGCCCGATCATCTCGATGATGGTGGAGGCGGGGCCGACGATCGCCTCGATCGCCCGGGCGGTGACCAGGATGTAGAGCAAAGGCAGGGCCGCCGCGGCGCGCGGCTGGTAGAGGCTGAGGATATCCACCGCGGCGAAGACCAGCAGCCCGCTCAACGGCACCACGAGCGCCGTCGAGACCCGGCTGGCGAAATGGTAGAGCGGCGCGACCTGGCTGCGGTCGGCATGGGCCTGGGCCGAGGAGAGCGGCGCCAGCACATACTGGAAGGCCTGACGGACGATGAGCGGCACCGTCGAGATCTTGCGCGCAATCTCGAACAGCCCCGCCGCCGCCGCGCCTCTGGAGCCGGGGAGCAGGAGGTTCAGCACCAGGGGCGGCGCGTCGATCAACGCCCGGCGGGAAAGGTTGGTCGGCAACAGCGCCACGCCGGTGACCAGCAATTCGCGGACCAGCTCCTTGGGCAACGGCGCCCGGAGCATGGCCTTCAGATCATAATAGCGGCCGAGCAACGGCACGCAGAGCAAGGCTGTCACGGTCAGCGAGCAGAGATGCGCCATGATCAGGCCGTTGTTCGTGGCCCCGGCCAGGAAGAAGCCGGTGGCGAAGAGGATGCGCGCGATCTGCTCCCAGAAGATGCGCAGGCGGATTTCAGGCCCGAAGGCGCGGCGCGCGCGGGCGGCGCCGGTCGCGGTTTCGATGAACGCCCACAAGGGCAGCGCCCAGGCGAAAAGCGCGATCGCCGTCGGCAGGCGCTGCGCATCGTCCGGCGCGGCGGAGAAGAAGCTCGCGACCCAGCCGGCGTTGAGGGTGATGAGCAAGGCGATCAGCGAGGCGGGCAGGATCGCGATGAGCAAGGAGAGCTTCACCGCGCCGAGCGCCGCCTCCTCGTCATGGGTCGGCACCAGCCGCTGCAGCGCCACCGGCACGGAAAGGTGGACGAAGTTCACCACCAGGCTGACCGCACCCCACAAAGCGACGTAGAGCCCATAGGTCTCGATGCCGAAGAAGCGGGTGTAGAGCGGTTGCGCCAGCGCCTCGATCAACGCCCCGGCCCGCGACAGCCCGGCCAGCCCCGCCCCGCGCGCCACCTCGCCGCGGGTCACGGCTGGCGGGGGCGGCTCGGGCGGCTGTGTGGACATGCTGGGAAGCTGGTAGTCGCTCGCGCCCGGAACCGGAAGCGGCGGCCTATTCCTCGGTGCGGATCAGCACCGCTTCGCCGACCAGAAGGAAGAGCAGGAACGGCCCCCAGGCGGCGAGGATGGGCGGGTAGGCGCCGAGATTGCCCATGGCGAGCGCGAAATTGTCGGCGACGAAATAGGCGAAGCCCAATGCCATGCCGATCACCGCGCGCATCAGCAATTGGCCGGAGCGCGCCAGCCCGAAGGCGGCGATCGCGGCGAGCAACGGCATCAGCAGGGTCGACAAAGGCGAGGCGAATTTGTGCCAGAGATTGGATTCCAGCGTCGCGGTCGAGTGATTGGCGGAGGCGACCTCGCGGATCGTGTCGCGCAGCTCCCAGAACGTCAGCCGGTTCGGGTCGATCTGGGCGAGCGTGAATTGCTCCGGGCCCAGACCCGCGCCCCAGACCATGTTCGGCATCTGCTGCTGCCGGTTATTGTCGACGTCGAACAAGGCGACGCCGCTCAGCTGCCAGCCCTGCGGACCCGCATAGCGCCCGCTCTGCGCCCGCAGGATCCGGTGCATGATGCCGCCGCTCCGGTCGATGATCCTGACCCCGGCCAGCTGCAGATTGGCGCCGCGGCCGGTCACCCTGTCGACCAGGATGAGGTCGTCGCCGTGGGTGAGGCGGACATTGGCGAGCACGTCATTGTCCGGCGGCACCGGCCCGTAATTGACCGCGTCCCAGGCGTTGAACGCCGCCGTCGCCCGCGTCACCACCCGCTCCTGGAAGCCGAAATGGAGCAAGGCGATGAAGGCCGCGGTCAGGATCAAGGGCGCGATGATCTGGTGCGCGGAGATGCCCGCCGCCTTCATCGAGATGATCTCGCTATTCTGGTTCAGCCCGGCCAGCGTGATCAACGCGCCGAGCAAAGCCGAGAAGGGCAGGAAGCGCTGGATCAGCCCCGGAATGCGCAGCCCCACATAGCGCCACAATTCCGCATCGCCATTGCCCGGCTGGGCGAGGATCTTGCCGCTGTTGCCGAGCAGGTCGAGCACCATCAGGATCGCGACCAGGGCGACGAGCACGGCGGCGGTGCGGGTGATGAACAGCCGCGCCATGTAGAAGGCGATGCGCTTCGACGGGAAGAAGTGCAGATTGATCATGCCGGCGCCTCTTCAGGCAGGCCGACGCGGCGCCGGAACATCCGCTTGAACGGCTTGGAGACCTTGACGAACACCCGCTCGAGCGCGCCGATCGGCTGGCCGCCGGGCTTGTGGGCGAGCGTCCAGTACATCCAGACCATCAGCCCCGCGAAGATCAGGAAGGGCACGCCGACCGCGAGGAAGGGCGGCACCGTGCCGCGCCCGCCAAGGCTCTCCGCATATTGGTTCACCTTGTGATAGGTGACGACGAAGGTCACCGCGACGAAGATGCCGAGCCCCGACGTGCTTCGCTTGGGCGGCACCGCCAGCGCCACCGAGAAGAGCGGCACGATCAGCATCATCAGCACCTCGACCATGCGGAAATAGAAATTGGCCATGGCCGCGTTGCGCAGCGCCGGCGTCATGGCGGGATTATGCCCCCGCTCCCAGAGCTCCGGGAAGGTCAGCTCCTTGGTGCCGTCGCCCCGCCCGCGAAACCGCTCGATCGTCGGCACGTCGATCGGAATATCCTGCGAGGCGAAGCTCAGCACGCGCGGGATATGATAATTGGCCCGCTCGTCGACCAGCCGCCCGTTGGTCAGCCGCAGGAGGATCGTGTCGGGGTCGTCGGTGGCCAGGAAAGTGCCGCGCGAGGCGCTGGCGGTCATCGTCCGTCCGTCGCGCTGGGCGAGATAGAGGAAGACGCCGTGCAGATCGGTGCCGCCATTCTCGCTCCGCTCGACCCGCAAGGTCATCCGCCGCCCGAGCTGGGTGAACTCGCCCACCTTGATCTGCGCGCCCAGCGCCCCCGAGCTCAGTTCGTAGCGCAGCGACTGATAGGCATATTGCGAGCGGGGCTGGACATAGCCGACGATCCAGAAATTCAGCACGAGCAGCCCGATCGCATAGAGATAGGGCACGCGCAGCAGCCGCCCGTAGCTCAGCCCCACCCCGCGCAGGCTGTCCAGCTCCGACGAAAGCGCGAGCTTGCGGAAGGCGAGCAGCACGCCGAGCGTCAGCCCGAGCGGGATGGCGAGGCCCATATATTCGGGCAGCAGGTTGGCGAGCATCCGGAACACGATCGCCACCGGCCCGCCCTCGCTCACCACGAAGTCGAACAATTTCAGCATCCGGTCGAGCAGCAACAGCATCGCCGCGAGGATGAAGGTGCCGATCAGGGGCACGAAGATCAGCCGCGCCAGATAGCGGTCGATTTGCGTGTTGATGGCCACCCTGTTGCTTCACTCCCGCGCGGCCGGAGGGGCGGCGCAAGAGGGTGCTATAGACGGGGGTTTGCGGGCGGTCATGTGGGAATTGAGCGGGGCGCATTGCATCGCCTGAGCCGCACAAAATTCTTCGCCAGCGTTGAATCAGGCCCGCGCACTTGCGGTCATCGCTGATCACAAGATGCGTTTTTCCTCCAAAATGGTGGAATGCGCCGCCGCACTCTCCTTCTTGTCTCCACCCTCTCCGGCATCGGCATGGTCGCCGGCGCCCTGACCGCGTTCGGCGCGGGCGGCTCTCGAGGCACCGCAGTGGCGGTGCGCGTGGTCGACGGTGACACGCTGGCGGTCGACGGCCAGCGCATCCGCCTGTTCGGCATCGACGCGCCGGAGCGCGACCAGATGTGCGAGGCGGGCGGGCGTTCCTATGCCTGCGGCCGCGCCGCCGGCGAGGCGCTGGCCCGCCTGATCGGCGATGCCCGCCCCGCCTGCGCGGAACGCGACCGCGACCCCTATGGCCGCAGCGTCGCCGTCTGCCGGATCGCCGGCCGCGACCTCAACCGGGCGATGGTCGCGGAGGGCTGGGCCGTCGCCTACACCCGCTATTCGCGGGATTATGTGCGGGACGAGGCGGAGGCGCGAAGGGCGCGGCGCGGGCTCTGGCAGGGGCGGTTCGAGCGGCCGGAGCAATATCGGGTGGAGCGGCGGTAGGGGGGCGGAGCTTGTTGCTGAGCGCCCCTATTCGGGCTTCCTTTTCCGGGCGCTCTCATCGATCACGGGCAGCGTCATACGCAGGTGATGCGCGGTGAACATTCCGCCAGAAGGGGGCTTCGACTCCGTCCTTCGTGGGCGCGCCAGTGGGTCGGGGGAGCGCAGCGCGCGGGGCCTCGGTCGCTTGAGGCGGAGCTGGTTGACCATCTCCTCGTCCACCACGAATCTCCGGGCGTTGACCCGGGGCTGACGCCAATCGAGCGTGCCGTCGCCCATCATCCTGCGAACGCCCTCGGTGCTTGTGCCAAGGAGTTTCGCCGCGCGCGAAATGGGGATCCATCTGCGGCCGTCGATCTCGTAGCTGAGCTTAGGCATTGCCTGCCGGCTCAAGTGGCAGCTCGATTTCCTTCATGATCCGGTCGGTCTCGACGAGGATTTTGACGATCTTCTGGTAATGGCCAATGTCGTCCCACGAGAGAGTGCGGCCACGGCGATCCTTCAGCCATTTCTGGGCAGGCTGGTAGCCACCGATATGGA
Organism: Allosphingosinicella sp.; assembly: GCA_044225925.1. Classification (GTDB taxonomy): domain Bacteria; phylum Pseudomonadota; class Alphaproteobacteria; order Sphingomonadales; family Sphingomonadaceae; genus Allosphingosinicella. The sequence continues at coordinate 85,967 of JBGAHY010000005.1, forward strand.
ACTCCCAGGCGGCCTTCGGCACGTCGGCGAAATACTGGTCCTTGTTGATATGGACCTTGCCGTCTTCGCGCTTCGGAAAACGGGGCGCGACTGCGTCGTCGCCCTCACCATGATAGGGAAATGGCGTTTCGCCGATCGCGGCGGGTTCCATAAGGTGCAGGCGGCGGAGTTGCTCGCCCTTCCCGCTGACTTGGCGGAAGACCTCGGGCGAGGGCGGATAAGGGATGCGCGGGAAGTCGATCTTGAGGAACTCGGCGAAGGTCTCACGATAGGCGGGTGAGTGCAGCACGCCGTAGATGTAGTCGAATACCTTGACCTCGCTTGGTCGCGCCTCGCCGGTGGTGGCACGAAAGTCGTCGTCCGGCCCGGCCTGGTCGGCGGGATCGATCCCGGCGGCGTTGCAGATAGCGGCGTAGAGTTTTGGGTCGAGGTTAGGTCGTCGGAGTGCGCCCGTTACGCGGCGCTCGGCTTCGCCGGGGTAAATGTAGAGCGGCGCGATATCGTTCGCTTCCTTGAGGCTCAGCGAGTGATGCTGAATCATTGCATCGAATACCAGCGCGTCGGTAAATGACCGAATTTCTTCAACTCGCTTGTTGAAGCCGAGTCCTACATTCGGACCTCCAGTGAAATGACCGGCGATCTCCGCGCGTCCCCAATCAACCAATTCGGGGCCATCAAAAATTGTTCGGAAATCGAAGGGGCGATATGCAATTCTCAGCATTCGGTCCTCAATGGGAGTCGCTCTGAGCGCCGCTCGGGCTTCCGGCAGCTTCCAGCCTCTTGAATCCCCGGCTGGATACTTCGGATCCTCTGCCTTCGACTTGCTTGGGAAAAACTCCAGCCTCGCCGATGCGTCCGAAAGGTCCGGGCGAATAAAGCGCCGGATTTTCGCCGTCAGCTTTTCGGGATCAAAATCTACGGCAAGGTCGTCTCTCGCCGAGATTATCCCCTTAGAACGAGCGCGCATTAGCTCGCCAAGGGAGAAACCTGCGTCATAGACCTCCTCCAGATCGAAGTCCGCTTGGGCGAATAAATACAGTGGCGCGCGGCACTCGAGTTCGTCCCAAGCAGATGACGGGGGCCGGGCCGACCAAAGGGCCTCGTTCTTGCTTTCCCGACTTCCCCAGCAATCCTTGCGCCGCACCGATGCGAGCACCTTCGATCGTTGATTGCGATCGCGCATTTTTCGTCACCGATGATGCCTTTTTCACGGCAACGATGATTGCGACGCCTTGCTGGATGTCGAACACATTCTTGTCGGAGGATCCGTCCGGGAACCTCCCTTCTTCGCATTGCCATGCAGATCGAGCACGTAAATCTTGTCAAAGGTCTGGAGCAAATGCCAGCGCATGCCCCGAAAGGTGGGGTTGTCGAGATAGCCATGATTGGTGATGAAGCCGAGCACGCCGCCTGACGGGTTTCTCGCGACGTCCTCCGCCAGGTGGATAAACTTCACATAATCGTCGTGCAGCCAATGCTTTCGCTCACCGAAGTGCTCTCCATCGACGTATTTGTAGTTGTCGATCAGACCGGTGATCCAATCGCCCATATTTTGTGAGATACCCGAGTATGGAGGATTCCCTATTACACACATAATCGGCGTCTGACGCTTCACTTCGCTGGCGCCACGCGCTTCCTCGGCGAGTGGCTGAAAAAACAGTTCGCGAATGTCTCGCTCGGCCGGTTCCAGCGAATTGGTCAGCCAGACTGACAGGCGCGGTGGATCGGCGCTCGGCTTGTAGCCGGTCTGATCGAGCATCATGTCGAGCTTCATGTGGCACATGGCATAGCTCGCCATCAGCAGCTCGAAGCCATGTAGACGTGGCAGCAGATCTTGCTCGACATAGCCCGACCACTTGCCCGGTGCGCGCGCCTTCACCCGATCTGAAATGAGCTGCACTGCTTTCGCGAGGAAGGTGCCGGTGCCAGTCGCCGGGTCGAGTATCTGGACCTTGTGGACGTCCTTCTTGATCGTGCGAGGCTTACCGGTCTTGGGATCATCCTGCCCCGTATCCCAATCGACGGTCACCTTGCTGGTATCAGCGAGGCCATCGGCTAATCCGAACTCGGATTTGAGCACGTCATCGACGGCCCGGACGATGAAATCGACCACCGGCTCGGGCGTGTACCAGACGCCCCGGCTCTTGCGCTTCTTCGGATTGTAGGCGGCGAGGAAGTTCTCATAGAAATGCACGAACGGATCGTTGCGCGCGGTGAATTTGCCGAAGTCACGAAACAGCGAATGTGGATCGCTGGCGCGCATCACCTGCACGAGATCGTCGACAATGTAGACGAGGCGCCGAGGCAGCGCCGGGCCGGCAATATATTCGAACAATCCCTTCAGGAATGGGTTCGACGCGGGCAGATCGTCCATTGCCTCCTGCCGGCTGAAGGTGCTCAGATCGTCGTCGTGGAAGCGCGCGGCAAACATGCCGTAGGTGATCGTCTCGGCATAGATGTCGGCGAATTCGTCTGGGTCCAGCGCGGGCAGAAGGTTGGCCTTGAAGCTCTTGAACTGTCCGCCGAGGCCGGACCGGAAGTCGGGGTCGTCGGCCAAGGCGATGCCGATCTCGTCCTTGATGATCGCAGCCTTGGCGGCCATGATCTCGGCCAGCTTCGCCGCCGAACGGATGCTGATCGGCTTCTGCTCGGCGAACAGGCGAAGCTGCCGCTCCAGCTCTTCGAACCGATCCGGCCTGGGCTGAAGGCCCATGAGGAAATCCGCAATCGAGACGAAATGGACCTGTTCGCCCTCGCGAATGAACTCGAAATCGACCCCGTTGGTGTAGATCAGGTTGGGGTAGGCTTTCTCATATCGCCTGCGCTGCTCGACCGAATAACCCTTCAGCCTGATGACATCCTTGTCGATGTCCTTGGCTTCGGCCCAACCAAAGGGCACGCCATTTCTTTCGAACAGGAAGTCCGGCATGCCGGCTTCAGACTTCTTCGGCTCATTGATGACGTGAAGGGACGGATCAACGCTCTGAAAAAGTGCGTTCAGGGCGGGCCGATAGCTGTGCTCGGTCGCTTGGCCGCTTTGGAATTTCGCCCGAACTTCGTCCAGATACTCGCCAATGTTCAAGTCTCGCTCCCCTTGCGCCCAGCGTAAGATGAAAGGCAGCGGTTCGACAAGCGCCGCGCTTATTGTAGAGGTTGATCGGCGCGCGCGACACGGTGAAGCTGCCTGCTCCCGGCCTTCGCCGGGACAGGCTGCGCACGCCGGAGCGATCCGGCGGGCCGCATTGTGGGGGACCGGCAGTCCCACCGCGCGCTACGCTTCCTTGGTTCGAATATTTGAGCCAAAACGGTTCAAATATCTTCTAATGTTGGAAATCATCCGGTACAATGATCCTTCCTTAAAGGAAGGGAGATTCCAGCTTCCGCTGGAATGACGGAGGATGGCCAGGAACAACCGCCGCTTCGGCCCGGCCGACCGCGCCGTGGTGATCACGCAGCTCCTCGCCGGCGCCACCGTCGCCGCCGCGGCGCGGGCGGCGGGGTTTGCGGTGCAGACGCTTTATGACGACCGCAAGCGCTGCCCCCTGTTCGCCCGGGCCTGGGCGGATGCGGTGGCGACGGGCGGCCGCGGCTGGTCGCGCGGGGGACGGGCCGGGTGGTGGCAGATCAAGAGGCTGCGGCGCAACCGGTTCACGCGGGACCGGAAGGACGCGTTTCTCTCCGAACTCGCGGTGACCTGCGAGGTAGGCGAGGCGGCGCGGGCGGCGGGGGTGTGCCGGGCGACCGCTTATGCGCACCGGGTGTCCGATCCGGCCTTCGCGGCGGCGTGGCGCAAGGCGCTCGAATGCGGGGTCGCGGTGCTGGAGGGGCGGCTGCTCGAGGAGCGGCTGGTGGCGCTGGAGGATTTCGACGTGGAGGCGGGGGACTTTCCGGCGCCGGCGGCGTCGGCGGAGGAGCGGGAGCAGGAATTCTGGCGCAGCCTGGAGCTGCTGCGCACGCACAGGCGCGCACTCGCGGGCGTGCCCGACCGGCGGCCGCGCGGGCGGCGGCCGCGTGTCGCCAGCCGCGAGGAGGTGCATGCCGAGATGGCGAAGGCGCTCGCGGCCTTCGAGCGGCGCTGCCGGCAGGACGAAAAATGGGGGACGCCGCGGAGCAAGGATCCCTGAACGGCGCGGCGGGCGAGCGGGTCCGTCACGGGACCATTGTCCCGTGACGTCGGACGGGCTCGGCCGGCTCAAGACCGGCCGCCCCGCCGGCCGGGCCGCCGCTTATTGCTTGGCTGGCACCCCGATCGCTGCGCGCTCGTGGCAACCCCAGCCTGCGAGCGGCGGCTTCGTCGCAGCATCCGCCACTTTCGTCGACGCGGTCGCCCCGAGGCACGCTTTGGCAGGATTTTCCTACCTTTGGACGCGGGCCGAACACAATTTGGCCGCAAGCTTTCCCCAGATGAACCAGCGACAAGGGGGGCAGTTGTTCATTTCCGGGCCGTTGTACTGGCCCGGGTCAGCCCAGGAGTTTCATGTCATGTCTTTGCGGTTCCCGACCAAAGCCGCCCTGCTCAGCCTGGCCGCCACCGGCGCGGCCTTCGCGTTCGCCGCGCCCGCCAGCGCCCAGCTCGGCCCGGATGCGGCCGCCTGCCGCAGCGGCGGCCCGGCCGTGCTCGTCGCCGTCGACGGCTTCCGCGCCCGCACCGGCAATATCCGCGTCGCCATTTACGGCAGCGATCCGCGCACCTTCCTCGCGAGGGGGCAGACGCTGCGCAAGATCAACGTGCCGGTGACCGCCGCCGGGCCGATGCGGATCTGCGTCGCTTTGCCGGGTCCGGGCCGCTACGCGGTCGCGGTCCGCCACGACGTCAACGGCAACAATGCCCGCGGCGACTGGAGCGACGGCGCCGGCTTCTCGCGCAACCCGCGAATCTCGCTGACCAACCTTCGCCCGAACTACAACAATGTGGCGATCGACGTCCGCGGCGTGACGCCGGTCGGCGTCATCCTCAACTATCGCTTCGGCCTCGCCATCCGGCCGGTCGCATAGGATTTCAATGGCCTCGGTCGCGCTCCTCTCCAATCCCAGGTCGACCGGCAACCGGTCGCTCCTGCCGCGCGTCCGGGCCTTTTGCGCCGAGCATAACGACATCTTCCATTACGAGGTGGAGGATGTGAGCCAGATCGGCCTCGCCATGCGCACGATCGCGCGGGTGAAGCCGAAGGCGATCGTGATCAATGGCGGCGACGGCACCGTGCAGGCGGCATTGACCGAGCTGCACCAGGGCGGCCATTTCTTCGGCAATCCGCCGCCCGTCGCGGTCCTGCCCAACGGCAAGACCAACCTTATCGCCCACGATCTCGGCGCCGCCGGCGACCCGATCGTGGCGCTGGAACGGGTGCTCGATCTGGTCCGCGGCGACATGGTGCCGCACATCGTCTCGCGCGAGCTGATCGCTTTGTCGGGCGGCCGGGCGGGCGAGAATGAGCGGCCGGTGCTCGGCATGTTCCTCGGCGGCGCCGGGCTTGCCGACACGATCCTCTACTGCCGCCACAAAATCTATCCGCTCGGCCTGCCCAACTGGCTGGCCCATTTCCTCACCTTCCTGATGGGCCTCGTCTCGGTGATCACCGGCCGCAATTCGCGGCTGCTTCCCGCCAAGTGGAAGCCGATCCGGGTGACCGTGAAGAAGAGCGGCGAGATGCACGGCAAGTTCGCCTTCGTGATGGTGACGACGCTGGAGCGGCTGCTCCTGAACGGCAATGTCCGGGTCGAGGGCCAGCGGCCGGGCGCGATGCAGCTGATGGTGATCGAGCGCAATCTCTGGTCGATCTTCGGCGCCCTCTTCGCGGCGGTGCGCGGCAAGCTCGGCCTCCGCCGGATCCGCGGCGTCCATCTGGAGCGCGGCGACGAGATCCGGATCTCGGGCGCGGCCTCCAACGTGATCCTCGACGGCGAGATGTTCGAAGCCGAGGACGAGCGCCCGATCGTCCTGCGCCCCACCGCACCCGTGCCCTTCCTGAAGCTCGCCGCCTGAGGCTTGCCATAGCCGTTGCGGGGCGCGCCGCCGGCTCTATTCTGCAGCGATGTTGAGGGGGATCGTCCGCAAGATGGTGCCGGGCAGCCTGCGCGCGAGCCTGGCCCAGGCGCGCCGCGCGCGCCGCGATTCCGGCCTGCTTCTGGCGCGCCGCGCCGGGGCGCCGGAGGCGGACTTCCCGCACGCCCTGGCCGGGATCGTCCAGGAGATCAAAGGCGGCGCCTTCCTCGAAGGCAAGCTGGCGAACATCCGCCTCGGCGCCGCGCGGCTCGACGGCGTCGTCGTTGCGCCCGGCGAGACCTTCTCCTTCTGGGCTTTGGTCGGGCGGCCCTCGGCGGCCGCAGGGTTCCAGCTTGGCCGCTCGATCCGCGGCGGCATCGCCGGCGGCGACATTGGCGGCGGCCTCTGCCAGGTCAGCGGCATCGCCTACGAAGCCGGCCTGCGCGCCGGCCTGACCGTCGCTGAACGTCACCCCCATTCGCGCGATCTCTACACGGAGGAGGAGCGCTTCACCCCGCTCGGCCTGGATGCCACCGTGGTCTGGCCCTATCGGGACCTGCGCCTGCTCAACCCGCACGCGATTCCACTGCGCTTCGGCTTCACTGTGGGCGACCGCACCCTCACCGCGTCGGTGCACGCCACGGCCCCGCTGCCGACCGCGACGATCGAGATCGAGCGGACGGATCAGGAGGGTCAGCGGCACGTGCGGGTGCTGCGCCATAGGGGCGATGGCCAGCACGAACTGATCAGCGACGATATCTATCCGCTGATGCCGCCGACCTGACGCGGCTTCTTTCCGCCGCATTATGGAGGCAATGCACGCTGCGATGACCGACCTCTCCACCCTCGTCGCCGAAGAGCTGGCGCTGCAGGTCGAGCCGCGCGTGACGGCGATGGCGGCGGCGGTGGCGGCGCAATATCCGGGGGCGGCGCGGGCGGTGCTGTTCTACGGGTCGTGCCTGCGCGAGCGTGAGCTGGACGGGCTGATGCTCGATTTCTACCTGATCGTCTCCTCCTATCGCGAGGCCTATGGGCGCGGCTGGTACGCCTTCGCGAACCGGCTGGTTCCGCCGAACGTCTTCCCGTTCGAGCATGAGGGGCTGGCCGCCAAATATGCGGTGCTGAGCGAGGTGGATTTCCTCCGCGAGTGCAGCTTCGGCGCCCGGAGCGTTTCAGTGTACGCGCGTTTCGCGCAGCCCTCGCGGCTGGTGTGGGCTGCGGACGAGGCGGCGCGCGAGATGGCGGTCTCCGCGGTCGCGAATGCCGCGCCGACGCTTCTCGAGCTTACCCGGTCGACGATGACTTCGGAGGAAGCCGCCGACCCGCTCGCCATCTGGCGCAAGGGCTTCACATTCACTTATGGCGCAGAGCTTCGCGCCGAACGCAGCTCACGCCCGGGGTCCATCGTCGACGCCGATCCGGAACGCTATCGACGCATCGCAGAGGCCGCGGGCTTTCCGTCCGATCGTCAAGCCAACGACGCGGCAAGGCGTGGCGCCGAGCGCGGCTGGCGCCGCACGCAGAAGCGAGGAAAATGGCTGAGCGTCATCCGGCTCGCCAAGGCGACCACGACCTTCGCCGGCGGCGTCGACTATCTCGCCTGGAAGATCAACCGCCACGCGGGGACTGAGATCGTGGTGAAGCCCTGGCAGCGGCGCTGGCCGATCCTTGGCGCGCTTACTCTGCTGCCTCGTCTGCTGCGGCGGGGTGCGATCCGTTGACGCCGCCGAGCGCGGCCTCGACCGAGGCGGCGAGTGCGGCGACGGTGAAGGGCTTGCGGAGCACGGCATGGCCGGCCAGCTCGACCGCGTCCCCCGCCTCGCCGACATAGCCGGTCACGAAGAGGATGCGCATGTCGGGGCGGCGGCGCTTCACCTCGACGGCAAGCTCGGTGCCGGTCATTTCCGGCATCATCACGTCGGTGACGACCAGAGCCAGGCTTGGCTCCGCCTTCAATATGGCGAGCGCTTCCTTGCCGCTGGCGCAGGGATGGGGCCGGTAACCAAGCTCCTCGAGCGCGGCGACGGTGGAGCGGCTGACCCGGGGATCGTCCTCGACGACCAGCACCGCCGCGCCATGGCCGCCGCGTTCGGCGGGCTCGGCATGCCGGACGCGGGGCGCGACCTGGCCGGCGGCTTGCTCGGCGGCGGCGGCGGAGCGCGGCAGAAAGATGGAGACGGTGGTGCCGTCCCCGACCGTGGAGGCGATGGCGACGTCGCCGCCCGACTGGCGGGCGAAAGCGAAGATCTGGGAGAGGCCGAGGCCGGTGCCCTTGCCGACATCCTTGGTGGTGAAGAAGGGCTCGAAGACGCGGTCCAGATGCTCGGGGGCGATGCCGCTGCCGGTGTCGGTGACGCGGACGCGGACATAGTCGCCGGCCGGCAGATCGGCGGTCTCCGCCTCGGCGAGTGTGATATTGTCGACGCAGATGCTGAGATGGCCGCGGCCCTCCATCGCATCGCGGGCGTTGACCGCGAGGTTCAGGACGGCATTCTCGAACTGGGTCGGGTCCGCCCAGACATGCCAGACATGCGGCGCGAAATCGGTGTGGACGGTGATCTGCTCGCCGATCGCCCGATCGACCAGCTCCAGCATATTCTCCAGCAATTGCGCCGGCGCCACCGCCTCCGGGAGCAGGGGCTCGGCCCGGGCGAAGGCGAGCAGGCGGCGGGTCAGGGCGGCGGCCCGGGTGGCGCCTTCCATCGCATTGTCGAGGTGGAACTCCACCTCGCGGCGGGAGCCGTGCAGCTTGCGCTTCGCGAGATCGAGGCCGCCGACGATCACCGCCAGCATATTGTTGAAGTCGTGCGCGATGCCGCCGGTCAGCTGGCCGACCGCCTCCATCTTCTGGACCTGGCGCAACTGCGCCTCGGCGGCGGCGCGCTCGGCGACCTCCCGCTTCAGATTCTCATTGGCGGTCGAAAGTTCGCTGGTACGCGCCTTCACCGCCTGTTCGAGGTCGAGCGCGTGCCAGCCCACCTCCTCGGCCTCCTTGCGGCTCTGCAGGCCATCGACGAAGGCGCGCCAGGCCAGGAAGGCGAGGCCGACCGCGCCGAGCCCGACCAGAATGCCGAGCAGGCCGAGCAGGTCCGTATAGGTGTCGGCACGGTTCACGAGGCCCTGGGTGGTGCCGATGCGCTGGTCGAGATTGGCGCGCTCCGCCGTGGCGATCTCGTTCAGTTTCCCCCGGAGCCGGTCCAGCGTGTCGGCCTGGGTGGCCTGTTCGAGGAGGCCGCCATAGCGGGCGCCGCCGCGCTGCTGGATGAAATAGGCGGCCGGCCCGAGCTCCGCGGAGCGCTGCCGGAAGAGCGTCGCGACGTCGGCCGCGCGGCGCGCCTGGGCGGGATCGGCGCGCATGAGACGCTGCAGCTCCTCGATCTGCGAGCCGGCGGTTCGCCATTCGTTATAATATGCGGTGGCCGTGCCCCGGGCGGTCGCGCGCTCGCGCTCGCTTTCGAGCACGAGACGGCTGAGCTGGGTCTCCGCGCGCGAGATGCTGGCATCGATATTCCGGGTCAGCAGGAGCAGGGCGTTGGTGCTCCGCTCCCATCGCAAAGCTTCGTCGCGGGCACGGTTGGACTGGGTGATCAGGACGATGAGGCCGATCAGGGCAAGCGTCGCCAGCAACGCTCCCGCGCTGACCCACAGAGCGCGCCAGGAGTGTGGACCGCCCTCCTCGGCCGCCACGCCATTTGCCTCCTCCGCCACATGCCGACTCTACGGCATCGGCGGAGGGGTTGGAATGGCGGGGCAGGGGTGTCAGCCCCCGCTACGGCTCGCTTCGCCGCAGTTTAACGATACGTGTTTACGGATGGTCGCTCAGATCACGCCAACGGCCTTGCCGGCATTCTCGAACATGCGCAGGATCTCGCCGACCTCCGCGTCGCTATGCTCGGCGCAGAGCGAGCAGCGCAGCAGGGTCATGTTGGCGGGGGTCGCCGGCGGGCGGGCCAGGTTGACGTAGAGGCCCTCGTTCATCAGCGCCTCCCACATCGCCGCGCCTTTCTCCAGGTCCGGCATGATCACGGCGATGATCGCGGACTGGGGGACCTCGGTGCCGAGCGTAAAGCCGAGCGCTTTGAGGCCGGCATGGAGGCGCTTGCTGTTCTCCCACAGATGCGCGCGCTTGTTATGGCCGTGCATCAGCTTGCGGATCGACGTCGTGGCCGTAGCGACCACGCTCGGCGGCAGCGAGGCGGTGAAGACATAGGGGCGGCAGACCAGCCGCAATATCTCGAACTTCGGATGGTTGGAGACGCAGAAGCCCCCCACAGTGCCAACGCTCTTGGAGAAGGTGCCGATCACGAAATCGACATCGTCCAGCACGCCCTGATCCTCGGCGACGCCACGGCCATTGGGGCCGATGAAGCCCATCGAATGGGCCTCGTCGACCAGCACCATCGCGCCAGCGGCCTTGGAGACGGCGATCATCTCCTTCAGCGGCGCGATGTCGCCGAGCATCGAATAGACGCCCTCGAGCACGACCAGCTTGCCGGCGCCCTCGGGGATGCGGCCGAGGCGTTTTTCCAGTGCGCCGATGTCGTTGTGACGGAAGGGGACGATTTCCGCGTCGCCCATCTTGCAGCCGTCATAGATCGAGGCGTGGCTGTCGATGTCGAGGACGATATAATCACCCTTGCCGGCGATGGTGGAGATGATGCCGAGATTGGCCTGATAGCCGGTCGAGAACACCATGGCATGATCCATGGCGTAGAAGTCCTTCAGCGCGTCCTCGCAGGCCTTGTGGCCGGCATAGGTGCCGTTGAGGACGCGGCTGCCGGTCGTGCCCGAGCCGAATTCGTCGAGCGCCTTCTTGCCGGCGGCGATGACGTCGTCGTCGAACGTCATGCCCATATAATTGTAGGTGCCGAGGAGGATCGTCTCCTTGCCGTTGCAGATCGCGCGGGTGGGGGAGAGGACCTTTTCCATCACCAGCCCGAACGGGTCCCTCACGCCGGTGGCGAGCAGGCCCTCGCGCATCTGGATCAGGGGATCGAACTTGCTGAACAGGTCGACGGTTGCGGCTTCGGTCATTCCAGGTTCCTTCTTCTCCCCTCCCTTCCAGGGAGGGGCTGAGGCTTCAATCCTTCTTCTCCCCTCCCTTCCGGGGAGGGGCTGGGGCTGGGTAGCGCCTGCAGGCGCTTCGTGGGTCAAAGGCTCGCTATCGCTCGCACCCACCCCTGACCCCTCCCTTGCAGGGAGGGGGAATTGATCATCCGTCGTTGCGGAGCGTCTCGACCGCGTCGACCAGCTGGCCGACATTCTCGATCTCGGCCTGCTGACTCATGGTGATGAGGATGTCGAATTCGTCCTCCACATTGGCGACGAAGTCCATCACCACCAGGCTGTCCCACTCGAGATCGCCGGCGAAGGTTGTGGTTTCGGTGAGCGCGACGCCCTTCTTGTTGAAGGGCTCGATCAGGCTCGCGACCTTGTCGAAGGTCTCGTCTCTGTCGGTCATGTCCGTCCTTTAGGTTTCCGCAGACCTCGTGCCAAGCGATTGCGGCAGGAAAGGGGCCGGTGCGGACCCTATTGCGGGCGGCTTGGACGCCGTGCCATGACGGGCGGGGGACGGAACAGGGACTCTTTTGTGACGGACAAGCCCGAAGGAAAGCCGCCGCCGCCGGCGAGCGCGATCTATCCCGTGAATGCCGCGCACATGATGCGGACGGCACAGCTCGCCCAGCTGCAGCTTTCGGCCATGGCCGACGCGAAGGCGAGCCTGCTGATGGGCGCGTCCTGCGTCATCTTCACGATCACGATCGGGCAGGCGCGCAATGGCGTGCCGCCGGTGCCCTTGCTGATCCTCGGCGGCGCGGCCTTCTTCGCCGCCATCTTCGCGGTGCTGGCGGTGCTGCCCAAGACCAGCAGCGGCAAGGCTAATCCGCGCCCGAACATCCTGTTCTTCGGCGTGTTCAGCCAGATGGCGGAGGATGCGTTTATCGACGAGGTGACGTCGCGCCTCAGGACCGAGGACAGCATCTACCGCACGATGGCGCGCGACATCCATCAGGCCGGATCGGTGCTGCAGAACAAGAAATACCGGATGCTGGCCTGGGCGTATCGCACCTTCCTGCTCGGCCTGGTGGCGAGCTGCGCGGCCTTCATCATCCAGTATATCTGAGCGCTTCGCGTACCCACCCCTATCCCCTCCCTTTCAGGGAGGGGAATTATCTGAGCCAGCCCTGTTCCTGGTACCACTCGGCCGTCGCCTTGAGGCCGGTCGGGGTGCGGATGGCGGGTGCCCAGAGGCTCTCGGGCGGACGCGCCTCGGCGGTCACGACCCAATCGGGATGGCAGAAATAGCGGGCCCGGTCCGGGGTCAATTTGGCCTTCGAGCGGCGGACCAGGCGGTCGAGCCGGGCGGCGCCCTTCACCACCGCCTTGGGCATCGAGACGGTCGCCGCGCGCTTGCCGAAGGCGCGGCCCAGAGTGCGGGCGAAATGGCGGTGGTCCCAGCCCTCCAGCGTGCCGTCGTCGGGCTCGTAGGTTGCCCCATAAGTCTCCGGCGCGTCGACCAAGGCCAGGATCAGGCGGCAGAGATCCTCGACATGGATGACGGAGAAGCGGCCCTTGGGCGGCAAAGCGACGAGGCCACGCTTCGCCATCTTGAACAATTCGAACGTCTCGCGGTCCCCCGGGCCGTAAATGGCCGGCGGGCGCAGCACCGTCCAGTCGAGCCCGGAAGCGGCGACGACCCGCTCGGACTTTGCCTTGGACCAGCCATAATCGGAGAGGTCCGGCTCGCGCGCGGCGAGGCTGGAAATGTGGAGGACGCGGCGGATGCCGGCGGCACGGGCGGCGTCCACCGTCGCAGCGGTGCCGCCGACATTGACCGCCTCGAAGCCAGCGCGGTCGGGCGCGTTGATCAGGCCGGCAATGTGGATGACGGCGTCGGCGCCTTCGCAGAGCGCGGCAAGGCTGTCCGGCCGGTCCAGCGCGCCTTCGATCCAGGTGATGCCGGACTCCTCCGGCCGCCAGCCGCGGGTCAGGGCGCGAACCGGAAAGCCGGCTGACCGCGCCGCCTTCAGCAAATGCCCGCCGACGAAGCCGGTTCCGCCGGTGATGGCGAGGGTCGGAAGGCTCAGACCGGCGACCATCCCGGCTCCTCCGCGTCCCCCACCGCCTCCCGCCTGATCGCGCCGAGCTCGGGCAGGATCGCGTCGAGGATCGCGTCGACGCCATCGCCAGTTGCGCCGGAGACGATGAAGACGCGGCGGCCACTTTCCTCCGCAAGCTCGGCGGCGAGCGCCGCCGCCATCTCATCGTCGATCGTGTCGGACTTGTTGAGGCAGACCAGCTCGACCTTTTCCTCCAGCCCCTCGCCATAATTCTCAAGCTCGGTCCGCACCGTGCGATAGGCGGTGGCGACGTCCTCATTGTTGGCGTCGACCAGATGAATGAGAATTCGGGTGCGCTCGACATGGCCCAGGAAGCGGTCGCCGATGCCGGCGCCTTCCGCCGCGCCCTCGATCAGGCCCGGAATGTCGGCGATGACGAAATCCACGCCCTTGTGGCGGACGACGCCGAGCTTCGGGTGCAGCGTGGTGAACGGATAGTCGCCGACCTTGGCCTTGGCGTTGGAAACCGCGTTGATGAAGGTGGATTTGCCCGCATTGGGGAGGCCGACCAGCCCCGCATCCGCGATCAGCTTAAGGCGCAGCCAGACCCACATTTCCTCGCCCGGCCAGCCGGTGCCGTGCTGGCGCGGGGCCCGGTTGGTCGAGCTCTTGTAGCTGGCATTGCCGCGGCCGCCATCGCCGCCCCTGAGCAATATGATCCGCTGGCCGGCCTCGGTGAAATCGGCGAGGACATGCTCGCGTTCGTCGTCCAGCACCTGCGTGCCGACCGGGACCTTGATGACGAGATCGTCGCCGCCCCCACCGGTCATGTTCGAGCCCGCGCCGCCCTTGCCGCGCGGCGCCTTGAAATGCTGGGTGTAGCGGAAGTCGATCAGGGTGTTCAGGCCCTCGACCGCCTCGAAGACGATGTCGCCGCCCTTGCCGCCATTGCCGCCGTCGGGGCCGCCATATTCGATATACTTCTCGCGCCGGAACGACACCGCGCCGGGGCCGCCGGCGCCGGAGCGGATGAAGATCTTGGCCTGGTCGAGGAAATGCATGGGGGGCACTTAGTGTGCCGGGGGCGGGGAGGGAAGGGCAGGGCGCCCGCGATCAGGCTTTGCCCCCTTCGCCGAGGCCCGTCATCCCGAGCAGGGCGCGGCGAGCGACGTCGCGGGCGGTCCCGGGAGGAAGGCCGAGCGCTTCCGCCATTTCGCGCCCAAGCAGGGCATCGCCCATCGCTACGAGCACCAGCCAGAGCGTCATTTCCGGCACCGGCCGGTCCTCATGGCCGGCGCGGAGATGATCGACCAGCTCGTGGATCGCATCGAGCACCGGATTGAGCGCGTCGCGATTGCCGGAGAGGATCATCCAGGCGGCGAGGGCGCCGGCGCCCTCCTTGCCGAAGGCGTCAAAGGTGCGGTCGACGATCTCGATCGGGTCGGTCTCGCGGGCCCGGGCGCGCACCACCGATTCCTCGATGCCCGCCACCACCCGGTCGGTGATCGAGGCGGCGAGGGCGGATTGCAGCCCGGCGGCCGAGCCGAAATGGTGAAGCAGATTGGCGTGGGTCTTGCCGATCTCCGCCGCCACCGCCTTCAGGGTCACCGCCTGCGGGCCATGGTCGATCAGCAGGCGGCGCGCCGCCTCCAGCGCGGCGGCGCGGCTCTCCTCGGGGGAAAGGCGTTCGCGGGGCGCCGCAGCTATTGACATTGATGTAAATATTTAGTCTTGAACGTCATAGACGTTTGATTCGGCCCGCTTGATCATTGAGTCCAGCGGAAAAGACGAGGGCAGCGACGTGGCCACGACCCCTGAAGACCTGACCATCACCCCCCGCGACCGCCGTTTCGGGCGCGGCACCAGCCAAGACCATTGGTGGCTGGGCGGCGATCCGGTCGCCACCGCTTTCTACAATGCGCTGTCGGCGACCTTCCCCAAGGGCGAGGCCTTCTTCGTCGAGAGCGTCCGCGCCTTTCGCGACGGCGCGCCGCCCAAGCTCGCTTCGGAAATTCGCGCCTTCACCACCCAGGAAGTGATGCATAGCCGCGAGCATGTCGCCTTCAACAAGCGCGCGCTCGAGGCCGGTTACGACATGTCCGAACTCGAGGCGCAGGTCGACCGGCGGCTCGCGATCGTCCGGGAGCGGCACCCGATCGTGAACCTCGCCGCGACCATGGCGCTCGAACATTTCACCGCCATTCTCGCCCACCAGTTGCTGAAGAATCCGAAGCACCTGCGCGGCGCGGACAGGGAAAGCGGCGACCTGTGGCGCTGGCACGCGATCGAGGAGATCGAGCATAAGGGCGTCGCCTATGACACCTGGCTGCACGCGACGCGCGGCCTCAGCCGCTGGAAGCGCTGGAAGATCAAGGCGAAGGTGATGCTGTTCGTGACGAAGAATTTCGTCGTCGATCGCAGCCGGGGGACGCTGGGACTGCTGCGCCAGGACGGGATCACCGGGTTCAAGGCATGGCGCAAGATGCTGTGGTTTACCTGGATCAATCCCGGCATGCTGCGGAAGATCCTTGGCGCCTGGCTCGCTTTCTTCCTGCCGGGCTTCCACCCGTGGAAGCATGACGACCGCAACCTGATCAGCAAGGCCGAGAGCGACTATGATGCGGCGGTGTTGCCGCAGCCTGCAGCCGCCTGAACCGGAGTCGCGCTCCCCATCGTTTCGGCCTAGGAAGGATCGGTCGGAGCGAACCGAGGGGGACCGCCGGTGTGGGACTTCATCATCGTCGGCGCCGGCACGGCGGGCTGCGTCCTCGCGCACGAGCTGAGCGCGTCGGGCCAGCATAAGGTCCTGCTGATCGAGGCGGGCGGCAAGCCGCCTTTGATGTCGCGAATCCCGGCCGGCTGGCCGAAGCTGTTCGGGACGCGCCACGACTGGCAGTTCCAGTCCGAACCGAACCGGGCCTGCGGCGGACGCCGGGTCTCCATCCCGCGGGGGCGCATGCTGGGCGGCTGCGCGTCGATGAATGCCCAGATCCACCAATGGTGCCACCCGGCGGATTTCGACGAATGGGCCGCGGACGGCGCTCCCGGCTGGGCATGGGCCGATGTCGCGCCGACGTTCCGGGAGATGGAGAATTCAGGCGGCGAGCCCGAGCGCGGCGCCGCCGGCGAAATGTTGGCGGAAGTGCCCCGCTCCGAAAGCGCCTTGCCCGGCTTATGGGTCGAGGCGGCGCGCGGCGCGGGCCTCGCCACCGCCGGCGGGTATAATGGCGCCGCCTATCGTGGCGCGTGGCTCACCGAGCAGGCGCATCGGGGCGGCAGCCGGTTCAGCGTTTACGACGCCTATCTGAAGCCGGCGCTCGGCCGCCCCAATTTGAAGCTGCTGTCCGGACGGCAGGTCCAGCGCTTGCTGGTCGACGGCGGGCGGGCGAGCGGGGTGGTGCTCGACGGCGGCGAGCCGCTGCTGGCGGCCGGTGGCGTCATACTCGCCGCCGGCGCCTATGGTTCGCCGCAGCTGCTGATGCTTTCGGGCATCGGGCCGGGCGCGCACCTGTGCGACCACGGGCTCGACGTCCTGCTCGACCTGCCCGGCGTTGGCGAAAACCTGCAGGAGCATAGCCTTGTCGGCCTTCGCTTCCACCTGAAGCGCCCGATCAGCCTCAAGCGCGCCGGCTCGATCGGCCAGCTGCTGCGCTGGCTGCTTTTCCGCAAGGGGCTGCTCGCGACCAGCGGCATCGACGCCTTCGCCTTCGAGTCGACCGATGGCGGGCCCGCAGATCTAGAGCTGATGCTGGCACCGTTCGAAGTCCGCGACCAGCTACGCGGCGCGCCGGAGCTGGAGGCTTATGCGATCGCCGCGGCCGTGCTGAAGCCGCGCTCGCGAGGCACATTGCGCCTGGGTGGGACAGGCCCCGGCATGGCGCCGGTCATCGACCTGAACCTTTTCAGCGACGCCGGGGGCGCCGACCGCGCCGTGGCCATAGCCGGGCTGAGGCTGGCCCGTCGCATCGCCGCGACCGCGCCACTCGCCGTCGAGACGGCAGGTGAATTTGCCGACACCGCCGCGATAGAGGACGCCGCCGCCTTGTTCGAGGCGACTTTGCCCATGCTGCAGACCGTCTATCACCCGGCCGGCACCTGTCGGATGGGCGCCGGACCCGGCGCGGTGCTGGACGAAAGGATGCGCGTGCGCGGGCTCGACGGCCTCAGCGTGATCGACGCCTCCGCCATGCCAAGCGTACCCCGCGGTCATCCCAACGCCGTCGTCGCCATGATGGCGAAACGCGGCGCCGGGATGATGCTCGCGGACTGAACGGCGGTCAGGCCGCCATCGCGCAGACCGGGTCCACCTCCGGACACGCCAATTCCAGCGTGAACTCCCGGCATGGCGAGATCGCGTCCCGGCCGGCGCTGTAGCGCGCGCGGGTCGCGCCGGTGGGCCGGAAGCCGAGCTTCTGCAGCACCCGCCCCGAGGCGGGATTGTCGGTGAAATGGCCGGCCACGAGCCGCGGCAGGCGCAGCGAGTCTCGCGCATTGGCGATCAGCGCCGCGCCGGCCTCCGTGGCGATACCCCGCCCCCAATAAGGCCGCGCGATCCAGTAGCCGAGCTCCGTGCCGCCCTCGAGTGCCGGGCCAAGGCCGACCGCGCCGACCAGGGCCGGAGCGCCGTCGCCGCGCAGGAAGATGAGACACGGGGTCTCGTGCGCGCGCCGCTCGCGCATGAGAAAGGCCTCGGCGTCGCCAAGGGTGTACGGCCATGGGGCCTGCGCCAGATTGCGGATGATGCTCTCGTCGGCGATCATGCGGAAGAGCGCAGGCGCGTCCTCCCGCCAGCCGGGTCTCAGGAGCAGTCTTTCCGTTCTCGCGAACATCTGTCTTTCCCTTCTCTCTCCTGCGGCCCTTGCCCCCGAAGGATTGCAGGTCCGCGACACGCGCTGTGAGGGAGAAATGAAAAAGGAGAGGAACCCTGGTGGCCCCTCTCCCTCAGATGGTTCTTGAGAACCTTGGGCCACCCTCTCCGGGCAGCCCTTCTCGACTGCCCTTATTCCGCCGCCGCCGTAATCGGCATGTTGTCGACACAGACAAACTTGCGGCCGAGCTTGCCGTCGCGGAACGCGACGGTGCCACCGGTAAGCGCAAAAAGGGTATGGTCCTTGCCGATACCCACATTGGCGCCCGGATAATATTTGGTGCCGCGCTGACGCACGATGATGTTGCCGCCGACGACCGTCTCGCCGCCGAACTTCTTCACGCCGAGGCGCTTGGACTGGGAATCGCGGCCGTTACGCGACGAGCCGCCTGCTTTCTTATGTGCCATGGGTCTTCTCTAACCTGATTCCGTTTATTCGGCCTTACCAGCGGCAGGCTTCTTCGTCGAGGCCTTCTTCGCAGGCGCAGCATCGGCCGCTTTCTTGGGGGCGGCGGCCTTCTTCGCGGGCGCCTCGGCCTTGGCCGGAGCGGCCTCCGCCTTCGGGGCCTTGGCCGCCTTGGCGGGCTTCTCGGCGGCTGCCGGGGCGGCTTCCGCCTTCTCGGCCTTCTTCGCCGGCGCCTTGCCGCCGATGCTCACGATCTTGAGGATCGTCAGCTGCTGGCGGTGGCCCGCCTTGCGGCGATAATTGTGCCGGCGGCGCTTCTTGAAGACGATGACCTTGTCGGACTTCGCCTGGGCGATGATCTCGGCCGCGACGGTCAGGCCGGCGGTCGATTTCAGCTCGCCGCCGTCGCCGGCCAGCAGAACGTCGCTGAGGGTCACGCTGTCGCCAGCCTCGCCGGCCAGCTTCTCGACGACGATCTTGTCTCCGGCGGCAACCCGATATTGCTTGCCGCCCGTGCGCACGATTGCGAACATGGGCTTTTCCAATTCAACTCAAAATGCTTGGCGCGCAAGGCAGGGCCTCGCACGGGAAGAGGGCTGCTACAGAGGGGGGGCGATTCTGTCAACCGGAGGAGTTTGCAGAATCTCCTTTAGTGCCGGCGTTCGGCCTTCAGCCGGTAACGGCCATGAGAAAAAGGCTCGAACATGCCGGCGATGGCGGGGTGATCGACCGGCTCGTCCTCGTCATCGGGCAGCAGATTCTGCTGGCTGACATAGGCGATGTAGCTGCTCTCCGCATTCTCGGCGAGGAGGTGGTAGAAAGGCTGGTCCTTGCGCGGGCGGATGTCCTCGGGGATCGCCTCATACCATTCCTCGCTGTTCGCGAAGACCGGGTCGACGTCGAAGATCACGCCGCGGAACTCGAACATCTTGTGGCGGACCACCTCACCGATCGAGAAACGGGCATGGGCGACGGGAGGCGCCTGGATCGCACCGCCCCGGCCTGCCTTGAGGATATCGGGCTGCGTCATGCCCCATATCTAGTGGGCCATGCCGGCACCCGCAAGCGAAGCGCCACTCGGTTCGGCTCACGCGGAGGTTGGCAAGCCGCGATCCTTGCGTTAGACGCCGCGCCTCAATCGACCCGGGCGAGGCCGCCAGCGCCTCGATCCTTTCATGCGGAGAGGTGCCGGAGTGGTCGAACGGGGCGGTCTCGAAAACCGTTGAGCGCGTAAGCGTTCCGAGGGTTCGAATCCCTCCCTCTCCGCCAATTATCCCATTCGCCAGCATTCGCGAGAAGCCGTTTTCTGGTGATTTTCTCTCTGTAATCAGCTAGATTCCTGTTCGCAGGGCGTCGGAGGCGTTCGCCCGCAATCACGATATGGCGTGGGAACGAATGAGGGAATGATAGAATGGGCAAGCTGACTGTAGCCCAAGTGAGAAATGCGAAGCCGGGCCGCCATGCAGACGGAAGTGGGCTCTACCTGTTGGTGAAGCCCAGCGGCGCGAAGTCTTGGGTGCTGCGGGTCCAAGTCGGCGGCCGACGACGAGATTTTGGCTTGGGGGCAGTGGACCTGGTCTCCCTTCAAGAGGCGCGGGAAAAAGCCCGTGAGAGCCGGAAGGCTGCTAAGGCGGGGCTCGACCCTTCGCTCGAACGGAAGCGGGCCTTGCGACAGATTCCGACCTTCAAAGAGGCGGCGGAGGAGTATCATCGAACCGTCAGGGCCAGCTGGCGCAACGGCAAACATTCCGATCAATGGGTAACGACGCTCACGACCTACGCTTTCCCGCTCATCGGCGGCAGGCGCGTTGACCACATCGACGCTTCGGCCATCCAGTCAGTGCTGTTGCCGATCTGGCTTGATAAGCCAGAGACTGCACGCCGCGTGCGCCAACGGATCGGTTCGGTACTCGACTTCGCGCATGGCAAGGGCTGGCGTGAGACCGAGACCCCACGCAATGCAGTCGATTCACTGCTGAAGCGACTGAAGCAGCCGAAACGCAGTCAAGGATTCGCCGCTATCCCCTACGCCGATCTGCCCGAATTGATGGCTGATCTCAGGGATGGCGAGCCGACCATCGGCCGACTGGCCCTTCGCTTCGTCGTGCTCACAGCTGCGCGATCGGGTGAGGTGCGAGGAGCGGTCTGGTCAGAGATAGACTTTGAAAAGGCGGAATGGCGCATCCCGGCCGCTAGGATGAAGGTTGGAGAACCACATTGCGTGCCATTGTCGCTCGAAGCGATGGATATTTTGCACATTGCCCGGAAGCTGAGTGGCGGAAAGCCGGATCGGCCGGTCTTTCCAGGGCTCAAGGGCGGCGAGATGAGCGACGCCACTCTTGCAAAGGTATTCAGGGTCGCGGGTGGCGGTCCCAATACGGTCCACGGCATGCGATCGGCCTTTCGAGATTGGGTCGCGGAGCGAACGACGTTTCCGGGTGAATGGGCAGAGGCTGCTTTGGCTCATACGTTGCCGAACAAGGTCGAGGCTGCCTACAGACGAACCAAGTTCCTCGACCATCGTCGTGGGATGATGGAGGCGTGGGGTGATTTTCTGCGGCAGGGCTCCAACGTAGTACCGCTCGCCGCACCAACCAGGCCGAAAGGGGCGGCGTAGTCAGCTCCAGAGAGCCTGCACGATAAAGGGTTCGCGTCAGCAGCTGTTCGGATTCGGCCAGACGGTAACGGCATATTTCCCCAGCTCGGCAGCGCGACCTGCGATCGCCTCTTCGTCCCAGCTGGGCGATGAAGCTATGGTAGTGTTGAGGGCCATTAGAGATTTCCCGAGCCGTTCGCGTTTGGCGTCGAAGTTTTGATTTTGCATCGATGAGTTGAGCGGCGTCGTCACGAGAGTGAGGTTGCCCAGACGATGTCGGTGGGCGTCGCGATGCCGCATTGCCACGGCCATTTCTTCATCCGCAGGTATGCGGGTCGCGGGCACAAATCGCCCATCCGGCAAAGGCCAATGTGTCGTCCAGGTCTGAGGCAAGACGTGTTCGATCGAAAGGAAGCTAGGCCTGCTGTCATCCACCTGAAACTTTGACCGAACAGCCTTCTCTAGCTCCCATAGTATGTCGATCAATCGTTCGGCCCTCAAGATGTTCTGGTAAATGGGCTGAACCTCAATTGCCTCCAGAAGCTCCGCGTCGTCAGGGAAGCGAACCGTAGGGCCGGACTGCCCGGCAAATGATGCGCGGAACGATTCCAGCGATGCGCCTCGTTCATTGAAAATCGATACAATGCGGGTGAAGTTCTTGTTCAAATTCTTGGCAGAGAGACCGCAAATCGCCCTGCGCACGATGTACGAATAGATGAGTCGATAGATCGCTCGCTTTTCAGCATCGTCCATATCCGCAACCGCCGTTGCGAAAACCAGGGGATATACCGTGGCCACTTCCCATGTCGCCAGCTTGCGACCCAGCCACGCGATGTCGGGATCACCGGTCCCCCTTTCCAGCGCCTCGTAGACCGGATTGAATCGCAGAAGGGCATCGAGCTCGTCCCCGACCGTGGCGAACCGCGCCTTTCCCTTCGGTCTGGCGAAGGAACGGTACTCAGCGTAGAGTTCCCGCAAGGAAGTTTCTTCACCGGTCTGGGCGGTAAGTGCATAACTCAGAAAGTGATCGATCCGTGGCCGCTTTGGCTTGGCTCGCGGTGCATCTTCCTTCCAGAACAGCTGATCGAACGGTTTCCATCGGCTCTCGAAGAGCGCTTCTGGTTGCTCCCCTTGCGCCTCCGCTCGATGAAAAATGTTGTTTCGCACGAGGTCCATCGCGAGCAGGGGCTCCCCTCGGCTATTCAGAGTTTCGAAAATTACCTGCGCGTCATCCCCTTCTTCCAGATTAATTATGACCAGTTTGAACTGGATCAACAGAGCATCGGCTAGCGCCTGTAGGCGCTGACCGGCCGCCGGATCACTCTTGGCCAATGCAGCAGCCATTTGCTCGATGCTGAGAGCTTCGTCATCGTCCAGGTCGGCACTTCCCCAGGCCGCATAGTGGTCGATCTTCTCACGAAAATAGAGGTAAGCGAGCAGGGCTCGGGGCGCCTGTCCCTTGATGATGTTGCCGTTCTTGTAGAAGGCATGTGAGTGGCGCACCCGCACAGTCGCGAAGGACTCTGTCATCAGGTCACGGAAGATGGCCCGATCAGCGGGCGTTGGCACCAGCTTCAATCGATCCGCAAGACTCGCATCCGCCTCCGCGCTACGTTCATCATTGAAAATGTAGACGTCTAGGGCCTTGACGATGCTCTCCTGTTGCCACTCAGTCGCGATATGGCGCAGCGCAGCTAGAAAGAGCTGGAAGGTTGAAAGCCGCTGTTGGCCGTCCACCACCTGCACGCTGG
>JBGAHY010000052.1:0-11218 GCA_044225925.1 Allosphingosinicella sp.
GACCGGGTGATCGTGATCACCGGCCATATCGACAGCCGCGTCACCGACATATTGAACGCAACCTCGGACGCGCCGGGGGCGAATGACGACGGCTCGGGGACGGCGGCGGTGCTCGAGGCGGCGCGGGTGCTGTCGCATTACCGCTTCCCGGCGACGATCGTTTACGCGACGGTCTCGGCGGAGGAGCAGGGGCTGAACGGCAGCGAGATTCTTGCGCGCTATGCCCGCGACCATGGCTGGCGGATCGAGGCCAATCTCAACAACGATATCGTCGGCAACAGCTGCGGCTCGGACGGGGTGTGCGACGCGGCGCATGTCCGGGTGATTTCGGAGGGCGTGCGGCGCGACGCGACGCCCGAGCTGATCGCCCAGCAGCGCAGCCTTGGCGGCGAGAATGATTCGCCGTCGCGCAACCTCTCGCGCTTCGTCGATACGCTGGCGGCGCAGCTCGGGCTCGGGCTCGACGTGCGGCCGATCTGGCGGACCGACCGGTTCGGACGCGGCGGCGACCATATCAGCTTCCAGGCGCTCGGCTTTCCGGCGATCCGCTTCACCGTCGCGATCGAGAATTACAACTGGCAGCATCAGGATCTGAGGACCGAGAATGGCGTCGTCTATGGCGATACGATCGACCATATGGACTTTCCCTATCTGCGGAAGGTGACCCAGCTGAATGTGGCGACGATTGCCGCGCTGGCGCGGGCGCCGATGCCGCCGGAGCCGACCGTGGAGGGGGCAGTGTCGACGGATACGACGATCAGGTGGCGGCCAACCACCACGGGAATTTACGTCGTGCATTGGCGGCGTACCGACGCGGCAAATTGGGAGCACAGCCTCCGGATTGACCCGCGCATGCCGAATGTCTCGGTGACGAACGTCGAGGCTGTCACGGAAGTTGGAACTGGACGGGTCGTTCCGGGGGCGACGACGTGGCAGGTAGTCTTGCCCCATGTCCGCGTCGATGACTGGGTGTTCGGCGTGTCCTCGGTGGCGGCGGACGGGTCGGAGAGCCCGGTGGCGTCCGCGGTGCCGGGTGGGGCATTTCGACCGGTGCCGCCGCCCGCGCCGGCGCGGCAATAGGTTCAGCGCAAGTCGGCGGGAGCCCCAAGGGGTGAGGCTCCCGCTCGCCGTCAGATCACGTGCACGACCACCTCGTGCGAGACGACGAACAAATTCGTCGCTGCATCATATGCGCTGATCCGGAGATCGAACTCGCCGGTTTCGAACGCATAGGGCTGGATGCCCGGCGTGCCCGGATCGCTGTCGATGAAGGCACTGTAAAAGGCGACATTGGACGAGTTCTGGAAGGTCGAGCCGCTGCCCAGATCGGTGTCGAGCGGGTTGTCGGACGAATAGAGCGTCACCCAGTTCGTGCCCGCGCCCGGATCGAAGTCAAGCTCGACAACATATTTGAAATTGGTGTCGGGGCTGAAATCGGTCGCGGCGAAGTCGAAATTCCACTCGGCGCGGGCCGGATTGCCGAGCTGCGAACCTGACGCGACCATATAATGGGCGATGCCGCTGCCGTCGATGAAGGCTTCCGCATATTCGTCGCCGCCGCGATGCTTGACCTTCAGGCCGAGCTCGACCTGGGCACCCTCGTGCCGGAGGAGGTTCCAGTCGTCGGTCGGGTTGCCGTCGCCATAATACATCTCGCTGCCGTTGCGGGCGAGCGGGTCGATGGTGCCGTTCATGTCGTGATCGACATAATCGGGGCGGTCCCAGCCATGGTCGTAGTCGAAGGCCCTGACATTGTCGTGCCGAACCCCGCCGACCTGGGTGTCGTTGCCTTCGTAGAGCAGGCGCGCCTCATATTCGTCGGGAATGAGGGCAAGCAGCGCGGCCTTGAGCGTGGGATCGCCGCTGAAGCGGACGTCGATCGCCCCGCTCGTCAGATTGCCGAGGAAATTGTCGTGCATCGACTGTTCGCGCTCGGGGATCAGGTCCGCGTCGGAGACGCTGTCGGCGGTAAACTTGGCGGTGACGTCGGTGAACGGCGTGCCGCCATGCTCGATATAGTCCACATAAGCGAGGCCGAGCCGGACGAAGCTCTCGTTGAGGGCGACGTTGAACGGGTTGCCACCGGCGACATAGGCGTCGTCGAGATAATCCCACAGGACCTTCAGCGTGTCGGCGGTGCTGCCGTTGATGATCAGATTGTGGACCGTATAATCGATGCCGTGGCCCGAGATCATCGTGCCGATCAGGGCGTTGAGATTGTAGTTGATCTCGAACGGGCCGCTCCCGTCCGCCTCGTGGAAAGTCACGCCGTTGACGTGGATCGGGCCGTCCAGCGAGGCGCCGCTGGCGAAGTTGAAGCTGGTGATCGCGGCATATTCGGCGGGCTTCAGCACCACCGCTTCCTGGCCGTTGACCTTGATCTTCACATTGCCCGACGGAAGATAGTCGATCGTATAGACGCCGGCTTGCGCGAACGTCAGCGTGGTGCCGCTGATGAGGACGGTCGGCTTCGGTGCTGGTTTGCCCACGGTTGATCCTCCCTGAATTGGTCCGGTTGTTACGCGAGACTTTACTGGAAGAGCGGCGAGTCGGCCGAATGGACAAACCTGCCTGAATGCCCGCCTGAGACAACTGATTGAGCGTAAAGCATTTCCCGATCCGGTGCAGACCGGGCTTGCATCCGCGGCCCGGATGGTGCGTTGCGGACCTGATGGCCAAGAAACCCGACAAAGGCGTGCTGCCGACCCGCGAGCAGGTGCTGGCGTTCATCCAGTCGTCGGATGTGCCGGCCGGGAAGCGCGAGATCGCGAAGGCGTTCGGGCTGCACGGCGCGGAGAAGATCGCGCTGAAGGCCCTGCTCAGGGACATGGGCGACGAGGGGCTGATTGATGCCGGGGCTGGCCGCGCCTTCCACAAGCTTGGCGGGGTGCCGAAGGTGACGGTGCTGCGTGTCGTCGACGTGGACGACAGCGGCAAGGCCTGGGCGGTGCCGGAGCGCTGGGAGGCGGAGGGTGAGCCGCCGCGGCTCAGAGTGATGGAGCGCAAGGGGCCGCGCGCGGCGGCGCTTGGCGTCGGCGACCGCGTGCTGGCGCGAAACGAGGAAGGGCCGAGGGGCTGGATCGCGCATCCGATGAAGAAGCTGCTGAAGGGCAGCGAGCTGGTGCTCGGCGTCGTCCATCAGGAGGGACAGGGCCACTGGCTGAAGCCGGTCGAGAAGAAGGAGCGGCGCGAGCTGCCGATCTCCGATCTGAGCGAGGCACGGGTCGGCGATCTGGTGCTGGCCGAGAAGGTCGGGCGGCCGCCGCGCATTTCGGCGCGGGTGGACCGGATCCTGGGCGATCCGTTCGCGCCGCGCAGCTTCAGCCTGATCGCAATCCACAAGCATGAGATTCCGCACGTGTTCGGCGAGGAGGTGCTGAAGGAGTCGGCGCGGGTGGCAAAGCAACCGCTCGGGGACAGAGAGGACCTTGCTCATCTCCCCATCGTGGCGATCGATCCGGCCGATGCGCGCGACCATGACGATGCCGTCTGGGCGACCGAGGATGACGATCCGAAGAATGCGGGCGGCTGGAAGGCGATCGTCGCGATTGCGGACGTCAGTTTCTACGTCCGGCCGGGTTCGGCGCTGGACAGGGAGGCGCGGCGGCGCGGGAACAGCGTCTATTTCCCCGACCGGGTGGTGCCGATGCTGCCCGAGGAGTTGTCGGCCGATATCTGCTCACTGAAACAGGGTGAGGACCGGGCGGCGCTCGCCTGTCATTTGCAGGTAGCAAAGGACGGGACGCTGAAGAGCTGGCAGTTCACGCGCGCCCGCGTCCGCATCCGCGCGAACATCGCTTATGAGGATGCGCAGGCCGCGATCGATGCGGACGAGGCACGGGTGGAGGTTGCCTCCTCGCCCTGCTCGATGCCGGAGATCGAGAGCGAGGTGATGGACGCGCTGCGCCCGCTCTGGGCCTGCTGGCGGGCGATGTACCGGGCGCGGGCGAAGCGGGCACCGCTGGAGCTGGACCTCCCGGAGCGGCGGGTGGTGCTCGACGAGAAAGGCCGGATTCTCTCGGTGGCGCCGCGCGAGCGGCTCGACGCGCACAAGCTCATCGAGGATTATATGATCGCGGCCAATGTCGCCGCGGCCAAGGCGCTGGAGGCGAAGACGGCGCCGGTCATGTACCGGGTGCATGAGCCGCCGAGCCGGGAGAAACTGGTCGCGCTCAGGGACTATCTGAAGACCTTCGGGATCGAGTTCGCGCTCGGGCAGGTGGTGCGACCGGAGACGTTCAACCGGATCCTCGCGAGAGCCCGGACAGCCCCTCCCCTTCAGGGGAGGGGTTGGGGTGGGGAAGGTTCGGGGCAAGACAAGCCCCGCCCCCCGACCCCCTCCCCTGAAGGGGAGGGGGAGTTCTTGCCGCAGGTGATGGAGCAGGTGCTGCGGACCCAGACCCAGGCTTATTATGCGCCGCGCAACCAGGGCCATTTTGGGCTGGCGCTCGGCTCCTATGGGCATTTCACCTCGCCGATCCGCCGCTATGCGGATTTGCTCGTGCACCGGTCTCTGGTGCGCGCCTACCGGCTGGGCGAGGGTGGGCTGACCGACGACGAGGCTGCCTCGATGGAGGTGACCGGCGAGCTGATCTCCAATCTCGAGCGGCGGGCGATGATCGCCGAGCGCGAGACGATGGACCGCTACGTTGCGGCCTATCTGAGCGAGAAGGTCGGCGAGCTGCTGCCCTGCCGGATCACCGGCGTGCAGAGCTTCGGCTTCTTCGCGACGGTGGAGGAATTGGGCGGCGACGGGCTGGTGCCGGCGGCGACATTGGGCAACGAATATTTCCGCTATGACGAGGCCAGCCAGACCCTGACCGGCGAGGACAGCGGTGAGGTCTATGCGATGGGCCGGCGGCTGACCTTGCGGCTCGCCGAGGCCAGCCCGGTGTCCGGCGGCCTGCGTTTCGAACTGCCGGACGCGCCGCAGAGTGGCGGGCGAATGCGGCCCCCGCGCGAGGAGCGGGGCGGGCGGCGGCCGCAGGGGAAGCGCGGGCGGCCGTCGAACATCCGGCACCAGGGGCGGAAGAAATAGGAGAAGCAAGCATGGCCGAGCGTAACATCGCCATCGTCGTCGGGAGCCTGCGCGAGGGCTCGCTGAACCGGAAGCTGGCGCATGAGCTGGTCCGGCTGGCGCCGCCGGGGCTGAGCTTCAGCTTTGTCGAGATCGGGGCGCTGCCGCTCTACAATCAGGATCTGGACGGTTTGCCGCCGCAGGCCTGGGAGGATTTCCGCGCGGCGATCCGGCCCGCGGACGCGGTGCTGTTCGTGACGCCGGAATATAACCGCTCCATCCCCGGCGTGCTGAAGAATGCGGTCGACGTCGGCTCGCGGCCCTACGGGCACAGCGTCTGGGCGAAGAAGCCGGGCGCTATCGTCACCGTTTCGCCGGGGGCGATGGGCGGGTTCGGCGCCAACCATCATCTGCGCCAGTCCTGCGTCTTCCTCGACGTGCCGATCATGCCGCAGCCCGAAGCCTATCTCGGCCATATGGGCGATGCGTTCGGCGAGGACGGGCGGGTGAAGGAGGAGCGGACGCGGGGCTTCCTCACCAGCTTCATGGCGGCCTTTGCCGACTGGGTGGAGAAGATCCTGCGCGGACCGGGCGACCTCGCCTGAGTCCCGTTTTGGGATAGGGGCGTTGCCAAGCGCCACAGGGTTAGCGACCATGGTTAATTCCCCTCGTGGAGGCCATGATGAGTCGCCTGTTCGCCCTGCTGTCCGCTTTCCTGCTCAGCGCCACCGCTGAAGCCACGCCCTTGCCCCATGCGTCGGGCGCGCCGGCCGGGCCCGGACCGGGCTGCGGCGGGGGCTTTACCGCGGCGCGGGGGGACACACTCTATTCGATCGCGCGGCGCTGCGAGACCAGCGTGGCGGAGCTGACTCAGGAGAAGGGCTGGGCCGGCCGCCGCGGCTGGCGGAGGGGCAGCGTCTCGCCGTGCCGGGCTTCGACGGAGACGGGCCGAAGCCCGACGAGGCGGGGCCGCCGCCCGCCCACGATTTGCTGCCGCCGCACCGGGACCGGCCGGATCGCGCTGCACCACCGCCGCCGATGATGCAGGACGATGATGGGGATATCTATCATTTCCAGGCGGGCGACACGCTCTATTCGCTGGCGCGCTGGATGCGGACCTCGCTCGCCGCCCTGCGCGCCGCCAATCCCGACGTGGACCCGCTCGACATCGACGTCGGCGATCCGATCCGGCTGCCGCGCGGCGCGGTGCGGCCCGAGGCGCTGCGGGCGCGGGAGCGTGGTGCGCCGGCGCCGGCCGTGGCACCGTCTCCGCCGCCCCCGCCCCATGTCGCCCCGCCGCCGCGGGAGGATGACGATGCGGACAAGCCGAAGCCGGATGACGACGAGGACGAGGATGACGCCCCGACTCCCGGCGGGATGGACGACGGCGAGCCCGAGCCGGACGGGATGTGGTGACCCTCTAGGCCCGCGCCTCCAGCACCATGTTGGTGTCGGTCTGCGCGGCGCGGCGGACGCTGTTGAAGCCGCCCTGCATCAGCACTTCGGACAGGCGCTTCTGGCCGGCCTGGGCGCCGAGGGCGAGGCCGACCTCCTGGGCCTTCGAGGCGGGCACGCAGGCGAGGGTGGAGAAGCCGTAGAAGATCGTGCCGAGCAGATGGAGGTTCTCCTCCAGCGCGTCGCCGGCCAAGGGCTCGACGACCATGAAGCTGCCGTCCGGCTTCAGGGCCTGGCGGATATGGGCGGCGGCGCCAACCGGATCGCCCATGTCGTGGATCGCGTCGAAGATGCAGATGAACTCGTAGTCGGTCCCGGGGAAGGTCTTGGCGGCGGCGACCTCGAAGGTGACGTTGTCGAGGCCCGCTTCTTCGCGCTTTTCGTTGGCCGCGTCGATCGAGGCCGGATGGAAGTCAAAGCCGGTGAAGTGCGAATTGGGGAAGGCCTGCGCCATCAGGATCGTCGAGGAGCCGTGGCCGCAGCCGATATCGGCGACCTTGGCGCCGGCCTCCAGTTTTTCCCGGATGCCGCTGAGTGACGGGATCCAGCTGTCGACCAAATTCAGCGCGTAGCCGGGGCGGAAGAAGCGGTCGGTGCCGCAGAAGCAGCAGGGCGAGCGGTCGCCCCAGGAGAGGCCGCGCCCGGCCTTGATCGCGGCGACCGATTTTTCCTCGTCGTCGAACGCGGATTTCACCGCCTGGAAGAAACCCTGCAGGCAGCGTGGATCGCCTTCCGCGGCGTAGATCAGTTCGGCTTCGGGCGAGAGGGTGAATTTGGTGGTTGCCGGGTCATACTCAAGGTGGCCGGCGGAGGCGACGCAGCTCAGCCATTCGCGGACATAGCGCTCGTCGAGGCCGGCTTCGGCGGCGAGCTCGGCGCTGGTGCCCGGGCCATGCCGCTTCAGCGCCTGATAGAGACCAAGCCGGTCCCCCACATAGGCCATGAGGACGGAGAAGGCGCCGCCAATGTCGGTCAGGGCCTTGCCCATCAGGGCGCCGAATTTCTCGTCGTTGATCGCCGCAGAAGCCATGAGTCGCCTCCCCTTTCCGGGCCACGACTCGGGCGCGGCCCCTCATTCCAGCAGAAGCTGGAATCCCCCTTTCTTCGCGGAAGGCAATGGGATTCCAGCTTTCGCCGGAATGACGGCTCAGAGCTTCGGCAAGGTCACCCCGCGCTGGCCCATATATTTGCCGGCGCGGTCGGCGTAGCTGGTCTCGCAGGGCTCGTTGCCCTGGAGGAAGAGGAACTGGCAGGCGCCCTCATTGGCGTAGATGCGCGCGGGGAGCGGGGTGGTGTTTGAGAATTCCAGCGTGACATGGCCTTCCCAGCCCGGCTCGAGCGGGGTCACGTTCACGATGATGCCGCAGCGGGCATAGGTCGACTTGCCGAGGCAGATGACGAGCACGTCGCGCGGCACGCGGAAATATTCGACCGTGCGGGCGAGGGCGAAGCTGTTCGGCGGGATGATGCAGCAATCGGTCTTGCGGTCGACGAAGCTGTTCGCGTCGAAATCCTTCGGGTCGACGACGGCGCTGTCCACGTTGGTGAAGATCTTGAACTCGTCGGCGACGCGGGCGTCATAGCCGTAGGAGGACAGGCCGTAGGAAATGCAGCCCTCGCGGCGCTGCGATTCCACGAACGGCTCGATCATGCCGTTGCTCTGGGCCTGCTCGCGAATCCATTTGTCGGAGAGGATGCTCATTATGGTTCGATGCGGGGGCGGCTGGGGCCAGTCAAGACGGGGCCGCCGCAACCGGTGAGATCGAGCCTCCGGGTGCGGACGCGAACGTGGTCGGGATAGACCTCACCCGAGGGGCTGGTGCACGGTCCCGCAAAAGTCTCGATGACGATCGTGCTGTTGCCGGCCCGGGACTGCCAACGCTGCCCGCCACCGGCTCGTCGGGCAAGCCTCTCCGGATAGAGATAGGTGGCCGACACTACAGGGAAATCGAAGAAATCGTGGCCGAGGCTGAGGGCGATGTCGTCACCAATCTCCACGCGCCAGCCTGGAGAGCCGAGGGCCTCATAGCGAGGATTGTCGACCAGATGGCTGTCGTGGACCGTCGCGCAGCCGGCAAGCAATGGAAGGACGGCGAGGGTCGCTCGCATCCCGTTACCGATCCCGCCGCCCGCCGCAGCCGTTGAGGCGGCGCTCGCCGGCCGTGACGGTGACCGTGTCGCGGTAGCGGTCGGCGCCGAGCCTGCAGGCTTCCTCGCGCGCTTCGATGACGATGGTCGCGCCGCCGGGCGTGCGGGATTCCCAGCGGCGCACGGCGTCGGTCCGGCGCGGGCGGGCGCGGGGGAAATATTGCATGACCACGAAGCCGTCCGCGTCCGCGCCCAGCCGGAGCGCGATCCGGTCGCCGACCGCGAGCTGCCAGGCGGGGCCGCTGCCTTTCGCTTCATAGGCGACGTCCGCGACGAGGCGGCCGGAGCGGGTCTGGGCGGTGGCGGGGCCCGCGGCGAGGAGCAGCGGGAGAGCGAACGCGTACAGGAAGCGGGTCATGCCCTCGGATTTGCGTGGCCGGAGCCGTGCGAGTCAACCGCCGTCGTCGACGCCTTGATGTGGAGGACGCAGATCAGGGTGAAGAGGCGGCGGGCGGTGTCGAAATCCATCTCGACTTTGCCGGCGAGGCTTTCCTGGAGGAGTTCCGCCGCCTCGTTGTGCAGGCCGCGGCGGGCCATGTCGATCGCCTCGATGCCCTTGGCGCCGTCGGCGCGGACCGCGCGGAAATAGGAGTCGCAGATCTGGAAATAGTCGCGGATGGGGCGGCGGAAGCGGGCGAGGCCCATGCGGATCGTCTCGTAAGGATCGTTGTCCTCACCCAGCAATTCGATGGCGAGCCGGCCCTCCTCGACGCGGAGCTTGACGCGATAGGGCCCGTCATGGCCGGCGACGGCGAAGCTGTTGCGCTCGATCAGGTCGAAGATCGCGATCCGCCGCTCCTGCTCGATATCGGCGTTGCGCCGCAGGATGGAGCGCTCGTCCAGCTCGATGTCGATGATCCGCGGATCGGGCATGGGGACTTGTTAGCGGGTGCAGCATTTTTGCGCCACCGACTCCTTTGGGCGCGGTTCGGCGCGTTTTTTCTTATCCACACCAGTTCCACAGGGTTGCTGGCTTGAGCCGGGAAGCGGATGGGTTCAGAGGGTCTCAACCATGGTTCAGCCCAGTCTCACCGTCATCGAATCCGGCCCCGCGACCCAGGCCCTGCCGCAAAATGTGGAGGCCGAGGCGGCTTTGCTCGGCGCGCTGATGATCGACAACCGGCTGGCGGAGGACGTGCAGCTGAAGCTCAGGCCCGAGCATTTCTACGAGCCGCTGCACGGGCGGATCTACGAGCAGATATTGCGCATGCTCGACCGGAACATGATCGCCTCGCCGGTGACTTTGCGCCCGCTGTTCGAGGCGGACGAGGAGATGAAGGAGCTGGGCGGGCCGGCCTATCTGGCGCAGCTCACCGGCTCCGGCGCCGCGATCATCGGCGCGCGCGACTTCGCCGAGCAGATTTACGATCTGGCCTTGCTGCGGGCTTTGGTCGGCGTCGGGCGAGAGATGGTCGAGCAGGCGCTCGACACATCCGACGAGGTCGATCCGAAGGGCCAGATCGAGCAGGCCGAATCCGCGCTCTACCGGGTGGCCGAGGAAGGCGGCGGCGAGAGCAGCGTGAAGAGCTTCGCGCAGGCGGCGACGCTGGCGATCAAGATGGCCGAGAAGGCGCTGAATTCGGGCGGCGGCCTTTCGGGGATC
The DNA here is from genome assembly GCA_044225925.1 of Allosphingosinicella sp. GTDB lineage: Bacteria > Pseudomonadota > Alphaproteobacteria > Sphingomonadales > Sphingomonadaceae > Allosphingosinicella. Next base: position 10,224 of record JBGAHY010000052.1, read on the forward strand.
ACCACCGGGCTCGAATCGGTGAACGCCAAGACCGGCGGCCTGCATCACAGCGACCTGCTGATCCTCGCGGGCCGGCCCGGTATGGGCAAATCCTCGCTTGCCACCAATATCGGCTTCGCTGCGGCGGAGCGCTACGTCCAGGATATGGAGGACGGGATCGAGCCGGAGAAATCGGCCGGCGCCGCGGTCGCCTTCTTCAGCCTGGAAATGTCGGCGGACCAGCTCGCGACGCGTATTCTCGCGGAGCAATCGCGGATCAGCTCCGAGACGCTGCGCATGGGCAAGATCACGCAGGAGGAGTTCAAGAGCCTCGCCCGCGCTTCGGCGAAGCTCCAGAACGTGCCCTTCTATATCGACGACACGCCGGGCCTCACCATCGCGGCGCTCCGCACCCGGGCGCGGCGGCTGAAAAGGCAGAAGGGGATCGGCCTGATCATCGTCGACTATCTCCAGCTGCTCCAGGGCTCGGGCAAATCCTCGAACGACAATCGGGTGCAGGAGATTTCCGAGATTTCACGCGGCCTGAAGACGCTCGCCAAGGAGCTGAACGTGCCGGTGATGGCGCTCTCCCAGCTCAGCCGCGCGGTCGAGCAGCGCGAGAACAAGCGCCCGCAGCTGGCGGACCTCAGGGAATCGGGCTCGATCGAGCAGGACGCCGACATCGTCATGTTCATCTATCGCGAGGATTATTACCTGAGCTTCCAGAAGCCGACCGAGGCCACGGAGGGCGACGATCCCAAGGATGTCGCCGCGTTCAACGAGTGGCAGGCGGCAATGGCGAAGAAGCACGGCATTGCCGAGCTGATCGTCGCCAAGCAGCGCCACGGCGCGACCGGCACGGTCGACCTCCATTTCGAGGCGCGCTTCACCCGCTTCTCCGACCGCGCCACGGAAGGGCGGATGCCCGAGATGCGCGGGTAATCGGATCCTCCCCTGCATTCGCAGGGGAGGGGGACCGCACGAAGTGCGGTGGAGGGGTCCCTCCACCAGCCTAT
>JBGAHY010000053.1:0-11075 GCA_044225925.1 Allosphingosinicella sp.
TCGATCCCCTCCCCACAAGGGGGCGGGGAGGATGCGACGCACATAGGCGCGCCGCGTCCCGCTTCAAACCCTTCATCGACGCAAATCGGGCCTCCGTCGAACGATAGCGAGATTCCAGGGCTTCAGATGTGCTACGCCGACGCCATGAAGACCCGGCTCATCGGCTTCGCCGCGGCCGCCGGCTTGACCGGCCTTGCCGCTTTCCTCACCGCGCCCTCCGTGGCCCAGCCGCCGGCGGGGACACCGGCACCGCCCAGACAGGAATTCGTCTGGCCGGCGCGGCTTACGAATGCGCAGGTGTTGCCGGCGGAGATCGGCGCGGACCGGCTGCGCGCGACGATGGTCAGCTTCTCCCGCTCGCTCGGCGTGCGCTGCCAGTTCTGCCATGTCGGGCAGGAGGGGCAGCCGCTCTCCACCTTCAACTTCGCCGCCGACACCAATCCGCACAAGACTATCGCGCGCGGTATGATCCGGATGGTGCAAAGGCTGAACGGGCAGGACCTGCCGCCTTTGCTCGGCCCGGCACAGACGCCGCGGGTGACCTGCTACACCTGCCATCGCGGCGCGGCGACGCCGGAGACGATGCTGCCCCCACCGCCGCCGCGGCCGGGGAGCCCCCCGCCGCCCGCACCCGCGGCACCACCGCCTCCGCAGCACGACCACCACTGAGCCTCGCCCGCTTGTCGTTGCATTCAGGGCGGTGTCAGGCGCGCCTGCTTGTCCAAAACTGCGCCCAGAGCTAGGGCCTCCGGCAAGATAGGGAGACGCCGACATGTCCGAGCTGGGCCTCGATTTCGAACTGGGCGAGATGGCCGATACGATCCGCGACACCACGCAGCGTTTCGCGGCGGACAGGATCGCGCCTCTGGCCGCGAAGATCGACGCGGAGGACTGGTTCCCGACCGAGCTCTGGCCGCAAATGGGCGAATTGGGGCTGCACGGGATCACGGTGAGCGAAGAGGATGGCGGGCTCGGGCTCGGCTATCTGGAGCATGTCGTGGCGCAGGAGGAAGTGGCGCGGGCCTCGGCCTCGATCGGGCTGAGCTACGGCGCGCATTCGAACCTCTGCGTGAACCAGCTGCGGCGCTGGGCGAGCCCCGAGCAGAAGGCGAAATATCTGCCCAAGCTGATTTCGGGCGAGCATGTCGGGAGCCTCGCCATGTCGGAGGCCGGGGCCGGCTCGGACGTCGTCTCGATGAAGCTGAAGGCCGAGAAGGTGCAGGGCGGCTACGTCCTCAACGGCACCAAATTCTGGATCACCAATGCGGCTTATGCGGACACTCTGGTCGTCTATGCGAAGACCGGCGAGGGGAGCCGGGGGATCACCACCTTCATCATCGAGAAGGGGATGAAGGGCTTCGCCATCGGCCAGAAGCTGGACAAGATGGGGATGCGCGGCAGCCCGACCGCGGAGCTGATCTTCGACGATTGCGAGGTGCCGGACGAGAATGTGATGGGGCCGGTCAATGGCGGCGTCGGCGTGCTGATGTCCGGGCTCGATTATGAGCGGACGGTGCTGGCCGGCATCCAGCTCGGGATCATGCAGGCCTGCCTCGACGTGGTGCTGCCCTATGTGCGGGAGCGCAAGCAGTTCGGGAAGCCGATCGGCTCGTTCCAGCTGATGCAGGCGAAGGTGGCGGACATGTATGTCGCGCTCAATTCGGCGCGGGCCTATGTCTACCAGGTGGCGCGGGCCTGCGATGCCGGGAAGACGACGCGGTTCGACGCGGCAGGGGCGATCCTGCTGGCCAGCGAGAATGCGGTGAAGGTCGCGGGCGAGGCGATCCAGGCGCTTGGCGGGGCCGGGTACACGAAGGACTGGCCGGTGGAGCGCTATTTCCGCGACGCCAAACTGCTCGATATCGGCGCGGGGACGAACGAGATCAGGCGGATGCTGATCGGGCGGGAGTTGATCGGGGCGTAAGGTTCAGCCGGCCTGCCACCAAGAAGGGGGAGCGAACACTTGCCTGACGATTTGACCAGCGACACGCCCGAGGCGAGAAAAGCCGTGTTCCGGCGCCTCATCGAATATTACGCGCGCGCCGATGTGGATGCCATGGAGGCGCTCATCGCTCCGGACTATGTCGGCCACACCTCGGCCGGCGACCGCGATTGGGCCGAGTTTCGCCAGAGCATCCTCAACTTCCATCAGATTTTCGAATATCCGCCGGATGCCTTTATCGTCGAGGACCAGTTCGTCAGCGGCGACAAGGTCGCAACCCGCATGACCGCCAATGTTCGCAGCCGCGAGACTGGAGAGCCGATGGCGATGATCGGCATCAACCTCGCGGTGATCAGGGGCGGGCAGGTGATCGAGGAATGGAACACCTGGGAAATGGTGCAATCGTCCCAGTCGCTCTCGATGCAAGGGGCCTGACCTAACCCCCCTCCCTGACAGGGAGGGGAGTACACCTTACCAAATTCTGACGCGGTCCGCGGGCGCGAGGTACAGGCGCTGGCCCTGCTGCACGTTGAATGCCGAATACCACGCATCCAGATTCCGCACCGTCTCCGCGCGGTAGCGGCCCGGGGCGTGCTCATTGGTGGCGATGATGCCGCGCAGGGCGGCGTCGCGCATCGTCTCGCGGCGGCTCTGGGCGTAAGCGAGGAAGAAGCGCTGGTCGCCGGTCAGGCCGTTGATCACGGGGGCCGGGCGGCCGCCGAGCGAGGCGTGATAAGCGTCATAGGCGGCGGCGAGGCCGGCCAGGTCCGCGATATTCTCGCCGAGGGTGAGGTTGCCGTTCACGTGCACGCCGGGGAAGGGGCTGTAGGTGTCGTACTGGCGGGAGAGCGCCGCACCCGCCGCCTGGAAGTGGGCGAGATCGGCGGGCGTCCACCAGTTGCGCAGCCGCCCCTGGGCGTCGAAGGTGGCGCCGAGATTGTCGAAGCTGTGGCTGATCTCGTGGCCGATCACCGAGCCGATCGAGCCGTAGTTGAAGGCCGGGTCCGCATTGGGATCGTAGAAAGGCGGCTCGAGGATCGCGGCGGGGAAGCTGATCGCGTTCTGCAGCGGCATGTTCACCGCGTTCACCGTCTGCGCGTTCATCCACCATTCGCGGCGGTCGACCGGGCGGCCGATCTTGGCGATCTGGTGACGGTACTCGTACTGACCGGCGCGCCAGGCATTGCCGAAGGCGTCGTCGCGGCGGATCACCAGGGTGGAATAATCGCGCCAGCGGTCCGGATAGCCGACCCCGACGACGATGCCGCGCACCTTGGTCCGCGCCTCGGCGCGGGTCTGCGGGGTCATCCAGGTCAGGGTGGAGAGCCGCCGGTCGAAGGCGTTGATGATGTTCTGTGTCATGCGCTGGATGTCGGTGCGCGAGCTGGCCGGGAAATAGCGGGCGACATAGATCCGCCCGACCGCATCGCCGAGCGCGCCCGAGGTGGCGGCGAGGGCGCGGCGCTCGCGCGGGCGCTGCGCTTGCGCGCCGGACAGGACGCGGCCGTAGAAGCTGAAGCGGAGGTCATCCACGTCGCGCGGCAGCAGCGAGGCGTAACGGCTGGCGAGGTGGAACATCATCCAGTCCTTCCACGCCTGCAGCGGCTCGCTGGCGACGAGGGCGGAGAGGGCGGCGGTCGGCGCGGGGTGCCAGGCGATGAAGCTCTGCTGGCGCGGCAGCTCGGCGGCCGTGAAGAAGGCGGTCCAGTCGATGCCTGGCGCGCGGCGCGCGAAATCGGCACGGGTCCAGGTCTGGGCCCGGCTCGGCTCCTGCGCATCGACGGCGCCGACCTGGGCGCGGGCGATCTTCATTTCGAGATCGAAGATGCGGTTGGCGCGCGCCTCGGGATCGGAGAGGCCCAAGCGGGTCATCATCGCCCGAACATAGGTGCGGTAGGCGGTGCGGATGCGGGCCATGTCCGGATCGTCGGAGAGGTAATAATCCCGGTCCGGCATGCCGAGGCCGCCCTGCAGCAGGTAGGGCATGGTGACGGTCGGCGTCTGCAGGCCCTGGGTCACGAACAGGCCGAACAGATTCTCGGTCCAGAAATTGGTGGCGTTGAGCGGATCGACGTCGGTGCGCAGGCTGGCGCCGAGCGCGGTCGAGAGATCGTGGACATTGGCGATCGCGGCGATGCGCTGGAAATGCGGCTGCAGCGGCGCGAGGCCGGTCCGGTCGAGCTGGGCGGTGTCGAGATAGGCGGCGTAGAAATCGGCGATCTTGCGCTGGTCGGTGCCGGGGCGCGGATTGGCGCGGCCGGCGCCCTCGATAATTTCCGAATTGCGGCGGTCCACAACCTCGCCGACCGTCTGGAAGGCGCCGAGGCTGGTCCGGTCCGGCGGGATCTGCGTCGCCGCGCGCCAGGCGCCATTGGCGTAGAGATCGAAGCTTTCGCCCGGCGCGACGTTCCGGTCGACGCCGGTGAGATCGACGCCGAGGGCATGGCCCGTCCGCGCGGCGGGCACGGCGGTATGGCGCGGGGCCGAGGCGGCGACGGCGGCGGTGGACAGGAGCAGGGCGGCGGCGAGAGCGATGCGGCGCATAAGGCAGTCCTCAGGAGTCGGGGGGCAGAACGGCGGGCGTCATAGGACGATTCAGAGGACTGTCATAGTCCCCTGAGACAGTGGTTTGTGGCGATGACCGGTCTTGCGCGATTGACGGCCGGCGTGGAGGATGGCCGAATGCCTCAGCCGCCTTTCCAGCGCTCCGAATTGCCGACCCCGGCCCTGGTGCTCGACCAAGCGGCGCTGGTGCGGAACATCGCGAGGATGGCGGGTTTCGCAGCGGCGCGTGGGATCGCGCTTCGCCCGCATGCAAAAACCCACAAGAGCAGCGAGATCGGGCGGCGGCAGATCGAGGCGGGCGCAGTCGGGCTGTGCTGCGCCAAGCTTGGCGAGGCGGAGGCGCTGGCGGCGGACGGGGTCGTGGGGCTGCACCTGACCTCGCCGGTGGTCGCGGCGGGCGCGATCGCACGGCTGGTCGTGCTGAACGGGCGGAGCGAAGGGCTGTCGGTCGTGGCCGATCATCCGGACAATGTTCGCGCGCTGGACGCGGCCAATGCGGGCGGCAGGCCGCTCGCGGTGCTGATCGATGTCGATCCGGGCAATCACCGGACGGGGGTGGCGTCGCCGGAGGCGGCGGTGGCGCTGGCGGCGGCGATCGACGCTGCGGCGAACCTGACGCTGGCGGGCGTGCAATATTATTGCGGGTCGCAGCAGCATATCCAGAGCTTCGCGGAGCGGCGGGCGGCGATTGTCGAGCGGACGGACTATCTCAGGACCGTGCTCGCGGCGTTGCGGGCGGCGGGTCATGCCGTCACGCTGGTGACCGGCGGCGGGACTGGCACCTATCTGATCGACGCCGAGCTGGGCGTGCTGAACGAGTTGCAGACCGGCTCCTACATCTTCCTCGACCGGGAATATGGCGATTGCGAGCTTGCGCCCGGCGATGCGCCGGTCTTCGAGCCGGCCTTGTTCCTCGACGCGACCGTGATCAGCGCCAATGCGGCGGGGATGGTGACGGTGGATGCGGGGCTGAAGGCGCTTTCGACGGATGCCGGGCCGCCGGTCGTGCTCGGCGGCGGGCGCTACGCTTTCATGGGCGACGAGCATGGCGCGGTCTTCGCCGAGGGCGGTGTGTTGCCGGGGCTTGGCGGGCGGGTGACGTTGCAGCCGGGTCATTGCGATCCGACGGTGAACCTGCACGACAATTACCATCTGATCGACGGGGACCAGGTCGTCGAAATCTGGCCGGTGACGGCGCGGGGCCGCTCGACCTAGGCCTGCTTCAGTTCGACGGCGATGATGTGCAGATCCTCATCGCCCACATTCTCAACGCTGTGCGGGACGAGAGGCATGCCCCAGAGCGCCTCGCCCTTTGCCGGACGCTTTTCCCAGTCCCGGGAATCGACAAGGACATTCCCGTCCGCGTCCCGCCTCACGAAGTCGCTCCAACTGAGGACGTAGAGCGCCCCCGGCCATTGATGCGCATGGACCGGCGTCTGACCGCCGGGACCCAGCTTGGTGTCGAGCACGCGCACCTGCTCGTTCTCCAGGATGATCTCGTGATGCGCGGGCGCCGACGTCATCGCATCGAGCGGGTGAAGACCGGTGCCGCCTGGTTGTTCGCCCATCTCAGCTCCCCCCTTTCCGATGCCGACTGCTATGGCGGATCGGCATAATAAAGGCGAGGCGCGATGGGCGGTCCAGCAGTTGCCCCGCTGCTCACCCCGGCTTAAGCCGTTCCACGCATAAGGGGAGCCGGATGAGCGAGACGCTGCTCAACATATTGCAATATTATGGGGCAGCCGCAGGTGCGATCGCCGCGTTGATCGTGTCGCTGGATCTCGGGCGAAAGCCCACCGGCTGGGCGTTCGTGATCTTCGTGACCTCCTCGCTCGCGCTGATCGGCTGGGGGTTCCTGAATGACGAGGGCAAGGGGATCGGCGTGCAGAACGTGATCCTGCTCGCGATCAACCTGATCGGCGTGTACCGCTATCTGATCCGCAAGAAGCCGGTGCACCAGGAGGCGAAGGCGTGACGCTTGGCATCATCGCCCCTTCCGTTCGCCCTGAGCCTGTCGAAGGACTGACCTTCCTTCCCGGGTGCTGGACAAAGAAGAACAGGGCTTCGACAAGCTCAGCCCGAACGGATTTGGGAGCGTTGGCGTGACGGTTCTGACGACCAAGATCGACGAGAATAGCGACGCCGCCCGGCGTTACGCGGCGCATAATCGCGGGCTTGCCGAGGAATTGCGCGCGAAGGTCGCCGAGGCGGCGCTCGGCGGTAACGAGAAGTCGCGGGAGCGGCATGTGTCGCGGGGCAAATTGCTGCCGCGGGACCGGGTGGAACGGTTGCTCGATCCGGGCTCGCCCTTCCTCGAGATCGGCCAGCTTGCCGCCTGCGATCTCTATGAGGGCGAGGTGCCGGGCGCCGGCATGATCGCCGGGATCGGCCGGGTGTCGGGACGCGAGACGATGATCGTCTGCAACGACGCCACGGTGAAGGGCGGCACCTATTATCCGATGACGGTGAAGAAGCATCTGCGCGCGCAGGAGATCGCGCTGCAGAACCGGCTGCCAAGCGTCTATCTGGTCGACAGCGGCGGCGCGAACCTGCCGCACCAGGCCGAGGTCTTCCCCGACCGCGAGCATTTCGGGCGGATCTTCTACAATCAGGCGCAGATGTCGGCCGAGGGGCTGGCGCAGATCGCCTGTGTGATGGGGAGTTGCACGGCTGGCGGCGCCTATGTGCCGGCGATGAGCGACGAGAGCGTGATCGTCCGCAACCAGGGGACGATCTTCCTCGGCGGCCCGCCTTTGGTGAAGGCGGCGACGGGCGAGGTGATCTCGGCCGAGGATCTGGGCGGTGGCGATCTGCATGCGCGCAAGTCGGGCGTGGTCGATCATCTGGCCGAGAATGACGAGCATGCGCTGACCATCGTGCGCGACATCGTGGCGCGGCTGAACACAGTGAAGGCGGTCGACATCGACCTTGCCGAGCCGGTGCCGCCGAAGCTCGATCCGGAGGGGCTGTACGGGGTGATCCCGGACGATGTGCGCACGCCCTATGACGTGCACGAGATCATCGCGCGAATCGTCGACGGCTCGGAATTCCATGAGTTCAAAGCGCTTTACGGCTCGACTCTCGTATGCGGTTTCGCCCGCATCTGGGGGATGCCGGTGGCGATCCTCGCCAATAACGGCATCCTTTTCTCGGAGAGCGCCGTGAAGGGCGCGCATTTCATCGAGCTGGCCTGCCAGCGGCGGACGCCCCTCCTGTTCCTCCAGAACATTTCCGGCTTCATGGTCGGTGGCAAATATGAGGCGGAAGGCATTGCGAAACATGGCGCAAAGCTGGTGACGGCGGTGGCCACGGCGAGCGTGCCGAAGATCACCGTCCTGATCGGCGGCAGTTTCGGCGCCGGCAATTACGGCATGTGCGGGCGGGCTTATTCCCCGCGCTTCCTGTTCACCTGGCCGAACAGCCGCATCTCGGTGATGGGCGGCGAGCAGGCGGCGAGCGTGCTGGCGACGGTGCACCGCGACGCGGACAGCTGGACGCCGGAGCAGGCCGAAGCCTTCAAGCAGCCGATCCGCGACGATTATGAGGCGCAAGGTAATCCCTATCATGCGACTGCGCGGCTCTGGGACGACGGCATCATCGACCCGGCGCAGACGCGGGACGTGCTGGGGCTGGCCTTTGCCGCGACTTTGAACGCGCCGATTCCGGAGCGGGCGAAGTTCGGCGTGTTCCGGATGTGACGATGAGGGCGGAACGCACGAATCGTCACCCTGAACTTGTTTCAGGGTCCACTTTTCCGGCCACGTGGCGGCTTGGGATCGAAGCCAAGGCCCACGGCCAGGTCGATCCATTGGGGGTTGTCCTGTTCGATCAGGTTGATTTTCCAGGGACGATGCCACCGCTTCAGCTGCTTCTCCCGCGAAATGGCGGTGTGCATGTCGCCGAACATCTCGAAGCGGACCAGACGAAAGATCTCGTAGCGCGAGGTAAAGCCGCGGATCTTTCCGTCGCGGTGCTGATAGAGTCTGGCGAGCAGGTTCGACGTTACGCCGATGTAGATTGTACCATAGGGTTGGCTGGCGAGAATGTAGACGCAAGGTTCCTTGGCCATTCTTATTCTCATATCGCGGCGCGCGTGGAGGCATGGATGCTGAAACAAGTTCAGCATGACGGGAAGAGGGGTGTGGTGGGATGCTGAAATCTTTTCTGATCGCTTCAGGCACGGCCGTGACCGTATTTTGCGCGTTCACCTCGGCGGCTACCGTCCCGACGCCGAGCGCGGCCCCGTTGCGGCCACTCAGCGAACGCGATCAAAGGGCGGCGCACGGGAGCGGGTGCCAGCTGTCGTTCGACAATGGCCGCAGCACTTTGGTCTATGTTCTTGAGCATGAATATATGATCCGCACCGGCGCCGGGCGCACCGTCTGCCGGATCAACGACGCGCAATTCTCGCGGCTGTCGGAGGGCGGCAGCATGAGTTGCGGCGGTTATCGGATCACCATCCGGCAGACCGGCCGGACGGTCGCGCACGAGGCCAGCGACAGCGCCAGCACGCCGGCGACGCTCACCGTCTCGGGACGCGGCCGGCCCTGGTCAGTGCGCGGCCAATGGGGATCGGCCTGCTGATGATCAAATCCCTCCTCATCGCCAATCGCGGGGAAATCGCCTGCCGGATCATCCGCACCGCGCGGAAGCTCGGGGTGCGGACGGTGGCGGTCTATTCGGATGCGGACGCGAAGGCGCTGCATGTGCGCGAGGCGGATGAGGCGGTGCATATCGGGCCGAGCCCGGCGCGCGAATCCTATCTGGTCGGCGAGAAGATTATCGCGGCGGCGAAGGCGACGGGCGCCGAGGCGGTGCATCCGGGCTACGGCTTCCTCAGCGAGAATGCGGGCTTCGCGCAGGCGGTGATCGATGCGGGGCTGGTCTGGGTCGGGCCGGACCCGGGCTCGATCACCGCGATGGGCCTCAAGGACGCCGCGAAGAAATTGATGGCGGAGGCCGGGGTGCCGGTGACGCCGGGCTATCTTGGCGAGGATCAGGACCCGAACCGGCTCAAGGCCGAGGCGGACGCGATCGGCTATCCGGTGCTGATCAAGGCGGTGGCCGGCGGTGGCGGCAAGGGCATGCGTCGGGTCGATGCGGCGGAGGACTTCGCGGACGCGCTCCTGTCGTGCAAGCGCGAGGCGGCGTCATCGTTCGGCGACGACCGGGTGCTGATCGAGAAATATATCCTGCGGCCGCGCCATATCGAGGTGCAGGTGTTCGGCGACAAGCATGGCAATGTCGTCCACCTGTTCGAGCGCGACTGCTCGCTGCAGCGCCGCCACCAGAAGGTCATCGAGGAGGCGCCGGCGCCGGGGATGGACGAAGAGACCCGCGCGGCGGTCTGCGGCGCGGCGGTGCGGGCGGCGCAGGCGGTGAATTATGTCGGCGCAGGGACGATCGAGTTCATCGCCGATGCGTCGGAGGGGCTGAAGGCCGACCGCATCTGGTTCATGGAAATGAACACCCGGCTCCAGGTCGAGCATCCGGTGACGGAGGAGATTACCGGGCAGGACCTGGTGGAATGGCAGCTGCGCGTGGCGAGCGGGGAGAAGCTGCCGCTGAAGCAGGAAGAGCTGGCGATCAACGGCTGGGCAATGGAGGCGCGGCTTTATGCCGAGGATCCTGCGAACGGGTTCCTGCCGTCGACCGGGCCGCTCAAATATTTCCGATTGCCGCAGGGGAAAAAGGGGAGCGGGGCTCGGGTCGATACCGGCGTTCGGGAAGGCGGCGAGATTTCGCCCTTCTACGACCCGATGATCGCAAAGCTGATCGTTCACGGGGAGTCCCGTGACGCTGCTCGTAAGGGGCTCGCGCTCGATTGCAGTGCCGTCCAGTGCTGGCCTGTGCGCACCAATGCCCAGTTCCTCGTAAATGCACTGGAAGACCCTGACTTCGCCGCTGGGGACGTCGACACTGGCCTTATCGTGCGGAATGCAGACACGCTTACGCCGTCGGGGCAACCCTCCGAGGAGGCACTTCAGTCGGCAGCGCGTTTGATGATGGATCGCCTAAAAGGCGGGAAGGCCACCTCAAGCAGCGACACCTATTACTCCAGTTACGATCAGGGACCTTGGGTGCAGCTCGCAGGCATCCGCCTCAGTGCCGAACCGGCAGCGATCCAAATGCGCCTTACCGACGGTCGGCATGATTTCCCGGTCGTGTTCGACGAGAAGGGGAAGCTCGCGTCACGCTGGGTTGAGCGGACTGACGATGGCTATCTCGTCGATGACAATGGCGCGACCTTCATGCTTGCTGAGGCGCGGGTCGACGGTGCCGGCGGCGGGGCGGCAGGCGACGGCGCCATCGTCTCCCCAATGCCCGGCAAGATCATCGCGCTGGAAGTCTCCGCCGGGCAGGACGTGACCAAGGGCCAGAAGCTCCTCACCCTCGAGGCCATGAAGATGGAGCATAGCCTGACCGCCCCGTTCGACGGTAAGGTGGCGGAGCTGAATGCCGAGGCCGGCGCGCAGGTGAGCGAGGGCGCCCTGCTGGTGCGGATCGAGAAGGGGGAAGGCGCATGAGCTTCCATTCCAATTCGCCCCTCCCCCTTGTGGGGAGGGGA
>JBGAHY010000054.1:0-10927 GCA_044225925.1 Allosphingosinicella sp.
GGCGAAGGCCGGAGCGTTGCGTGGATGTCGCTGCTTTCTCGCCCAGCGCTCCGGCCTTCGCCGGAGCACTTTGTGGCCCTCAAAGCGCCGCGCAGGCGGCCTCGAGCCAGGCCTTCTCCTCGCCGTCGAGCTGCGGGCCGACCACCGCCAGCACCTGCCGGTGATAATCGTCCACCCACTGGCGCTCGGCGGGGGAGAGCATGCTTGTCTCGATCAGGCGGCGGTCGATCGGCGCGAAGGTGAGTGTCTCGAAGCCAAGCACCTTCTTCTCCGCGCCCTCGATCTCGACGGGCACGACGAGGACGAGATTCTCGACCCGGATCCCGTACTCGCCGGTCTTGTAATAGCCAGGCTCGTTGGAGAGGAACATGCCGGCCCGGAGCGGCTCGTCGCCGCCGGCCTGGCCGCTGCCCGCCGGCGCGATGCGCTGCGGCCCCTCGTGCACCGAGAGGAAGCTGCCGACGCCGTGGCCGGTGCCGTGGGCGTAGTCGAGACCCGCATTCCAGAGAAACTGGCGGGCGAAGCTGTCGAGCTGGGAACCGCGCGTGCCTTCGGGGAAACGGGCGCGGGCGACAGCGATATGGCCCTGGAGGACGCGGGTGAAGCGGTCCTTCATCTCCGCCGTCGGCGTGCCGACGATCACGGTGCGGGTCACGTCGGTGGTGCCGTCCGGATATTGGCCGCCCGAATCGACCAGGTAGATCTGGTCCATCTCCAGGGGCCGGTTGGTCTCTTCGGAGACGCGGTAATGGACGATGGCGCCGTTCGGCCCCGCGCCCGAGATCGTGTCGAAGCTGAGGTCGCGAAGATCGCCGCCTTCCTGGCGATAGGCCTGCAATTTCGCCGCCGCGGACATTTCATCCACCCCGCCCTTGGGCGCCTCGATCTCCAGCCAGCGCAGGAAACGCGAAAGCGCCGCGCCGTCCCGCGCCTGGGCGGCGCGATGGCCTGCCTGTTCGACCGGATTCTTGATCGCCTTGGGCAGGATCGAGGGATCGCGACGCGAGATGATATGCGCGCCGGCTTTCTCCAGCGCCCCGAAGATCGCCGCGACCGAGCGCTCCGGATCGACCGCGATGGTCTTGCCGGCGAGTTCACCAAGCGCGCCCTCGAATGCGCTGCGCTCATGGATGCGGACGCCATTGCCGAGATGCTGGCGGACATCGTCGCCGATCTTCTCGCCGTCGACGAACAGGTCGGCGGTGCCGTCGTCGCGCACCAGCGCGAAGGACAAGGCGACCGGAGTCCGCTCCACGTCCTTGCCGCGGACGTTGAACGTCCAGGCGATCGAATCGAGCGCGGCGAGCACCGCGGCGTCGGCCTTCTGCTCCTTCAGCCAGTCGGCCATGTGCTGGCGCTTGGCGGCGCTATTCTCGCCCGCATATTCGTCGGGATGGACGATCAGCCGCGCCCGGCTCGGTTCGGGCCGATCCGCCCAGACCTTGTCGATCGGGTTCTGGCCCACGGCGACCAATTCGGCGCCCTTGTCAGCCAGCGCCTCCCTCGCCTTCGTCACCCAGTCCTTCGTGTGCAGCCAGGGATCGTAGCCGATCCGCCCGCCGTCCGGCGCATGGACCTTCAGCCAGTCGGCGATGCTGGTCGCCGGCACCGACTGATAGGACCAGAAATTGCCGTCCACCTGGTCGCGCACCTGCAGCGTGTAGCGCCCGTCCACGAAGATCGCCGCTTCCTCGGGCAGCACCACCGCCGAGCCCGCCGAGCCCTGGAAACCGGTCAGCCAGGCGAGCCTCTGGGCGTAGCTGCCGACATATTCGCTCATATGCTCGTCGGTCAGCGGCACGACGAAGCCGTCGAGCCGGTCGGCCTTCAGCTGCGCGCGGAGCGCGTTGAGGCGGTCTTCATAGGTGGACATAAGAAGGCTTTCCCGATGCGATGATGGGTCGCTAGATAGGCCCGTTCACAGCCACGCGCCAGCCCGGCGCCGGACAGGATGCCTCCCCCATGCGCCTGCTGATCGCCGCCCTGCTCCTCGCGAGCGCCCCCGCCGCCGCCCAGACCCGGAACGAGACCATGACCGCCCAGACCAGCCTTCCGCCGCCCCCCGTCGCCGAGCAGCGGCCTTATTCCTTCGAGCGCCACGGCGTGACCATCCAGGACCCGTATCACTGGCTGCGCGACAGCTCCTACCCGACGGTGGATGACGCCGACGTGCTGTCCTACCTGCGCGCCGAGAACGCCTATTTCGAAGCCGCCATGGCGCCCCATCGCGCGCTCACCGACACGCTCTTCGCCGAGATGCGCGGGCGCGTTCCCGAGGACGACAGCTCCGTTCCGCAGCGCGACGGTGACTATAATTACTGGTGGGCCTTCACGCCCGGGGCCCAATACCGGACCTGGTATCGCATCCCCGTCATGGCCGGCGGCGCGCCGCAGACGATTTTCGACGAGGCCGCCGAGGCGGAGGGCAAGCAATATTTCCGGCTCGGCGGGCTGCAGGTCAGCCCGGATGGCCGCTACGCCGCCACCCTGGTCGACGACAATGGCTCCGAGCGCTTCAAGCTCCGCATCCGCGACCTTGCCACCGGCCGCGACATCGAAACGGTGACCGAGGTCGGCATCGGCACGGTCGTCTGGACTGCCGACAGCCGCGGCCTCGTCTTTACCGAGGTGAACGACAATTGGCGCTCCTACCGGGCCCGCCTGCACATGCTCGGCCAGCCCGCCGCCAGCGACCGGACCCTCTACGAGGAGACCGAGAATATCGCCTTCACCGTCGGCCTGGGCCTCACCCAGGACCGGCGCTGGATTGTCATTCAGACCGGCGAGAACAGCTCGAACGAGAGCCGCATCGTCCCCGCCGACAACCCGCAGGCGACGCCGGTCCTGGTCGCCCGCCGCCGCCCGAACATCCAATATTCAATCGACGCCAGCCACGGGAAATTGTGGATCGTCACCAACGACAATCACATCAACTTCCGCCTCGCCGAGGCCGATCCGGCGCATCCCGGCGACTGGACCACCGTCATCCCCGGGTCCGACAGCGTCTATATCCGGGGCGTCACCGCCTTCCGCGACCATCTCGTCCTCACCGAGCGGGTGAACGGCCTCGATCAGATCCGCCTCCGGACCTATGACGGCCAGGAAAGCCGCATCCCCTTCCCGGAGGCGAGCTACACGGTCGGGCTCGGCAACAATCCCGAATATGCGCCGGCGGCCTATCGCCTCAGCTACAGCTCGATGGTCACGCCGCCCACGACCTACGACTATGAGCCCGTCCACCGCCAGCTGACCTCGCTGAAGGTCCAGCGCATCCCGTCCGGCTACGACCCCAGCCAATATGTCACTGAGCGGATCATGATCCCGTCCCGCGACGGCAAGCAGATCCCGGTCTCGATCGTCTATCGCCGCGGCTTCCAGAAGAACGGCCATGGCCGGGTCTTCCTCTACGCCTATGGCGCTTATGGCATCGCCACCCCGCCGGGCTTCTCGACCAGCCGGATCAGCCTGCTCGACCGCGGCTATGCCTATGCCATCGCCCATATCCGGGGCGGCGACGAGATGGGCTATGGCTGGTATCTGGACGGCACCCGCACCCACCGCACCAACACGTTCAACGATTTCGTCGATGTCGGCCGCGGCCTCGTCGCGCGCCATTATGCCAGCAACGGCCATATCGCCGCGCAGGGCGGCTCCGCGGGCGGCGAACTGATGGGCGCGGTCGTCAACCAGGCGCCGGAACTGTTCGGCGCGGTGGTCGCCGACGTGCCCTTCGTCGATGTGATCAATACCATGCTCGACGACACCCTTCCGCTCACCCCGGGCGAGTGGAACGAGTGGGGCAACCCGATCACCGACGCGACCGCCTTCCGCTACATGCTGAGCTACAGCCCCTATGACAATGTCCGCCGCCAGGCCTACCCGCCCATGCTGATCACCGGCGGCCTCAACGATCCGCGCGTGACCTATTGGGAGCCGGCCAAGTGGAATGCGCGCCTGCGGGCGATGCGCACCGACCACAATCTCCAGCTGCTGAAGATCAACATGGGCGCCGGCCATGGCGGCCAGTCCGGCCGCTGGACGCGCCTGCGCGAAGTGGCGGAGGCCTATACGTTTGTGCTGACCCAGATGGGCGGGGCGGAGGCGGCTCCCGCGGCATCGGCGCCCGCGGCGGCGCGATGAGGGCTTTGCTCGCGGCCGGGCTTGCTGTCTTCCTCGGTACGGCGTCGCTCGCGCAGCGGCCGGAGGCGCCCGCACTGACGGTCTCGGTGCAGCGCGACGGCCCTGTCTGGACCGCCGATCTGGTCCTCCCGCGCCAGGCGAAGGCGTGGGTCTTCGCGCGGGCCGGCCTCACCGAGCAGGGCAGCCGTCCCTGGCGCCAGCCGCACTGGACGATCGAGACGCCTGGCGTCCGGCTGGAGCGGCGCGGCTTCTACGATGCCCTGATCGGCGAGGACGGGTGCCCGGTGCCAGCCCGCCTCCGCATCCGCTTCACGCCGCCGCCCGAGCGCCTCGCCGGCGAATATGACCCCGCCCTGGTCTTCACCGACGGCGCGGTCGCGCTCTTCTCGCAGCAATTCGACGCCTATCCCACCGACGATGTCGATGGCATCGCCCGGCTGCAGGCCGGGGCCGAACTGCCCAACAGCCTCGCCCGGGTGACCTTCCGCGACCGCGCCGGCCCGGTCCTCGCCCGAGGCCGCCGGGCCGCATCCGCGACCCTGCAGGGCGAGGATGACGGCACCTATGTCCTGTTCGGCGGCAGTCGTCCCGTGATCACCCCGGCGCTCAACCTGATCGTCGATCCGCAGCTTCCCGCTTGGTTGCGCGCCTCGCTGGTCCAGGCGCCGCCGGGCATCCTGGCCCGTTATGCCGCCGCGCTCGGCCCGGCGCCGGGGCCGAAGCCGACGATCATGGTCAGCTGGGCGGGGCCGACGCCGGGCATGACCTCGATGGGCGGCGGGGCGCTGCTGGGCCTGATCGTCATGCGCTTCGAAGGGCAGGGCATGCTGGCGGAAAGCGCCGCGAGCCGCCAGTCCAACCTCTGGTTCATCGCGCATGAATCCGCCCATTTCTGGCTCGGCCAGGCGGTCCATTATGCGACGCCGCTGGACAGCTGGATTACCGAGGGCGGCGCCGATCTGCTCGCCTTCCGTGCGGTCGCCGCGGTCGATCCCACCTACGATCCGCGCGTTCCCCTGCAGGCGGCGGTGAACGACTGCGTCCGGCTCAGCACCGGCCGGGGCATCGCCCGCGCCATGGAGCGCAATGAGCACCGCGCTTATTATGCCTGCGGTGCGGTCTTCGCCTTGGTCGCGGAAAGCGCCGCGCGCCGACCCTTCACCAGCTTCGTCCGGACCCTGCTCGATGGCAGCCGCGACGACCATGAGCTGACCCGCGCCGAATGGCTGGCCGAGCTGACCCGCGTCTCGCGCGATCCGACGCTCGCCCGCGACATCGCCCGGCTGGTCGACGAGGGCGCGGCCGATCCGAAGCCCGTCATCGCCTCCTTGCTGACCCGCGCCGGCGTTCGGTTCACGCCGGGGCCGGACGGCGTGCCGAGGCTGCAATGAGCGAGTTCAGGAAGAGCATCACCGCCACCGATGCCGACATTGACGAGCTCGGCCATGTCAACAATGCGGTCTGGGTGCAGTGGATCCAGGATGTTGCGGTCTCGCACTGGTATGCGCTCGCGTCGGCGGATTATGTCGATCGCTACATCTGGGTCGTGACCCGGCACGAGATCGACTATCTGCGCGCCGTGCTGCCCGGCGAGACCGTGACCGGCCGCACCTGGGTCCCCGATCCGCCCAAGGGCGCGCGCTTCGACCGCCACATGGAATTCACCGGCGAAGACGGGAAGGTGAGGGTGAAGGCAAGGACCACCTGGGCGATCATCGACAAAGCGACGGGCCGGCCGCTCCGGGTGCCGCCCGAGATGGCGGCGCTGTTTCTGGCCTGAAGGTCTTCCCCTCGCAATCGAAGGGAGGATTTGGTCAGAACTCTTTTATCGCCGCGACCACCGCCGGGGCCGCGCGCCCGCTGACCGCAAACCCCATATGGGAGCAGTCGATCTCCAGCTGCCGGTCGCTCTCCCCCGGCAGGCCGCGGGTCGAGCGCACCGAGACGATGCCGTCCTTGCGCGACCAGAGCGCCAAAGTGGGCACCGGCGGCTTTTCCGAGAGCACGGTCTTGATCGGCGGGTCGTCCACGGGATGGCCGGCAATCCACTCGTAGAGCCGCCAGACATTGTTGCTGCGCGGGTCGCCGGAGAAAGGCGAGCCCATCGTCACCACCTTCTCGACCAGCTCCGGCCGCTCCTTGGCGAATTCCCGGGCAAAGACGCCGCCGAGGCTCCAGCCGACCAGGATCACCTTCCCGCCGCCGCCGAACGCCCGCACCTTCTCCGCCAGCTTGCTCAGCGTGTCCGCCGTCACGCCCTTGTTGAGCCCAAGCCCCCAGCCGGTCACCCGATAGCCCGCCTCGGCCAGCGCGCGCTGCAGCCCGAGCGTGGTGCGGTCGTTGGCGACGAGGCCCGGGATGACCATCAGCTTCGGCCCGTCCGCCGGGCCGCGCTCCGTCAGCTTGCCGAAGCTCTTGTAGAGACGCGCCCACAAGGCCGGGCCTTCCCGCAGGAACAGCCCGAGCCGTGGCCTGGCCTCGTCAGAGATACTCGCCCCCCATGAGCGGCTGTAGCGGGGCCGGTAGCTTGACCCGCCCGTCCGCGGTCTGGTGGTTCTCCAGCAGCGGCACGAGGATGCGCGGGGAGGCGAGGGCGGTGTTGTTCAACGTATGCGCGAACCGCACCTTCCGCTCCTCGTCGCGCCACCGCAAGTTCGCCCGCCGCGCCTGCCAGTCGTGCAGGGTCGAGCAGCTGTGCGTCTCGCGATACTTGCCGAGGCTCGGCACCCAGGATTCGATGTCGTTCATCCGGAACTTGCCGTTGCCCATGTCGCCGGTCGAGGCCTCGATCACCTGATAGGGAATCTCCAGCGCCTGCAGCATGGACTCGGCATTGGCGAGCAGGCGCTGGTGCCACTTCACGCTTTCCTCCGGATCGTCCCGGCAGATCACATATTGTTCGAGCTTGTAGAATTGGTGGACACGGAGCAGCCCGCGCACGTCGCGCCCAGCGCTCCCCGCCTCGCGGCGGAAGCAGGGCGAGTAACCGGCATAGAGGATGGGAAGCTTGTCCGCCTCTATGATCTCGCCGCTGTGCAGCGAGGTCAGCGCGATCTCCCCGGTGCCCGCCAGGTAAAGATCGTCGGCCGGCATATGATAGGCTTCTTCCTCGTGGCCCGGGAAATGCCCGGTCGCGACGAAGGCCTGTGGGCGGGCGAGGGCAGGGACGGTCATCAACGTGAAGCCGTCCGCCGCCAGCCTTTGCTGCGCCCACAGCATCAACGCCTGCTCCAGCATCGCGAGCCGGCCCTTGAGACAATAGGTGCGCGAGCCCGCGACCTGTGTGATTCGCGCCAGGTCGGCCCAGTCGTTCTTCTCGATCAGGGCGACATGGTCGAGCGGTTCGAAATCGAAGGTCGGGATCGTGCCTTCCGTCCGCACGACCGTGTTGAAGGTCTCGTCCGGCCCGACCGGCGCGCCCTCCCACGGGATGTTCGGCACGCGCAGCAGCAGCGCGTCCAGCGACGCCTGGACCTCGCCGAGCCCGCCCTCGATCTCCGCAATCTCGGCGCCGATCGCCTTGGCGCGCGCGCCAAGCGCCGGCCTTTCCTCGGGCGCGGCGTTCTTGAAGCTGTCCGAAATGGCATTGCGGTCGGCGCGAAGGCCGTCGACCCGCGTCTTCAGGGAGCGCACCTCATTGTCGAGCGCCAGCAAGGCGTCGAGATTGAGTGCGACATTCTTCTCGCGGATCGCCTTGCGGACAATGTCCGGATTTTCGCGGATGAACTGGAGGCTGAGCATCTGGGCGGACTAGCGGGCAATGACGCCCATGCCAATCCGCTTGCCTTGCGCACCGGAGCGAGTGGCGATGCGGACGACCCGGGGCTCGGCGCGGTTCTCACCGTCGAGGACAAGTAATAGCCGAGCCTCATGAGAGATCGCTGGAAACCGCCCGGCCGACAGGCGAGACGTTGCGCAGCCTGCTAATGCGCCCATTCCAGCTGCAGCCAGAGCTTGCGCGTGTCATTCCCGAAACCGCGCGCGTCGTAATCCGCATATTTGACCAGCACCGCCACTGAACCGAGACGAAAACCCAGGGATGCGTCCCATTCGCTGCCATAGGCGATGCCCCCAGTGGCGCTGTCGAACCGGTGCCAGGCGAGGCTGGCCGAAAGGCCGGGGAGCGCGTGGACCCCTTCGAGGCGCCGGCTGACGGAGACGTAGAGATCGTCGAGACCCGCGGGCGGGGTGACGAGGAAGAGGTCGGCCCAACCGTTGAATTTGTGCAGAGTGGCCATGGGCGTCTGGACGGAGTGGCCATTGTCGCTGCCGAGCCGTTCCCGGCCAGCGGTGAGCGTGAAACCGGCCAGCGCGGAACTGCCCTCCACAGACCAATAGGCTGCGTTGTAGCTGAATGGATTGCGGGCGTAGTCCGACTGGCGCGCGTAGCTGGCGCGCAGGTTGAGCATGCGTCCGCGTCCAAGGGGGACGCCGCCACTCAGCACGCCGCCATAGGTCTGGCTGCTGTTGGCCTGGGCGAACGCCTCGTCATAGTCGAGCAGATAGCTGAACAGCCTGCCCTGAACGGGTCCGAAGCGTGCCGTCAGGTTGGCGAACAGGAACCCGCCGCCGAATGCGGTGCGCGCGCCGGCGCCCTCGCCGAAAATGGTGCGCTGGCTGGTCGCATAGGCCAGATCGACGCCGGCCGGACCAAAGCGGGCCTCGGCGCGCACGGCATCGAAGGTCTGCTCGTTCTGGCGCCAGCCGACCGAGCCCACCCAGCGCTGGTCGTCGATATTGATGCGCTGGCGGCCCAGGGTCACGGCGCCTTCGCGGAACCGATATTGCAGCTGCAAGCGATTGAGCTCGATATTCTCCGGGTCGGCCACCGTCGCGAATTGCGGCCTCCGCTGCCGGCTGGGTGGCCCGGCAAATGCGAAGGCGTTGTAATTGTCCGCAAGCGCGACCGTGCCCTCTGACTCGGCGAGCATCGAGAATGGACCATAAAGTGCCTCCGCCCCGGCGCGAACGCGAATGGTGAGCGCCTCGGCGTCGAGCGGGCCTTGGCTCACGCTCTCGTAGCGTAGCCGGGCATCGATGATCGGCTGCAGCCGGACTCGGTCCGGGCCGGCGACCGGCGCCGCGCTCGGGGCGGGATCCGGCCCGTTCGCCGCGGTGCTGAGTATGAGTACCGGCAGAAGCCAGACGGTCACGGCGCGCTGCCTCCATCAGCCACGCCCGAAGTGGAACCCATCACGCGAATGCGGCGGATTTCGGTGATGTAGAGAAGGATCAGCGAGACCCAGACGATACCATAGAGCAGCATGAAGCAGCTCGAGGGAATCCCGGTGAAGTCCAGCAGCGCGCCGAACATGACCGGGAGCAGGAAGCCCCCAAGCCCGCCGGCCATGCCGACAACGCCCGAAACCACGCCCATATTCTCGGGAAAGTCGTCGCCGATATATTTGAAGGTCGAGGCCATCCCGCAGGCGAAGCTGATCCCGAGGACGAACAGCAGGCCGGCAAATCCCCAGATCGGCAGGCCGATATGGAACGCAAGCGGCTCGCGGACGGTCTGGATGATGAAGTCGGTCTGTGGGTAGGAGAGCAGGAACAGGCAGATCCACGCCGCCCAGAGCACCCACCAGGTTACGTGCTGCGCGCCGAAGCGATCCGAGAGCCAGCCGCCGAGCGCGCGAAGCAGACCGCCGGGGAGGGAGAAGCAGGCCGCCAGCAGTGCCGCCTGCGCGATCGGCAGCTGATACTGATTGAGGAAATATTGCGGCATCCAGATCGAGAGCGAGGTGAAGCCGCCGAACACGATCGAATAATATTGGCAGTATTTCCACACGCGCGGGTCGCGCAGCACGCCAAGTTGCGCGCGCAGTGACGGCGGGTTGGCGTTGCGGCCGGGATCGGGCAGCGCGACCAGCCGGAAGATCAAAGCGACCACGAGCAGGGTGATCGCATATACCCGCGGCACGCTCTGCCAGCCGAAATGGTTGATCAGCTGGGGCGCGACGAACATGTTGATCGCGGCCCCGCTCACCCCGGCGCCGAAGACACCCATAGCGAAGCCGCGATTCTTCGGAAAGAAACGGGCGACATAGGGCGTGCCGACCGAAAAGGTCGCGCCGACCATGCCGAGCGCAAGTCCGATGGCGATGAACTGCCAGAACTGCGTGGCATATGAGGACAGCCAGAGCGGAATTGCGCACCCCACCAGCAGCACCGTCATCACCGCGCGACCGCCGAACCGGTCGGTCCAGATCCCGAACGGCAAGCGCATCAAGGCGCCAGTCAGAATCGGTGTCGCGGTCAGTATGCCGAACTGCGAGGCGTTGAGGCCTAGCTCGTTCCGGATGGGGATACCGGTGACGCCCAGCATCATCCAGGCGGCAAAAGTGGTCGCGAAGGCAAGCGTCGAGACCAGCAGCACCGCGATCGCGCGGCTCCGGGCGGGTTCAGCGTGAGCGGTCATCGTCAGTCCCCCAAAGGCAGCGGCCGAATTTCGTCGCGGCCGTCAATGAGCGGGTCAAAGGGAAAGGCAGCGCGGGCGGCGGCAAGGTCGTCGACGCGCAGCCTGTCCCCGACAATCGTGAGACCATGTTCTGCCAGCGACGGAAGCGCGCGCGACAGCGTCTCCCGATTCATGCCGAGCCGCGCTGCGATCTGCCGCTTCTCCACGGGCAGCCGGATCTCGCGGTGCCCCGGAAGCGACTCTGCAAGCGCGAGCATGAAGCTGCCGACGCGCTCTTCGGCCGAGCGCAGCCGGATCGCCTTGGCGAGCTTCATCTGGCGGCGGAATTGCGTGGCCTGGCAAGCCAGCATGGCGAGGCACAGCCCG
>JBGAHY010000006.1:0-101955 GCA_044225925.1 Allosphingosinicella sp.
GGCATCGACGTCGAGGGCGTGCGGCTCGCCGATGCCAGCATCGGCGCGCGGCTGACCTTCGAGAATGTGCAGGTCGATGCCGATGCGGTGGTGGGCGAGGTCGGCGGCGGCGCCGAGATCCTCGACCGCGCGCTCGCCGCCGGCCGCACCGGCGCGGCGGCGGAGCTGGTCGGGGTCGGCTCGCAGGCAATGGACATGACCGTCGATTACCTGAAGCAGCGCAAGCAGTTCGGGCGGCTGATCGGCGAATTCCAGGCGCTGCAATTCCGCGCCGCCCATCTCTATTCGGAGCTGGAGATCGCCCGCGCGGCGACGCTGAAGGCGCAGCAATTGCTCGACGAGGGCAGCCCGGAGGCGGAGGCGATGGTCGCCGCCGCCAAGGCCAAGGCCGGCCGCGCCTCGCAGCTCGCGGTGCAGGAAGGGGTGCAGATGCACGGCGGCATCGGCATGACCGACGAATATGATATCGGCCTCTACATGAAGCGCGACCGCGTGCTGAACGAGCTATTCGGCGACCCGGCCTACCATGCCGACAAGCTGGCGCGGATGAAGGGATACTAAGGAATTCCCCTCCCTGGAAGGGAGGGGTTAGGGGTGGGTAGGCGAAGCCTCTCCGTCCCGGCTTCAGGCCGCCTTCGGCGGCACCCACCCCCGGCCCCTCCCTTGCAGGGAGGGGGGAGCGACTGACATGCCCCTCGACCCCGAAACCTTCGACGCCCTGATCGACACCGTCCGCCGCTTCGTGGCGGAACGGCTCAGGCCGCTGGAGGAAAAGGTCGCCGACGAGGATGAGGTACCGGAAGATATCGTCCGCGAGATGCGGGAGCTGGGGCTGTTCGGTCTTTCCATCCCCGAGGAGTTTGGCGGGCTCGGGCTGACCATGTCGGAGGAGGTCCGGGTCGCGCTGGAGTTCGGGCGGACGACGCCGGCTTTCCGTTCCGTGTTCGGAACGAATGTCGGGATCGGCTCGCAAGGCCTTGTTATGGCTGGGTCCGATGCGCAGAAGGCCGAGTGGCTGCCGCGCATCGCCTCGGGCGAGATCGTCACGAGCTTCGCGCTGACCGAGCCCGGCGCCGGCTCCGACAGCGCCTCGGTGCAGACCCGGGCGGTGAAGGATGGCGACGTCTATCGCCTGACCGGAACGAAGCGCTTCATCACCAATGCCGACAAGGCCTCGCTCTTCACGGTGATGGCGCGGACCGGCGGCGAAGGCGCGCATGGCGTTTCCGCCTTCCTGGTGCCGGCGGACCTGCCCCGCGTCTCGGTCGGCAAGGCGGAGAAGAAGATGGGCCAGCAGGGCGCCCATGTCTGCGACGTCAATTTCGACGCTGCGCCGGTACCCGTCGCGAACCGGCTCGGGCCGGAGGGCGAGGGCTTCAAGATCGCGATGCGGGTGCTCGACCGCGGCCGGCTGCACATCGCCGCGGTCTGCGTCGGGATATCGGAAAGATTGATTGCCGATGCAGTGGCTTATGCGACGGAGCGGAAACAATTTGGGAAGTCTCTTTCCGACTTCCAGCTGATCCAGGCGATGATCGCGGACTCGAAGACCGAGACGATGGCCGCGCGCGCTCTGGTACTGGAGGCCGCGGCGCTGAAGGACGACGGCAAGCCGATCACGCTCGAGGCCGCGGCCGCCAAATATTTCGCCAGCGAGACCGTGGGCCGGGTCGCCGACCGCGCCGTCCAGATTTTCGGTGGCGCCGGCTATATCGCTGATTACGGGATCGAACGGCTCTACCGCGATGTGCGCCTGTTCCGCATCTACGAGGGCACCAGCCAGATCCAGCAGCTTGTCATTGCCCGCGAGACGATCAAGAACGGCGGCTGAGTTTCTATCCGTGCTCCGGCGAAGGCCGGAGCGTTGGCCGCAAGTATGAAGCTCTGGGATTCTTGTACTGCATCCAGCGCTCCGGCCTTCGCCGGAACACGTGCGAGCGAAGGGGGGATAAGATGCGGAAACTCATGATCGCGGCGAGCCTGGTCGCGCTTGCGGTGCAG
The DNA here is from genome assembly GCA_044225925.1 of Allosphingosinicella sp. Lineage (GTDB taxonomy): Bacteria > Pseudomonadota > Alphaproteobacteria > Sphingomonadales > Sphingomonadaceae > Allosphingosinicella. The sequence goes on from JBGAHY010000006.1 coordinate 2,002, forward strand.
GCGCCGGCACAGGCGCAGGATGCGGCGCTGCATGCGGCGGTGGCGGCGGACTACCGGGCCAATCTCGCCGGCCTGTTCGATCACTTCCACCAGAATCCGGAACTGTCCGGCCGCGAGGTGAACACCTCGGCGCGGATGGCGCAGGAATTGCGCGCATTGGGCTATGAGGTGACGACCGGGGTCGGCGGCACCGGCGTGGTCGCGATCCTCCGCAACGGTCCCGGGCCGACGGTGATGCTGCGCGCCGACATGGACGGGCTGCCGCTGGAAGAGCGCTCGGGCGTCCCCAATCCTTCCCATGCCCGCCAGACCGACATGGCTGGGGTCGAGCAGCCGGTGATGCACGCCTGCGGCCATGACGTGCACATCACCGCCATGGTCGGCACCGCCCGCCAGCTGGCGGCGCGGCGCGCGCGCTGGCAGGGGACGCTGATGCTGATCGTCCAGCCGGCCGAGGAGACGGTGTCGGGCGCGCGGGCGATGCTTGCCGACGGGCTCTACACACGCTTTCCAAAGCCCGATTATGCGGTCGCCTTCCACGTCATGGCGCAGCTCGCCGCCGGGCAGATCGACATTGCCGACACCAATGTCGCCTCCAGCTCGGACATGGTGACGATCCAGGTGCGCGGCGTCGGCACGCATGGCGCCTTCCCGCATCTCGGCATCGACCCGGTGCTGATCGCCAGCCAGATCGTGGTCTCGCTCCAGTCCATGGTCGGCCGCACGATCAGCCCGCTGCAGCCGGCAGTGATCAGCGTCGGCTCGATCCATGGCGGGGTGAAGAGCAACATCATTCCCGAGGAGGTCAATCTTGCGCTGACCGTGCGCGCCGATACGCCCGAGGTGCGCCGGCAATTGCTCGACGGCATCGACCGGGTGGCGCGCGGCACCGCGATCGCGATGGGCGTGCCGGAGAACAGATTGCCGGTCGTCACCCGCTCCGCCACCGAGACCACGCCGGCGACGATCAACGATCCCGCCACCGCCCAGCGCGTGCGTGCGGCGATTCGCGGGCAATTGGGCGCCGACCGGGTTGTCCAGCAGCCGCGCCAGGGCATGGGCGCCGAGGATTTCGCTTATTTCGTGACCCCCGAGAGCGGCGTGCGGGGCGTCTATTTCAACGTCGGCGGCACCCCGGCCGACCAGGTCGCGACCGCGCCAAGCCACCATTCGCCCATCTTCAGGATCACGCCGGAGCCGTCGGTGACCGCGGGGGTCGAGGCGATGGTGACGGCGGCGGAGGCTTTGCTGCAGCGGCGCTAGGTCTCGGCGCGCCGCAGGAGAATGTTCAGCTGGGCGGCGGCGATCGGCTTCGTGCGGTCGAGCTGCCAGGCATGGGCCTCGACATTGGCGACCCGCTTGCCGAGCCGGGTCACCCACGCCGTGGCGAACGTGTCGTGATTGATGCCGCCCCGCATATACTGGACGGTGACGTTGATCGGCTTCACCTCCGGCCGGTCCGCGCCGAGCGCCTCGTAGAGCGTGCCGAACGCCGCGAATTCGAGCAGGCCGGCGATGGCGCCGCCATGGAGATAGCCGGGCCGCCCGGTCACCTTCTGGCCAAAGGGCATGACGAAGAGCAATTCGTCCGCGTCGCCGCGCCGCGTGCTGAGGCCGAGAAATTCGGCATAAGGCGGGAGGGGGTTCATCGTGCGAAATACCGGCGGCAGACCGCGTCGAGCCTGGCCATCGTCTCCGGGTCGCGCGCTTCAGGCGCGGTGATCACGGCATGGTCGAGGGCGGTGTCGATGGGCACCGGCGCCCGCTCGGGCGGCAGGCTGCGCGCAAGTTCGACCACCAATTGGCCGGCCGTGGCCGCATTGCCCTTCAGCCGCGCGACGATCACGGCGACGTCGGCCTCCTCGCCGTCGCGCCAGCAATCATAGTCGGTGACCATGCCGATCAGCGCATAGGGCAGCTCCGCCTCGCGGGCGAGCTTGGCCTCCGGATTGGCGGTCATGCCGATCACGTCGCCGCCCCAGGCGCGATACATCCGGCTTTCGGCCCGGGTCGAGAATTGGGGGCCCTCGATCGCGACATAGCAGCCGCCCCGCGTCACCGCCGCGCCCGCCGCCTCCGCCGCCTTGGCGGCGAGGGCGGACAGGCGCGCACAGACCGGGTCCGCCATCGAGACATGGGCGGTGAAGCCGGGCCCGAAGAAACTCGGGGTCCGCCCAAGGCTGCGGTCGATGAACTGGTCCACTGCCACGAAATGGCCGGGCGGGATTTCTTCCCGGAGCGAGCCGATCGCGGAGATGGCGAGGATGTCGGTGCAGCCCGCCCGCTTCAGCGCGTCGATGTTGGCGCGGGCGTTTAGGTCGCTGGGCGGGATGCGGTGGCCGCGGCCGTGGCGGGGCAGGAAGACGAAGCGCACGCCGTGGATCCGGCCGAGCAGCAAGTCGTCGGACGGCGCCCCCCAGGGGGTGTCTACCGCGAGCCACTGCGCGTCCTCCAGCGCGTCGATCGCATAGAGGCCCGAGCCGCCGATGATACCGATTACCCATTCGCTCATCGCGAAAGCTTAAGGGGCGACGAGGATGATCCGCAAGTCGTTCACGTTGGTGCCGGTCGGCCCGGGTTGGAAAAGTCCGCCAGATGCCGCGAACCAGGCGGCGCTGTCATTGGTGGCGAGCGCCGCCGCGCCGGGGGCGTCCGCGCCCGAGAAGAAGGCGCCCGCCGCCTCGCTATTGCCGTCGATCCCGTCGCTGTCGGCGGCGAGGCCCATGATATCCGGCCGCTCCGCCAGCAAGGCGGCGGCGCCCAACGCATATTCCAGATTTGGCCCGCCTTTGCCCGCGCCGGTCACCCTGACGGTCAGTTCGCCCCCGGAGATGAGCGCGCTGCCCGGCGGCAGCGATCGTGCGGCCTCGACATGTTGCCGGCCGATGTCACGCGCCTCGCCCACGCATTGCCTGAGCAAGATCGGGCGATAGCCAAGCCGCTCTGCCTCGGCCTCAGCGGCGGCGAGCAGATCGTCCTCGCCGGCAATGAGCCGGAATTCGCCGCTCACTGACTTTGCGGTCTCGGTAACTGTCCAGTTCAAGCCGTGAAGCTGCAAAATGTACCACGCTTCCGCCGCTGTCGTCGGGTCGGCGACGGTGGGGCCGGAGCCGATATCCTCCGGCCGGTCGCCGACTACATCGGAAATGGCGAGTGTGAGCGCGGCTGGAAGGCGGCCACCCTTGATCCGCGACATGTGGCGGCGGACGCAGTTGATCTCCGAGACGGTGGCGCCGGCACGGAGCAGCAAGGCAGTCACGGCCTGCTTGTCTGCCAAGGTCAGCCATTTGCCCGGCAAGCAGGCCAGAGCCGAGGCGCCGCCGCTCAGCAGGACCAGCGCGCCGCCATCCCCGGCCAGCGCCAGCATCCGTTCCGCCGCGGTCACGCTCGCTTCGTCCGGCACTGGATGACCGGCATGGATCAGCTCGATCGAAGCGAGTTCGGCGTCCCAGCCATGGGGCACCACCGCCAGCCCCTCGATGCCCGGATAATGGGCCTCCGCGACCTGCGCCATGGTCCCGGCCGCCTTGCCGATGGCGAGTATCACGCGCGGCCTCTCCGCCGGCAAATGATGCGGCAGCACCGCGGCCGGGTGGCAGGCCGCGATCCCGGCGTGGAACATCCGAACGAGATGGTCGCGCATCGCCTCTTTGTCTCGGGGAAAGGCGGCGCTAGCACAAGGCCATGGCGGTGGACTGGAAGCGAAGAGGCCGCAGGGCGCTCGTCTGGGCGCTCCGCATCTTTGCGGGGCTGATCGCGCTGCCCTTGCTCTATTTCCTCGCTGCGCTCTTTCTTGGGCTGGTGCCGGCCAACGTCTCATTCCACCAGCCGACGCAGGGCGGGGTGGTGATCTTCGTGCGTTCGAACGGCATTCACACCGACCTCGTCATGCCCAAGGTGAACGCCGAGGCGGACTGGCGGCCCTACGCCAATCCGGAGGATGTGCGCGATCCGCGCTGGGGCGCCGCGGACCATGTCGCGATCGGCTATGGCGCGCGGGAATTCTATCTGAACACGCCGACCTGGAGCGATCTCTCCGTCGGCACCGCGCTCCGCTCGATGACCGGCGGCGACACGCCGCTTGTCCATCTGGAGCATGTGAACCAGCCGCGGCGCGAGGACTGGCAGCGGCCGATCCGGCTGACCTCCGACCAATACCGCCGGCTTGCGGCCTATGTCCGCGCCAGCTTCAAGCTCGACGGGGACGGTGCGCCGATCCACGTGCCGGGCAATTATGGGTCCGCCGACGCGTTCTATGAGGGCGACGGCAGCTTCTCGATGGTCTTCAACTGCAACGCCTGGACCGGCGCCGCGCTCAGGGCCGCGGGCGTCAGAATGGGGCTCTGGACTCCCTTCGAGCAGAGCGTGATGTGGCGGCTCGATTGAGCGCGAAACTTACGTTAAAGCGGCGCAACGATCTTTCTTGGGGGAAGTGACATGGCAAAGATCCTCGGCAATTTTCACCTCGCGCTGCTGATCGGAATCGTGCTGCTCGTCGGCGTCATGGTCGGCGTGCACCATAGCGACATGGACAAGGGTTATTGGATCGAGTTCCTGCGCTACCTGCACGTCTGGTCGGGCATCCTCTGGATCGGCCTGCTCTATTATTTCAACTTTGTGCAGATACCGACCATGCCCAAGGTGCCCGCCGAGCTGAAGCCGGGCGTGACCAAATATATCGCGCCCAAGGCGTTGTTCTGGTTCCGTTATTCGGCCCTCGCGACGGTGATCTTTGGCCTCCTGATCATCGAGCTCCGTCAGGGCGGCGACTCCGCCCGCGCGCTTGGCCTGCAGGAGCCCTACAAGGTGCTCGGCATCGGCATGTGGCTCGGCCTGATCATGGCGGCGAACGTCTGGTTCGTCATCTGGCCGAACCAGAAGAAGGCACTCGGCATCGTCACCGTCGATGACGCGAGCAAGGCGAAGGCGGCGTCGCTGGCGATGATGGCCTCGCGGACCAACCTGATCCTGTCGCTGCCGATGCTCTATTGCATGATCATGGGCGCGCACCGGCCGATGTAAGGGCGCGCGTTGGTTCGCCCGCGGAACAATCGGGCGCGGCGACAATTGGGGACAAAGTCCAGCCGCGTCCAACACACTTCGGGGACAGGGGCGGCCGATTGGGGTCTTCATGCGTCGTTTTGCCGCCGTCCTGCCCGCACTCGCTCTCGCGGCCTGCACCGTCGGGCCGAATTATCGCGCGCCGGCTCCGGCCTCGCTGCAGGTGCCGGCGGCCTGGGATCAGCATGCCGCGCAAAGCGAGCCGGCCGACCTTTCGCACTGGTGGGATCGCTTCAACGATCCTTTGCTGAGCCGGCTGATCGGCGAGGCGAGCGCCTCCAACCTCGATCTCGCCGTTGCCCGGACCCGGCTCGTCCAGGCACGCGAATCGCTGGTGCAGGCGCGGGCCGGTCTGGTGCCGGAGGCCGGCGCCTCGGCCAGCGTCGGGCGCAGCTTCGGCCCCGGCAACGACCGGACGACCTTCAGTCTCGGCGCCGACGCGAGCTGGGAGGTGGATCTGTTCGGCCGCATCCGGCGCGGCGTCGAGGCGGCCGGCGCGGATGCGGAAGGGGCCTATTATGACCGCGAGGCGCTGCGCGTCGCCATCACCGCCGAGCTTGCCACCAATTACGTGCAGGCGCGGTCGACCCAGGAACGACTGGCGCTGGCCCGCGAGAATCTCGCCATCGCAGACGACAATCTGCAGATCGCGCAGTGGCGGGTGCAGGCGGGTCTTGCCTCCTCGCTGGATAGCGAGCAGGCGCGCGCCGCCCGCGCCCAGAGTGCGGCGACGATCCCCAGCCTGGAGCAGAGCCTGGCCAGCGCCATATACCGGGTTTCCGTCCTGACCGGCCGGGCGCCGGAGGCGCTGACCGCCGAGCTCAACATCGTGAAACCGGTGCCGCGCGGCCCAAGCGACCTGGCCGCCGGCATCCCCGCCGACACGCTCCGCCAGCGGCCCGACGTCCGCTCCTCCGAGCGCGCGCTCGCCGGCGCCACCGCCCGGATCGGCGTCGCCCAGGCGCAGCTCTATCCGGCGCTCCGCCTCAGCGGGAATATCGGCACCTCGGCCTTCTCGCTCGGCGGCCTGTTCAACGCGATCACCGGCGGCATCCTCGGCGGGCTGACCCAGACCCTGTTCGACGGCGGGCGGCTGCGCTCGCAGGTCCGCGCGCAGCAGGCAGCGGCGGAAGGTGCGCTCGCCACCTATCGCCAGTCGGTGCTGACCGCGCTCGAGGATGTCGAGAACGCCCTGGCCGCGCTCAACGCCGCCCGCGCCCGGCAAGTGCAATTCACCACCGCGCTGGACGCGGCGAACAACAGCGCGATCCTCGCCCGCATCCAATATCGCTCCGGCCTCACCAGCTTCGACCAGCTGCTCGTGGTCGAGCAGAGCCTGGTCTCGGCGCGCAACGGTCTCGCCGCGAGCAAGGCCGACGAATCTCTCGCCATCATCCAGCTCTACCGCGCGCTTGGCGGCGGCTGGGATCCCAATGCTGCCCCTGAAACCGGGACGACCAGATGACCGACACGACCCGCACCGACCCCAATGGCAAACCCGACCAGGCCGAGCTCGAGGACTTCCTCGGCGCCCCGGCGGCGAAGCCCTGGTACAAGCGCCCGATCTTCATCGCCGGGATCGTCGTGATCCTGGCGGTGGTGTTTCTGCTGGCCCGCTGCTTCACCGGTTCGGGCGAGGGCGGCTATGCGACCGAGACGGTGCGGCGCGGCAATTTGCAGGTCACGGTCACCGCGACCGGCAACCTGCAGCCGACCAATGAGGTGCAGGTCGGCTCGGAGCAGTCCGGGCTCGTCACCGGGGTGTTCGTCGACAATAATGACCGGGTGACGCAGGGCCAGCCGCTGGCCCGGCTGGACACGTCGCGGCTGCAGGATGCGATGACCCAGGCCCGGGCCGGGCTTGCCCAGGCGCAGGCGGAGGTGGCGACGGCCGCGGCGACGCTCGCGCAGAACCGCGCCGATCTGTCCCGTCAGGAAGAAGTTTATCGCGTCTCCGGCGGCCGTGTGCCCTCGCGCACCGAGCTGGACGCGGCCCGCGCCACCTATCAGCGCGGCCTCGCCGGCGTGCGCGCGGCGCAGGCGGGCGTGACCACGGCGCAGGCGCAGGTCTCCTCCGCCCAGACCAATTTGTCCAAGGCGACCATCTATTCGCCGGTCAACGGCGTCGTGCTTTCGCGGCAGGTCGATCCCGGCCAGACGGTCGCCGCCTCGCTCTCGGCGCCGGTGCTCTTCACCATCGCCGAGGACCTCAGCCAGATGAAGCTCGAGGTCCGCGTGGACGAGGCCGATGTCGGCCAGGTCAGCGCCGGCCAGCGCGCCACCTTCACGGTGGACGCCTATCCGGGCCGGACCTTCCAGGCGACGGTGCTGCGCGTCGATGTCGGCGCCAATGCCTCGGGCTCGACCACGTCGGGGTCCAGCGCGAGCAACGCCGCGTCCAGCACCAATACGGTGATCGCCTATACGGCGGTGCTCTCCGTCGCCAATCCCGAGATGCTGCTCCGCCCCGGCATGACCGCGACGGCGGAAATCGTCACCGCGGAGCGCCAGAATGCGCTGCTGGTGCCCAACGCGGCTTTGCGCTGGTCGCCGGAGCGCGACGCGGCGGCGACCAAGGGCCAGGGCGGCGTCACCTCGGTGCTCGTGCCGCGCGGTGGCCGTGGCGGGCGTGGTGGCGGGCGCGGCGGCGCACGCGAGGTCTCGATCGGCCGCGGCAGCCGGCAGACCGTCTATGTGCTCGGCGCCGATGGCCAGCCGCAGGCGGTCCAGATCATTGTCGGCGAGAGCAACGGCTCGGTGACCGAAGTGACGGGCGGCAATTTGCGCGAAGGCCAGGAGGTCATCACCTCGCGGCTGGCGCCGGGCCAGGTGCAGGAGAAGAGCGACCGGAGCGGCCAGGGTGGCCAGCGCGGGCAGGGCCGCAATGGCAACCAGGCCGCGACCGCCAATCAGGCGGCCCCTGCCGCGCCGCCCAATACCGGCGGCAACCAGGCCCAGCCCGCTTCCCCCGTCGCGCCGCCGGTGCAGAACCAGGCCGCACCGGCCGCCCCGCCCCGGCAGCAAAGCCAGGCCGCCGCCCCACCGGCACCGTCCGCCGGCCAGAATGTCCGCGACATGACGCCGGACCAGCGCCGCGCCTATTTCCAGAGCCTGACCCCGGAACAACGCGCGGCGCTGCGGGAGCGGCGGCAACAACGCCAGCAGCAAGGTGGCGGCGCGCCTGATGGCCAGTGAGCCGATCATCACGCTGCGCCGGGTGACCAAGACCTACGGCACGGGAGCGATGGCCTTTCAGGCGCTGAAAGGGGTCGACCTGGACGTCGAGGAAGGCGATTTCATCGCCGTCATGGGGCCGTCGGGATCGGGCAAGTCGACCGCGATGAACATCCTCGGTTGCCTGGATGTGCCGACCAGTGGCTCGTTCCATTTCAAGGGCGTCCGCGTGGAAAGCCTCGACCGGGACCAGCGCGCCTTGCTCCGCCGCCGCTATCTCGGCTTCGTCTTCCAGGGCTTCAACCTGCTCGCCCGCACCGACGCGCTGGAAAATGTCGAGCTGCCTTTGCTCTATCGCGGCGAGGATAAGGCGAAGCGGCGCGAGTCCGCGATGGCCGCGCTGGAGAAGGTCGGTCTCGCGAAATGGTGGGACCATACGCCGGCCGAGCTGTCGGGTGGACAGCAGCAGCGTGTCGCCATCGCCCGCGCGATCGTCACCAATCCGGACGTGCTGCTCGCGGATGAACCGACCGGCAATCTCGACACGCAGACCTCGGAGGAGATCATGGAGCTCCTCACCGAGCTGAACGAAAAGAGCGGGATCACCGTGCTGATGGTGACGCACGAGCCCGAAATGGCGGCCTACGCTCGTACCATCGTCCATTTCCGCGACGGCATGATCGAAAAGGTCGAAGCCAATCCGCACCGGGTGAAGGCGGCGCGCTGATGTTCTTCACCACCGTCATCCTCGCCATCCGGGAGATCAGCCGGCACAAGTTGCGCTCCTTCCTCACCGTGCTCGGCATCGTCATCGGCGTGGCCGCGGTGGTGACGATGGTGACGCTCGGCAAGGGCGCGACCGCCGCGGTCGCCGAGCAGATTTCCAGCCTCGGCGCGAACATCCTCCAGATCCGCCCGGGCCAGGGCTTCGGCCGGGGCGGGGGCGGGCCGCAGGCGCCAGACTTCGACATGTCGGACGTGGATGCGATCCAGGATCAGGTCGCGGGCGTCCGCGCGGTGGCGCCGCAGGCCCAGTCCTCGCAGCTCGCCGTGCACAATGCGGCGAACTGGCAGACGACGGTGAACGGCACCACCGCGCAATTCTTCATCGCCCAGCAATGGGCTTTGACGTCCGGCCGGGTCTGGAACGACGCGGAGGAGCAGTCGGGCAAGGCGGTCTGCGTGATCGGCACGACCGTGCAGCAGAATCTGTTTCCGAACTCTGCGCCGGTCGGCCAGCAGCTCCGCCTGAAAGACGTGAGCTGCGAAGTCATCGGCACCCTGGCGTCGCGCGGGCAGGGCGGCTTCCAGGATCAGGACGATGTCGTGCTGATGCCGATCAAGGCGGTGCAGCGCCGCTTCACCGGCAATCGCGACATCCGCTTCATCATGGTCGCGGTGGACGACACCTATGACAGCGCGACCGTCCAGAGCTCGATCAGCAATTTGCTGCGCGAGCGGCGGCATATCCGCCGGGGCCAGGACGACAATTTCAACATCTTCGACACGAAGCAGATCTCGGAGACCCTCCAGGGCACGACTCGCATCCTGACCGCGGTGATGGGGGCGGTCGCGGCGGTCAGCCTGATTGTCGGCGGCATCGGGATCATGAACATCATGCTCGTCTCGGTCACCGAGCGAACGCGGGAGATCGGCATCCGCCTGGCGATCGGCGCGGTCGGCAACGAGGTGCTGATGCAGTTCCTCGTGGAAGCGGTCGTGCTGGCCTGCCTGGGAGGGCTGATCGGGCTGCTGATTGCGCTGGGCGCCACCATCGCGCTCGCGCCATTGATCCAGGTGCCCTTCCTGTTCGACGTGCAGATCAACCTTATCGCCTTCGGCGTCTCGGCGCTGATCGGCATCGTCTTCGGCTATTTCCCGGCCCGGCGGGCCGCCGCGCTCAACCCGATCGATGCGCTAAGGCACGAATAAAGGGCGCGCGCGGACGACTATTCAGCGGCCCGCGCCGCCGCTAGCGTCCGCCCCCATGGAAAGCTGGGAATATGTCGCGGCCGGGCTCGGCCTGTTGAATGTGGGCCTGCTCGTGCTGCGCAGCGTGTGGAATTATCCGTTCGGCCTGGCGATGGTCGCGCTCTACTTCTTCGTGTTCCTTGAGCAGCGGCTGTACAGCGACATGCTGCTCCAGGTCTTCTTCTTCGTGGTGCAGCTCTACGGCTGGTGGCAGTGGGTGCGGGCGAAGCAGGCGGCGGGTGAGGTGCAGGTCGATCTGCTTGGCAGCAGCGAGCGGGTCACCTGTCTGCTCGTCACCGCGCTGGTCAGTCTTTTGCTCGGCTTCCTGATGGCGCGCTACACGAACGCCGCCTCGCCTTATATCGACGCGTCGATCGCGGGCATGAGCATCACCGCCCAATTGCTGCTGGCCTGGCGCAAGCTGGAGAATTGGCTGCTCTGGATCGTGACCGATGTGGTCGCGATCGGCCTCTATCTCAGCAAGGGCCTGCAGCCGACCGCGATCCTCTACGCGGTCTTCCTGGTCCTCTCCGTGATCGGCTTCGTCGATTGGTGGCGGAAATTGCGGGCGCAGGGGCACGCGGCGTGACCAACGGCTTCGTCCTCGGCAAGTTCATGCCGCCCCATGCCGGGCATGTTCACCTCTGCGAGACGGCGCGGCGGCTGGTCGACCGGCTGACCATTCTGGTCTGCTGGCTGCCGGACGATCCGGTGCCCGGCCCGTTGCGCCTCCAATGGATGAAGGAGCTGTTCCCCGATTGCCGGGTGATCGGCCATGACGCGGTCGTTCCGCAGGCACCGGAGGACAGCCCGGATTTCTGGCCGATCTGGCGCGGAATCGTGCAGGCCGCCCATCCCGAGCCGATCGACATGGTCTTTGCCGGCGAGGAATATGGCCTGAGGCTGGCGCAGGAATTGGGGGCCGCCTTCACCCCGGTGGCGCCGCGCCTGTTCCCGGAGGTGTCCGGCACCGTCGTCCGCGCCGATCCCTGGGCGCAATGGGAGCTGATCCCACCCGCCGTCCGCCCGCATTATGCGCAAACGATCTGCCTGCACGGTCCGGAGAGCACGGGCAAGAGCACGCTGTCCGCGCCGCTCGCGGCGCATTTCGCGACGCTCTGGGTGCCCGAATATGGCCGCGCTCATTGCGAGCTGTACGGCACGGACCTCGACGATGCCGGCCTCGTCACCATCGCCCGCACCCAGAGCGCGATGACGCAGGCGGCCTTGCCCTGGTGCAACAAAAGGCTGGTCGTCGACACCGACGCGCTGACCACCGCGGCCTGGTCGCTGATGATCCTCGGCCGGGTGCCGGAAGGGGTCTATGACGGCTTCACCAAGGCCGATCTCTATCTGCTCACCGACATCGATATTCCCTGGCATCAGGACGGCGGGCGCTATTATCCGGACCCGGCCGACCGCCAGCGTTTCATGGATGCGTGCGTGCAGGTGCTGGAGGACGCAGGCGCCGACTGGGTGAAGCTGAGCGGGGAGAATGACGCGCGGCTGGCGACGGCCATTTCGGCGGTGGAGAGGCTGGAAGTCTGAGCGGCGTGCCGGGCCCCCTGGGACGGAGCTAGAGTTGCCGATGCCTGCTGGAATTCGATCGCTCGATCGCTGCTCTGAGGTCGCCCCCCACGGCACGTAGTGACGCCTCGCCTTGCTCCGGCGTTGCGCCCAGAGCGATCAACACGGCCAGCTTGATATCGCCGCCCGCCCGCTCCAGCGCGTCACGGGCAACCGCCTCTTCCACATGCGCGACCGCGCCTATCATCCCCAGGGCGCGGCCCTGGAGCTTCCGGTTCGCCAGCCGCATGCTGATCATGAACCCCCCGTAGACCCGCCCAAGCCGGACCATCACGGCGGTCGAAAAGGTGTTCAGGGCAATCTTCTGCGCGGTCCCAGCCTTCATTCGGGTTGATCCGGCGACGATCTCGGCGCCGGTATCCAGAAGGATCGGGTGGGCGACGGCCTGAAGCAGCGGCGAGCCGGCATTGTTGGCGAAGCCAACCGTCAGCGCGCCCGCGTCGCCGGCCGCGCGCGCTGCGGCAATGGTGTAGGGGGTGCGTCCGCTGGCGGCGACGCAGACCGCCACGTCGCTGGCCGTCGGCGCGAGGCCTTGCATTTCCGCCGCGCCGGCCGCCGCGTCGTCCTCGGCGCCCTCGACGCTGGACAGGAGCGCCTCCCGGCCGCCGGCGAGCAGATAGGCGACCTGCGCGCCACCCCAATCGAAGGTCGGGCCGAGCTCCACGCCATCCATCGCGGCGACGCGTCCGGACGTCCCCGCGCCCACATAGATGAGCCGGCCGTTCGGGGCTCTCAGCCGGGCCGCCGCCTCCTCGGCAGCCCTGGCGATGCGTTCGGCCTGTGACTGCACGGCCGCCGCCGCCGCAAGCTGGCCTTCCAGCATCGCCTGCACGATGTCGTGGGTCGGCCAAAGATCGAGATCGGCAAATCGGGGGCTGACATCTTCCGTCGACAAGGCAGCGTCTCCCGCAGTTGATCGTGTGACGCGGCCAGGCGAGACCCCGGTCATCGCGCCGTCGCTACATGTTGCTATCATCGTTCGGCACGCTATCCGAGTGGTGATGGAAATGTATCTTGGCATTGACGGGGGCGGCTCACATACGCGGGCACGGCTCGTGTCAGACGCCGGAGACGTCCTTGGATATGGCGAAGCCGGGCCGGCCAACGGGCCCGCCGGTCTTCCTCAGGCCCTGCAGGCCATAGAAGACGCCTGGTCCCAGGCCGTGACGGAGGCCGGGCTGACGCCGGCGCAAGTCTCCTCGATCCATGCCGGGATGGGGATTGCCGGGCTCAACCGCCGCGGGTTCCTCGATGGTCTCAAAGCCCATGCCTTCCCGTTCGAGACGACTGCCTTCGCAAGCGATGCCGCGATCGCCAATCTCGGCGCGCATGGCGGAGGCGATGGCGCGATCGTCGTCGTGGGCACCGGGAGCATCGGTTTCGCCCGCGTCGGCGAGGAGATCTTCACGATCGGGGGCTACGGCTTTCCGGTCTCGGATGAAGGCAGCGGCGCCGAAATGGGCCTGCGGGCCATCCGGCGCTCTTTGTGGGCGCGCGACGGACGCATCCCGCACACCAGGATGACGCAGGAGGTGCTCGATCGCTTTCATGGTTCGGCAGGGGAGATCGTCGATTGGACGGCGCACGCGACCCCGGCCGACTATGCCGCCTTCGCACCCTTGGTCCTGGCCCATGCGATCGAGGATGATGCGAATGCGGACTTGATCGTCCTGGAATCGGCGAGACGAATCGAAGCGATTATTCGCACGATGCTGGAGCGCGGCGCGCCATATTGCTGCCTGATGGGCGGTATGGCCAACGCCATGCGCGACTGGTTGGCGCCGAGCATCAAGGAACGGCTCCGCGATCCACTTGGCGATCCGTTGGACGGCGCCATTCATCTCGCCCGCACCAGAGCGGAAAAATCGGCTGGATGAAGGCTTCAGCGACCCGGGATCCAGCTTTCCAGTACGTTGTTGCCGGTGTCGACAAGCACGAGATCGGCCCGCATTCCGGCCTCGATCGAGCCGCGCTCGGCGGCAAGGCCCAGCACTGACGCTGGCACCGCGCTCGCCATCCGGACGGCGGTCGCAAGATCGACGTCCATCAGGCGCACCGCATTGCGGACCGCCGCCGCCATGTTCAGGTTCGATCCTGCGAGCGTTCCATCCGCAGCAGCGCACCGGTCGCCATCGCAGGAGATACGCTGTCCGCCCAGCCAGAATTCCGTGTGCTCCGACCCGACGACGGGCATGGCGTCCGTCACGAGGGCCAGGCGCTCCGCGCCTTTTGCCGCAAGGGCGATACGCAGGGTGGCCGGGTGGACATGACGGCCGTCGACGATGACGCCGCACCAGCTTGCGCGATGGTCGAGCGCGGCGCCAACGGCACCGGGTTCGCGGCTTTCGAGTTGAGTCATCGCATTGAAAAGGTGCGTAAATCCGCTCAAGCCTTCATCGAAAGCCACTTGGAGATCGTCATAGGTGGCAGCGGTATGACCGGCGGCGACAATCACGCCGTGATCGACCAGCGCGCGAATGGCGCCGGGCGGCGCCAGCTCCGGCGCAAGGGTGACCATGGTGCGGCCATGGCGCAGCGATGCAAGCAGCCGCAGAGCCTGCTCGTCCAGAGCCCTGAATTTGGACGCGTCATGGATCCCCTTTTTGGCCCGGCTGAGGAACGGCCCCTCGATGTGAATGCCGAGCACGCCCGGAATCCCTCCTTCGATGGCGGCATCGACCGCCCGGATTGCGCGTTCCACCGTGCCGAGATCGTCGCTGATCAGCGTTGGCAGAAATCCGGTCGTGCCAAAGCGCCGATGCGCCGCTCCGATGGCCGCGATGCCATCGATCGTGGGGTGATCGTTGAAGAGAATTCCGCCACCGCCGTTGACCTGCAGATCGATGAAACCCGGGAGGAGGTCGCCAGCCAGCTGCCTCTGCTCGAGGTTGGCCGGACATTGCCCGGACGGCATGACGTCCATGATCAGGCCGTCGTCCACGACGACGCACCATTCCGGCTGAAATCCGTCGGGCGTCAGGACGCGCGAGGCATGAAGCGTGACCGGGCTCATCGGGTTTTGGTGACCTTGCGAAGATGTGGCGGGCGATCCGGATCGAGTCCCCTCGCGAGGCTCAGCGAAATCGCGAAACTGTAGAAGCTCTGGATCGTCGCAAGAGGCGCGAGGGCCGGGTGAAGTCCGGGAAGGGAGGGCAGAGTCAAAGCCCCATCCTGTTCGCCGCCCGCCATGAGGACCTGGGCGCCCCGGTCGATGAAGTCGGCTGCGAGCTCGGCAAATGCCGCCTGTCCTTCGTCGCCGGGCGTCAGCATGATGACGGGGAAGCCAGCGCCGACCAGCGCCATCGGGCCATGCTTTACCTCCGCAGCGCTGAACGCTTCCGCATGAAGGCCGCAGGTTTCCTTCAACTTGAGCGCCGCCTCCTGTGCGATCGCATAGCTCAACCCGCGGCCGAGGACGAAGAGACCGTTCGCGCCGGTCAGGGCGGGCACGGCCGGTGACCAGTCCAGGTCCCACGCGTCGCGCAGGACATGCGGGGACTCGTCCGCAGCACGCTTGAGATCGTCCTCGTCGGTCCAGGCCGCCACCAGGCTCAGGATGGCAGTAAGCGAGGCGATGAACGACTTGGTCGCGGCAACGCTGCACTCCCGGCCGGCCAGGATGGGAATGGTAACCTCGGCCACCTCGGCGAGCGGGGAGTCGGCATCGTTGACGATGGCCACCACAAGGGCGCCGGCCGCTTTCGCCGCACGCGCCGAAATAAGGATGTCGGGGCTCCGGCCCGATTGCGAGATCGCGAGAAAAAGCACGCCGGCGAGATGCCGCCACGGCGTGGCGTAGAGCGACGAGGTGGAGGGGGCGAAGGAGGCGACCGGTGTCCGGGCCCGGACCTCGATCAGATATTTGGCAAAGGTGGCGGCATGATCGGAGCTCCCCCTCGCACAGGTAATCACAAGGGGCGGGTCCAGCTCGCGCAGCCGCCGGCCCAGGACATCGAGTTGAGGCTTCAGAACGACCGATTGCCGCTCCGCGACCGCTGCTGCTTCCGCCGCTTCCGCGTACATCAGCGTGGTCCTCGATCCCATGTCCGCATTCGTCCTTGTCGTCCGGCATTCGGTACCTAGCCGCTGATCGGGAAGAAGGGGAGGGCAACCCGCATCCCGGGCCGCATTGTTGCTGCCCTGTCCCCATCCGCTTGCGGGTTGAGGGCAAAGCGGAATCCCGTCATGGTCCTTCCCTGAAGGGGACGGCATCCTGGCTGGGGACGCACTGGAACGCGACCGCATGCTGGCGGAGCTCTATGACGAGCTCCGCGCCGCCGCGGCGCGCCTGCTCCGCCGCGAGGCGCCGTTCCTGACCCTGCAGCCGACCGAACTGGTCCATGAGGCGGCGATGCGGATCGCCCGGCTGGACCGGATGAGCTTCCACGACCGCCAGCATTTCTTCGCCACCGGCGCGCGCATCCTGCGCCAGGCGATGGTCGACGAGATCCGCAAGAAGCGCAGCGCCAAGCGCCAGGCGCCGACCGTGACCATCCAGGTCGATGCCGCGCCGGAGGTGGATGTCGAGGCGCTGGACGCGGCCCTGGTGAAGCTGGAGGCGGCGTCGCCGGAACTCGCGAAGCTCGTCGAGCTGCGCTATTTCGTCGGGCTCGGCATTCCGGAGATTGCGGTCGTCTCCGACACGTCAGAATCCACGATCAAGCGGCGCTGGCAGACGGCGCGGCTCTGGCTGGCGGACGAGTTGAAGGCGGCCTGATCAGCGGCAATATTGCCGGACAGCGGCTTCCGTCTGGGGGAGATCGACCGTCGCGTCGCGCTGACCGAGATCGCCGTCACGCCGCAGGATCTCCCACTGCTCCAGCCCGCTGCGCACGGCAGCGCAGGCGTCGGCCCGCCGGCCCGCAGCGGCGAGCATGCGGGCGTGATTGGGGATCGCGACCGCGAGCGTGCGGCGGTTCTGGGCCTCGCTGGGGGCGATGGCGAGTCGCCGCCGCCGCAGCGCCATGCTCTGCTCGGACATGGTGAGCGCCTCCGCGTGCCGGCCCAAAGCGTCGAGGATGAGCGACGCCTGGCCGTAAAGATAGGTCAGGCGCCGCTCCAGATTGACGTCCGGGCCGAATTCCAGCGCCCGCTGTAGCGCGGCGATCCCGGCGCGCGCCTCGGCCAGCGCCGCCTCGTTCTGCCCGGCCATGTCCGCCAGCGTGCCGGACAGGTTGAACTTGGCCTCACCGAGCTTGTCGGTCCACACGACCGATGGGCGTTGCGCCAGCTCCGCGCGGACGATCGCGTCTGCCTCGCGATAAGGGACGAGCGCGCCGGCAATGTCGCCGGCATAGTAGACCGCGTCGCCGAGCCGGGCGAGCATGCCGACCTCCAGCGCCCGCGCCTCGCGGGCCAGCCGCCCCTCGAAGTGCTGCCGCCGCAACGCGGCGAGCGCGTCTCGCAGCACCGGTATGGCCTCGCGCGGCCGGTTCCCCCAGATCAGATCGTAGGCGCGGGCGCGGCGGGCGGTCAGCAGGCCGAGGCGAGCCTCCTGCCGCCCGGGCTCAGCCTGCAGCGCCCGGGCGAAGAAGCGTTCGGCCTGGCTTGCGATGCGCTCGTTCTCCGGGCCGCTGCCGAGCAGGGTCCAGCGGCCAAAACTGATCCAGCCCATTTCCTCGAGGGCGCCCGCATTGGCCGGATCCCCGGCCAGGATGGCCTGCGCCTCGGTCTCGGCGCGGGCCAGCGCCTCACGCGCGCGCTCAGGCCGGCCGAGGCTGGAGGTGCCCGATATGCCCTCCACGGCCGCCAGCCGACGCCAGCCGCGGGCAATGTCGAGCCGCAGATCCGCCGGTGCATCCGGCACCAGCTGGAGTTGCTCAAGATAGCGGCGGGCCGTGTCGGCGAGGCGGAGCCGGCTGGGCAGGGTGCCGGGGGAATCCGCAAGTTCGTCATAGAGGTCGAACAGCATGTAGCGGGAAAGCTGGCGGACCTCGTCGAAACGCCGCTCCGCCTCCGCGCGCTGCTGCTCGGCGCGGACATAGCCGAGCGTCGCGATCAGGGCCGCGCCGGCGAGCAGCAGCATCACGATCCCGGTGACGATCGCGCCGGTGCGGTGGCGGCGGAGGAATTTGGCTGCGCGGTAACGCCAGCCCGCATCGCCCCGCGCCGCGACGGGATAATGATCGCGCCAGGCCCGCAGGTCCCCGGTCAGCGCGGCGACGTCCGGATAACGGTCCGCCGGGGCGGTGGCGGTCGCCCGCGCGACGATCGCGTCGAGATCGGGTCCGGGCGCGGCGGGCAGCAGCTCGCGGAGCAGCACGCCGAGGCTGTAAATGTCGGCGGCGACGGTGGGGGCCGCGCCCGCCAGCCGCTCCGGCGCCGCGTAGCCCCGGGTCAAAGGATGGGCCGCCGCCTCGCGCTCCTCCTCCAGCTCGACGATCAGCCGGGCGATGCCGAAATCGAGCAATTTGATCGCGCCGTCGCCGCGCATCAGCACATTGGCCGGCTTGATGTCGGCATGAACGACGAGGTTGCGGTGCGCGACCGCGGCCGCCTCGCAGACCGAAAGGAAGGCTGCCAGCCGCCGGTCGAGATCGGCGCCCGCCTCGTCCAGCGCCTCGGTCAGCGGCCGGCCGTCAACATATTCCATCGCCAGCCAGGGCTGGCCGTCCACATCGCCGCCATCGACGATGCGCGCGATCGAGGGGTGATCGAGCCGGGCGAGGATGCGCCGCTCCGCCTCGAAACGCTCGCGCGCAGCACTTTCGGCAACATCGCCCAGGATGAACTTGATTGCGACGGTCTGCGCATAGACGCCGTCGTCGCGCTCGCCCCGCGCCACGACGCCCATGCCGCCATCGCCGATCCGCCCGGTGATCCGGAACGGCCCGACCCGCTCGGGCATCTTGAACGGCCGCCGGGACGGCTGCAGGAACGCCTCGGTCCGGAGCATGGCCGCGCGGGAGAGCAGGACATCCACCCGTTCCCGGAGCGGTCCGTTTCCCGCCGTCCGCGCCTCCACGAAGGCCGCACGCGCCTCGCCCTCGTCCAGCTCCAGGCTCGCCTCGACGATCGCCAGCGCTTCGCTTTCGAGCCCCCGCATGCGCTGGAGGATACACAATCGTGAGGGGATGTCATGGCGCGCCACGCAGTCTGACGCGAACCAGTCTCCGTATACCAATTCCCTGCTCTGCGGGGAATCTACAGGGAATTTTGCGTTTCTCGGCTCAGTGGGTCGTGCGGGAACCGCAGAAATCCGCGGTTTGTGACCTGAATTCCCTACGACACGGA
Source organism: Allosphingosinicella sp. (assembly GCA_044225925.1). Lineage (GTDB taxonomy): Bacteria > Pseudomonadota > Alphaproteobacteria > Sphingomonadales > Sphingomonadaceae > Allosphingosinicella. The sequence continues at coordinate 21,028 of JBGAHY010000006.1, forward strand.
GCAGGGAAAATTCCCGGCAAATTCGTGACCTGATCCACGGTATCAGCGTTTTGCGCGTCGTGGATCGCGCAGCTAGAATTGATCCATGGCACCCGACTTTTCGTACCTGAAGCGCCTGCCCGTCGAGAGCTACGCGAAGTGGATCGAGAACGGCCATCCAATGACCGAAGAGATGTTTACGTCCGCCCTGGCTGTCATTGACCCACCATTGTTGCCTAATCGGGCGATGGCGGCTTTGCTCCGGGAATTGGATGTCGATGCGCGCCGGAAGCGCGGACGCCCTCTCGCCAGAAGCCTGTCCAGACGCAGGCTTGCCGAGATGATCGAGCGGCAGGTGCGAGGCGACGTGCCTGCGATCTTCATTTCGGCCCTGTTGGAACGGCTCCGCAGCGGACGCCGCCTGACCGACAGAATGTACTCGGTAAGGTCCAACCGCGGTTATCATTCACGGAGGCGTGATATGCTTATCCGCATCCTCTACCGCGAATTCTACGAGAGCCCTGTCGCAAAAAGCGAACTCGCGCACCCCATCATGGGGAGTTTCCCGCTGTCGCCTGAGCAACGTGCCTGGTCGAAAAGCCACCTCGCCCTCGAACTGACGCACAAGGTGATCCGCGACGTCTTCGGATATAATCCGCCTTCGCTTGGTACCCTTCTGAATGTCGTCTCCGGCCGGAAATACCAACCGCGTTCGTGACCCAACGACGGGCCCAGATGCCCTAATTGACCTGCTCCCAATGGACGGAGCAGATAATGAACCTCACCGATCACCCGAGCGTGGCGTCCGTTCGCAGGACATCGCTGAAGCCCAATCCGCGTAACGCGCGCACCCACGACGACAAACAGATCAGCCAGATCGCCGCCAGCATTAAGCGGTTCGGCTTCCTCGTTCCGATCATCGTCGATGATTCGAAGCGGATCGTTGCCGGCCACGGCCGCTGGCAGGCCGCCAAGCTGCTCGGGCTGACCGACGTCCCGATCATCCGCGTGAAATTTCTGACGGACGCCGACCGGCGCGCGTTCGCTTTGGCGGAGAACCGGATCGCCGAACTCAGCGGCTGGGATGAAGCGTTGCTCGCCGAGGAGCTGACCATCCTGTTCGAGGATGGCTACGATCTCGAGATCACCGGGTTTAGCACGAGCGACCTCGACTTCGCGCTCGCCGACGAAGAGCCCATCGATGAGGCCGAGTTGGTCGAGCTGCCCGATCCCGCCAGCAAGGCGATCAGCCAGCGCGGCGATCTGTGGCACGTCGGGCCGCATCGGCTCTATTGCGGGGATGCCCGCGACGCCGTGAGCTATGAGGCGCTCCTCGCGGGCGATCTCGCCGCGATGGTCTTCGGCGATCCGCCCTATGGCGTGAAGATTGATGGCCATGTGTCGGGGAAGGGTAAGGTTCGGCACCGCGAGTTCGAGATGATGTCCGGCGAGCAGACTCCCGCCGAACTCACCGCCTTCCTCCGTTCCGTGTTCCGCAATTGCGCGCGCTTCTCCGCCTCCGGCTCGATCCACTATCAGTGCATGGACTGGCGCCATGCCCGCGAGATCCTCGACGCGGCGGACGGTGTCTATTCCGAGTTCAAGCAGCTGGTCGTCTGGAAGAAGGCCGGCAATGCGGGGATGGGGGCCTTCTACCGCAGTCAGCACGAGCTGCTGTTCGTCTTCAAGGCGGGCAAGGGCCGGCACATCAACAATTTCGGGCTAGGGGAAGGGGGGCGGTACCGCACCAACGTGTGGGAGTATGTGGGAGCCAATAGCTTCCGCAAAGGCCGGGCGCGCGACCTGGCTGACCACCCCACGGTGAAGCCGACGGCGCTGGTTGCTGATGCGATCCTGGACTGTTCCAACCGTGGGGATCTGATCCTGGATCCTTTCAGCGGCTCGGGGACCACTTTGATAGCGGCCCACAAGACGGGCCGGCGGGGCGCTGCCCTCGAGATCGATCCGCTTTACGTCGACACCTCGCTCCGGCGGCTCATGGCGGCTTCGGGCCTTGAGGTCATTCACGATGACGGCCGCACTCTCGAGGAGGTCCGGGCCGAGCGCCGGCGCGAGCGGGAGGCCGCCAATGGCTGACGATCGCGACTATGAAGTCGGCTACGGAAAGCCCCCCAAGCACGCCCGGTTTCCGCCCGGTCAGTCCGGCAACCCTCGCGGGCGCCGCAAAGGTGCGCGAGGCCTGAAGACCGACCTCGAGGAGGTGCTCAATTCGAAGCACACGATCAAGGTCAACAACCAGACCGTCACCGACAGCAAACAGAGGCTGTCCATCCTGACCCTCGCGACGCGTGCTGCGACCGGCGATCTGAAGGCGGCCCAGATTCTCCTGCCGTTGATCGTCCAAGTCCTGGGGGTCGAGGATCGTGGTGGCGAGAGGAAAACGCTGTCCGCCCAGGACCAGGCCATCCTCGATGAAGTGCTGGCCGGGTCCCCCGAGGACGCGAGTGCCGACGCCGATGGCGGCGCCCCAAACGACGATGACGGTTCAGAGGAAGTGGACGATGACGCCTAGCGCTTTCGATGATCCCCATGCTGTGCTTCAGACACTATTGAAGCAGGACTTTGGTGCGTTCCTCCGCAAGGCCTTTCCCGCGATCAATGGCGGCGAGACGCTGCTCTGGAACTGGCACCTCGACGCTATCGCGCACAGGCTCGATCAAGTGCGGCAGGGAAGCTGCCGGCGCCTCCTTGTGACAATGCCGCCGCGCAACCTCAAATCCATCGCGATCTCGGTGGCATGGGTTGCGTGGATGCTGGGCCGCGATCCGCGGCGCAATTTTGTCTGCGTCAGCTATTCCAACGAACTCGCCTCCAAGCACGCGCGGGACACTCTCTCGATCATGCAATCGGGTTGGTACCGCGAGCTGTTTCCGGGAACGATCATTTCGTCAAAGCGGTCTGCGTCGGGCGACTTCGAGACCACCAAGGGCGGGGGCCGGTTGGCGACCTCGATTACGGGCACGCTGACCGGTCGCGGCGGCGACATCATTATCATCGACGATCCGATCAAACCGGTCGATGCCCGCTCGGAAACGAACCGCGAGGCGGTCAATCACTGGTTTCGGTCAACGCTATCGTCCCGCCTGGACGACAAGGGCAGCGGCACAGTGATCGTGGTCATGCAACGGCTTCACCAACATGACCTTCCGGGAATGCTGATCGAAAGTGGTGGCTGGGATCAGCTGTCGCTGCCCGCGATCGCAACCGAAGACGAGATCATCCCGCTCACCCGCGGCAAGTTTCGCCGTCGTCGTGTCGGGGACCTGCTTCATCCGGCGCGCGAGCCGCTAAAGGTGCTCGAGGAACTAAGGATCGCCATGGGGTCGATCGACTTCGCGGCGCAGTATCAGCAGGACCCGGTTCCTGCGACCGGCAATCTGATCAAAGCGGACTGGCTGCGGACCTATCCCGCGGATTTCGAGCCGACACGGCCCGGCCAGATTGTTCAGTCATGGGATACTGCGAGCAAAGAGGGTGTCCAGAACGACTGGTCCGTTTGCGTTACCGCGCACGTCCTGCGGAACGAGGTCAGGATCCTCCACGTCTTTCGACGCAGGCTCGCTTTTCCGGATCTCAAGCGGCACGCGATTCGTCTGGCGCGAGAGTACAATGTCGATGTTCTGCTGATCGAGGATCAGGCTTCGCGCCAGCCAAGGAGCTATCCGAGCATTCGATCCGCCGCATACCATGTGGGCCTGGTGGCACATCGATATTGTGAACGGCGCCGATCGGGGACCCCAAGTCGTAGCCTTGGAAGCCGACGGGTGTCGGCGCTGGCGCTTGCGTCATCAATAGAGCTAGCAGCACCTCGCGAACCATCGTCGCCCCCCTGCGATCTCCTTATATTCCAGCTCTTTTTCGCTGTCACCGAACGATTCTTCTGCGGACAGATGGGACACCGGCGAAGGGCGGATAGGGCGTAAGATCTGGTAGCAGCGATGACCGCTTCCACCCATACCGGACGTTCAGCACCGATCGAGGATCTCCGGCTTCTTGCCTTTGGGGACACTTTTCTGCCGCGGGAGAAAGTCGGCCAAGAGTGGGCCACGCCTCGCGGACAAATGGTCTCTTGGCCACGACTGGGACGGACCGGCTCTGCAAAGCCCCGGAAATGCGGGCACAATTCCGTCCTAGTGGAATTCAATAAAAATCAGTAAAACCAATGATTTATGGTGGCGCGCCACGCAGTCTGACGCGAACCAGTCTCCGCGCGCGATTCCCTGTTCTACAGGGAATTAACAGGGAAATCTGCAAATTGGGGCTGCCCGAGGGGATAGTTGAGGGCCAAAAGGCACGCTTTTCCGCCAGCCGGCCCGCCAATTCCCTGCGGCTCAAAACAGGGAATTAATTGCTCGGAACAGGATGCGTTTGTTCGAGAACAGGGCGATGTCGAGCGGGTGCGCCAAACCCGTGTGCCGGTCATCGTCGCCACTCCTGCAGGACAGCCTGGGAGCGGCCGTCCACGATCGCGACCCGGTCGATGGAAGCGCCGAGCCAGCACGTGGATATGAAGATCTCACGCGGGTCGTCCACTGTAGGGCGCCCGTAGTTGCCATGGCACTCGGCAAGCGTGTCGCCGGCGATCGGCCGCACAACACCTTCGATGATTAACCGCGCGTTTGTCGCGAGTAGGCGGGCCTCTGACGGGGGCAAGCTTGCGTCAAACCAGTAATCATCGAGTGGATCCGCCGGCGCAAAGCGCCGTAGATTTGCGGGGACCGGGGGGCTTTGCTGTGCGTAAGGCGAGGTTCGCCCGGCCGGCCGCTCGATGAATGCCAAGGCATCTTCCTCGCGCCACTCGACCGTCACCGCAGCGCGGGCGCCATACGCATTCGAGCCGACATAGCCGCGACCGGGGCGCGTGCGCTCGACCATTACCCCTATGAGGCGACGCGGCGACCCAGATGCAGTCCAAGCTTCGCGAGGGCTGAAGATTAATCGCAGAGCGCCGTTGGAGTAGGTGTAGTAGCCCGCCTGCCCTGACCCTCCCATCCTGTTGCCATCGCCAAATCTTCCGACAATGCGAAACCTTCTGCCGACTATGGACCGATCGATCCGCAACTCGGCAAACTGGTCGTCGCGCCGCAAGTCCTCGAACCGCCGTTGCGCTGCAAGTGCGGCAGCGATCATCGCCCAATCGGGATCAGCTGGAGCTGCGACCGGGGTCCTCGCCTGAGGTCGCGACCTGGCCGATCTTTGCGCAGAAGCAGTCGCAGCCGAAGTGCTCAGCAGCGCGAGTCCGACCAAGAGACGAAGTGTGATCACAGTCCGAAAGCCCCATATTCACGTCTGAGGTCCGTGCTTCGTATTGTAGAGTTTGGCGCCTCGTTATCCACAGCCTTGTTTACGGTTGAGTTGCATTACTCCCGAACTGTGTTACCTAATGCGAAACAGAAGGTGAAAGACCCACCCGTTGGAGATCTGCTTTCCCGATGTCGAGAGTCAGAAGCTTTTCTGCCATGAACACCGCCTCAAATCTGAATTTGGGGCGGCCCTCGCAGGGCTGATTGCGTGCCGCCTCATAATCCTCGACGTGGCCTCCCATCTCGGCCTGCTGCCTGCGGCCGGGCCTATCGACCTGCGGTCCGACGCCGATGAAGTCTCGGCTTTCAGCGTCGCGCTTGGGCCGGATCACCGCCTCTATTTTCGCGCCCTCGAATTCGAGAGAGCCGGGGATGGGGCAATCGACCTCGATACAGTTCGTCACCTTGAAATCATGGGTGTCGCGCAGCCTCCCGCCAAGAAAGCCCGCAAACGATGAACGCGATCTCCTCCGCCCTTCATTTCCGGCCCGACTACGCGGCCAAGCCGGGTGACCATCTCCAGGAACATCTGGGGCACAGGGGGATTTCCGCCCGCGAACTTGCTCGCCGCTGCGGAAGGTCGGCCAAACTCATAACCGAGATCATTCTCGGCAAGGCGCCGATCGAGCCTGAAACAGCATTGCAACTTGAGCGTGTGCTCGAGGTGGATGCCTCGATTTGGCTCGGCCTCGAAGCAAGGTATCAACTTCATCTGGCGCGCGAGGCAGAGAATGCGGAGCTGGCAAAGCATGAAGCTTGGGCGAAGAGCTTTCCGGTCCAAGCCCTGCATAACCGCGATTGGCTGAGCACCAGATCCGGCGGCGCTAATCTAGTCCGGGAAATACTAGGTTTCTTTGGCGTGGCCAGCATCGACGCCTACAAGGCGAGGCTCAACGACCTGCTCGCAGTCGACTGCCGTACATCGCCTACCTACCTGAGCCACATTGAATCCCTCGCCGCCTGGCTTCGCGTGGGAGAACTCAAGGCGGCCGAGATCAAGGCCGAGGACTATGATCGCGAAGCCTTCATTCAAGCTCTAAAGGCTATTCGCCCGCTTACCCTCGTGTCGATCGAGGAAGCGATTCCTAAGATACAGGACTTTTGTGCCTCGGCCGGGGTCGCATTCGTTCTCGAGCAGTCTTTGGGCAAGAACGCCGCCAGCGGTATCTCGCGGTGGCTGACGCCGCGACGCGCGCTGATCCAGCAAAGCGGCCGCTATCTGAGGGACGACCATTTCTGGTTCACCTTCTTTCATGAATGCGCCCACCTCCTCCTCCACAGTCGAAAGGCGGTCTTCATCGATGTTCTCAAGGGAAAGGGGAGCGCCACGACCGAGCAGGAGGGTGAAGCGAACGACTGGGCGGCAGACTTCCTGATTCCTGCGACTGCGATGCGCAAATTCCTGCGGCGCTTCGAGAAGACCGAAGAGGAGATCGAGGACTTCGCCGAGGAGGTCGGCGTCGCGCCAGGCATCGTCGTCGGCCAGCTCCAGCACCGGCGGGTGATCGGCTATCACCAGATGAACCACCTTCGACAGAAATTTGTGTGGATCGACGACGGCGGGTAAGCGGATGGAAACATTCATGTTTCTTATCTAGAAACAGATAATCGTCCGATTTGGACTAAAAAAGTGACGCCTATCACGTAACACAGAATTGAAAGCTCCGGCCGGCGCCACTATATGCTCCGGGACGGCCCGCCTTTCGCCGGTCGTCATCGGGAGTACGAAAATGGTTGCAGACAAGGGGGGCCAGGACGCCCCGGGCAACGGCCCGAAGCCCAAGAACATCAAGGTCACCATCACCTACCTGTCGGCGCGCAAGCCGCTCCAGCTGGAGGTGCCGCCGACCACGACGATCGGCGCGATCAAGGCGCAGGCGCTCGACGCGTTCGGTGTGCAGGAAGGGCCGACCCCCGATGGCCAAGGCCAGATCGTCTTCAAGCTGTACGACGACAATCGCGAGCTGACCGACCTCCACGAGACGATCGACGCGGTCGCCGGCAACAGCGGCCATGCCAAGCTGAAGCTGGTCAAGCAGATCCTCCAGGGCTGAACGCCGTGGCTGACGAGCTGGCCGAGGCGATCTTTGCCGACCATGTCGAAGACGCCATGAAGGATCCCGAGGCCTCGCGCTGGTCGATCGAGCGGCGCGAAGGCCTCGTGGTCCATGTGACCCTCAGCCCGCGGTCCAAGCCCGATGAGGCATATCTGGCCCGGCTGGCGTGGGCCGATTACCCCGGGAGCCTGCCGGCTTCGGTCGCGCGAGGGGTGCCCGGCGCCTGGCCGATCATCGCCGGCGGCCGACCGCCGAACGATATCTGCGCGACTTGGACCGCGGAGGGCTTCGTCGCCCATCCCGAATGGCATGGCGATACCAGCAAGGCGTGGGACGGGGGCGACAATCCCGTGCTGACCCAGATCCGTCACCTGCAGCATGAGTTCGATTTCACCTATCAGGGGAGGAACCAGTGACCGACTTTTTCGCGATCCCCGACCGGTGGGAAATTCCCGATTATGTCTGGCAGCAGTCGTTCGACGACATGGCGATCGATGGCCGGCGCCAGCGCGAGGGTGTCGCACTGTGGCTTGGGGAGGCCGATGATCATGTGGCCAAGGCGACGCAGGTCGTGCTGCTGCGCGGCCCCGGGGTGATCAAGAGCATCAACCAGCTGATGATCTCGGCGGACCTCATGAACGTCGTCGCCGACGCCGCGCTGGCGCGCGACCTGATCCTCGTCGGCCAGATCCATTCTCACCACCCCCTCGCCTCGACTGACCTCTCCTATCCCGACCGTCACATGGGCATTACCTCGCCCGGTTATCTGTCGCTTGTTGCCCCTGATTTTGCGCAGCGCGCGAAGACGCAGATCGGAGACTGCGGCGTTCATGTCCACGAGGGGAAGAGCGGCTGGCGCCGCCTGCCGGTCGGGGAAATTGCCCGTCGGATCGACATGCCCGTCCGCCCGCCCTTGGCGCCGCTCATTCTGGGAGAAGGATAAATGACTGCTGCCGACATGCAATTCAGCCGGGCCGCGGCAACCGCTGCGCTGCTCGGCGGGCCGGATTCGCACCGGTTCCTGGATAAGAGAGTCCTGCTGACCGGCGACATCGCCGTGCTGTCGACGGCGAATGGCGTCGAAATGGCGCGCAGCGCCCTCCAGCTGCTGATGCGCTCCTGCCGAAAAGTCAGCGTCGCGGTGCCGCACCTGCTTCCGGGCCTCGCCGGCGACCTCCGGGCCGATGGCGCCCGGTTTGCCTGGGACACTGAGCCGACATTCGTCAGCCCCGATGACGGTTACGACGGTTACGATGCGATCCTGTCGATCGGCCCTGATGTCCGGCCAGGCCTGCCGTGGACCGCGATCACCTCCAACGGCTGGCTGGTCAGGGTGTCCTCGGGACCCACGGCGATCGCCAGCGACTGCGATCAGCCCAATGCAGTCGGCGCGCTCGCCGCCGCGAGCATCGGCGTCTGCGAGGTCTTCAAGCGGCTGATCCGCCTCAAACCGGAGCTGGGCGAGCCGCTCGACGGGGTCACCTTTTCGCTTTGGGACTACGAATTCGGCGCGGTCGCGCCGGGCCCCGTCCTCGGCGAGAGAATGGTCGCGGACCTCATGCTGAACGGTGCCGGCGCTATCGGCAGCGCAGTTATCCATCTGCTTGCCCGCCTTCCGGTCGGCGGGCGGATCACGGTCGTCGACAATCAGGACTATGGCGACGAGAACTGGGGAACCTGCCTGGACCTCGAACGGGGTCCACCGGACCCCCCTAAGGCCAAGACTGCAGCAGCCCGTCTTCCGCACCGCTTAGCCGCGGATCCCTTCAGGGCCACGGTTGACGATATCCGCAAGAGCGAATTGGGCCAGAGCGTGCCCTGGCCGAAGGTCGTGCTCAACGGGCTCGATAAGATCGACCCGCGACACCACGCCCAGCGCATCTGGCCCGATATCGCGATTGACGGCGCGCTCGATGCCGATCTTCAGGTTCGGGTAAGCGCACATCCTTGGCGTGCCGACGTGGCCTGCCTGATCTGCACGTTCAAATCGCCGCCGGGCGAGTCCGCTGAAGCTGCTGCGGCCCGCGTTACCGGGCTTTCCGCGGCCTCCGTCGCAGACCAGGACCGGGAACTGACCGAGACCGATATCGAGGCGGCGGCCCCGCAGAAGCGCGACGCCCTTCGCGCGAGACTTGGTGAAAAGATCTGCTCGATCGTGAGTGAGGAGATCGCTCGCTCGATGTCGGAAGCCGAGGTCACAGACGGATTCTCGCCATCGGTTCCGTTCGCGGCTTGCTTCAGCGCCTGCATGATGGTGACGGAGCTGGTCCGGTTTCTGACCGAAGGCGAAGCCCAGATCCGGCCGTCTTTCCAGATGAGCATGCTGCACGGGCCCGAGACCGGTCAACGGCTCAATGATCGCCGCCACGCCGATTGCTACTGTGTCCGGTACGGCAAGCAGATCGACGACTATCGCCGAAAGCGGATCCAGCAGGAGAGGGCGGCCTAGGAGTGAATTGGCTGCGCGGTGTTAAATTGGGGAATCGGCCTGCCTATATCTGCGCTGTCCGAAGTAGGGCATCATGAGTGAGAATGACCGATATGTGGTGAAGCGCGGCGACAAATGGGCCGTCGTTAAAGGCCAGGCTGATCGGGCCAGTGCGGTCACCGGCACGCAGCGGGAGGCTGAGGTCAGGGCAAAAGAGATCGTCGGCAATCTGGGCGGTGGCGAGGTTCGAATTCAGAACCGGCAAGGGAGGTGGCGGGACTCCGACACGGTCGCGCCGGGCAACGATCCCAGGTCGTCGCTCGACAAGAAGCATTGAGCAGCTAGGAGGGCGCCCTGCGATTGCGCTAAGTAGGCGCGCCATCGAGCTATAATGAGGGGCCTCGATCCGTTAGGTTGGATGGGAGCCATCGGTCCGGACGCGACATGCATGAGCCTGAACCCAGATCGACCGTTTTCAAGGCGACCAAGGTTACGACGTCGCCGGGATTCGAGGTTATTTTGCCCGACGAATTTTTCGTCGCAATCGCCGCGATGCTGGACCTTGACGAGACTGGTGAGCAAGTTCTCCGAACAGCCCTTCCAAACCTGGCTCGATCATATCTCTCCGTGAAAGAATTGATGAAGGGTGAGAATCCGCACCGGTCCCGGGAAGCGGTGGTTCGGCTCGCCGCCAGCCTAACTGAAGCGATGGCGGCCCTCGATGATATTGGGGTCGAGCAAACCTTCGCCGTCAGCTTCATGCTCGAAAAAGCCAATCATGCCAGCGCGCCGAAGTCGCTCATTATGTTTCGAAACAACATGGAGCAGGTTCGCGATGCTGCAACCCGTTGGACCGAGGCCTACAAGCCGACAGACCGGCGACCTCGCAATCGGGCGCTCGAGACACATGTCGGAGCCTTGATGCTTTTGTTCGAGAAGATGACTGGAAAGCGCCCGACCGCCGCCCTGAAACGCGCCGGTTCTCATGATCCCCGGCTAACTTCAACCGGGGCACAGGCGATCGGCAGCTTGCTTCTGTCGATCGACGCGAAGCTGACTGAAACCGCTATCGCGAACAAGATTGTGCAGATCGGGAAGGAATGGAAAGGCCGGCCGCTCAGCCGCTTTGCACCGATGCTCCTGGCCGGCGCGCCTGTGTATGCCGTTCCTTAGGGGCGTCACGATTATTACCCCGATTTCGCTCGAATAAAGGGTTTTTCCAGACAGCAAATTTGCTGTCATTAGGTCTGCTCGCCTTTTGAGGAGAGCACCGATGGCCGCCTTGGCTAACCACCCACATATCGAGATGGTGCAGCGCGCGTCGCTGAGGCCCAATCCCAAAAATCCGCGAACGCATAGCCCGAAACAGGTCGAGCAGATCTCGCAGTCCTTGCGACGCTTCGGGTTCAGGGGCGCTCTGATCATCACCGACGACGGCATGATCGTTTCCGGCAACGCCCTCTGGGAAGCTGCCGGCAAGATCGGACTGGATGACGTTCCGGTTATCCGGGTGAGCTTCCTCAGCGAGGCGGAGCAGCGCGCGTTCGCGCTGGCGCATAACAGGCTCGCGGAACTCTCCGAATGGGACGAGGATCTGCTCGCCAGGGAGCTGGAGTTCCTGTTCGAGCAGGACTTCGATTTCAGCAGCATCGGCTTTGAGCTCAGCGATCTCGACATCGGGATCGCGGACCGAGTGGCCGCCGAGCCGCCGGTTGAGCTGCCCGAGGAGGACGCGATCCCTGTCAGCCGGCCGGGCGACCTGTGGTTAATCGGACCGCACCGGCTCTACTGCGGCAATGCGCGTGATGCCGGTAGCTACGAAGACCTGCTCGGCGGCGAGCTGGCGGCTTTAGTTTTCGCGGACGCTCCGTACAACGTCCGGATTGCCGGTAACGTGTCCGGACTGGGCCGCAAGGTTCACGGGGAATTCCTCGAAGGCTCGGGCGAGATGTCGATCCCGGAATACACCGCTTTTCTCCGGGGCGTGTTTCGCAACTGTGCCCGGTTTTCGGTCGGCGGCTCCATCCATTATCACTGCATGGATTTTCGCCACATTCGCGAAATCCTGGACGCTGCAGACGGCATCTACACGATGTTCAAGCAGCTCGCCGTCTGGGTGAAAAACAACGCCGGCATGGGCGCCTTCTATCGCTCGCAGCACGAGCTGGTCTTCATTTTCAAGTCGGGCACCGAGCGTCACATCAACAATTTCGGCCTCGGGGAGAAGGGCCGGCACCGCAGCAACGTGTGGTCCTATGCCGGCGTGAATACCTTCCGAAAGGGCCGTGACACCGACCTCGAGAGCCACCCGACCGTGAAGCCGTTGGCGATGGTGATGGACGCGCTTCTCGACTGCTCCAATCGCGGCGATCTTATCCTCGACCCGTTCAGCGGGTCGGGGACCACGCTGGTCGCCGCACACCGCACCAAGCGACGCGGCGCGGCCATTGAACTCGACCCGCTCTACGTGGACACGAGCCTCCGCCGGCTCGCCGCCGCGAGCGGGCTGACGCCGCGCCTCTCCGATGGCCGCACCTTTGACGAGGTCGCTGCCGAGCGCGCCGCCGAGCGGGAGATTTCCAATGTCTGACCATGACGACATCGAGCCCGAGGCCGAAACCGGAGGTGCCGGCAATCGCGACACCGGCCGGGGCGGCGGCGAGGTCGTCGGCTATGGTAAGCCGCCGCGCAAGAACCAGTTCCAGCCCGGCCAGTCCGGCAATCCCCGCGGGCGCCCGAAAGGCGCCAAGGGTCTCAAGGCCGAACTTCGCGAAGAGCTGGATGAGCTGGTGACTATAACGAGCGACGGGAAGCCACGCCGCATTCGCAAGCGCCGGCTGATCATCAAGGCGCTCGCCGCACAGGCTGCGAAGGGGAATGTCGCCGCCGCCGACAAGCTGTTGTCGCTGGTCATCCAGGCGGAAGGGTTCGAGGATGAGCGGGCGACCGCCAAACGGCTGTCGGACACGGACCTCCTGATCCTGAACCGGTTCCTTGGAGACGAGCCCTCGGAGCCCGAAGGCGGGGAGGGGCCCGATGCGTAGGTCGCCGCTCGACCTCAGTCAGGTCTCCGATCCGCATGGCTTGGTGGAAGAGGCGATGCGGCGGGATTTCCCCTCGTTCCTGATCCGCGCCTTCCCGCAGATTCATGGCGGCGCGGATCTCGACCACAACTGGCATCTGGATGCTGTCGCATTCCAGCTGGAGCGCGTTGCCTCGGGCAGTTGTCGCCGACTGCTGGTCACCCTCCCGCCTCGCAATCTCAAATCTTTCGCGATCACGGTTGCGTGGGTCGCCTGGCGCCTCGGCCACGATCCCTCGCTCAACTTCGTGTGCGTGAGTTACTCCAATGAGCTGGCCGCCAAGCACGCCCGCGACTGCCGCTCGATCATGCAGTCCGGCTGGTATCGCCGGCTGTTCCCGGGGACGATCATCAAGACCTCGCGCTCGGCTGTGCACGATTTCGAGACTACGAGTGGGGGCGGTCGGCTCGCCACTTCGACCGGGGGCACGCTGACCGGCCGCGGCGGCGACATCATCATCATCGACGACCCGATCAAGCCCGATGAAGCGATGTCGGACACCACGCGCAATTCCGTGAATGAGTGGTTTCACACGACGCTGGCTTCGCGCCTGAATGACAAGAAGCGCGGCGCCATCATCCTGGTGATGCAGCGGCTCCACCAATATGATCTGGCCGGCCTCCTCATAGAGGGTGGAGGATGGGATGAGCTGAACCTGCCGGCCATCGCCATCGAGGATGAGGTCATCAAGCTGACGCGTCGGCTGGAATACCGGCGCCGGGCCGGCGAAGCGCTCCACCCGACGCGCGAGCCGTATGAAGAGCTGATGCGCATCAAGCAGTCGGTCGGCTCGGTCATCTTCGCGGCACAATATCAGCAGCAGCCGGTGCCGGCCGAAGGTAACATGATCCGGGCCGAGTGGCTGGTCCCTTATGCCTGGCCGCTGGACCGGTCACACGGCGGGCAAATCGTACAGAGCTGGGATACGGCCTCCAAGGACGGACTGCTCAACGACTGGTCGGTCTGCATCACGGCTTGGGTATGCGGGCGGCTGGTCTACATCATCGATGTCTGGCGGCGTAAGGTTGAGTTCCCGGGGCTGTTGAAAGCGGTGATCGCCAATGCCCGCAATCACAAAGCGGACATCCTGCTGATCGAGGATCAAGCGAGCGGGATGCAGCTCATTCAGAAGCTGCGTAACGACCAGCCGACAGGCGTGCCGCGCCCAATCGCGCGCAAGCCAGAGGCCGACAAACGTACACGTCTGGCCGGTGTGAGCGCGATGATTGAGGCCGGGCAGGTGTTGCTGCCGCCAGATGCGCCCTGGCTCGCCGAGTTCAAGCAGGAGCTGCTGGCGTTCCCGTCTTGTCGCTACGATGATCAGGTAGACGCGCTCTCCCAGTTTCTGATCTGGGTCGACCTGCAGCAGCGCTACGACCACGTCTCGTTTGCCGCTCCGCTCATTTTCGTGGAGGGGGAGGGCTGGAGCGATGGCTGGAGCGAGCCAACCGAGCACTACCACGGCGATCCCTGGGGCTGATCAGCTTCGTGAAAACTCTAGCGGTGATTGGCCCGGTATGCGTCCAGACGATGGAGGAAGCCTACAATCTCCGCAGGCGACATGCTGTCCTCCCAGTCTTCTCCGCCGGTAGCGTTGAGCTTGAAACGCCAGGGGCGCCGGTCCCCGGCCTCATAGCCTGCCGCGATCTGACGGAGGTCAGCCTCCGGCACTTCAAAGCCGACATCGTCCTGGTAGGCGCAGGAGCCTCCGAAGCATGACATCTCGGTTTCGCTGATTATGATCAGTGGGGCAGATTTGAGGCCGCTCGGGGTCTGGTAGTTCGCGTTTCGGAAATGACGCGCCGGGCTGTTGTAGACAGTCGATTGGTAGACCTGAATGGTCGCCTCGCCGGTCCGTTTGGTTATGACCGCGCGCAGGAAATTGTCGGAGCGGACCCGGTCGGTGAAACTGCCGCGGTATCGAAATCCCTCTTCCGTGGAGATAGTCGCGTTCACGTCCAGGTCGCTGTCCTGCACGTGAGCAGTGCGCTCGAAGTGAGTGGCATCGAGCGCCATCATTCGTTCAATCCGCCGGATTTCGCTGCTCGGTGCGCGACTGCTCTGCGCGATAGCGACGCTGCTGAAGTTGGCCGTCAAAATTGCGATGAGCAGGGCGCGAGCCAGTATGTCGAAATACATACTATAGTTGATAAACTCGTCTGTCAGGCAAGGCCAATGGTTTGTGCATGGATATGCGCAAGCTCGTGGGCCGCAATGCCGCCCGAATCCGCAAGGAGCGCGGGCTTACGCAGGAGGAGCTTGCGGAGCGCTGTGGACTCAGTCAGCAATATCTGAGCGGGCTTGAGCAGGGCCGGCGCAACCCCACGATCGTCACGCTCTATGAGATCGCCAGTGCGCTTGGCGTGAGCCACGTGGAGTTGGTCAAGCCCGAGTGAGTACCGATCTTCCGTCCTACTAGGCTGCGGATTTTGGCAGACGAGCCTTCGCCACCGGTTCCTGTAACGCTGCTCTGCACTGACGCTTGTCGCTGATCTGGATCAGACGACCGTGTCGGGGGCTTGGTCGCAATCCGCTTCATCTCCGGTTTCCACCTGAATCGTCGTGTGGGCAATTCCGAAGCGCTCCTCAAGCGCGGCCGAGGTTTCATGCAGAAATTGATCCCCGGCCGTGCCCCCGGGCATGACGAGATGACAGGTCATGGCCACCTCGGTCGTGCTCATGCCCCATATGTGCAGGTCGTGAACGCGCTCGACTCCTGGTAATGCAGCCAACATCTGCTCCACGTCGGCGGGCGGAATGCCGGCCGGCACGCGATCCAGGGACATCCCGACAGAATCCTTCAGCAGGCCCCACGTGCCAATGAAGATGACGGCCACGATTGCGAGACTGGTGAGCGGGTCGAGCCAGAACCATCCGGTCTTGGTGATGACGAGGCCGGCGACCACAACTCCCGCCGACACGGCTGCGTCGGCCGCCATGTGGAGATAGGCTCCCCGGATGTTGATGTCGCCCGTGCGTCCACGGGCGAACAACAGCGCGGTTACCGTGTTGATGGCGATGCCGATCGCAGCGACGATGATGACAGTTGCGCTCGAAACGGGCTCTGGATTCGCGAACCGCTGGATGGCCTCGAACCCGATCGCGCCGATGGCAACGAGCAGGAAGATCGCGTTGAACAGGGCTGCCAGGATTGAGGAGCGACGAAAGCCATAGGTGTAATGCCGTGTCGGACCGCGCTTGGCGAGGCTTGCGGCGCCCCAGGCAACGAGGAGGCCGGCAACGTCGGACAGATTGTGCCCGGCGTCCGCGAGCAAGGCCATGGAATTGGCGAGGATGCCGAAAGTTGCCTCAACGATGACGAAGCCGGTATTGAGGATGGTGCCAATCAGAAAGGCTCGCCCAAAGTCAGCCGGCGCGTGCGAATGCCCCGCGTGCGCGCCGGGTCCGTGGGCATGTCCATGCGATTCTGCCATGCTATTTCCCCTTTTAACATCACGCGGCCGGAGCCTCCCGCCCGAAAACGTCTTCGCCCTCATATTCGCCCCGCACGTGCTGCTTGCGCAATCGCAGGAGCAGGCGGCTGATCGCCGGAAGCACGAACAGGGTGAGCAGGGTTGCCACGATCAGCCCGGCGATCACCACGACGGCAAGCGGCTTCTGCACCTCCGCGCCCCGCCCGGTGGCAATCGCCATCGGCACGAAGCCGATCGCCGGCACGACGCCAGTGATCAGAACTGCGCGAACGCGCTCCATCATGCCCTCGGTGATGGCGTCATCGACCGACATCCGCCGTTCCAGCCGTTCACTGATGCTGCTCATGACGACGAGCCCGTTCAACACGGTGACACCCGAAAGCACGATCAGGCCGACGGCCGCCGAGATCGAGAAGCTCAGGCCGGTCAGCGCCAGTCCGAACACGCCGCCGGCAAGGCCGAGCGGCACCGCGGAATAGACTGCGGCGGCGGGCGCGAAGCCGCGCAGCGCCATGAACAGGATGCCGAAGATCAGCACGAACACCACCGGAATGACGATGGAGAGGCGTGCCGAGGCCGCCTGGAGGTTCTCATACTGACCGCCCCACTGGATGAAGACACCGGGCGGCAGCTGCACCTCGCGGCCGATCCGTTCCTGCGCCTCGCGCACAAACGAGCCGAGATCGCGACCGCGCACATTGGCCTGGACGACGACGCGGCGCTGACCATTCTCGCGGCTGACCTGGTTGACGCCTTCGGAGATGCGGAAGCTGGCCAGCTCGCGCAGCGGCACTGACCGCCGGGGGCCTCCCGCCTGCTGCGGCAGCATCACCGGCAGCGCGCCGACCGCCTCGAGATTGTCGCGGGTGGCATTGTCCAGTCGGACCACGATGTCGAACCGCCGGTCACCCTCGAAGATCAGGCCCGATTCCCGGCCGCCGAGCGCCGCGGCGACGGTATCGGTCACGTCCTCGATCGTGAGCCCATAGCGGGAGATGGCGTCACGGTTGAACTGCACGTCGAGCGTCGGGAAGCCGGCCGTCTGTTCGACGCGCAAGTCGGTTGTGCCCTGGATCCGCCCCATTACGGCGGCGGTCCGTGCGGCGACGCGCTCCAGCTGTTCGAGATTGTCGCCAAAGACCTTGATCGCGACATCGCCGCGCACGCCCGCGATCAGTTCATTGAACCGCATTTCGATCGGCTGGCTGACCTCATAGGCGTTGCCGGTTTGCGAACGGACCCGTTCCTCGATCCGATCGACGACTTGTTCCTTGCTGGTCACGTCTGCCGGCCATTGGTCGCGCGGGCGAAGGATGACGAAGGCGTCGGAGACGTTCTGCGGCATCGGATCGGTCGCCACCTCGGCCGTGCCGGTCTTCGAATAGATGAATGCGACCTCGGGCAGCGACGAGATTGCCCGCTCGACGCGCCGCTGCATGTCGAGCGACTGGTCGAGCGAGGTGGAGGGGATGCGGATCGCCTGGACCGACAGGTCGCCCTCATCGAGCTGGGGAATGAACTCCTGTCCCAAGGTCGTAAATAGCAAGGCGGCGAGCGCGAAGGTGCCAACCCCTGCGCCGACCCACGGCCAGGGCCGCCTTATGACGCGGGCGAGCAAGGGCGCATATTTCCGCTTCACCCAGCGGATCACGCCGACTTCTTCCTCCGCGACCTTGCCGCGGATCAGGATCGCCACCATCGCCGGGACGAACGTCAGCGACAGGATGAAGGCGCTGACCAGGGCGAGGATGACGGTGATCGCCATCGGCGTGAACATCTTTCCCTCGACCCCGGTGAAGGTGAGCAGGGGCACGAAGACGAGCAGGATGATAGCCTGACCATAGATGGTCGGCCGCACCATCTCCTTCGACGCGACGAACACTTCGTGCAATCGTTCGGCGAGGGTCAGCAGCCGGCCTTCTTCATGCTGCCGCTCCGCAAGCCGTCTCAGGCAATTCTCGATGATGATGATCGAGCCATCGACGATCAGGCCGAAGTCGAGCGCGCCAAGGCTCATCAGGTTCCCGGACACGCCATATTGATTCATGCCGATCGCCATCATCAGGAAGGAGAGCGGGATGACGAGCGCGGCGATGATCGCGGCGCGGATGTTGCCGAGCAACCAGAACAGCGCTGCGATGACGAGCAGAGCGCCCTCGACCAGGTTCTTCTCGACAGTGGAGATTGTGGCCTCGACCAGCGCCGATCGATTGTAGAGCGGCGTCACCTTGATGCCGGCAGGGAGCGAGCGCGAGACTTCGGTCAGCCGGTCCGACACGGCCTGGGCGACGATGCGGCTGTTGCCGCCCGCGAGCATCAGGGCGGTGCCTATGACCGTCTCGCGGCCGTTCATGGAGGCGGCGCCGGTGCGCAGCTCGCCGCCGATCCTGACCATGGCCACGTCGCGGACCGAGATCGGCACGCCATTGCGCGTGGCGATGGTTGCCCCGCTGATTTCGTCTGCATGACGGATGCGGGCGTCCGCACGGACCAGGAAGGCTTCGCCGCCCCGCTGGATGAAGTTGGCGCCCACCGAGAGATTGGCCCGCTCCAGCGCCTGCGACAGCTCGGAGAAGGAAATGCCGAGCGCGGCCAGCCGCGACGGATCGGGCTGCACGACGAATTGCTTCTCGTAGCCGCCGATCGAATCCACGCCGGCGACGCCGGTGACCGTGCGGAGCTGCGGCCGCACCACCCAATCCTGGATGGTGCGGAGGTAAGCGAGCCGAGACACGTCGTCGGTCAGCCGTTCACCCTCGGGCGTCAGATAGGAGCCGTCCGGCTGGAAACCCGGTCGGCCGGCGACACGCGGCGCGCGCGGGTCGTAATCGACCGACCACATCAGCACCTCGCCAAGGCCGGTTGAGACTGGACCCATTTGCGGCTCGGCGCCCGCTGGCAGGCTCTCCCTAGCTTGGGAGAGGCGCTCGGCGACCTGCTGGCGCGCGAAATAAATGTCCACGCTCTCGTCAAACACGGCGGTCACTTGGGCGAAGCCGTTGCGCGAGATCGATCGGGTGTAGCTGAGGCCCGGAATGCCGGCGAGTGAGTTCTCAACGGGGAAGGTGAGCAGCCGCTCCATGTCGAGCGGCGAGAATTGCGGCGCGGCGACGTTCACCTGCACCTGCTTGTTGGTGATGTCCGGGACGGCGTCGATCGGCAGCTTGAACAGCTGGAAGACGCCGAATGCGGCGACGACGAGAGTGATTGCGACCACGGCCCAGCGGAAGCGGACGGCGGCGTCGAGAAGGCGGTCGATCATGATGTGACGATCCTGGCGCCGCCGACAGGGGCGGTCTTGGAATGGGAGATTGGGGCGAGAGGCCGGGTCATTCCTCCGCCTCGCTTGCGCCAAGCTGCGACTTCAGGACGAAAGCGCCCTGGGTCACGATCACGACACCGGGCCGCAGCCCCTGCAGGATCTCCACCCGGCCGCCGCTGCGGTTGCCAACCGTGACCGGCACTGCCTGAAAGCCGCGCTCGGTCTGCGCGAAGACCACGTCGCGTCCATTGATCTGTTGCACCGCATCCTCGGGAACCACGATCCGATCACCGGCTGAGCCCCGCGGCGTGATTCTGACGCGAAGCGCCTGACCTTGCGTCAGCCCTGCGGGCACGCCGGCCGGTTGCAGCACGATCGTTGCAGTGCGGCTCTCCCGGTTCAGCGAGGGCGTGGAAGAGCGCACCACGGCCTCGACCGTGCCGCCGCCGGGCAGCTCGACGATCGCGCGGTCGCCCGGCTGAATGCGCTGCGCATCGATCGAGGGGACCGCGGCATCGATCTGGATGTGGCGCGGATCGGCGACGTTGAACAGCTCCGTGCCGGCGGTGACATAGGCGCCGAGCTGGGTATCGACCTCCGTGATCCGTCCGCTGATCGGGCTGGTCACGGCGAGATAGCGCCCGCCGCCTGCCACCCCCGCAGCGCGGATCGCGGCATTGGCCCGCATCAACTCCGCCTCGGCCTCGGCACGCGCGGCCTGCGCCGCTTCGAGATCCTGACGGGCGGTGATGCGCGCGGTGAAGAGCCGCTGTTCGCGGGCAAAGGCGGCGCGCGCGGCGTTCGCTCGTGCGGCGGCTGCGTTCCGTGCCGCCACGAAACCAGCCGCGTCCCGGCTCTCCAGCAAGGCGACGGTTTCTCCAGCGGCGACGGGATCCCCGAGGCGCTTCATGATGCGAACCACGGCACCGTCGGCGCGCGCGGTCAGCTGGGCTTGGCCCTCAGGCGGGGCGGTGACCGTCGCCTGGGCGATGATCTCGGACGACAGTGAACCGGCGGAGAGCTGCTCGACGCGGATCCCGGCCGCCTGCATGCGGGCCTGGTCCATCTCGATGAAGCCTTCTCTTTGCTGACCCTGCTCGGTCGGTTCAGCCTTGTTCTCGGCAACCGGGACAGCGCTGTCCGAGGTCGAGCGGCCGATGATGATGCCGGCCGTGCCGACGACCAGCAAAGCGGCCGCGCTGATCGCGATCACCCAGCGGCGGTCCTGAGTCTCCCTGGTGGGTTCCATGTGCATGAATTCCTATTGAGCGGCGACGCGGCCGAGTTCGGCGGTCGCAAGAGCAAGGGCGAGGCGGGCGTCGATCAGCGCCAGTTCGGCGGAGCGGTAGGCGTTCTGCGCGTCGAGCAATTCGATCAGCGCGGTGCGGCCTTCGCGGTAGGAGAGTTGGGCGAGGCGGAGCGCCTCGAATGCTTCCGGCACGGCGGCGCCCTCCAGCGCCTGCACCCGCGCCTGGGCGGCCTCGACCGCCGCAATCGCGTTGCGCGCCCTGACCGTGACGATCGCCAATGTGTTGGCACGCCGCGCCTGGAAAGAGGTGACGTTGGCCCGCGCGGCGGCGATATTGCCCTGGTTCCGGTCGAAGACGGGGATGGGCATCGAGACACCGCCTACGAGTGCGATGTCGCCCGAACCCCGAAACTGGCGGACGCCGATGCCGACTGCCGGGTCGAGCCTGCGCTGGGTAACCTGTTGGCCCACCTCCGCTTCCGCCACCGCCAACTCAAGATCGGCGAGGCGCACGTCCAGGCTCTGCTCCGGGTCGATCGCGCGTGGATCGAGGTCGATCAGGCTTCCGGTGACGCTCTCCGGCGGCGTGATCGATCCGAACAGCCCGCCGAGCGTGCGCCGTGACGCGGCCTCATCCGCCCGCGCCGCTGCCAGCTCGGCCTGCGCCTGCGCCGCGGCCGAACGGGCCCGGATGGCTCGCAAGGGCGGCTCCCGACCGGCATCGACAAGCTGGCCCGCGATCCGGGCTAGTTCGGTTGCGCGCGTCGCGTTATCTTCCGTGATCCGCAGCTTGTCCCGCGCAGTGACGGCGCGGGCGAACTGTTCGCGCACCTGCTGGCCAAGGTCGGCCCGCGCAATGGCTAGGCGCAATTCCTCAGCAGCCAGCTCGGCGCGCGCGACGCTGACCCGCGCGCGGCGGCGTCCGCCTAGGTCGAGGCGCTGATTGACGGCAACCGTCGTCTCGAGCCCCCGCGCGCCGGAATAGTCCCCAGTGCCGGCGAAATTCTCGACCTCGACGCTGAGCTCCGGGTTGATCCGGTAGCCGGCCTGACGAACGCGCGCCTGCGCGGCAGAGGCCCTCGCGATTGCCGCCTGGATGACGGGCGAACTCGCTTCCGCTTCCGCCAGCGCCTGGGGAAGCGTCAGGTTCGCTGGCACGGTCTCATTGCTTGGAATAGCGACCGCCGGCGCCGGCTGCGGAACCGGAGCGAAAGGCTCCGGGGATCGAGGACTGGTAAGTGGCACGCCGACGCGCGGCGTCGCGGGCGTCGCAACTTGCGCGAGGGCGGCAGGTCCCGTTGCGGAGACCAGCGCCGCGACCGAGGCCGCGGCAAACAGAACTTTCATGATGTTGCTCCTGAAGACACGCAGAAGCCCGCGCATCAGACGCGCGGACGGCTATCGTGACTTCAGGCGATTGGAGGGCGGAGTGCGGTCGGCGGCTGGCGCTCGGTCGGAGCGGTATCGTGACCGAAACCCAGCAGCGCATAAGATGCGGAGACGCGAGATCCCGCTTCAAACGCAAGCGGCACCAGATTGTGGTGACCGTGACAGCCGCTGTGATGATGGGTCACCGCCTTGCCCGAATCGGACGGCGTCTGATCCTCATCGCCATTGAAATGCCCGGACTCGGCCGAACTGACCTCGGCGCAGCTGAACGCTTCCGCCGCATGCGCGACGCCGCCCGTCCACACCATCACGGCGAGCATCAGGGAGGCAATAATGGTAAGCCAGCGGCGCATGGGCGGCGCCTTAGCAGCATTCTCAACGGCTTTGGAAGGGCGCGCGTTCACAGCCATCGCCGAACCCTCCGGCGATAGGCGGCGAACTCTTCGCCGAAGCGGCGCGCTAGATAGGCTTCTTCCCGCGCGACTACCCAGCGGTCGATGATTGCGACGACGACAGCGCTTAGTATCAGAGCAGCGATGCTCTCAAAGAAGGCCGCAATGCCGCCAGAGACCAGTGCCATGCCGAGATACATCGGATTGCGCGACAGCCGGTAAGGGCCAGCCTCGATCAGGGCGCTGGCCGGTTGCCACGGCTCGGGACGGGTGTGGAAGCGCCGGAACAGTGCAAGTGTAGTCGCGATCAGCGCCAGGCCAGCCAGCGCGATCGGCACGCCGATCCATTGCGACGCATGGAGCATGTGGTGCGCGGTCCACACGTTGCCGTCGATTAGCAGGCCACCTGCGACGGCGATCAGGAACAGGAATGGCGGGGGCAGTGGGACGCCGGGGCTGTCGTCCACCGTCATTGCAACGTCTCGCGCGGCAGAGGCTTCGCCGCGCGCCAGGCCGGTATGGCTGCGGCAAGGACGCGCCAGGCCGAGCGCAGGAAGATGATCGCGATGATGCCGCCGACCGCGATGTCGGGCCATGCCGTCCCCGTCAGCGCGACCAGCCCGGCAGCCAACAGGACGCCGACGTTGGAGGCCACATCGTTTCGCGAACATTCGAAGGTGCTCGACATGTTCACGTTCAGATTGCGGAAGCGCCAAAGCAGGCCGAGGCAGGTCAGGTTTGCGGCAAGAGCTAGGCTTCCGAACACCAGCATCAGGGCCGAAGAAGGCGGTACGCCGTTAATGATCCTGTCTGCAATCTGGACCGCCACCGCGATCCCGAAGACAAGGATGATGCCGCCCTTGGTGAGTGCCGCACCCGCCTCCCAGCGCGCTCCCCGGCTCAGCGCATATAGGCTGAGCACATAGACCAGGGCGTCGCCCAACATATCCACCGAATCCGCCATCAGCGCGGACGAGCCCGCGAGCAGTCCTCCGCCGAACTCGGCGAAGAATATCGCGAAATTGATGACCATGACGACGACCAGCACGCGCCGCTGCTCGGCTTTCCGGCCGAGTTCGGCGATCATATCGCCCTTTCTGGAACAGCAATCGGCGGACATTCGTCACTCCACATTCGCGTGGTGGCGGCCCATATCAGGCTTGTAGCGACTACAAGGTCAAGAGCCATGAAGATAGGAGAACTGGCGGCGCGGGCAGGCTCCACGAGCGAGACGATCCGCTATTATGAACGGATTGGGCTGCTGCCCCGGCCCGACCGGACAGACAGCAATTACCGCGACTATTCACAGGCCGATGTCGAACGTCTGGCCTTCATCCGCCATGCTCGCGGCCTTGGCTTCGAGCTTGGCGACGTGCGGTCCCTGATCGATCTGGCCGAGGATCCCGAACGGGGCTGCGGCGAGATCGACGCGCTCGCCTCGAAGCATCTCGCTGCCGTGGAGGCCAAAATTGCCCGGCTCGAGCGCCTGCGGGACGAACTTGGCCGGATGATCAGCCAGTGCCGCGGCGGTCAGGTGGCTTCCTGTCGGATTGTCGAGGCACTAGGCGATCATCGAGCCTGCGATGCGGACCACACTCCTCATTGACCTGCCGCTGGGAGGGACGTTGCGCGAGAATGCGACGAAAGCCGTTGAGGAAAGAGAGAAAATAGGATACCCCCCTATCCTATGCCTCACGTTTCGCGTAATAAGGACAAGATCATCGCTCGAGTCCGGCGCATCGCCGGCCAGGTCGCGGCGATCGAGCGGTCCGTCCAATCCGATGCCGGGTGCAGCGAGACGCTGCATCTCGTCGCCGCGGTCCGCGGTGCGGTCGCCGGGCTGATGGACGAATTGGTCCAAGGCCATTTGCGCGAGCATGTGGCCGCTCCGGGTCTGTCCGCTGAAGCGCGGGCCGAAGCTTCCGACGAACTCGTCACCATCCTCAAGCGCCATTTCAAGTAGGTGGAAACATGGCCACGCGCCCCGAAATCGAAGCCTATGCACACGACCATAATTACCTGGGCTCCGATCACGATGCCAACGCGCTGAGGACCCGCTGGGTGGTGGCGCTGACAGCCGTCATGATGATCGGCGAGATCATCGCCGGCTATATCACCGGCTCGATGGCGCTGCTTGCTGACGGGTTCCACATGGCGACCCATGCCGGCGCGCTGGCCGTTGCCGCAGGCGCTTACGCCTATGCCAAGCGGCACGTTGCAAATCCGCGTTACACCTTTGGCACGGGAAAGGTGGGTGACCTTGCCGGCTTCGCCTCGGCTCTCGTGCTCGGTGCGGTCGCCTGCGGGATCGCCTTTGAGTCCGCGTTGCGGCTCTTCAATCCGACCCGGGTCGACTTCGGCGACGCCACGATCGTCGCGGTTCTTGGCCTTTTCGTGAACCTGGTGAGCGCAGCTCTCCTTTCGGGAGGCGGTCACCACCACGCCCATGAACACGGGCACGACCACAGCCATGGCCACCACCACAATGCCCAAGGACGCGACAATAATCTTCGCGCCGCCTACCTTCATGTGCTGGCCGATGCTCTGACATCGGTGCTTGCGATCATCGCCCTGGTGTCGGGGAGCTATCTCGGCTGGATCTGGCTCGATCCGATGATGGGCATCGTCGGCGCAATCGTTATCGCCCGCTGGTCCTGGACACTCATCCGCGACACCTCGTCAGTCCTGCTCGACACGGCGGACGCGCATCTGATCGAAGAGGTGCGCGAGTGCGTCGAGGGGCAGGGAGGCGCAAAAATCACGGACCTGCACATCTGGCGCGTCGGGCCACAGGCGCATGCGGCGATCGTTTGCGTCGAGAGCGATCTTAACCAGAACGCCATTCGCGAGCGGCTCCAGCCGGTCCATGAGTTGGCGCATCTTACGGTGGAAGTGCACTGAAATGGGTCAATCCGCGCTTGTTATGCTGGCCGCCGGGCTGGCGCTGGGCGTAACCGGGACCGCAGCGGCCCAACGGGTCGAGCCGGCTGCGCAAACTCACCAATGCGCGCTCGCGGACGCCGATCTTGCTGCGAATGCCCGTCTCTCCTTCGACGAATTTGATCAACGGGGGACAACGCCCGCGACCGCGCGCCAGCTTGGTAACCAACGCTGCTACGCTGAAGCTGCACGCGCGACAGAGCACTATCTGGTCAACGGACCCATTCTTTCGACGCGAGAGCACAGCGCGGTTGTTTGGCATCTCGGCCAATATCTGGCGGCTGCCGGCGACGAGCCGCGTGCTGCCAGTGTCATGGCTGCGGCGCGCAGGCCGATCGAGCCAGGCGATGAGCTGGAGTGGAATGCCTATGTGGAAGGGACATGGGCATTTCTGGTGAAAGACCGTCCCGTGCTTGAGACGGCTGTTGCGCGACTGAGAGCCGCGCCGCAGCCCCGCAACCGAAACAACCTGCGCGCCGTGGAACGTATGCTCAGGTGCTTTGGGCGCAGCTACGCGGACGCCTATTTCGGGAATGCCTGCGTCACTGAAAGCGGCCACTAGGCATCCTTCAATTCCTGTTTGGCTCTCCGCCGCCTCCGCTTCCAGGCATTATAGCCAAGGCGGCTGGGGAAGAGGATGATGCCGGTCACCACCATGATCAGCGCCAAAGCCGTCGCCACGATCAGGAGCGGCGTATTGAAATCCTCGTGGTTCCTGAAATCCATGATGTGGAGCGACCACAGGAAATCATAGGTCCGCCACAGAGTCGACCGGCGCGCAGCCACCGCGCCCGTATCGGACGCGACATAGAGCGAGACGGCATTGTTCCCTTCAAAGTCGACGCGCCACGCCGGGAGGGCACCGCGATATTCCGGCGAGGCCGTGGTCACGAGTTGCGCACCAGCGGCCCGGTCATCGCCGATATGATCGCGCTCGGCGATAGAGACGGCGAGAGACACAGGGATCGGGGACAATTGCCGGCCGCTGCCCAGATCGTAAAGTCGCGGACGGGCTGACCCGCCGCTCACGAGTGCGACCGGCCGCCCGATCATCGTGCGTAATTCGATCTTGTCTCCAGGGCCTGCGCCGGCCGCCGCAATGCGCTGCAAGCCGGCCGCCGCGTCGTCCATGCGGATCGCAACGGGAGGCGCCTCCGCGATGAGATGTTCGCTCCTGACTCGCTCGATCGGAAAGACTGCGAAGAACAGGCCGCTGACGAACCAGAACAGGATCTGAATCGCCATCAGCAGCGCGAGCCACTTGTGAACCTTCCCAGCAACTCGCGCCGATGCCGACATACTTTGTCCCCCTCCGGTTATTACCTATCCCAGGCGGCCCTGGTCAGGCCGCCATTTTCGCGCAGCTCTCCGCGCAACGGCGGCAAGTGGCAACGCATTGCTCCATGTCGCCGAGCGCCTCGCAACTTTCCGCGCAGGCTCGGCAAATTTCCGCGCATTCGCGGCAGATATGCGGGTGATGATCAGACCCGCGCGCCATGAAATTCGCCGCCGTCTGACAGATCTCAGCGCAGTCCAGCATTAGTTTGAAATGGCGCGGCTCGGTGTGCCGGCCGCCCATTTCGAGACAGTGGCCGATGGCGCTCGAAAGGCAGGTTGTCGCGCAGGCTTGGCAATCCTCGATGCACGATCGAATGTCGTCGCTGAGATGGTGGAACATCGTCTTCTCCTCCTGATGCGCCGCCCCGCTCAATCCGAAATCAAAACATCATGTGATTGACGCCGTGGGTGAGCGCGGCGCCGAGCCAGCCCTGCACCAGCAGCAGCGCGGTCGTGCCGCCGAGAACCCAAACCATCGGGCGGCTGTTGACGGACTTCGTTCTGCGCCAGGCCCAGATGCCGATGGCCCCCACCAGGACGGCGAGCGTCGTTCCGATCCAGCGATGCGCAAGTTTGATCGGATTGGGGTCCGCCAGCACGAAGCCCCCGTTGAGCCAGCCGAGCAATGCCGCGCCGACCGCGGCGATGCCTGCGAGCATGATGACGGCCCGAATCACGTCCACGGCATGACCTCGCCGACGGGCGATCAGTAAAGCCAGCCAGCTCGCCGGGATCAGCGCGATCGGAAAGTGGACCGCGAACGGATGCATGCGGCCGAGCCAGGCAAGCAGCCGGCCGCCGAAGGTCGTGGGCCTCTGCGCCTCCATGCCTTCGTCATGCTGACGGCCGGCCATCTCACCCATTTCGCCCATCTGGCCGGGCGCGGCGGCATGATCATGGCCCGCCTGATTCTGCTCGGCCGCCTCCTGCTGCTCGTTATGCTCGTGCGCATGAGCGGGCGCCGAGAGCGTGATCAGCAAGGCGATGAATGGGATCGTCAGGATCCGAAACAGGCTCAGAACCATGTTCTCACTCCCAGCAGAAAGCTCCACCCGCCGACGTCGCGGCCGGCGGCCCGCCTGAACCCCGCCGTGTCACCGAACGCGCGGCCGTAATGGACCCCGACATAGGGCGCGAACTCGGGCACGATCTCGTAGCGAAGTCTGAGCCCCGCCTCGGCGGCGGAAAGACCCGACCCGATCCCGAGCTCGGGCACGTCCTGGAGCGAGAAGTCGAGGTCGATGCGGGGCTGGAGGATCAGGCGCTGCGTGATGCGCTGCTCATATTCGGCCTCGAACCGGGCGGAGAGGTCTCCTTTCTGCGAGAGGAAGACCGCGCCGTCGACCTCGAACCAATAGGGCGCGAGCCCCTCGATACCGAGGACCAGATAGCCGCGATCCGGGGTTGGGCGAATGTCGTAGCGAACCCCGGCCTGGAGGTTGAACCAGGGATCAAGCGCCCGGCTCCAGAGCGCCTGGACCTCGGCCTGCTCGGGACCGCTGCCGAACGTGCCCTCGCCTTCGGTCTTGAGCCACAGCCGGTCGAGGGCGCCGCCATACCAGGCCTCGGCGTCCCAGGCATAGCCGTCCCGGCCGTTCTGGACGCGCGTCTCGAGCTGGTCGATCAGCACCCGGTAGGTGCGGATCGCGCCATGCTCGTCGCGAAACACATTGCGTGCGTCCTCCATCCGACCTGCGGTAAATACGGTATCGGCGGCATGGGCCGGTCCGCTCATCGCGCCGGCGGGCGCCGCCGCCGCGGGCGGGTCGGCCGGCTCCTCCATGCCGGGCATCGCGGACATATCGTGGCCTTGATGGCCTGCCGCAGGGTTGGCGGGCTGCATCTGCATGCCCGGCATCGCGGACATGTCATGCGCGGGTTGGCCCGCGGACGCGTTCGCTGCCGGCACCTGCATCCCAGGCATCGCCGACATGTCGTGCGCCGGCTGGCCGGCCGGAGCATTGGCGGCCGGCATCTGCATGCCGGGCATGGTCGACATATTATGGCCCTGGTGCCCCTGTTGCGGGGTCGCGGCGGGCATCTGCATGCTCGGCATCGATGACATATCGTTCGGCTGTGCCCCGGCATTCGGATGCGCTGCTACGCCTCGCCGCCGCGCCGCCGGGGTCGCGGCACGATGTCCTGGATGGGCCGCCCGCGCAGCCGGACGGGCGCGGCGGGCCGCGGGCGCGGGTCGCGTCGCGCGAGGCCGGGCTGCCGCTCTCGGACGAGTTCTCGGCGGATGACTCATACCGGGCATGTTCATGCCCGGCATCGGTCCCATGGTCTGGGCGGCGACGGGTGCGGCAAAAGCAAGCGGAGCGGCCGAGAGGAGGAGCAGGAAGCGGATCATGCGGCTTCTCCCTCGAGCGGCCGGATCGACACGACCCGCATCATCCCGGCGTGCATGTGGTAGAGAAGGTGGCAGTGGAACGCCCAGTCGCCGGGCGCGTCCGCGGTCAGATCGAACCGCACGAACCCCCCCGGCAGAACGTTGACGGTATGCTTCAGCGGATGGGCGCCGGCATGGCCGTTCACCACCTCGAAGAAATGGCCGTGGAGATGGATCGGGTGGGCCATCATGCTGTCGTTGACCAGCTTCACCCGCACCCGCTCGTTGCGCTCGAAGCGGATCGGCTCGGCGCCCTCGCTCATCCGAACGCCGTCGAACGACCACATGAACCGCTCCATGTTGCCCGTCAGATGTATTTCCACAGTGCGAGACGGAGATCTTCGATCGCGGCTCGGGGTTAGCGCCATGAGATCGCGATAAGTGAGAACCTTATGCCCGACATCGTCGAGACCGAGGCCGGGATCCCCGGTGCGGTCCTGGGGCATCGGCGCGATCATGTCGACGCCGGGACCGAGACGCACCTGCGGGGCGTTTGCGGGGTCGCGCATGTTGTGGGCCATTGCGGACATCGCGCCGGCGGTATGACCGGCCGCCGGCGCCGCGCCCTGCTCCATTCCCGGCATCGCGCCGTGGCCCATGGCGCCCATGTCCATGCCCATGTCGCGCATGCCGAGGACAGGCCGCCGGCGCAGCGGCGGCACCGGGGCCGCCATGCCCAGGCGCGGGGCCAATGTGGCGCGCCCCATACCCGAGCGGTCCATGGCCTCGGCGATGACGGTAAACGCGCGGTCTTCGGTCGGCCGGACGATCACGTCATAGGTCTCCGCGACCGAGATCTGGAACTCGTCCACGGTCACTGGGTGGACGTTCTGCCCATCGGCGCTGACGACGGTCATTGGCAGGTCCGGGATGCGGACATTAAAGATCGACATGGCGGATGCATTGATGATGCGCAGCCGCACGCGCTCGCCCGGATGGAAGAGGCCGGTCCAGTTTTCGGCCGGGCCATGGCCGTTGACGAGATAGGTATAGGTCGTCGCGTTCACGTCGAGGATGTCGGTCGGGTCCATCCGCATCCGCGCGAACATCGTGCGATCGGCGGATGGCATCTGCTGCTCGGGCTCGCCGCTCAGCCGGCCGGCAAGTGCCATACGCTGACGATTGAAGTAGCCGGCCTGCTGCCTCAGCTTCTGAATGATCTGATGTGGGTGGAGAAAGCTCCAGTCGCTGAGCACGATCACATGTTCACGATCGAAGGCGACCGGATCGGCCCCGGCCGGGTCGATCACGATCGGCCCATAATGACCCTGCTGCTCCTGCAGCCCGCTGTGGCTGTGATACCAGTAGGTGCCGGATTGCCGGATAGGGAACTCGTAGACGAAGGTCTCGCGCGGCCGGATGCCGGGAAAGCTCACGCCCGGCACGCCGTCCATCTGGAAGGGCAGGATCATGCCGTGCCAGTGGATGGAGGTATCCTCGTCGAGTCCGTTCGTGACGGCGATCCGCACGTTCTGGCCCTCGCGCAGCCGTAGGAGAGGCGCCGGCACCGTGCCGTTGATGGCTACGGCATGGCCGGTCCGGCCACCGACCGTGAAGGGCATGTGGCCGACCGTCAGCCGAATATCCTCGCCTGACACAGTCGGCAGGTCCGGTCCGACGCCCGGGGAGCCTGATTGCGCCCAGGCTGGAAAGAGCGATGGAAGGGCAGCGAGGCCACCAAAGCTGGCGGCGCCCGCGAGCACATCACGACGAGAGAACATGTATGGATCCTTCAGAAAAAATCGCATGCCATCAGGCGCGCTAGGCGCGCGGACGGGCGCTAAATCTGAAGGCGAATCCGGTAGGTTCTTCGGAGCGGCGGCGGTCGTGTGTACCGAACGTGCGTCGATACGCCTTTAGTTGAATTGAAAATGAGCGGCTGCGCGAAAAGGACCGGTACATCCGCGGTCGGCGGCGCCACGTCAGGCTGGGCAACCTTACCGGCCTTCACGAAGCTTGGCGGCTGGCACTCCGGACAATAGTGAGCCTTGCGAGGCGTATGCTGCCCGTGATGGGCCGCGCCTTGCTGCGCAACTTGGTGTGTCCCAGATGCGTGCGCGGCCGCCATCGCCTGGCTTCCGCTCAGGCAGACCCCAAGCGGCGCGAGCAGCATCCCCAGCGCGATCAAGACGAAGAAGGCGAGACGACGAGTCACGGGGCGGCATGTAGTCCGGATACGATCCGCCGACAACGGGGTATCCATGCTGCTGTTCCTTTGGAGCTTCGATTTTGAGCGAGGTGTGGGGCTGGGGGATGGCGGCAAAAAGGGTGCCCGCCTTTCGGCGGACACCCTCCTTCGCTCTGCCGACCGTTACGGGCAGCAGGGCAGTGACAGGCCGCAACATGCCGCCAGGGCGGCGCAGCATGAGGCCACTGCATTGGCGACCGCGTCCGGCGTGGCGGCATAGACCGCCGAACTGGACATGAGCAGCACCGCTGCCGATGCAAAAGCTTTCTTCATGTTATTCTCCATTGATCGGAATTGTGACTTTTGGCGTGCCTCAGGTTCGAGGCGGCGGAGGTTCCGGACCGGAGGAGAAAGGTAGGTTCGGCACTCCTGCTGTCCCGGCCAGAATGGCGGCCGACCGTGACGGATGCACGAGTTGGTAATCCGTCGGCGCGATGGTGCCGCACACAAGCATGCAAGAGTTGGCGCATGCCTGTGGCTTCCCATGCGGAGCGCAATCCGATTTCATCGGCATTGCCATCATTGGCGCATCGATCCCGGCCGAAGCAGCCTCAAGGACGGAAACGGTCGACCCTATCATGAATATCGCGGCAAGCGCGCCGACGAGAAGACGGAAAAGTGCGCGACCCATTGTCATACGTAAGACTCGGACTTGCCTTGGATCGCAGTCAGTCGGCCGGCAATCCCAGCGTCCGATAGTCCCGCGCCGGCGCGGAAAGCTTCGCGCAGCGAGGGTCCGTGACGCGTACAGACCGAGTCCTGCTGCGCGGTCCGGGCGTCCGGATGAGCTTGTACATCGCCTGGCACCGGGGCGGCGACGGATTGTCGGTCATCGGCGTAGGCGGTGTCGTTTCGGTGATCGAAGCCGCCATATTTAGGGCGAGCAGGCTGAGCGTCAGCATCGGATTCTCCTCCAGCTATTCTGCGGTGCATGGCATCCAAGCCCGTCCTGGACTCGCACCGGGGCGCGTAGCTGTAGTGGCGAGTTGACCCCACAAGAGCCAATGCCGGCAGGGCATGAAGTTCATTGCGCGGCTGCATGAGCGGCGCTTTCGGGGTTCAGGGGTGCCTGGTCGGCCGAGCGCTGGAAGCGCCTCCGTTCGATAAGCTTGTAGATGGCCGGGAGCACGAACAGCGAGAGCAAGGGCGCGGTGATCATCCCGCCGATCATCGGAGCGGCGAGGCGTTGCATCACTTCAGAGCCGGTGCCGTGGCCGATCAGGAGCGGGAACAGGCCAGCCAGGATCACGGCCACCGTCATCGCCTTGGGCCGCAGGCGCAGCGCTGCTCCGTCAATGAGCGCTTCGTCCAGATGTTCAGTTTCCGAAAAGCGGCCCATACGCACCCGCTCCTCGATCGCCCGGTCGAGATAGACGAGCATCACCACCCCGAACTCGGCGGCGAGCCCGGCAAGGGCGATGAAGCCGACAACGGTGGCGATCGAGATATTGTGGCCAAGCAGGAAAATGAGCCACACCCCGCCCACCAAAGCGAACGGCAGCGTGAGCAGGATGATAAGCGGCTGGCGGACGCGCCGGAACGCGAGGAAGAGCAAAAGGAAGATGATCCCGATCGTCGCTGGCACCACCCATCTCAGCCGCTCGCCCGCGCGCTGCGCATATTCGAATTGGCCCGACCAGGAGATCGAGTAGCCGGGCGGTAGTTGCACGGACTGCGCGACCCGCTGGCGCGCCTCGTTGACGAAACCGACCAGATCGCGCCCACGCACATCGACATAGACCGACACCGAGGGGCGGCCATTCTCGCTCTTGATCATCGAAGGCCCGTCGGCGATCCGGATGTCAGCGACCGCCGAGAGGGGCACGATCGCTCCGCCCGGCGCCATGATCGGCAACTGACCCAAGGCTTCGACGCTGTCGCGTGTCTCGCGCGGGAAACGCACATTGATCGGGAAGCGGGCCAGCCCCTCGATCTTCTCGCCCACAGGCGTGCCGCCGACCGCGACGGCGGCGGTCTGCTGTATGTCGGCGATCGACAGGCCGTAGCGCGCCGCGGCAAGCCGGTTGATCCGGACATCGACATAGCGCCCGCCAGTCACGCGATCCGACACCGCCGAGACCGTGCCGGTTACCGGTCTCAGGGCCTGTTCGACCTGCTGGCCGATACGCTGGAGGGTCGCCAGGTCCGGGCCGGATATCTTGACGCCGACCGGGCTTTTGATGCCGGTCGCGAGCATGTCGATCCGGTTGCGGATCGGCTGGACCCAGACGTTGGCCAGCCCCGGAATCCCCAACTTCGAATCCAGCTCCTCGATAATCCGCTCCATCGTCATCCCCGGCCGCCATTCGCTTCGTGGCCTGAGTTGGATCGTGGTCTCGAACATCTCCAACGGAGCAGGGTCCGTGGCCGTATCGGCCCGGCCCGCTTTGCCGAACACTGTCTGGACTTCGGGCACGCTCATGATGATGCGGTCGGAGACCTGGAGCAGCCGCGACGCTTCGGATGAGGACAGGCCGGGAAGCGCGGTCGGCATGTAAAGGATGTCGCCTTCCTCCATCGGCGGCATGAACTCGGCGCCCAGCCGGGTCAGCGGGATTATGGTGATGGCGAGGGCCAGGGCTGCGATTGCGAGGGTGAGCCGGGGCTTCCTGAGCACCCATTGCAACGACGGCCGGTAAATCGCGATCAGGGCGCGGTTGATCGGGTTTTGCGCTTCCGGCCTGATGCGTCCCTTGATGAACATCACCATCAGCACGGGCACAATCGTGACCGAGAGCCCCGCCGCTGCCGCCATCGCATAGGTTTTGGTAAGGGCAAGCGGACGGAACAGCCGGCCTTCCTGCGCTTCGAGAGTGAATATGGGCAGGAACGACAAGGTGATGATGAGCAGGGAGAAGAATAGCGCCGGCCCAACCTCCACGGCCGCTTCGGTGATGAGCTGACGCCGCCGCTGGCCGGACAATTCTCCCTCTTCGCCGGCGGCATGTTCCAGCTTCTTGTGGGCATTCTCGACCATGACGATCGCGGCATCGACCATCGCGCCGATCGCGATGGCGATGCCGCCAAGCGACATGATGTTCGCGTTCACGCCCTGGAGGCGCATGACTATGAAGGCCGCCAGCACGCCGAGCGGCAGGGTGATGATCGCGACCAGCGACGAGCGGAAGTGGAGGAGGAACAGCCCAACAATCAGCGCGACGACGAGGAACTCTTCGGCGAGCTTCTCCCACAGGTTCGAGACGGCCCGCTCGATCAGGTTGGAACGATCGTAGACCGGCACCACCTCGACACCGGCCGGCAGGCTGGCGCGCAGCTCCGCCAGCCTTGCCTTGACGGCGTTGATCACCGACAGCGTGTCCGCTCCCTGCCGGACGACGATCACGCCCCCGACAACCTCGCCCTGGCCATTCAGTTCGGCGATCCCGCGCCGGAAGTCGGGCGCCATCTGCACCCGCGCCACATCGCCCACCGTAACCGGTGTCCCGCCGCCGCCGACGGAAAGGGGGATGCTCCGGAACTCCTCCAAGTTCTGGAGATAGCCGCCGACGCGGACCATATATTCGGCACCGCCGCGTTCGATGGCCGAGCCGCCAGCCGACTGGTTGGCGTTGCGTATGGCCTCGATCACCTGCGGCACCGAGACGCGGTAGAGTTGCAGCCGCTGCGGATCGAGCTGGATCTGGTAGGAGCGCACCATGCCGCCGATGCTGGCCACCTCCGCGACGCCGTCGATCTCCTTGAGCTGGAATCGCAGGAACCAGTCCTGAAGGGCGCGAAGCTGCCCAAGATCGTGCCGGCCGGTGCGGTCGATCAGCGCATATTGATAAGCCCAGCCGACGCCGGTCGCGTCCGGCCCGAGCGTTGGCGTCACGCCCTGCGGCAGCCGGCCCGACGCCTGGCTCAGATATTCGAGGGTGCGGGACCGCGCCCAATAGAGATCGGTTCCGTCCTCGAAAAGCACCGTGACGTAGCTGTCCCCGAAGAGAGAAATTGCTCTAACCGCCTTCACTTGCGGAGCGGAGCGCATCGTTGTGGCTAGGGGGTAGGTGACCTGGCTCTCGACAATGTCGGGGGACTGGCCCGGATAGCTCGTGCGGATGACGACTTGAACATCCGAAAGGTCCGGGATCGCATCGAGCGGCGTGCGCGTCACGGCATAGATCCCGCTCGCGGCGAGGAACATCGCCCCAAGCAAGACGAGGAAGCGGTTCGCCGCCGACCAGCGGATGATACTCGCGATCATCGGCCGGGGACGCCCGG
Source organism: Allosphingosinicella sp. (assembly GCA_044225925.1). Lineage (GTDB taxonomy): Bacteria > Pseudomonadota > Alphaproteobacteria > Sphingomonadales > Sphingomonadaceae > Allosphingosinicella. The sequence goes on from JBGAHY010000006.1 coordinate 56,704, forward strand.
GTTGGGCTGGGCCATGCGGTCGACGAACCCGGACAGCGAGGCTTCGGAGTCGATCAGGAACTGCCCCGAAGCGACGACCTGATCCCCGCGCTGAACGCCAGACAGGATTTGCGTCCACTCGCCAAGCTCGCGGCCCGTCTGGACATTGACCGGCTGGAACACGCCATTGCGGCGCACGATCACCACCTTGCGCCGGCCGGTGTCGATCACCGCTTCGCTCGGCACGACCAGCGCCATGCCGCCAGTCCCCTGAATGGTAACGTTGGCGAACATGCCGTCGCGAAGCCGGCTGCCGGGATTGGGGAGCGTGATGCGCACCCGCGCCGTTCGCGCTTCCGCATTGAGCCGGGGATAGATGTAATCGACGCTCGCCCGCGTGACCTCGCCTCCATGAGCTGGAAAGCTGATCTCCACCGGAAGGCCGACGCGCACCTGGCCAAGCATCGCTTCAGGCACTTCGGCGACCACTAGCACCCGCGACAGGCCTGCGATCGTAATGATCGACTGGCCGGGCGCGACCTGCGCGCCGGGACGGGCGCCGATCTGGGTAACGATGCCGGAGGCGCGGGCGAAGACGGGATAGGTGCGTTGGGGTGCCCCGCCATGTTCCAGACGCTGGATGCTGCCAGACGGGAGCCCAAGCAGCCTCAACCGGTTTCGGGCAGCCTGGCGAAGACCCGGTGAGCCGATGCTGCGCGGCATGGCGAGCACTGCCATGTAATCGTGCTGCGCCGCCAGCAACTCGGGTGAGTATACGCTGGCGATCTGGCTGCCTTGGGCGACGGGTTCACCCACAGCGCGCACCCTCAGGCTCTCCACGAAGCCCGGTGTAAGCGTCTGCACTTCGGCGATCAGGCGCTCGTCAAACTCCACGCGACCCACGACGCGCAAGCTTGGCGCGACGTCCCGCATCTCGACGGCGGCCAGCCGGACGCCGAGATTTTGCGTCATGGCCGGCGAGACCCGCACGCCGTCCGCTTCGGCCTAGTCGGCATATTTGGGGATGAGGTCCATGTTCATGGACGACCTGCCGGGGCCGGGATAGCGCTCCTGCGGGATCATGGGATCGTACCAGTAGAGAATTCTGCGGCTCGAACCTTCGCTTGTCGGCGCCGCTCCGGTTCCATTCGCGAAGAAATAGCCCGCCGCGCCGGAGATCAGCGCCACAGCCAGGACCGCGCCAAGGACCAGCGCCTTTTGTCGACGTGTCCAGCCGATCACCGTCACCGTTTCCCGCTCCGTCATGGCGCGCACTCCCCGATGTAGAAGAGAACATCTGCGCTCACCTTGGCGAGCGCGGCTCGTTGCTCCACTTCCTCCAACGAGGTCCGGGTGGTGCGTTCCCGCGCCGTCAGGATGCCGTCGAGGTCGCCGCCGCCGCCGGCGAAGCGCGCCTCGAGCGCCTGTTCGGCCGCCCGCAACGCCGGCAGTGTTTCCTGCGTGGTGATGTTGAGCCGCACCTCGACCGCGGTCCATTGGGCCAAGGCCCGATCCAGCCCCGCCAGCAGCTCGCGGCGCGTGTCTTCCATTCTGTCGCGGGATGCGGCCGCCAGCTCGCTGGCCTCGGCAACCCGGCGATCCTGAAGGCGCGATCGATTGAAAGGGAGGTCGAAGGAAACCTCCACGCCCACCATGTCCGATCTGTTGCCCACCCGCTGGCCGTACATCACGGACCAGCTCCAATTGGGCCGACGGTCGGCGGTGGCGACAGCGATTCCCCGTTCCGCGACGACATTCTGCCGTCTCGCGACCTCCAGCATGGGATGGGTGCCGAGCGCCGGCAGGGCCTGTTCCCTTGCCAGCGGACGGCAAATGGGAAGACCCCCGAGCAGTCGCAGATCGGCCGCATCACCGATCCATCTCGCCAAGGCTGCGCGCCCGACTTGCTCATCGCCCGTGGCCACCGCGAGGTCACCACGCGCGGCCGCGATCTCCGCCCTCACCGCCACGACATCGGCCGGTGTTGCCCGGCCGGTCTCGACATGGTTCTCCATCGCGCTCATCCGCCCCTCAAGCCGTTCGATGAGGTGTCGCAGGATGTCCTGCTTCTCCCGCGCCTCCAGGACGGCGACCCAACCGAGCAGCACTTCGCGCTGGATCCGGCGCGCAAGAAGCTGCTGCTCGGCCAGCGACACCTCGCCTTCGGCCACGAGCCTGGCCGAAGCCGCCTCACGCCGGGACCGCCGCACCTGCTCCCGACCGATGCCAATGGTGCGCATGGTCATGTCGTCGCTTGTGAAGCTCAGCGGGTCGCCGGTGATGGGGAGATTCTGGATACCGACGGTCACGCGCGGGTCCGGGAGCTGGCGCGCCGCGACCGCCGCCTCATTCGAGGCCTGCGCGGTGCGCGAATAGGCCTCGAGCGCGGGCTGTCGCTCAAGCGACATCCGAAGCGCGTCGTCCAGCGTCAGCGTCTCCTGGGCGAACGCCGGCGCCGGCAGGACCATTGCGATCGCAGCAAGAGCCGCGATCGCGCGGCGAGGGCGGTGTGCCATGGCCTTATGGGGTCTTGTTGATCGCGGTCAGCGGGTAGTCAGTCCCGTTCTGGCGAAACTGGAATGAGACCTGATCGCCGGCGCTTATGCCTTGGAGCATTGCCGGCTCACCCGCCCGGAACGTCATCGTCATGGCCGGCCAGCCCAGGCCTTCCACAGGACCGTGCGAGATCGTCACCCGGTCGCTTGTAATCGCGGTCACGCTGCCCGAGGCGGAATAGACCGTCTGGGCGGCATTGGCGGCCGGAGCGGGAGCGCCCGCGGTTTGCCCATTCTGGGTAGAGGTTCCAGCGCCGCCGCACGCGGCGAGGAAAAAGGGCAGCGCGAGCGCGCCGGCGATCGATAGTGGCTTCATTTTGTATCACCTCAGCAATGGGCTCGGACCTCGCGTGAGCGCGAGACTCGACCGAGATTTCGCCGCCGCTCAAGCGACGACGACGAGTGTCTTGATCAGGCCGATTGCGCGCGCACGAGCGAGCTGGCGCCGGCAGGCGCAGCGGCCTTAGCTGAGGATGGTTCGGGGAGGAGGATCGGTAGCGGTAGGCGTGACAGATGGCAGCGCGACCACAGCGGACGCCGTCGCCGGAATTGAGCGAGGCTCGATGGCGGGAATGTCGACTGCGGCAGCATCCAGCACCGCTGACAGGCAGGTCGTCGCACAGGTGGGCGGACAGCAACCCATCTTGCCGTGATCGCCCATTCCTCCACCCATCGGGCAGTCGGCCGCCGGTGCGGCGAAAGCCGGTCCGGAGGTGGCCGCCATAGAAATGGCGAGGAGGATGGCCAAAAGGAGCCTTGTCACGGCGTGGAGACTAGGTCGGATGTAAGGCGGGATCAAGCTGGTCGGGCAGCGCTCCCCTCGCGCTTCGGCTAGCGCAATAACTTTGATCACCGGTAGCGATCACACGATACGTGCGTTGAGGCGGGGCGATCCGAACTATGATTAGCGCTTGACCTTCCAGTTACTGGAACTGGCAGCTTCCCGGCGTCACAAGCGAATCATCAAAGGTGCCGACATGGATTCAAACCACAAATGCGACGCGCATTCTCACGCTCATCCACCGTCTGGCGAAGTCGTCGATCCCGTCTGCGGCATGACCGTCGATCCGGCGAAAACACCGCATCACGCGCATCATGCCGGTCAGGACTATCACTTCTGCTCGGCCAAGTGCCGCGAGCGTTTTGAGGCTCGTCCCGAGGTCTTCCTTGGGGAATCGCCGCCTCCAACTCCCCAAGGGTCGAAAGACGTAATCTTCACCTGTCCGATGCATCCCCAGATCGAGCAGATCGGCCCCGGCACCTGCCCGATCTGCGGCATGGCGCTGGAGCCAAAGGATGTCACCCTTCTTGATGGTCCATCCGACGAATATCTGGACATGCGTCGGCGCTTCATCGTCTCGGCGATCCTTACCGTCCCGCTCGCCGTGGTCGTGATGCTCCGCCACTTTTGGCCGATGTCGGTCGAAGCACTCGGCGCGCGCACGCTCGATTGGGTGGAGTTCGCGCTCGCCACCCCGGTGGTCCTTTGGGGAGGCTTCCCATTTTTCGTCCGTGGCTGGCAGAGCGTCCTTCGCCGACGTCTCAACATGTTCACGCTGATCGCCCTCGGCACCGGGGTCGCCTGGGCCTATTCCGTCATCGGCGCAGTTGCGCCGCAGATCTTCCCCGTCTCATTCCGCACAATGCATGGCGGCGTTGGCCTCTATTTCGAGGCAGCGGCGGTCATCGTGACGCTCGTGTTGCTCGGCCAGGTGCTCGAACTGCGCGCGCGTGAGCGGACAGGCTCCGCCATCCGGGCGCTGCTCGATCTGGCCCCCAAGACGGCGCACCTTGTGGAGGGCGGCAAGGAACGCACCGTTCCATTGGATCTGGTCCGGGTCGGTGATCAGCTGCGAGTCAAACCAGGCGAGGCCATACCGGTTGACGGGGTCGTGGCCGAAGGTAGCTCGGCCGTGGATGAGTCAATGCTGACGGGCGAGCCGCTGCCCGTCACCAAGGAGCCCGGCGCGCAAGTGACCGGCGGTTCGATCAACGGCGACGGCGCCTTCATCATGAAGGCCGAGCGGGTAGGATCGGAGACGATGCTAGCCCGCATCGTTCAGATGGTGGCCGAGGCCCAGCGCAGCCAGGCACCGATCCAGAAGAAGGTCGATGAGGTCGCGGCCTGGTTCGTGCCAGCCGTCATTCTCGTCGCGATCCTCGCCTTCGCGATCTGGTCCTTTGCCGCGCCGCCCCCGCGCATTCCCTTCGCGCTCGTAGCGGCAGTGTCGGTGCTCATCATCGCCTGCCCCTGTGCCCTCGGGCTGGCGACGCCCATGTCGATCATGGTCGGGGTCGGAAAGGGCGCCCAGGCCGGCGTGCTGTTCAAGAGCGCGGCGGCGCTGGAGCGCTTCGCCGCGGTCGATACGCTGGTCGTGGACAAAACAGGCACGCTGACGGAAGGCAAGCCGGCCCTCGTTGCGGTCGAGCCGGCAGCCGGCCGTAGCGAAGACGAACTCCTCGCTGACGCTGCCTCGCTCGAACAATCGAGCGCCCACCCGCTCGCCCACGCGCTGGTCACCAGCGCTGCAGCAAAGGGACTGGCGCTGCGGCCCGTCGAAGGTTTCTCCTCCGTGTCGGGCAAGGGCGTGGTCGGTACGGTCGAAGGGCGACGCGTGGCTGTCGGGAATGCCGCGATGATGGACGCGCAGGGTGCCGCCGATGGGGGCCTGGGCGAGGCAGCGGATCGCTATCGCGACGAAGGCGCGACGGTCATGTTCGTCGCGGTCGACGGCCAATATGCGGGGCTGGTTGCTGTAGCCGACCCGATCAAGCCGACCTCGGCCAAGGCTATCGAGCAACTCCACGCGGAAGGACTTCGCATCATCATGCTGACAGGCGACAACCGGCGCACCGGTGAAGCCGTCGCTCGCAAGCTCGGCATCGACGAGGTGATCGCGGACGTGTTGCCAGAAGACAAGGACGCCGCGATCGAACGGTTGAAGCGCGAAGGCCGGATTGTCGCCATGGCCGGCGACGGCGTTAACGACGCTCCGGCGCTGGCTCGGGCGGATATTGGCATCGCGATGGGAACGGGCTCCGACGTCGCTGTGGAAAGCGCCGGCGTAACCCTGGTGAAAGGTGATCTGATGGGCCTGGTTCGGGCGCGCTGGCTTTCGCGGGCCGTCACGAGCAACATTCGTCAAAACCTTTTGTTCGCATTCGGTTACAACGCCCTGGGCATCCCGATCGCCGCAGGTGTCCTCTATCCGCTCACGGGGCAGATGCTCAGCCCGATGATCGCCGCGCTGGCGATGAGCCTGTCTTCCGTGTCGGTCATCGCCAACGCCCTCCGCCTCCGAACGCGTAACCTGGAGACCGCGAAATGAGCAGTGGCGACCCCGCCAACCCCTCCTCCGTGCTGGAGCGACGGCGAAATGCCGCAATCCTGCTGTCGAGCGTCGGCGCCGGATTGGCGGGGGTCGGCCTCGGCATGATGGCGGGGCCGTCGCTGAGCCGCATGATGTGGGTTATCCTGGGGATTGGCATATTCGTGCATCTCGCCGGCATGGTGGGGCGCCGACGGCTGCAGCGCGACCAAGGCTACCAACTCGCGCGGTGGGAGCAGATAGGATATTGGCTTTGCTGGGCAGCGATCACCGCCTTGGCGGCCTATGCCGCAGCCGAGCTATTCTGAGGTCCGACGAATGGCCGGACAAAGTCGAGCAACGCCCAAGCCCGCCGAGTTCAGGTTACCGGCCGCGCTCCTTGGCGCATGGGGTCTCTATCAGCTGCTGGCGGGCCTCTATTTCATCTTCCTCCGGCCAGGCTTCTTGCCGGAAGACATACGAGCCTCCGGCACGAGTCTGGAGGCAGTTCGAAGCGCCGCGCCAGGAATCGAGGCGTGGCTGCAATGGGTATTCGCCGTGCTTGGCGGCCAGATGGCGGCCGTCGGTGTGCTCGTCATGGGCGGGGCTGTGAGCATTTGGCAGGGCCGTCGTCCAAAGCGGACCGAGGTTGGCGCCTATGCCGTAGCGGGGGCCTTCTCTGTCGTTGTCATGAGCGGCGTGAACTTCGCATTGGTCTCTCATTTCCGCTGGCTTCTGGTCGCGCCGGTGATTCTCTGGCTTGCCGCGACTATTTTCCTCTGGCGGCGAGCATCGGGGAGCGGGCCCGATGGCAGGCGAGAATGACGCATGCCATGCGGCTCCAATCGCCGCGTTTGCCATGAGTCTGTCTTCGGTGTCGGCAATCACAAACCCGCCGGCGCGCGCTTAAACTTGAGGTGAGCCGATGAACATTGGGCAAGCAGCGGAGAGGTCGGGATTGCCGCCGAAGACGATCCGTTATTACGAGGACATTGGCCTCCTGCGGCCCGCGCGGCGCGACAACGGCTTTCGCGATTATGGCGACAAGGACGTGCACGAACTCCGGTTCATCGCGCGGGCGCGCGGGCTGGGTTTCAGTGTCGAGGAATGCCGGCACCTGCTGGCACTATACCGCGATACCGGCCGCGCGAGCGCTGAAGTACGCGCGACCGCCACTACTCATATCGAGGCGATCCGGATCAAGATCGAAGAACTTTGCTCAATGGAGCGCACGCTTTCTCATCTGATCAAACAGTGCGCTGGCGATACGCGACCGGAATGCCCGATCCTGGAGGAGCTTTCAGGGAATTGAGGTGCTCACTCTGGGACGGAGCCTTGGCCGCCGTCCCAAGCAACGGTCAATGACGTCGTCGGGCGATCGCGAAAATGCCTCCGGCCGCGCTCGGCCTTCATCACAACTGGCTTTCGGCTATCGTTTCGATGACGCGACAGTGTGCAGCTTTGCCCCCGTCGCAGGAGGTGGCAAGCTTTCGAAGTTCCGCTCGCAAGCGCTGAAGCGAGGCGATCCGCACCTCGACCTTCTCGAGGTGGCGGCGGGCAATGGCGGCGGCTTCCGCGCAATCGCGCTCAGGCTGATCGGACAATGCCATTAGCGAGCGGACGTCATCGACCGAAAATCCCATCGACCGGCCATGACGAATGAAACTCAGGCGAACAAAGTCGGACTTGCCGTAGGTTCGACGTCCCGACGTGGTCCTCTCCGCCTTCGGCATGAGGCCGATGTCTTCATAGAAGCGGATCGTGGTGACCTTCGTGCCGGTTGCGGCCGCCAGCTGGCCGATCATCAGCGTTTGGGACATGTGGCTTGATTCTCCAGTTACTGGAGGTTGTAGGGCGCGGCCATGGGCGATGTCGAATCGAGCGGATGCGGCTGCACTGGAGATGCGGCACGGGCGGAGCATGATCCGACTTACCGCCGCGCTTTGTGGATCGTGGTGCTGCTCAATCTCGGCTTTGGCCTTTGCGAGATCGTGGGTGGGTTTCTCGCGAACAGTCAGGCGCTGAAGGCCGACGCGCTCGATTTCATTGGCGACGGCTCGATCACCTTCATCGGCATCCTCGCCCTCGCATGGACGCCCGGCACGCGTGCGCGCGTCGCGATGGTCCAGGGCCTGTTCCTCGCACTGCTCGGCCTTGCCGTGATCGGCTGGGCGATCTGGCGCGCCACGAACGCCGTCCCGCCCGAAGCCGAATTGATGGGTGGAATCGGGATCGTGGCATTGGCGGTCAACGTCGCGACTGTCGCTGTCCTGGCACGCTTCCGACGCAAGGCGGGCGCCCAGGCGCGGGCGATCTGGCTTTTCTCGCGCAACGACGCTTTGGCCAACGTCGCGGTGATCATCGCGGCGGGTCTTGTTGCCTGGCTCGACAGCGCATGGCCCGACCTTATCGTCGCCGGCGCAATCGCCCTCCTTTTTCTTCATTCGGCATCCGAGATCATTCGCGATGCGCGCCATGACCTTATCGAAAGACCCCGCTGATGTGGTTCCGTCGCTCGTATCGACTCCTCGGCTGCTTCATCGCCGCGACCTTTCTGCTTGTCGGCCCGGCCGCCAGGGCAAGCGAAGCCGACACGATCTGGCGGCTGCTCGACTATATCGCGGTCGACTACGGTGCTGCCGTCCAGAACGGCCGGGTGGTAAGCGCTGCCGAGTATGCCGAAATGTCTGAATTCTCCGCCACTGCAAGCACTCGCATCGCGGCCTTGCCGGCGACGCCCGCGCGCGCCCGGCTCGTTGCCGAGGCTCAGGCGCTGCAGCGCGACATCGGCGCAAAGGCGGCACCGGAGGCCGTGGCCCGCCGGGCCCGGGCGATCGGCGGGATGTTGCTGTCCGCCTATCCGGTCGCGGTCGCGCCGCGCATGCCGCCGGATCTTGCTCGTGGTGCGGCGCTCTATGCCGCCAATTGTGCGAGTTGCCACGGCGCGCGCGGCGACGGGAGAGGCCCGGCCGCTGCGACCCTGGATCCCCCGCCGATCGCCTTCGCCAACGTAACCAGGGCGCGCGAGCGCAGCCTGTTCGCTCTCTATCAGGTCATTAGCCAGGGCATCGACGGGACTGCGATGCAGAGCTTCGCCCACCTTCCGGAAGGCGATCGGTGGGCGCTCGCCGACTATGCCGGGTCCCTTGCCTTCCAGAATGTGGAGGAGGGCCGGCGGCTCTGGGAGGGCGATCCGTCATTGCGAAGCCGGGTGCCAAATCTCGAAGCGTTGACGAGCACCACGCCCGCCACACTTGCAACCCAGATTGGCATCGCGCGCGCGGATGCGGTGACCGCCTATTTGCGCGCCAATCCCACTGCGATCTCGAGTGCCACAGGCTCTCTTGCGCTCGCACGCCAGCGACTGGAACAGGCCTTGGGAGCCTACCGGGCGGGCGACCGGGCCGGTGCGGAAGCGCTTGCCCTCTCAGCGTACCTGGATGGTTTCGAGCCGCTGGAGCCGGCCCTTTCGGCGCGGGACGCCGCGCTCATGGGCGAGATCGAGCGGGCGATGGCGGAGCTGCGAGCCCGCATCGGCCGCGGCGATCCGACCGGGACCGTGTCCGATCAGTTCGCGGCGGTAGATGCATTGTTCACTCGCGCGGAGCTTGTGCTCGCCGACGATCAGGCCAGCGCGGCGTCTACCTTTACCGGAGCCTTCGCGATCCTGCTGCGCGAGGGGCTTGAAGCGCTCCTTGTCGTCGTCGCGATGATCGCCTTCCTGAAAAAGGCGGAACGTGACGAAGCGCTGCCCTATGTGCATGCCGGCTGGATCGTGGCGCTGCTTGCCGGCGCGGGGACATGGGGGGCGGCAACCTATTTGATCGGCATGAGCGGGGCGAGCCGCGAGCTGACCGAAGGCTTCGGCTCCCTCCTCGCCGCTGTGATCCTGTTGTCCGTCGGCATATGGATGCACGGCAAGTCCAGAGCCGAGGAGTGGCAACGCTATATCCGCGAAACCCTCGGCAAGGCGCTGTCCCGAGGATCGGCATGGTTCCTGTTCGGATTATCGTTCATCGTCGTCTATCGCGAGGTGTTCGAGACGATCCTCTTCTACGCGGCCTTGTGGGCGCAGGGAAATGGGGGAGCACTGCTCGCCGGCGCGGCAACGGCGGTCGTACTGCTTGGCCTGATCGCGTGGCTCATGCTGCGATTCAGCCGGACCCTGCCGATCGGCAAATTCTTTGCCTACAGCGCCATCCTCATCGCCGTCCTTACGGTCGTCCTCGCGGGCAAGGGCGTGGCCGCACTCCAGGAGGCGGGTCTTGTCGGGGTCCGGCCGCTGGACAATTTCCCCAGAATTTCGATGCTGGGCGTCTTTCCAACCCTCGAAGTTGTCGCAGCGCAACTGGTGGCACTGACTGCGATCGTCATCGGCTTCTGGTACACTTCGCGTCGCCCGACGGCTGGCGGCGAGGGTTCCCCCCATTCATGACTTCAATTGATCCCGTCGGGCGACGCCGGAACAAGTGCGCGGACGGTCTCAGTGGGGAGTAGTGGCTCGGGCCGGTGCGCAGCCTTTAGGACGCGCACTAGCGAATGTCCCGACCCGAAAGCACCCGTACCGCCTGGATGAGGATGGTGGCTTTCCGGCTATCCTGCTCAAGGCTGGCGAGAACCTGATCTCGCTTCTTGGGATAGCGGTCGCTTGGCGGTGAGGGATAAAGAGGACTACACACGGACCATGTCTGCTTTGCGCCGCGCATGGCTGGGACTTGTCTCCGTAGGGGTGATCCTGTTCGCCTTCGGCTCCTTCACCTATGCGCTGGCCTGTGAGGCATCGTGCCCGGCTGCGGACCATTCCGGCTGCGGCGGCAATTCGAATCTCGATGACTGCTTGGTCGTTTGCAATACGCTTTGCAGCGCCGCCGTCCCCGCTGCGCCGGTGCCGCCCGGCATCGGCGACATGCCGACGCTTCGTGCGACTGCCCTGATGCAAGGCCTGGATGGGATACACGCCGGCCCCGATCCGCCGCCGCCGCGAATGTAGCACGAGCCACTTCAACATCACTTTTTTGGAGAACCAAGATGAAGAAGATCATCGCAGCGACAATTGGCTTGCTGTTCGCCAGTACGGGGGCAATCGCCGCCGTGCCGGGCGCGCTCCACGCCGTCGCTGAAGCATGTGGTTGCTGCGGCTGTTGCTAAGCCACTAGCCTAACCACGGGAGGGCGTCCGGTCTTAGGGTCGGGCGCTCTTTCCTATCGCCAGATCCACATGATGGCCGGGCAGGTTGGCACGCTTTCCGCTCATACTGACCGGCTAGAACCGACCGATTAGGGACGTTCCCTGTTCACGTTGAGCTTCGACTATCCAGCATGTCGATCACCGGACAATTCGGCACATGACCACCCGAACAGCGATCGACGGTAGTGGCGAGGAGATGCTCAAGCCTGGCCAAGTCGGCAAGCTTGTGCCGCACCTTTTCCAAATGACGAGACGCGATGTCGCGCACTTCGTCGCAGCACGCTCCGTCGGGTCCACCGAGGCTCAGGATCGCTCTCACCTCGTCCTGCGCGAAGCCAAGATCGCGCGAACGCTTGATGAAGCTCAGCGCGCGGATGTGTTGCTCGGAATAGACCCTGTGGCCGCCCTCTGTTCGATCGGGCTTGTCGAGCAGACCGACCCTTTCAAAGTAGCGGATCGTCTCGATGTTGACGCCGGTGCGGCGGGCGAGTGCGCCTATCGCAAGATTAGCCATGCACAAATCCCTTGAATCTGTAGTCACTACAGATGGCAGATAGACGCGAATCGCGATGGAGACGAGATTTGACTGATCGACGCCCCCCCGCCGCTGCGAATAAGAGCGGTGCCGAGCGCAAGGTTGCCGCTGTTGGAATTGTGGCCAGCCTCATCGCGCTTCTTTCCGCCACGGCCTGCTGCGTGCTGCCGTTTGCGCTTGCCGGTCTCGGTATTGGCGTGGGTGGGCTGGCGACGCTGGTGCCCTATCGATGGCCGCTGACCATCGCGGCGCTCGTCATGGTCGGGGCGGGGTGGTTTTTCTACCTGCGGAAGCGCCGCGCCCGTACTCTCGACCCGGATTGCGGAGCCGGGCCGAGCACCGCAACCTTGGTCATGCTTTGCATCGCTTCCGTGGTCGTGGTGATTTGCGCGCTGTGGGGCTTCATCGAGCAGCCGCTGATGCGCGCGTTGGGAGGGGCCTGATGCAGCTGGCCTCCACGCTCACCTGCCCGGAGTGCGGCAAGGCGTCGATCGAGACGATGCCGACGAATGCGTGCCAGTTTTTCTATGACTGCCCGCACTGCGGGGTGCTGCTTAAGCCTCTTCCTGGCGATTGTTGTGTTTTCTGCTCGTACGGCGATGTTCCCTGCCCGCCCATCCAGGAGGCGAAAGCGGAAGGGCGCGTGGCGTCCTGTCAGGAGGGAGCCTGCGGTGACTGACGATTGCTCCAATTCCCAATGCTCGGAAAGGGACTGGTCCGGCAATCACTGGAGTCTCATGCTGGTCTGGGGGTTGCCCGGCCTGATCATGCTTACCGCCGCGCTGGGCGATCCAGTCGTCCGGGGAGTCATCTGGACCGCCATGCTCCTGTGGATGGGGGGTGCATGTCTGTTTAACGCCCGGCAATGTACACGAACGCATTGCCGTTTCACCGGGCCATTCCTCATTGTGATGGCGGGTCTGGTCGCCGGTGATGCGATGGGTGCGCTGGCATTGGGCGCCCACGGGTGGGTCATTCTTGGCGGAATTACCTTCTTTGGATTTGTCGTCCTTTGGTCGGGCAGCGAGCAAATCTTGGGTAAGTTCTCGCGCTGACAGAAAGACGCCGACGGAAGCTAGGAACGGGGCGCAGTACGTCCGCATTCCACCCATTCCGGTCATTTCGAGCCCATATCCTGCGGCGCAGGCGATGCCGTCAGCCGTTGACCCAAAGCGTGGCCAAGCGCACCCTTCCGACCGTCGGGCCTTTGGGAGGTGTTTATGAAGCCGTTCACCACGCTAGCCGCAGCACTTTTCGGCCTCATGGCTTTCGCGCATCTCTATCGGCTGGTCCAAGGTTGCGAGGTTGTCGTGAGCGGCACCGTGATTCCGCAATGGGTCAGTGTGGTCGGACTAGTTATCGCGGCGGTCATGTCGTTGATGCTCTGGCGCGAGGCGCGGCGCTAACGAATGGCCGGTTTCGGGCGGAGCTTCGACGGTCATTTCCGACCGAGATGGGCGGATAGCTGACGTTCCGCCTAACCTAGCAGTTGAAGGGGATTGAAATGCGGCGGTGACGGACCGGGGCGCGGAATCCCGCGTCCCGGTCCTGACCGCTCCCGACCAAAGGAGAAGCTGGGGCATCTAGTCTTTCAGATTGAGAATGACTGTCGGAGCAACCTGGCTGCGGCGCTCAGCGAATGTCGCGGGTGGCTAGGATACGGGCGGCCTTAATAAGCAAATTGGCATCGCCGGTCGCGCGCTCCAATTGATCGAGGGCGGTCGCTATTCGCTCCGGTGGATGGACGGTGATCGCGACCGGACAGGCATCCTCCATGATGATGCCGGCCGCCGTCGTCAGGCGGGCGATCAACTCGTTCGTTTCGTCCATGCCAAGCCTCCTTCGCCGCGACGAAGCGGCCTTGTGCGGAAGAAGTCCAGACCCAGCATTCTTGTGCAGATTCCATTCGACTTCAGGCGTGAACGAAGCATTGGTGTTCTCGTGAAGCGCAGCCGCTGACGTGAGGCGGCTGCCGCCCCGAACGGTCGAACCGCGGGGCTGTGGGTGGTGGGAGGCGGCAATGAAGTGGCCTCCTGCACGAGGACACTCACAATGCCGAAGCAACCCAAACTCACCGACCTGCAGCTCATCCTGCTGACCACCGCCAGCGCCCGCGCCGATGGCAGCCTCTTCCCGATCCCGGACTCGTTGAAGGCGGATGACCCGCGCCTGGACAAGGGCCTTCGCGGCTTGCTCACGAAGAAGCTGGTCGTCGAGGTGGATGCTGCCAAGCCCGCCCTGACGTGGCGCGAGGAAGACGTTCGCCGCATCGGCCTGAGCATCACCGATACCGGCCGGGAGGCGATCTCGGTCGAACCGGAAAGCGGCGCATCTGGCGGTGCAGGCAAAGAGCCCGCGGCTACGCCGCCTCCGCCCGAGAAGGGCGCGAGCGGCGTCAAGGCGGGCACCAAGCAGGCCCTGCTGGTCGAGATGCTGGAAAGGGAAGGGGGCGCCTCGCTCGACGAGATCACCGCCGCCACCTCCTGGCTGCCGCACAGCGCCCGGGCCATGCTGACCGGGCTTCGCAAACGCGGGTTCACGATCACCAATGAGAAGGTCGACGGCGTTCGCCGCTACCGCGCGACGACGGCCGCCTCCTGATGGATGCGAGGCTTGAAGAGGAACTGGCTGCGCTGGCGACGATGTCGCCGGCGCAGCTGCGCGACAAATGGCAGCGCGTCTATCGCGAGCCGCCACCGCCATTCGCGCCCGACCTCCTGGCCCGCGGCATCGCCTACCGGCTGCAGGAGAAGGTCTACGGCAAACTCCCCGCCGCCACGCGCCGCGAGATCGAACGCCTGCAACGCCAGTACGAGAAGACAGGCGAGGTGCTGACCGAGGCCTGCGCCACGACCAAGCCCGGCACCGTGCTCATCCGCGAGTGGAAGCAGGAGCGGCACCATGTGCTCATCCTGGAGGACGGCTATCTCTATCGCGACCGGCGCTACAGCTCACTCAGCCAGATCGCGAACGAGATCACCGGCGTGCGCTGGTCGGGACCACGCTTCTTCGGCCTGAGGCGGGGAGGGGGCGCCAAGGCCGCGGGCACTGCCAATGGCTAGAGAAGAGCAGCGACGGCAAGGCCGCGCCACGCGCTGCGCGATCTACACGCGCAAGTCGACCGAGGAAGGGCTCGACCAGGAATTCAACAGCCTCGATGCGCAGCGCGAGGCCTGCGCCGCCTATGTGCTCAGTCAGAAGCACGAGGGCTGGTCGCTCCTTCCGGACTATTATGACGATGGTGGCTTTACCGGCGGCAATATGGACCGGCCCGGCCTCAAGCGGCTGCTCGTCGACGTCCAGGCCGGCAAGGTCGATGTCATCGTCGTCTACAAGGTCGATCGGCTGACCAGGGCGTTGTCGGATTTCTCGAAGATCGTCGATGTCCTGGATGCGGCCGGTGCCAGCTTCGTCAGCGTCACACAGGCGTTCAACACCACGACCAGCATGGGGCGCCTGACACTCAACGTGTTGCTCAGCTTCGCCCAGTTCGAGCGCGAGGTGATGGGCGAGCGCGTGCGCGACAAGATCGCCGCATCGAAACGCAAGGGCATCTGGATGGGCGGGCCGGTCCCGCTTGGTTACGACGTCGTCGATCGTAAGCTGGTCATCAACGAGCAGGAAGCCGAGACCGTCCGGCATATCTTCCGCCGGTATCTCGAACTCGGCTCTGTGCGTGAGCTGATGGCGGCGCTGGCCAGGGAGGGCGTCCTGTCCAAGGTCCAGACCATGCGGGACGGCAGCAAGCGGGGAGGGTGTCACTTTGTCCGCGGGCCACTCTACTGCCTGCTGAAGAACCCGATCTATGCCGGCCAGATCCAGCATCACAAAGCGGTCTATCCGGGCCAGCACGAGGCGCTGATGCCGGTGGAGCTGTGGGACGAGGTCCAAGCGCTCCTGAAAGAGAATGGCGCCAGCCGCAAGCGTGGTACGAATGCGCAAGAGCCCAGCTTCCTGGCGGGACGGATCCGGGACGCAAATGGCCGGCCGATGGTCGCCAGCCACGCCTGCAAGGGCACGCGCCGATATCGGTATTACGTTACCGCGCCCGACGCGGATGGCGGCAGCTCCAACGTGCTCCGGCTTCCTGCCGGACAGGTGGAAGCGCTAGTCCGACAGGCGCTCGCCAGCGTCCTCAGGGATACGGAGAAGCTGACGCTGGAGTTCGAGGCGGCGGGGGTGGGACCGAGGATATTCCACGCGACTGCGCGATGCGGAAGGATCGCGGACCATGTGCCGACGATGGCAGTGTTCGAGCTTCGGGAGCTGCTGGCCGAAGCGGATGTGCGGGTCGCGATCAAGGATGATCGAATGGTCGGCACATATCTTCCAGCGGGGCTGGCCGGTGAGACAGGGGCCGATGCCCAGGACGAGCGATGTTCGTTCGACATTCCGGGCGTGCTGGTGCGGCGTGGGCATGAGGCGCGTCTGGTGTTGGTTGCGGATCGGCCTGGAAAGGGAAGGGTGAATTCGCATTTGGTGGCGCTGTTGACCCGAAGCTTTGCGGCCAGGAAACTGCTGATCGAGGAGGCGCCGCCGAAGGACAAGGCGGCCGCCAATGCACGTAAGTCCGAACTCTCCCGTCTTGCTCGTATGAGCTATCTCGCGCCAGACATCGTTCAGTCCATCATGGACGGTACTCAGCCGGCTCGCCTAGGCGCGAGGGAACTCTTGAGGATGGGCAATCTGCCCATCTCATGGGCTGAGCAGCGACTGCTTTTCGGGTTCGCTCAAAAGGCAGGCTGAACGGGAACCTGAGCCTATTAGCGGAGACCTCAGCGGTTCTCACAGCATACGATCATCTTCCATCGGATCGCGCCTTGTGGTGGGGAATGTTGACGGTGATTTTGGGAAGGTAGCTGCACGCCTTTGTTTGACGCAATCTCATCGCCGCAACCTTGGCACTCATAAATGCCATTGTCCGGTGGTGTCTCACCAGGCTTCCAGATCTTGTCAAAATTCGCATGCTCATTCTTTGATATTTTGCTGCTGTCTTTATACCAAGCCATGGCTATTGATCTCCCGAGGCGCGGCTACAGTAAAAGCGTAGATCTGATGCGAGGCCGAGTCGAGTAGACACCTCCGAATAAGATTGCCCCGATCGCGGTGTGACCGCTTGCACGGCAAACGCCTCCGCCATGGCGATTAGCGCGCCGGAAGCTGCTTGGATTTGTCCAAGACTTCTCCGCGAGACTGTTCCAGCGATGCGGCAGACTCGACACTTCGTGGCGCAAAACTCAGCACTGGGATCGGTCGCATCGCCAATCCCGCTTGCGCGGTTAGCGCCGCGACGAGGCCCCGGAAATAGGGATAGGAGGCGATCTTTCCGACACGTTCGACGAAGAGTTCGCATGCTCCGGCATCGCACTCGCCCTCGATATAGTAGCTCACCAGAT
This sequence comes from Allosphingosinicella sp., assembly GCA_044225925.1. Lineage (GTDB taxonomy): Bacteria > Pseudomonadota > Alphaproteobacteria > Sphingomonadales > Sphingomonadaceae > Allosphingosinicella. The sequence continues at coordinate 73,664 of JBGAHY010000006.1, forward strand.
AGGTCGCGCTGACGGAGAGGACGCGCTTGCGTCCCTGCCGACACACCACCTCATAGGCGAGCACTCCGTAGAGCGACCCGGATTCGGGTTCGAGATAGCTCTGCACGGCGCCGGCGCCGACATTGTTGCGCCACGCATCGGGGTCGAGATCGAGCGCTTCAGGCTTCATGTCGAACCGACTGGACGTGAGTCTGATGCTGCGTAAGTGGGCGCGCGAGACCAGGTTGTTATAGGTCGCTGGGTCCATCTGGTTGGGATCTTGGGGCAACCGACCGACTCCTAGCGCACCGCGGCAAGCCGACGCGGCCTGCCCACACCAGCCTGATCCGCACGAATCCACTGCCCAAGCATGCCCTGCGCGACTGGCGTCTCGAACTGGACTTCAGCCACCCCGCGCCCGACCCCGGGCGCCACCTGGAGATCATCGATCAGTCCGTTGACCGTCCATCGATTGCGCTCCGGGCCTAATTCGCCGCGCGCCTCGGCGAGCGCTCGCTCGAATTCTTCGCAGGTGGTTATGTAAGGAGTTTCTCCGAGATGATGAAAAACGCGCGCGAGCGTCCTGAGGGTCAGATTGGTCGCCTGGTCTCCGAACATCTGGCTGACTCGCGCCTCAGTCACCTTCAACCGCTTCGATAGGTCTCGCGCCCGAAGGCTCTTGTCGTTCATCAGCTTCTGGATCTCGCATTGCACGGAAAGAACAAAGTCCGCCTCGGCCGCTTCAATGGCATAGGTGTCCGCATCACATGCTGCCGCACTTGTCTGGCTCACCTTTGTCATCGTTCGGTTCCTCTCTGAGGCTGGTTGATCGGGAGCGGCAGCATCGCCTGCGCCGGGGCTGGCACGACAGCCAGCGGCGGCGCGTCGGCAGCGACGCGAAACTCAATTACGAAGAATGTCTGGATCGTTTCGTCGGTGCCACGCCGTCCGATCACACGAACGCCATCGGCGACGAACTCCTCGAGACGGCCATGGCCATCTTGGGGACACCGGTGGAATAATTGGTCCGGCAGATCGTCGCAGCCTGCGCAGAAGCGCTTGAACGCTGCGCGGAGCCGGAAATGCGTAGCGCGCGGGATTTGCGACTCGAAGGTGTTCCAGTCCGAGTCGCGCATCGCGACACGCCGGCGCGTACCCGCAAATCGCACCGCGGGGAGCTCGGTCGCCGCTCGCTCGGTTGAGTCCAAATCCGCACCTCGACGCTTAAGTTATTCGTTAAGCTGGGTTCCGTCTAGTGCAATCCCGCGTGGTCTCAAATGTGTTGATTTTTGGGGTCAGCTTAAGTTAAATATTAAGTTAACGCGGCCGTGTGGAGAGGGGGCGTCCGGGTTCAGGGTTAGACGCGAAAGGTACACAATGACCGCTTCCATCATCTTCTTCCCCGTCTGCAACGGGGATATGACGCTCGTCACGTTCGACAACGATCAAAAGCTCCTGATCGACCTGCATGTCCGGCAGGCGGCCGAGGATCCCGACGACGACACGCCGGACGTGATCGCGCAGTTGCGGGAGCACCTGACCCGCGATGGCCAAGGCCGCCTGTTCGTCGACGGCTTCCTGCTCAGCCACCCAGACAAGGACCATATCTGCGGCCTTGAGCGCCACTTCCATCTCGGTCCGCCGGACGAGTGGGTCGAAGCGGACGACAAGATCCTAATCCGTGAGATGTGGTCCTCACCGGTCGTGTTCCGGCGTGTCTGCAAGAACCATGTCCTGTGCGATGACGCCAAGGCGTGGGCCAAGGAGGCGCGCCGCCGGGTAAAGCTCTATCGCGACACGAAGGTCATCGGGATTGAGGGCAACCGGATCCAGATCATGGGCGAGGACATCGACGGCAAGACCGACGATATCCTCGCGATCGTGGTGAAGACCGAGGCCCTTGTGAACGGCCTCAACTGCATGGCCGCCGGCGCCTTCGAGGCGCGGCTGCTTGCGCCGCTCCCCCAAGGCGACGACGAGGCGCTGGATGACCTGCTGGCCAAGAACCGCTCCTCGGTGATCCTGCGCTTCTCCATTCGCGGCGCGGGCTATGTCGACAAGTGCCGTTTCCTGACCGGCGGCGACGCCGAGGTGGCGATCTGGGAGCGGCTCTGGGACAAGCATGGTACTTTCCACGCGGACTGGCTGACCTACGACATCCTGCAGGCGCCGCATCATTGCTCGTGGCACAGCCTCAGCTACGACAGCTATTCGACCTATGGCGAGGACGCGGAAGTCTGCGCGGATGCGCGGTCTGCGCTTGCGCAGATCCGCAAGGGTGCGATCGTGATCGCGAGCTCGAAGGAGATCGACCCCAACGCTGCCGACCCGCCGAGCGATCGCGCCAAGCGTGAATATATCTCGATCGTGGACGATGACGGCGAGCGGTTCATCTGCGTGGCCGACATCTGGGCCGACGAGCAGCAGCCGTTGCGCTACGAGATCACGGCGAGCGGCATCATCAAGGCAGTGAAGAATGCCGCAAAGGCGGCGGTGAAGGCGCTGGGTATCGGCGCGACGGCCGCCCAGGCCCGGCCCCACGGCCACTGAGCCATGCCGGACCACACGGGCGGCGACGCCGCGGATCAGGTTCTGCGCGTCGCGCTCGACCATCCCGAATGCATGGGCGGTGAGCTTGTGGTCTCGGACAGCGGTACGGCCGTGCGGCTCGATATCCGTGTCGGGATGCCCCTCCACTTCAAGCCCGACGGCGTAAGCGCAACTGGCGTTCGCGCCGTCGAGCCCGTGCTCCTGACCCTGCCGGTCGACTACCCGTGGCAGTCGCCGCGCGTCACGCTGCGCCAGGATTTCCCGCGCAATTTCCCGCATCTGCAACCGGGCCCCGCGTCCGCGCTTCCAAGGCCCTGCCTCATCGAGGGCGACCAGAACGAGTTCTTTCTTCAGTTCGGTCTTGTGGAATCGGGCGTCTATCAGCTCGTGGAACAGGTCGCCGTCTGGCTTCGCAAGGCAGCAATCAATGACCTGATCGATCCGGTCCAGGGTTGGGAGCCGATGCTGCGGCGCAGCCTCGCGGACGTGATCGAGCTCGACGCAGAAGCGGCCCGGAGATCCGTGACGCGCCAGGGCGGATTCGTCGCCTGGACGGCGAGGTTCCGCCGCCTCGGCGATTTCGACTCCCGCCCGGCAAATGGCGCATGGTCCTGGCTGACCAGCGGCGGCGAGAAGACACCGCTGGCCAATCGGAAAGACAGCGTCTTCACCGCCTCCCCGATCGCCGACGATTTCAGCACCGGCAACACGATCGTCGGCGTGGTCTGGCCTGACAAGGAACCCAGCGGCGCGGCGCGGGTCAGCGACACCTACCGCCCGGAAGATGTCGTGACGCTGGGGGACCTGCGGGCTCGCGCCGCAGACTTTGGCTGCAGCCGCGGCCTGGAGTCGCTCCTGCGCAATCTGGAGCGATGCTTCGCCGACTTCACTCTGCCCGCGCCGATCCCGGTGGGGATCGTGCTGTGCGTCAGGCGGCCCGTCCATCTGATCGGCTCGACATCGGACATCGAGCTGCTGCCCTATGTCGTGGAGATCCGCCCAATGTCACAGCGGAAGAGCCTGTTTCCCGGCGGCGATGCAGAGGGCGTGGGCGCCGCCATGCACCTTCAATCCGTTGCTCCGTCTTTGCTGCGCGAGCTCGCCGGCGCGCCCGAACGCCCGTCCCTCGCCATGCTCGGCTGCGGCAGCGTCGGCTCCAAGCTTGCGGTACATGCCGCGCGATCCGGGCAGGATGTCGTGTCGCTCAGCGATGAAGGGATACTTCGTCCGCACAATCTGGCGCGCCACGCATTGTTCGGAGACAAGGTCGGCGACAACAAAGCCGAGGCGCTGGCGGTGGAACTGCGCAGCCTCGGCTACAAGCCCGACGTCCATAAGGGCAATCTCGCGGCCGACCTGCGAGATGTCGACATCAGGAAGGCGATAATCCCGCCCGCGGCGCGTGCCGTGATCAACGCGACGGCCTCCCTTTCCGTGCGGGAAGCGCTGGTTGGCTCGACGAAGGCTCGCGATCCCGCGCGTCAGTTCGAGGTCGGCCTCTTCGGGCGGGGTCGCGTCGCCTATCTGCTGGCCGACGGCAAGCAGCACAACCCGACGCATGCCGATCTCATGGCCGAGCTGTACGCGACTGTGGACGACAACGAGGTCCAGCGCCTGATGCACGACCCGGAGGATGGCCTTGCCGAGATTCAGATCGGTCAGGGTTGCGGATCGCTGACCATGAAAGTCGACGATGCGCAGTTGTCAATGATGGCGGCCGGACTGTCGAAGGAGATCAGCCGGGCACTGGATGCGCCGCGTGACGACGGGTCAATCGTGCTTGGGCTGTCGGACGCGGAGTCGCCGGCAACATGCTGGTCGCGGCAGCTTGTGCCGCCGTTCGAGACGGTACCGATCGAAGGCAGCGACGGCTGGGAATTGCGGATCTCCGCGCGGGTCGTGGAGCGGATCCGTGCCGAGGTGAGTCACTTTGCCAGGGTCGAGACTGGCGGCGTGATGATTGGCCTGACGAGCGCGAGGCTCAAGACGGTCACCGTGGTCGACCTTCTCGACGCGCCGCCCGACAGCACCCGGTCCGCGACCCTGTTCGTCCTCGGCACGCAGGGCCTGCAGGCCGAGATCGAACGGCGGCACGCGGTGAGCGGAGGAACTCTGTTCGATGTCGGCACATGGCATAGCCATTTGCAGGACGAGGGCCCCTCCTCGATCGATTGGAGTACCGCGGCCGCGCTCGCGGCGGAGCGTGTCCCTCCGGCGATCCTGCTGATCACCTCACCCAAACGCTTCTACGCGCTCATCTCGCCGGCGGGCAGCCTCTCCAAGGCTTGAGCGCTCCCGCTGGTCGCGGCGGGTTCAGGGCGCGGGAGCGACCTTGTCGAAGGTGCGGAGTACCTCCCGCGCATAAGCGGCGTAGAATTTGAGGAACCGGCCAAACAGGCCGATGGCCAACAGGAAGGCGCCGGCGCAAAGCGCGATATTCTGGCCGGTCGGCGCTTTGGCGGCGGCGATCCACAGCATCATGCCGGCCAGCAGGCAGGCGAAGCTGACGTTCCTGCACATCCCATATTGGTTGATGAAATTGTCGAGCCTCGTCGCGCTGTCGGGCACCGAACGCGCATGGGGAAACGCCGCCTGAAATGCCGCCTCGGCAGTCACCGAGGCCTTGTCGACGCCCAGCTGCTTGGCAGCTTTCGCCCGCATGCTGTCCCGGTTGGGCGTCGGGAACGGCTGATATTCCCGTGCGCTGAAGACGACCGCGACGAACTTTTCGCGCCACCGCGGCCTCGAAGTGCCGAGCAGAAGCGCGGCCGGCGCGCGCAACAGCCGTCGGGCAATCAGGTGCTCGAGCAGCCCCGAGGCGGGTATGGCGATGATCTGGCCCGCCAGATAAGCGATCGCGATCCAGAACACCCCGGCCGCCACCGTCCATTGCGCCTGACCGGCGAGGGCCGAGGCCATGAAGGCGTGGTCGTACGCGGCAATCGCGATCATGCCCGCCGTCAGATAGGCGTAGAAATCGTAGCTCGTCAGCGGAAACCAGTCCTTCACGGGCGCTCCTTCGCTTCAGGCCGGAGCCGACGACCGACCGTCGCTACCGCAGTGGGTGATTTCGTGTCGCACCGGAGTCAAGCCGCACGGTCTGATCGGGGGGCTGCCAGGCCTATGGCGAGCCGCCGGGACGCCCAGCAGGAGGTCGCCGGTGACGGCATACCACCCATAGCGGAGGTTCAGCACCGATCGCGAATGTCCATCTTTACGCCTTTGAGGACACCTTTTGGCGGCCGGAGAAAGTGGGCTGGAAGTCGGGCTGACGGTGCGGCCAAATCGTCTCTTGGCCACGAGTGAGCCTCAGCGGGCCTGCAAAGCCCCGGAAATGCGGGGACAATTCCGGGTCAGCCAAGAGAGATAAAAACGAGTAAATACAAATATTTAAAGTGGCGCCCCAAGCAACAATTCGAACTCGCGACCACAAACAGAAATGGCCCGAAAATAGTCTCGTAATTTCAAGGGCTTAAATTGATCTTATTTCCAAAACTGGGCACCTGAGACGGGTTCGCTCCAGACTGAACGAACCCCAATCCGACCATTCGCCTGAACGTTAATCCACAGTCCAGGCGGTGTAGCGGCCACCATAGGATTTCAGCGCGACCACGCTGCTCGGACCTAGACGGTGGCCGGATCTTGCGATCGCGCCTTGACCGTTTTCGGCCATTTCAAGTCGAATGAACAAGGTGCGTGCCGTCCGCCTGCTGCCGGAAGCCGAAGCGGCGGCCGGTGAACCGGCTGATGATGTCGGCCGCGGTCAGGCTGTGCTGGCTCGGCTTCACCGTGGTGAACGATCCTCCGCCCGCAAGCGCGAAAGGCAGCAGCAGCTGGTCCGCCAGATAGGGGCCGGCGAACGCATTGCTGGCGACAAACCCCGCCATGCGCTGTGCCGCCGTCTTGGCGAGCGACTCCGCCGAATGGCCGAGCTTGCCGAAGCCGGTGACGACCTCGGTGACCTCAGCGAACTCCGCCTCCAGCAGCAGCGCGTTGCCCGGGCCCTGCTCATCGGGCAGCTGGCGCACCGCGAATGCATCCTCCGGCCAGTCCGGCAGGAATTTGCGCGCGGTCTTCAGCTCCCGGTCGGCGATGTCGAATGGAAGTCCGGCGAACAGCGCGGTAGCGGAGACCGACTTGAGCGGCCCGCGATCGCGGCAATGGATTGGCGAAAGCGCGGCCGGCACGATGTCGACCTCGACCTGGCCGCCGCCCCGCGGATAAAAGCCGTGGCGCACGAGCTGCAATTCGAGGCCAGCGCCCATGCGCCGGATCACTGGCGCGAAGGCCTTGGCCATGAACTCGAATGGCGGCGCGAGCATGTTGTGCGTGCCGCCTTCGAGCACCAGCCGCGATGGTCCGCCCGCGAGCAGCAGCGGCATCAGGATCGTCTGGAAGACAAGGCCGGTGCTGCCCGCGGTCCCCACCGCGAAATGATAGTCGCCGGGCACAACCGATCCTGGCGTGAAGGTGATTTCGGAGGAGCCGACCGCAAGGCCATCGCAGTTCCCTCCGCCGATCCGGCACGCCGCCTCGATCGCGGTGACATGCTGGCGCATGAGGCCGGGCTTTTCTCTCTTTCCACGGACGTTGGTGATGCGGAAAGGCTGGCCGGTGACGAGGGACAGCGCGCAGCTGTTGCGCACCACCTGACCGCCGCCTTCGCCTTCCGCTCCGTCGATGATGATCATATCAAAGTCTCAAATAGTAAAGGCGGCGTGATGGGCGCTAACCCTTCACGCACACCACCTGCTTCAGGGTGTGAACGATCTCGACCAGGTCCGCCTGCGCGGCCATCACGGCCTCGATGGGCTTGTAGGCCCGCGGCGTCTCGTCGAGCACGCCCGCATCCTTGCGGCATTCCACGCCTTCCAGCGCCTGGACATGCTCCTCGAGCGAAACCTCCTTTTCGCCTGGGTCCGGGACATTACGCGTCCCGCGCCGTGGCTGCAGCTGTCGAACGAGTCCGCATTGCCCAGCCCGCGCACGATGAACGACTTGGCGCCCATCGAGCCCGGAATGATGCCCATCACGCCCTTCGCGGCGCGCACCGCGCCCTTGCGGGTCACGAGCACGTTTTCGCCGAAGTGATTTTCCCGCGTCACATAATTGTGGTGACAGTTGACCGCTTCCAGCTCCGCATCGAACGGCTTGGCGATGGTCTTGCGCATGGCACCGATGACGTTGGTCATCATCATCCGCCGGTTCAAAGCCGCGAAATCCTGAGCCCAGCCGACCGCTTCGACATAATCGTCGAAATGTTCGGTCCCTTCCGGAAAATAAGCTAGGTTCTCGTCCGGCAGATTGATGAACCATTTGCGCATGTCCTGCTTCGCCAGCTCGATGAAGAAGCTGCCGATCGCATTGCCGACACCGCGACTGCCTGAATGGAGCATCACCCAAACGTTGGCCTCCTCATCGAGGCAGAGCTCGATGAAGTGGTTGCCGGTGCCGAGCGTGCCCAGATGCACGAGGTTGTTCGTGTTCTTCAGGCGCGGATATTTGTCCGTGATGCGCTGGAAGCGCGCCGCAAGAGTCGCCCAGGCTTCGACGATAGGGGCCGGGGGCGAACCCCACGAGCCGTTGTCGCGTTTGCCGCGGCCGACCTCGCGGCCGTGCGGCACCGCCTGCTCGATGGCACTGCGCACGCCTTCCAGATTGTCCGGAAGGTCTGACGCCACCAGCGAGGTGCGCGCTGCCATCATGCCACAGCCGATGTCCACGCCCACCGCCGCCGGGATCACTGCCCCGCGGGTCGGAATCACCGAACCAACGGTCGCGCCGATCCCAACGTGCACGTCGGGCATCACCGCCATATGCTTGAAGATGAACGGCATCTGCGCCGCTTTGGCGAGCTGGTCGCGCGCCTTGTCGTCAACCGGTACGCCGCGCGTCCACAGCTTGATGTGGGCACCGCCCTCCACGTGCTGGACATCGTAGGTGCGAAGTTCGGTCGACATTTTGTTCTCCTTAGCGGCTTCGGGACGGCCGGCCTATTCCGGCCGCCCCTCTTCCGCCGCATGTGCCGCGCATGAATCCGCATGCGCAGCGCATATCCAACAGCAGGAGGCGTGCCAGTTCTCTTGCGAGGGTCGAATCTCTTAATCAATACGTTGATAAATAACACAAATTATCAATCGCAGGCGGATGCGAGCCACCGGCGAGAATAACGAGCAACTCCATTTTATGATCGCACAGGATAGTAATTTATCCTATGGGATAAGACATGAAACCGACCACGGTCATTGGCTTCTTGGGCTCAACGCTGGACGCGAGCCAGTTTGGGCCGGCGCGCTGGAATAAGTGGCGGCCGTCCGTTGGCCTGTGCATGCACCCGGATCTGAGGATTGACCGCTTTATCCTGTTGCATGGTGGCATCCACCGCCGATTGGCCGATTTCGTGATCCAGGACATCGCTTCCGTCTCGCCCGAGACGAAGGTCGAACCGCGCATCCTCGATTTCGACGACGCCTGGGATTTCGAGGAGGTGTACGGAAAATTGTTGGACTTCGCCCGGGCCGAGCCGTTCGATCCCGAGACGGAAGATTGTCTGATCCACATTACGACGGGCACGCACGTCGCGCAGATTTGCCTCTTCCTGCTGAGCGAGGCGCATTATCTGCCGGGCCGGCTGCTGCAGACGCAGCCCACGCGCGGTTCGGTCAGCGCGGCGGGCACCTGGACCACGATCGACCTGGACCTGTCGCGCTACGACAGCATCGCGACGCGCTTCGCAGTGGCCGCGGCGGAGGGGCAAAGCTTCCTCAAGTCCGGCATCGAGACGCGCAATCCGGCCTTCAACCGCATGATCGACGAGATCGAGCAGGTGGCACTGCGCTCGCGCGCGCCGATGCTGCTGATGGGGCCGACCGGCGCTGGCAAGAGCCAGCTCGCCCGGCGAATCCATGAGCTTCGGCGCGCGAACCACCTGCTCGGCGGGCCCTTCGTCGAGGTGAATTGCGCGACGCTGAAGGGCGACGGCGCGATGTCGGCCCTGTTCGGCCACCGCAAGGGCGCCTTCACCGGGGCAATCGCCGACCGGCCGGGGCTGCTGCGTGCGGCCGACAAGGGAATGCTCTTCCTCGACGAGATCGGCGAGCTGGGTCTGGACGAGCAGGCGATGATCTTGCGCGCGATCGAGGACCGGGTGTTCCTGCCGGTCGGCGCGGACAGAGAGGCGTCGTCGGACTTCCAGCTGGTGGCGGGCACCAACCGCGACCTGGGCGAGGCAGTGAACGCCGGCTTATTCCGCGAGGATCTCTATGCGCGGCTCAATCTGTGGACCTTCCGGATGCCCGGGCTTGCTGAGCGGCGCGAGGATATCGCGCCCAATCTCGACTATGAGCTGGATCGCTTCGCCGAACGGGAAGGGGACCGGGTCAGCTTCAACAAGGAGGCGCGTGACCGCTACCTCGCGTTTGCCGTCTCGCCCGAAGCACGCTGGCCAGCCAATTTCCGAGACCTCGCCGCCAGCGTGACGCGCATGGCGACCTTGAGCCCGCGCGGGCGGATCGATGTGGAGTGCGTGGACAGCGAGATAGCGCGGCTACGGCGGCTCTGGGCGGGGACGGGCGGCGGGGCCGCAAACGAGCTGGCGGATGTGATTGGTGAGAAGGCGGCTGCGGCGATCGACCCATTTGACTTGGTCCAGCTATCCGAGGTGCTGCGGGTCTGTCGGGCGAGCCGATCATTGTCGGAGGCGGGGCGAACCCTATTTGCCGCGTCGCGCCTCCGCCGCAGCACCGCGAATGATGCCGATCGCCTTCGTAAATACCTTTCCAGGTTCGGACTTGAGTGGTCACAGATAGTGACAACGTGATGTCGCGATTCAACGCAGTTAATGGCAAAGCTGTAGGTCCGCTTCCAACGTTGGGACGTTCGCAGTCGCTACGGAAGATCCAACTTTATGCCTTTGAGGACACTTTTTGGCGGCGGGAGATCGTGGCCCTGAAAGCGAGCTGACGGTGCGGACAAATTGTCTCTTGGCCACGAGAGAGGGTCTGGGAGGTCGCGAAGTCCCGGAAATTCGGGGACAATTGCGATATATCTCACACCAATAAAAACTAGTAAAACCAATCACTTATGGTGGCGCCGCTAGCAACATTCGAACTTGCGACCATAAATGTTGCACGCCTAGATTTTACGGCGCAAATCTAGTGGGTTAGGATAGGGTCGATCCGCGCATTTCCCCGCGAAGACGGGTTCGCGTCAGACTAGGCTCGCCGCAATGTGACAAAGTGAAGATGGCGCCCGGCGTGGATCGACGCGGAATGCGGACATGCCCCGCCACATAGAGAGACTAACACTTCAGCCGTTCAATTTGCCTTGGGCGGTCAGGACCGGGCGAGGGCGACCAAGCCCGGTCCGTCGACGCCTCGTCATCGCCGGTAGAGATTCATCTCCCATTGGATCGGTGGCTGGGGACCCAGGGTAGCAGGCACCACTTGATGCCGCTCCGCGATCGGCAAGCCGGTTAGGCGGGCGTGTCGACGCAATGCCGTTCCGAGCCGCATTCTCCTCCCAAAATGACAAATCATGAACCTAATGGGTTATCGCGCTTGCAATGTTGGATTTCAAATGTTCTTCTTCTGTTCATGGTGGCGACTCGGTCCTCGGGGTCGCCGCCGCCCCGCCGGGTTTCCCCCTTGGCCCGGCGGGGCTCCCCACCAATAAGGAGACACGAGATGAAGAAGACCGAAATCTTAGCCGCCGCAGGCATTGGCCTGACCGCGCTCGCCGCCGTCGCCGTGGCCAATGCGTCGGAGACGCAGAATTTCAGCTATGACGCGCGCGGCCGGCTTGTGAACGTCCAGCATAGTGGCAGCGTCAACGCCAACGTCCTCACCCGCTACGAATATGACAAGGCCGACAACCGGACGCTGAAGAACGTGATCGGCGCGCCGTAGCGGCGCCCGGCCCCGGCCACGCCGGGAGACCCCAAACTTTCCATTCGGAGACTGACAATGACCAAGACCCTGCTTCGCGCGGGCGCCCTGTCCTGCGCCCTGCTTGCCTCCACCGCTTTGACCAATCCGGCCTGCGCGCAGACCGCGCCGCCCGCCCACCGCAATCTCGACGCGAACGGCGTCGATCTCGCGCGCGGCGATTTCGTCATGGCCTTCAACGAGGGCACGATCGGCTCGGGCGAAGGCGCGCTCAGCCTCGTCCGCAACGCCGTCCCGAGCACCGGCAATGCCGGCCTCCTGTGGGACGGGATCAGGCTCTGGCAGGGCACCAGCCAGATTTCCGTCTATTTCGGCCCCCAGCAGGAGACGTTCAGCAGCGGCTTCGGCGCCTCCAACCAAGGCAATGGCTCGACCCTCAACAGCTCCTTCGTCCACACCGCCGCGGACGGCACAACCATCGCCTTCGTCCTGAAGGACCCCAATTGCACGCCGGGCGCGCTCTCCTGCGAGTTCGTGCCCGACACGGTGACCTCACCGGACGGCAGGACGGTCTCCCTCGCCTGGGAGCCGTGGATGATGTGCGACGAGCTGGAGCCCGACCAGTGCACCGTCGACAGCGTGCGGCTGACCAGCGTCCGCAACAGCTACGGCTATGAGGTCGATTTCAACTATGCCTCGGGGAGTGGCGGCGGCGGCAGCGGCGCGCCCAGCAGCTGGTCTCAGCGGACGAGCGCGGATTTCTACAACACGGCGATCAGCTATTCGCCGCAGGGCAGCGTCAGCTATTCCTATCCCTCGTCCGGCGTGATCCAGGTCACCGACCTTGGCGGCAACGCCTGGCGGTTCGCCGGCGGCGCCAACGGCATCACAGGCATCCGCCGGCCCGGTGCCGGTAGCGACACCACGTCGGTGAGCTACAGCAGCGGCAAGGTCAGCGCGGTCACCCGCGAGGGCGTCACCACCAGCTATTCGCGCAGCGTCTCGGGCTCGACCGCGACGATGACTGTGACCGACGCGGGGAGCAACGTGACCACCGTGGTCTCGGACCTCACGATCGACCGGCCGACCTCGGTGACCGATCCGCTGAGCCGCGTCACCAGCTATGCCTATGACGGCAATGGCCGCCTGACCCGCGTCACCGCGCCGGAGGGCAATTATGTCAACTACACCTATGACGGCCGCGGCAACGTCACCGAGACGCGCGCGGTCGCCAAGTCCGGCTCCGGCCTGAACGACATGGTGACCACCGCCAGCTACGATTCCACGTGCAGCAACCCGGTTACTTGCAACCAACCGAACACGACCACGGACGCAAGCGGCAACGTCACCAATTACACCTATGACGCCACCCATGGCGGGGTGACGGCGATGACGTCGCCCGCGCCGGGCGGGAGCGGGACGCGGCCCGAGACGCGCTACAGCTACACGCTGACCAATGGCGAGTATCGGCTCACCGGCACGTCCAGCTGCGCCTCAGGCGACGCCGCGTCCGGCTGCATCGGCACGGCAAATGAGCGCCGGACGGTGATTGCCTATGACGCGAACGGCAACACCACCTCCGTCGAGCAGCGCGACGGCAGTGGGTCGCTCTCGGCGACCAGCGCGATGACCTATGACGCCATGGGCAATCTGCTGACCGTGGACGGCCCGCTCTCGGGCAGCGCCGACACGACCCGCTACCGCTACAATGCGGCGCGGCAGGTGGTGGGCGTGGTCGGCCCCGATCCGGATGGCGGGAGCAGCCTGCACCACCGGGCGGTTCGCGCCACCTATACGAACGGCCTGCCGACCAAGGTCGAGCAGGGCAATGTGAACAGCCAGTCCGACGGCGACTGGGCGAGCTTCTCCTCCGCGCAGGAGGTGGCTGTCGAATATGACGCGAACGCCCGCCCGGTCGTGCAGCGCCTCGCCTCGGGCGGCACCACCTACCAGCTGACCCAGACCAGCTATGACGGGCTCGGCCGGGCGCAGTGCAGCGCGCAGCGGATGAACCCGAGCGAGTTCGCCACCGCCTCGCTGCCCTCCGACGCCTGCACGCTGGACACGCAGGGCAGCTACGGCCCCGACCGGATCACGCGCCGGACCTTCGACAATGCCGGCCAGCTGACCAAGGTCGAGACCGGCTACGGCGTCAGTGGCGTGGCGGCGGACGAGATGCAGATGACCTACCGTAACAACGGCCAGGTCGAGACCGTCACCGACGCCAACGGCAACAAGACCACCTATGTCTATGACGGGCTCGACCGGCTCTCGCGGACGCGCATGCCGGATCCTTCGACGGCGGGCGCCAGCTCCTCGACCGATTATTCGGAGCTGAGCTACGCGACCGCGACGGTCGGGGGCAGCACAGTCTCGACCCCTTTGGTCTCGAGCCTGCGCCTGCGCGACGGCAACAGCATCGCCTATACCTATGACGCGCTGAACCGGCCGACCCTCAAGAACCTGCCGGGCTCCGAGCTGGACGTAGCCTATGCCTATGATTTGCTGGGGCGGGCGACCTCCGTCTCGACTTCGGCGCAGACTTTGACCTTCGCCTTCGACGCGCTCGGGCGGAACATCAGCCAGGGAGATACGCATGGCGTGACGAGCTATGTATATGATCTTGCGAACCGTCGCACGCGCATGACCTATCCGGATGACGGACTTGTCGTCGGCTATACCTATGATGTCGCGAACGACCTCACTGAAATCCGAGAGAACCCATCCGGCAGCAACACGTTGCTCGCTACCTATGCTTGGGACGACCGGGGCCGGCGCACATCGCTGACCCGCGGCAACGGCGCGGTGACCAGCTACAGCTACGACAATGTCTCTCGCCTGACCCAACTGGTGCAGAACCTCAACGGCACGGTCAGCGACGTCACCTTCGACTACACCCTGAACCCGGCGGGCGAGATCGCTTCGACCATCCTCTCGAACGACAGCTACGCCTATACCGGTCACGCCAACGCCAATGTGACCGGGACCGCGAACGGGCTGAACCAGCTGACCGCGGTGGGCGGGGTGAGCAACAGCCATGACAGCCGGGGCAATGTCTCGGCGATCGGGTCGAGCAGCTACGGCTATTCGTCGGAGAATCTGCTGAACTCGGCGCCGTCGAGCACGACGCTCAGCTACGATCCGGCGAACCGCCTTTACCGGACAGCGGGCGGTTCGACGACGCTGTTCGGCTATGATGGCGGCCAGCTGATCGGGGAATATAATAGCTCCAACACTACCCTCCTTCGCCGCTATGTGTTCGGTCCCGGGAGCGACGAGCCTTTGGTGTGGTATGAAGGGAGCGGCACCTCGACCCGCCGCTACTTCCACGCCGACGAGCGCGGCAGCGTGGTGGCGGTCTCGGACGCGAGCGGCGACGTGGTGACGGCGGTCAACCGTTATGACGAATATGGCAATGTCCAGGGCACGTTGACCGGCCGGTTCGGCTATACCGGCCAGGCCTGGGTGCCGGAGATCGGCATGGCCTATTACCGCGCCCGTATCTACAATCCGGCCATGGGCAGGTTCATGCAGACCGATCCCATCGGGATGGATGGCGGCATGAATATTTATGCCTATGTCCGGAATAATCCGGGGAACTTTACTGATCCTAGTGGCGAGATACGTATCTGCGTATCGTACCCGAATGGGCCGCATGGACCCGCTTCTCGCTGCATTGAGGTCGATGCAAACAAGGATGGTCGTACTTCAGACAACGACCTCACTCAAGATCAGGCGGATGCTATAAGAAGTAATTTTTTTGATTTCATCGCAAGATATGGAGGACCGAGTTCACATCCTCTGGACATAAGCCAATTTTCTAAAACCTCATACGGAGGAACTGCTCTTGAAAGGAGTTTTGCTACTGCTATCAGTGGTTTCGTTGGCTATGCTATATCAATAGATAGAACTTCTATTGGAGACAAATTAAGAAGCTACTGGAACCAAATTTCCTACTTAGAATTCAGTGACAGGCATCACTATGATGGAGCGCCGGCATCAACTGAGTACCTTGGTGCCGGGGAATATGTGATTTTCTTCTGGGACAACCGTTCAACTTGGTTGTCGACGCCTTCTGATTTCGCTCGCGTGTTTTTTCATGAGCCGTTGCACATTAGTCCTTATTTGCGTGGAGATGGTCCTTTTCATTCACTTCTGGACGAGTGGGCTAGAACACAGTTAGGTGTTTACGGCTTAGGAAAATGTCACTCAGCACCAGGCTTTCCGCGGTGTTAGTCGGAGTCGATGTACGATCACCATTACCGGTAATTGCTCAAGGCGTACGGGATGTTCTCGACATCGTACGCATCTTCCGCAATGAGTGTGATCGCCTCAAGATTCTTCCTCTGTGGAGGGTGCTGCGGTGCCAAGAGAGTTGTCGATAGTATGCAAGGTTGCAACGCTAGCGGCCGTTGTTGCGGCATGCGGTTCGCCACCACCGGGAGCTACGGAGCCGATGCGGGATGAGGTGTTCCATCTCTGTGATCGCTCTCCTGGTGGCCACGGCGGCATCGGGTTGGATTATGGTCGCCTGCGGGGAAATCTCTACGACTACGGCAGCCCGATCATGACCTGCGGGACATCCTCTGCGTGCATCAGCTTTCCGCTCCTGCTGTCCGCACCACCGAGGCTGCCTGAACCTGGCCAGACGCTGCAATGGCGCGAGGGCGGCCATCTCTTTTCCATCCAGAATACCGATGGAGCGGGGGGGGGCTATCGGATCGATGTCGTCGAGGGTCCGCATGGCCCTCGAGCGTCACCCACGCGACGGTACCAATATGACTATAGTGTTCAGCACGGCATTATGAGCTATCGCGCAGAAGGTGGAGGTCGAGAACTCCGCCTGTGTAACGGCCGCCTTACCTTCGAAGACCTACGCCGGCTGCGGCCCTATCTTGTTCCGGCATCCCGTCACGATCCGGTGCTCAACGACGCTGGATCAAGGTGATCGATTTGTTATTACGGTGACAGGATTACGGTGGACAGGATTACGGTGACAGCGCACTAATTTGAGAGAGCCGGCGCCCGTCGCCGGCTCTTTCGCGTTCGGGACACTGTTGCGTTCCCCACCCTTCGACCTTGAGCGTTGGGAGTCAGTTGCTAAGAGACGGTTTGTGGCCACTTCTCTGCCGCGGGAGAATTGGGCCCGAATTTCGCCCAGTAGGCGCGGACAAATCGTCTCTTAGGACACGAAGGGCGGCCGGCAGGTCCGCAAAGCCCCGGAAATGCGGGGACAATTTCGGTCAGTCCACAAAGATAAAATCCAATAAAAACAAGTATTTAATAGTGGCGCCCCAAGCAACAATTCGAACTCGCGACCACAAACAGAATTTGCCCAAAAATAGTCGCGACATTTCAGAGTCTTAGCAGGGGCGATTTGGCGAGTAGCGCGATTGGAGACGGGTTCGCGTCAGACTGAAGGCAGGCCAATCGGACGTTGTCCGACGGTAGCCGGCGCCCTCCGCGATGCCTCGAAGATCCCGCTGCGAGTTTCTCGGCCCCAGCGCTGTCGCCTGGGCTAGGTTGGCCCGATCGAAACCAGCTCAGCCAGTTCGACCCGCAGCGCAGCGGCGATGCGCGCCATTGCCATCAGGCTAGGATTGCGCCGGCCGCGTTCGATGCCGCCGATGTAGGTGAGGTCGAGGCCAGATTCGAAGGCGAGCTGTTCCTGAGTCAGTTCACGCGCCTTCCGGAAGCGGCGCACATTTCGTCCAACGATGACTCTCCAGTCCGCCATGTCGGAGCATGGGCTTCACTGGACTTCGCAACACTAGGGACTATAGTCCCTATCCGTCGATTGGAGAGTGTTTGTGAGGGCGGACCCCCAAGCTAGCCCCCTGAATCTGGATTTAACCGAAGACGCTCTCGTTCCATCAGCTGCCAAGCAATCTTCGAGAGGGCTGGGCCACGATACGGCCCGCCAGGCCGTCGCAATACTGCAGGGCAAGGATGCGGCTTATCGGGCGCCGACGAAGGCGGAACGAAACGCGCTCCTGGTCGGCTTCGCGATGCGTCAGAAGGTTCTCTACGGGGCAGCCTACGACATGGTCCGATTGGACCGGGAGCTGGATCTTACCAGCCCTGAGGCTATCGCAAGCGCGATAGAGGCTATCACGCTTCTTGAAATCAAATCGACAAACCGAGCCGCAATGAAGGCGGACCTGAAGGGCTATTTCTTCAACATCACGGCAGCGGAGTTGCTGACTGCGCAGAGTCTCGGCGACCAATACCGGTTCCTGTTCGTCAACACGCTGACCGGTGAGCATTCCGAGATGGGCTTGAACGAGGTGTTCGGCCGAGCCCGCGCGATGTACCCAGCCTGGCATATCCGGTTCTGACGCCGGCTAGCCGTAAGACCGAAGGGCAGCCATGTTGGCTTCAGTCGGTTTGGGGACAGAAAATTGGCCGCGGAGATATCGGGCACAAAGTTCTCGGTCAGGTGCGGCCAAAGCGTCTCCCGGACACGAAGAGCGAGCTGCAGACCTGCAAAGTGCCGGAAATACGGGCATAATTCCGCGCACCCAAAACGCAATAAAAGCCAATAATATCAAGTACTTATGGTGGCGCCCCAAGCAACAATTCGAACTTGCGACCACAAAAGATCTAAGTACCTGATTTAGGTTCGAAAGTTCAGCTGGTTAGCAGACTGGATTTTACCGAGCACCGGTTCGTACCAGACTGATCGCGCCCCAATACACCCAACACTGACTGGCAGTTTTCGACCAAACGCAGAAGTTCGGCCGGCCCAATCAGGCCCGTGCGACACGGGTGACCTGACCTAGGATGGAGGGCTCTCATGCGAGACCTCAAGAGCCTGACTTAGAATCCACGCAAATTGCCGTCGGGGCGCTAAAAGACGAAGTCCATCGGAATGATGAAATTAGTCCCCTTCGCCACGATCTGCAGGTCGGCAAACCCGTCACCGTCCACGTCGCCAAAGATGTTGACCCCGCCGCCCGCAATCGCTTCCCAGCGCAACTGACCTGCCTGGTGGCTGAAAGCGGCATTGCCGATATAGGAGAAGCCGTCGTTCGCAACGGTGCTGATGTTGGCGTCGATCGCGCTGAGGTCGATCTTGTCGGTGCCATTCGCGAAATCCGCGATGATGTCTGGCACGATCTTCACGCCGTCCGAGCGCATTGCAGAGGTTCGGCTGTCGCCAATTGAATTGAATACGAACGTGTCGCTGCCGAGGCCGCCCTCCATCCGGTCGTTACCGAAGCCCCCAATCAGCCGGTCATTGCCGTCGCCACCGATCAGGAGATCGTTGCCTGCGCCGCCGTCGAGAACATCGTTTCCGCTGTCGCCGATCAGTCTATCGCCGTTCACCGTTCCAATCAGGTTCATTCCAGGAATGGCGGCGAAGAGCGGCGCGTTCGGAGGGTTCAGCGTGAAGTTGAGCGACACCGGCTGGTTGGGCGCGGTGGGGATGGTGGCGCCGGCGAGCGCGGCCGCCGAGAAGCTGAAGTCCGCGGCGGTCAGGCTGCTCGCGAGCACGTTCTTCAAGAGGATGGTGTCGGTGGCGGAGAAGGTCACCAGAGTGTCCGCGCCGAGCTGCTGCACCGACTGATAATTGGCGTAGCCCGAAACCCGGATCGAATCCTCGCTGCTGCCGGCGGTGAAGTCGGTGACCGTGTCGGCGCCGAAGCCGGCCTCGAAATGGAAGATGTCGTTGCCGGCGCCGCCGGTCAGCAGATCCGCGCCGGCACCGCCGGCGATGACGTCGTCGCCGGCGCCGCCGTCGAGCTTGTCGGCTAGGCTGCCACCATAGATCGTGTCGTTGCCGAGGCCGCCGAGCACGCCCGCCAGCTGGCTGCCGCCGCGGCCGTCGAACAGGTCGTTGCCCTCGCGCAGGTTGATCAGGCCGGTGATCAGGCCGCTATTGTAAATGGTCTCGTTGCCGGCGCTGAGATCGACCAGACCACGCAGCTCGCCAGAATTGTAGAACGTATAGGTCCCGCCCTTGTCGGGCGTCACGGTGACCGCCCATTTGACAGCATAATCGGCCTGGATGATCCCGCTATTCCAGAATTTCGCGCCGACGCCGGCATAAGGGCCCGAGCCGGGATCGCCGGTGGTGTAGGAGATGCCGAGGCCGACGCTGTCGGTCAGCGCATTGGTGTCGGTGACGATGATCCGGCCGGAGTTGATCCAGTTTGGCCGCTCCGACAACGCCGGATGACCGCTGCCTGCGAAGAGCATGCCCATGCTGGCCATCGCGCCCGAAACGAGGATGTCGCCGGTGTTCCAGAAGCTGCTGTTCGCGCCATTATTGTTGTTGATGCTGATGAGGCCGGTGGAGATTCGCGACGACGAAACCTCGATCGTGCCGTTGTTGATCGAGGCATAACCCGAATCCTGCCAGGCGCCGATCGCGCTGCTGATTTGGCCCTGGCGGCCGGCGTTGAACGAATGCAGATCGTAATCGTCGAGCACCGGCGCGGCGCTGTTGCTCGACGCGACGCGGATATGGCCGCCGTTGAGGATCGAGCTGTTGGTGCCGACCGCCATGATGGCGCCGGACGTCTCGATATCGATGCTGCCCGTCGCCAGAATCGTAACCTGCGATGCGAAGAAGATGCCGTTGGCAATGCTGTCCTGGGCCGTAGCCTCGAGGACCAAGGCACCTGCGATGATCGCATTCGCCGAGCCGCTCCGCTGGACCAAGTTCACCGCTGTGTGACGAATGGCGATGAGGCCAAGTTGCGAGGATGTCGGATCGACGACATGGAGGGTCTCGCCGGCATAGAGCCTGAACCCCTCCACGCCGGCAATTTGCGTATCGACGCGGGGCAGCTCGGGCGCCGGCGCGGGCGTAAGCGGTTGCGCATGGAAGACGAGCTGGTCTCCCACCAGCAGGTTCGACGCCTGGACGTTGCGCAGCAGGATGCTCTCTGTCGCGGAGAGGACCACACGAACATCGTTGCCAGCCTGCAGGATCTGCTGCGCGCTGGTGAAGCCGTAAATCTCGAGCGTGTCCTCCTGGACGCTGAAATCGGTGATCGTGTCGACGCCATCGCCGATCGAGAAGATGAAGGTGTCTGCGCCCGCGCCGCCGGTGAGCTGGTCGTCCCCGGTGTCGCCGAGGATAGTGTCGTCGCCAGCGCCGCCGGAAATCACGTCGTTACCGCCGGCACCTTCCAGAAAGTCGTTCGCGCCGGCCCCGAGCAAGGTGTCGGCATAGGCCGAACCAACGACTCCCTCGATATTACGGAAGCGGTCGTTGCCGCCGACGTCATTCGCCAGCCCGGTGGCGAAGTCGAGCGTTACCGGGCCCCAGCTGTCAGTATAATAGATCAGGTCGAAGCCGGCGCCGCCGTCCATCGAATCCGAACCGCGGCCGCCGATCAGGATATCGTCGCCCTCACCGGCATAGAGCTGATCGCTTCCGTAATCGCCGTACAGAATCTGCTCGCCCCGGCTCGCGATCAGGATATCGTCGCCGGTGCCGCCATCGATGAAGCCAACATAGATTCCCAACAAGCTATCGAACACGTCGTTCTTTGCGCCCATGTCGGCATAGCCGTTCATCCAGCCACTATTGGTGATCCGGTCGCCGCCATCGCCCATCACCATGTCGCCGTAGATCGTGCCGGTATTGACGAAGATGTCCCCGTTGATGTCGCTGTTGCTGTTGCCGTCGTTGGACAGGAAGGCGATGTCCGCGTTGATCGTGCCGGCATTGCTGAAATTGTAGCCGGCTGAGTTGCCGTGATAGGCGATCAGGCCGATTGAGGCGTAGGGAGAGTTCGGGCCGGTGGTGACGGTGATCGTGCCGGTATTGCTGAACTGGTTGTTCTGATAATCGGTGAACCAGAGGCCGACCGCGAACTCGCCGCCGTGCACGGTGATCGTGCCGCTATTGCTGAACGCAGCTTCCCGGGCGATCTCGAAGCCATAGGCCTCATAGCCGCTGTTGACGATGAAGGTGCCGGTGTTGACGACCGGATAGCGGGTCGTCGAGTCCCAGCCGGTGAAAACGCCCTTGGCGATTCCGGCGACGGCGGTGACCTCGAAATAGCCGTCATTCTGGAAGCGGACGGCATTGTTGAACGTGCGGAATCCGTAGGTGGCGAACCCTTCCTCCAAAAGGCCTGAGGCGGGCAAATAGTCACTCTTGACGATGAAGCGACCGTCAGTGGCGTTCACGAAAGAGCCGCCACTGACCGTCTCGTACACGTAGGCGCCGGTAATCGAGAACAGACCGTTGGCCGTGACGCGGCTGATGACCGTGCCATGGTTGGTGAAATCGACATTGCTCGTGGTGCTGGAGCCCCGGAAAAGAATATGAACCGCGCCTTCAAGCCTCGGCGAATAAGCGAGGTCCACAGCTTCCAGGGTCTGGCCTGCGGCGACGGTCGTGTTCTGCCTGACAAGGGTTGGGAGATTCGCCGAAACCTGCGGATCGAAGCCGCCGAAATTGGCGGCGGTGAAATTGTGGATATCGGTGTTCAGGAAGCGGATGACCTTGGGCGCGCTGAAGACGTCGGTGTCCGGGAAGCCGTCGGGCCATAGGTAGAGCTCGACGTCGTTGCCGACTTGCCGGAGTTCCGTATAGCCCAGCGCGAACGGATTGAGCCCCCGGTCGATGGCGGTGAAGGCAACGCCCCGGCTGTTGAGATAGGTAGTAAGATCAAAGATATCGCCGGCGTTGCCGGTTGCGAAATCGACGATCTCGACATCCACATAAACGTTGGGGGGCGCCTCGTAATAGATCGTGTCCCGGCCGCTGCCGAGCGTGAGCCTGCCGAAGCCGCGGTTGAAATGGATGATGTCGTCGCCGGCGCCGAGATTGACCAGATAATCCGTGCGCGAGACGGAATCGATGTAGACCACGTCGTTGCCGTCACCGGCGTCAAGCGAGCCGGTCTGCACGCCTGCGCCGGGATCTCCGGCAACGGCGTGGATCAGATCATTGCCCGCGCCGCCGATGATCGTGTCGAGCGTGGTGTCCGAGAAAATATTGTCATCGCCGGCGCCGCCATCGAGCAGGTTGCGGCCGCCGCCGCCGCTCAGCCAGTCATTGTCGTCGCCGCCGAGCAGATTGTCGTCACCGGCACCGCCCTGAAGGTAGTCGTCGCCAGCGCCTCCGGATAGATTGTCATTGCCGTCCAGCCCCCGGAGTACGTCATTCTGGCCGAGGCCGTTCAGCGTGTCGTTGCCGCCATTGCCGAGCAGCACGTCCGGCGCCGCGCCGCCGGTCAGGACATTGTCGCCATTGTCGCCTGTCTGGGTCGGCAGATAGGATTTGAAGCCGATGTTGTAGGGGGTGAGCGCGCTCGCGACCGTGTCGCGAAACACCATCATCGTTACCCAGTTGCTCGGATGGGGCGTGAACGTGGTGGTGATCTGCAGCAGCGTGTCGGCGCCCGACTGGATGAGCCGGGCCTGGTCCCCGAGGAAGGGATTGAGCTCCGGCCCGAACTTGAAGATGAATTGCTGCTGCTCGTTGTAGAAGGCGTAGCCGGCGAACAATGTCCAATCGAGCCGGTCGCCGCCGTCACCGGCAGTGAAGTCGGTGACCGTGATCGCGCCCTTGCCGACCTGGCTGCTCATGCCGGCGTTGAGGACGATCGTGTCGACGCCGGCGCCGAGGGTCAGCAGGACGCCGTTGTCGGGGCGGGCGAAGAGCTCGACGCGGTCGTCGCCCGAGCCAAGGTCGATGCTGACGGACCCCCAATTGGCGTGGCTTTCGACCCGGTCGTTGCCGGCGCCGCCACTGACCGTAATGACCTCGGGCAATTGCTTGTAATTGTTGTGATTGACGATGATGACATCATTGCCGTCGCCGCCCGACAGGCTGTCGTTGCCGGTCTTGTTGTCTTCGATCCAGTCATTGCCAGGGCCGCCGTCGATCACGTCGTTCCCGTTGCCGCCATAGAGCGTGTCGTCGCCGGCCGTTCCATTGGTCACCAGGAACGTCGAGGCCGCGCCGCCAGGCTGCCAGCCGTGGAAGTTGAACGCGGTCAGGCTGGCGGCGCTGACATTAAGCAGCCGCGCGATCGTGAAGAGGTTGCTAGCGCCCTGATCGCCGCCAGCCGTGCCGTCATAGTCGAAGACGACGACCGTGTCGGCGCCCTGCTGCTGGAGCAACAGCCAGCCACCGGCGAAGGGATTGCTCAGTTCATCCCAGCCCAGTGCGCCGAGCAAGGTCCGGTCCAGCTCAAGCACGTCACCGCCGGCGCCCGCGGCGAAATCCGTGATCACGATCGGATCGGTGAACTCGTCCCAGCGGCCGCCGATGACGACATGATCCTCGCCCGCCCCCAGCGTGAACCGCATGTCGTCGAAATAGTGGGTGATGACGAGGCGGTCGTCGCCCGCGCCGAGATCGACGCGGAGCACGACCTTGCGCAGCTCCTGATAGACCGCGCTTTCCCGCGGCTGCCGGTCGAAGCTGACGAAATCCTGCCCGTCCCCGGCATTGATCGTGATGGTTTCGGTGATCCCGGGCAAACCCCTGAGCAAGGCGGGACGGGAAATGGCGATGATGTCATCCCCCGCGCCGCCCTCGATCAGATCGTTGCCGCCATTGTCGTTCAGGATGTCGTTGCCCTCGCCGCCGCGGATGATGTCGTCGCCCTCGCCGCCGTCGAGCGCGTCATTGCCGGAGCCGCCCTCGAGCAGGTCGTTGCCGGCGCTGCCATACAGCCGGTCATCGCCGCCGAGGCCGAGGAGGGTCGAGCCGCCAATGTCGGCGCTCAGCCCGTCCGCTTCCGCCGTGCCGGTGATCGTCGTCTGGGCCAGGGCGCCGCCGTGCAGCGCATAGCCGGCGAAATTATAGTCGGTGAGTGCGCCGAGCGAGACGTTGGTCAACCGGACGACGTCGCGCAAATAGGACTCGCTCCCCAACGGGCCGTTGCCGTCCACGTCGAACTGCACGATCACGTCGGCGCCGTCCTGGATCAACCGGACATAACCGCCGGGGAACGGGTTCGCTGGCACGGAATAATAAGCGAAGAAGCGCGCGAGCGCCCCGCTGAGATCGAGGACGTCGCCGCCGGTGCCAACGGTGAAGTCCGTTATGACGATGGGCGCCGGGCCGGGCTCCAGCCATTGGCCCATCGTGTAGTCGAGCCTGATTCGATCCGCGCCCGCGCCAGTGGTGATCGAATAATGAGAGCCGTACATCCCGTGGCAGTCGAGCGTCAGCAGGTCGTTTCCGCTGCCGAGATCGATTGTCACCGTTTGATAGAAGCCGAGCTCGAAGCGGACCACGTCGTTGCCGGCGCCCGCTTCGATGACATTGATTTCGCGATTGTCCGAGGTGAAGGTCCCCCGGATCTGCCAGGGAATGAAGATATAATCGTTGCCGAGGCCGCCGCGCAGGATGTTGCTGCCGCCATAATCGACGATCACATCGTCGCCATCGCCGCCATCGATGACATCGTCGCCCCAGGCATCCTCGATCCGGTCCGCGCCGGCGGTGCCGGTGATGACGTCGTTCCCGGTGGAGCCGAAAATCGTCGGCTGCGCTGGATGCACGATCGCCTGCGCCGCCGCGGTCCCGGTCAGAATCCGGGCAAGGCCGACGCTCGTCGAATAGAAGTCGGGCGATTGAATCTCGGTTCGGCTAGTCGTCGCCGACGACTCCTTCCCTCGATAGCGCTGCAACGCCGACTTTCCCACAACGTGAATTCCCGGACAAATAATTGCAATATTCAGAGCACTTTCGGTGAACAGATTAGAAGCGCCCCGGCCTTCGCGCAACCTTAAGGAGTTCGCTGGAAGCCAAATCTCGCTGGATACTTGGTGCGCGCGCCAATGACCCAAATGGTTGCCCGCTTTCCGCCCATTGCGGACGTTCAGCACCGTTGGGGGATTTCCCGTTTTTTTGCCTTTGGGGACACTTTTCTGCCGCGGGAGAAAGCCGGCCAGGAATTGCCCACGCATCGCGGACAAATGGTCTCTTGGCCACGACTGGGGCAGAGCAGGCCTGCAAAGCCTCGGAAATGCGGGCACAATTCCAGGCCGTCGGAATTCAATAAAAATCAGTAAAAACAATAACTTATAGTGGCGCGCCCGGCAGGATTCGAACCTGCGACCCCAAGCTTAGAAGGCTCGTGCTCTGTCCAACTGAGCTACGGGCGCGTGGCGGCCCCGATAGCGCGCTTTGGTGAAGATCGGAATTCCGATTCCTGATGCCGCTGCTTATGGTGCCGCGCCGGAGGGGCAATTGGATGGCGGATTTGTCGCGCAGGCCGCTGACCGAAGGCGAGCGCAACATGCTTGGCGCCGCCTTCGGCGACGGGCTGGATTACAGCCGCGTGCGGCTTTGCCAGGGCACGGGCGGCAATCCCGGCGCGCATATGGCGTTCCGCAAGCCTGGCGTGGACGCGATCACGCTCATCCGCACGATCTTCTTCCGCGGGGGGCTGGTCGAGGATTTCTCGCAAGGTGGCGACGCCAGCCTGCTGATGCACGAGATGACCCATATCTGGCAGTATCAAAGGCTCGGCGTGCTGCGCTTCGGCCTGCGCTATCTGAACGAGCTGGAGGCCTGCAATTTCGACCGCAACGCGCTCTATCATTATGAGTGCGGGCAGACCGCTTTCGCCGAGGCGAAGCTGGAGGCGCAGGCGCAGATGGTCCAGGATTACGGGATCGCGCTAGGGGCCGGGCGCACGCAGCAGGCGGCAGACCTGCGGCGCAATCTCGCGGGCTCCGGCCTGTTCGGTTTTTGAGGGGGACAGATGAGCACGTCTGATATCGAGCGCGTCGAGGCGGGGGCGCTGGCCGGGCGGCCCCTGCGCTATTTCGATTTCGTGATGGCGGCCTTCGTCGCCATCCTTTTGCTCTCCAACGTGATCGGCGCCGGCAAGATCGCCGCCTTCCCGCTGCCCGGCGGGGGCGAATGGGCGTTCGGGGCGGGCATCCTCTTCTTTCCCATCTCCTACGTGATCGGCGACGTGCTGACCGAGGTCTATGGCTATGCCCGGGCGCGCCGCTGCATCTGGGCGGGTTTCGTCGGCGTGGTCTTCATGGCCTTGATGTCGACCGTAGTGGTGGCGCTGCCGCCGGCGAGCAGCTGGCATGGGCAGGAGGCCTACAGCCAGATTTTCGGTCAGGTGCCGCAGATCGTCTTCGCCTCGGTCATCGCCTTCTGGGCCGGCGAATTCGTCAACTCCTATGTGCTCGCGCGGATGAAGATCTGGACGAAGGGCAAGCATCTGTGGACCCGCACGATCGGCTCGACGATCGCGGGCGAGGGCGTCGACAGTCTGATCTTCTACCCCGTTGCCTTCTTCGGGGTGATGGACGCGCACACGATCATCCTCCTCGGCCTCACCCAATGGGGGCTGAAAGTCGCCTGGGAGGTGATCCTGACCCCGGTCACCTATGTCGTCGTCGGCTGGCTGAAGCGGAAGGAAGGGATCGACGTCTATGACGAGCGGACGGACTTCACGCCGTTCCGGGCGAAGGTCTGACGCGCACCTGACCCAAAGTCGCGAAGGCGGTCAGAGCCGAGAGCAGGGCCAGGCCCGCGCCGACAAGAGCCGCCTCATGAAGCGCGGTGACCAGTGATTCCCCTTGCTGGGAGAGAACGACGCCGAGCAGAGCCGTGACGATCAGCCCGCCGGCGCGCGAGACCGCGCTGTTGAGCCCCGAGGCGGTGCCGACATGATGCTCGTCGACCGCGCTCAGCACCGCGGTGGTGAGCGGCGCGACCGCGATTGCCATGCCGAGCGAGACGGCGAGGATGGCGGGGAGGACCGTGGCGACATAGCCGCCATCGGTGCCGACGCGGATGCCGAGCGCGTAGCCGCCGGCGACGATCAAAGGCCCGATGGTGAGAGGCCAGCGCGGCCCGATCCGGGCGGCGAGCTTGCCCATCATCGGGGAGCCGAGTGCCACGATGATCGGGAAGGGGAGGACGGCGAGGCCCGCCATGGTCGCCGGATCATGGAGCGCCTCGATCAACGTGTAAGGCAGGAGCAGCATCAGCCCGCCAAGTGCGCCGTAAAGGGCGAAGGTGAAGAAGGTGAGGCCGAGGAACGCCTTCGAGCCGAACAGGTGCAAGGGCACCATCGCCTCTTTCCCGCGTCGCGCTTCGAGCCAGAAGAACAGGGCGAGGATGACGACGCCGGCCGCGATGGTCGCGCCGGCGCCGGTGCCGACCTTGTCGGTGGAGGACCAGGCGGTGAGGCCGAAGGTGAGCGCGCCGAGTCCGAGTGTCGCCAGGATCGCGCCAAGCCAGTCGGGCGGCGGACGCTGCTCGTTCTGGCTTTCCGGCACGAAGCGCCAGCCAAGCGCGATGGCGCCGAGCGCGAAGGGGATGTTGAGCAGGAAGATGAAGCGCCAGCCCGGCCCGTCCACCAGCCAGCCGCCGATCAGGGGCGCGACCGCTCCGGCAATCGCCCCGGCCGCCGCCCAGGTCCCGACGGCACGCCCACGCTTCTCGCCGGAGAAAGAGGCGCTGAGCGTCGCCAGACTGTTCGGCAGCAGCATCGCCGCACCAATCCCCTGGAGGGCGCGGGCGCCCAGGAAGAGGGTGAGATTCGGCGAGGCGGCGCAGAGCAGGGAGGCGAGCAGGAAGAAGGCGATGCCGAGCAGCATGATCCGCCGCCGCCCATAAAGATCGCCGGCCGCGCCGCCGAGCAGGAGAAGGGCCGACAGCGGGAGCGTGAACGCGTTCATCACCCACTGCACCTCGGCGGTGTGGGCGTCGAAGCTCTGCCCGATCGCCGGCAGCGCGACGTTCAGCACCGAGCCATCGATGAAGGACAGGCTCGAGGCGAGGATGCAGGTGGTGAGAACCAGCGCGGGATATTTCGCCTGGCCACCTTTCGTCGTGAGGCCTTGCCGTTCGGCGAACCAATGGGCGAACGCAAGACTCAGGCGGACTCTCCCCGGGGCAGGCGTGGCGCGGCCGCAGCA